>JBEPUT010000019.1:0-82377 GCA_041691395.1 Chitinophagaceae bacterium
GATTTGATGACATACACTAGGTTTTTAGTGTATAGTCTTTTTAGGACGAGGCAGGTGCCCAAAGGCCCGGTTCCTTTAAAAAATTAATTGTCACCATATTATATTAGAGTAAACTTGTGGCATTGTTTTGTTGCATAGAGTACAAATTATTTATACATCAGCATGGTATTAAAAAACGCCTCAATCCTGGTCATTGATGATGATGTGGATATACTCACGGCTGTCCGCCTGCTCCTGAAAACCGAGGCAGCGGAAGTGATCACGGAAAAAAATCCCGAAAACATCCGGTCGCAGCTCTATAAAAAGCATTATGATGTCATTTTACTCGATATGAATTTCAACAGCGCCATCAATACCGGCAACGAAGGCTTATACTGGCTGCGCAAGATAAAGGAATGGGACGCGACTGCCTCGGTGATTATGATCACGGCTTACGGGGACATAGACCTGGCGGTTCGATCTCTGAAAGACGGGGCCGTGGATTTTGTGGTGAAGCCCTGGCACAATGAGAAACTGATAACCACCATCCGCGAAACCCTGCAAAGGAAGGATGGTGCTGCATTCGTGAAAATAGCCGGATCTGCGGCAGGCGGTGAAAAAGCGCCGGTGATCGGACAGTCACCGGCCATCCGGGAAATTCTGTCCAAAGTGGAGAAAATAGCGCCCACGGATGCCAATATCCTGATCCTCGGTGAAAACGGGACAGGAAAGGATCTGATGGCCAGGATGATCCACGACAAATCGCTCCGGTCTTCGAAACAATTCGTGAAAGTGGATGTGGGTGCGCTCACCGAAACTTTATTCGAAAGCGAATTGTTCGGGCATAAGAAAGGAGCGTTTACTGATGCCCGTGACGATCGCACCGGGCGGTTCGAGATGGCCTCCGGGGGCACTTTATTCCTGGATGAGATTGGGAACATCAGCCTGCAGCAACAGGCGAAACTGTTGTCGGTACTTCAAAGCCGGCAGGTGTCCCGTCTGGGTTCAAACCTCTTGATTCCGGTGGACATCCGCCTGATCTGTGCCACCAACCTGCCTTTGTCTGAGCTGGCGAATGAAACCCGGTTCCGCAAGGACCTGGTATACCGGATCAATACCGTTGAAATCATGATGCCGCCTTTGCGGAAAAGGACCGAAGACATCGCGCCGCTTGCCCGCGAGTTTACCCAGCTGTATGCCGGAAGATACCTGAAACGCACGCTGGACCTGGATATTAAGGCCATCGAAAAACTAAAGGGGTACCATTTTCCCGGAAACGTAAGGGAATTGCAATACAGCATCGAAAGGGCGGTGATCATGTGCGAAGGCGACGAGATCCATGCCGAGGATATTATTTTCTCCCCGCTGGAAACCGTCAGGGAGTTGGACGACGCGGATGACCGGAATCTCACCCTCAGCACCATCGAGAAAAATACCATTTTAAAAGTGATTGAGAAACATCAGGGTAATATTTCGAGGGCGGCAAGGGAGCTGGGCCTCACCCGCACGGCGCTCTACCGCCGGTTGAGTAAATACGATATCTAAAATTCATGTTCAAAAAATTTGAGCTTCGCATACTTCTCCGTGTCATCATCCTGTTTGCCGTGGTCAGTATCACTTCGGTGGTTATAATCCAGGCCCAATATATTTACCTCATCATCCTGCTGCCGGTACTCGGATATGAATTCAGTGATTTTTACAGGTTCTTCCGTAAAACCCAGGATGAACTGGATCAGTTTGTGGAGTCGGTGCATTACCGGGACTTCTCCCGCCACTTTGATGTGAACCGCGCTCCCGATGAACTCAAAACCATGCGGAAAGGGTTTAACGACATCAACAGCACGTTTAAGGTGATCAGCCGGGAAAAAGAAACGCAGTTCCTTTATCTGCAGAAGATCCTGGAACTGGTGGAAACGGGCATCCTTTCCTACGAGCTGGAAAGCGGGGAGGTGATCTGGATGAACGATTCCCTGAAAAAGATCCTGGGCATTCCGTATTTGAAAACCATGCATTCCCTGGAAAAAAGGGACGAACATCTTTTCCGGGAGATCAATCTGTTACAGCCGGGAATAGGTAAGATTGTGTCCATATCGAGGGATAACGGAATCGTAAAGGTGCTGGCTTCGGCAACGGCCTTTCAAACGGATAATAAAATGTTCAAACTGGCGGCATTCCAGAATGTAAATGAGGCGCTGGATGAAACGGAAGCCAAAGCCTGGCAGAAATTATTAAGTGTAATGACCCATGAGATCATGAATTCCGTGGCGCCCATTTCTTCACTGGCAGATACCATGCTGGACCGGCTCAAACGGGCAACTGGACTCATGGTGGAGCAGCCCGCTGCCATCGAAGATCTTGAACTTGGCATAGAAACCATCCGCAGGCGTAGCGAGGGTCTGCTTAAGTTTGCGGAAACCTACCGCAACCTCAACAAGATCGTTTCCCCAACCCTGAAAAAAGTACTGCTCCGTGATTTATTTGAGAACCTGCATCAGCTGATGCAGCCAACCCTAGGACAGAAAAATGTTCAGCTCGAGATCATCCTGCAGAATCCCGAGCTTTTATATGAAATGGATGCCACCCTCATCGAACAGGTGCTGATCAATTTGTTGGTGAATGCCATTGAAGCGGTCAGGGACAAACCCCATCCGCGTATTCAGCTGTCGGCGTTCAATGTAAGTAATAATAAGATCAACATCAAAGTGGCCGATAACGGATGCGGCATTCCGGCAGCGCTGATGGACCGTATCTTTATTCCTTTTTTCAGTACCCGTAAAAACGGAAGTGGCATCGGGTTGAGCCTCAGCCAGCAAATTCTGATGCTGCATAAGGGAAATATCCAGGTGCAGTCGGTGGAAAATGAAGGATCTGTATTTACTTTACATTTGTAGTTCTGATCAACAACCTTGGAATCATGACTGAAAAACTTCGTATAGGCATTACTGATTGTGGTAAATATGAGAATTACCGCCGCTGGATCGAATCATCCGGATCGGCAGAGGCCGTAAAATTGAGTGCTTCCCTGAATAATCCGGAAGCGGTGGCCGGTTGTGACGGTGTTTTACTGAGCGGAGGGGAGGATGTTCATCCGGAACTATACGGAAAGCCGGAATATGTGAAAGAATATAATCTGAAAGAGATCATCCCCGAGCGTGACCGGTTTGAGATGTCCATAATAAAAAATGCGCTGGAACAGGGGAAACCCCTGCTGGGCATCTGCCGCGGATTACAAATAGCCAATGTGTACCTCGGTGGAACGCTGGTTCCGGATATCCCATCCGCATTGCATACCACGCGGCATAGTAAAATAGACGGGGTTGACCAGGTGCATCCCATTGCGATAGCTCCCGAATCCCTTCTGCAACAAGTCAGTGGCGCGGATTCGGGCCTGGTAAATTCTGCCCATCATCAGTCGGTGGACCGTGCGGCCGGGGATCTGAAAATTACCGCGACCAGTGAATCTGTTGTTACGGAGGCGATGGAATGGTCGGATCCGGCAAACCGCTCCTGGCTTTTGCTGGTTCAATGGCATCCCGAGCGGATGGCAGATCTTAACGCTCCGCTAACCAATCGGATACGGAAAGCTTTTCTGGAAGCCTGCGGAGTCGGACAGACCGCATGATTTTTAACCCACTCTGAATGAAACCGGGCTACCGGTACCTGGCAAAGGAATTGATGGTAAAATCATGCCGGTGGGTTTTGCACCTTTCCCAGTAAAATGTAGATAAAATAAAAAAGGCTTTGGTTAATATTCCGACCAGTAGCTTATTTTTGCTCAATATCCTGTTAATTTCCACGGCGAGTTCAAAAATCCCCATCCGCTAAAAAGCCACTCATCGTCCCCCGCTGAAAACTGTTCCATACCTGTCGCATGGTTTATATTAAAGAGTAAAGGATCTCCTGAGGATTTCTTCTGAGAGGATCTACGGCTAAACGATTAACAGTTTAATGAATTGATTATGAAAAAATTTTACCTTCTGATTCTTACAGTGGTTTTTTTATCTTTTTCATTGGTAACGCAGGCGCAGGGAGTTTACAGTTCGATTACAAGCAATCCTTCCTTTTATACATTGGATGATGGCCGTTTCTGGCAGGGTGGGGTGCCCCCTCCCGGTGGTTGTACCGACTGTACGATCACCATCAATAGTAATGTTACTGTGGTTCCTGATAACGGCACATCAACTTCCTTACTGTATCCTTCACCGGGAACACCGGCTTTAAATGACGTACAGTTGCATCGAGGTACATTGGTGGTGAACGGAAATGTTACCCTAACAATAAATACTTATATAGAGTTCTTCGATACCCGCGTGGTGATCGGAAGTGACGCATCCACGGCAGCTACCCTGGTGCTGAATGATCAGGCGGATCTGAACGGAATTGCCACGGTTCAGCTTGGTAACATAAACTGCGCAATCAATGCCAATAATACGGGGACTGCCCCGCTCTTTTTGCCCAATCCGATAAATGGGCCTCATGCGGATTTTTTTAGCCCTGCAACTAAGAGTGCGGGTATTTTTGGAATCTTTGCTCCTCCGGATATCAACGGATATAACTACTCATACGTCTTGACCTCCAACGGCATCGGCAAGTCGACTCATTTTTTTGGTACACAATACAGTTTGAATTGTGATGGTTCCACATCCAACGTTTGTGCCCCCGGATGGGTCTACGGACCTGCCATTACTTCCCTGGATCCTACTTTTGGGGTTATTTTCACTCAGTCAGCTACCCTTCCTGTAGTCCTGGTGCAGTTCCTGGCAACAAAAAACCCGGACGCTACCATAAAGCTTTCCTGGGCTACGGCGCAGGAAATCAATTCTTCTTCCTTTGACGTGGAAAGAAGCGCCGATCAGGGCAGTTGGGAAAAAATTGGCTCCGTTAAGGCAAAAGGATATGCTTCAACCACCAGCAATTACACGTTTACAGACCAGTTCCCACTGGCGGGAAACGGATACTACCGCCTGAAAATGATAGACCTGGATGGTAAATTCGAATACAGCAAAGTGGTTTTCGTTACATCCGATAACATGAGGCAGCCGCTGGTGGTTTACAGCAATCCATTCAGCGATCAGATCCGGGTAAAAGTAAATGTGGACAGGTCGCAGAACTTAACGCTGGTAGTTTCGGACATCATTGGTAAAACCTATTTAAAACAATCATATCATGCCCAGGCAGGTGATAACCTGATCAACCTGGTGCCGACCGGTGCGGCGAGCGGAATGTATGTCCTTCACATCGAGGGCAACACCTACGATCAGACCGTGAAACTGGCAAAGCAATAATGATTTGGTAATCACGATTCAGTTGTATGCCACTGTTCGGGAGGAATGAGCGTCCCCTGACAGTGGCATCGCTATTAAATGCACGCGGTTCATGAAAATATTTCCCGGAGCACTTATCTTCGACCTCAACGGAACCATGGTGAATGATATGGAATACCACATCGACGCCTGGTCGGGTATCCTGAATCAGGATCTTAACGCCGGGCTCACCCGCGAACAGGTAAGAAGTCACATGTATGGTAAAAATTCCGAACTACTGATCCGCGTTTTCGGGGAGAATCGGTTTACGGATGCGGAAATGGAACATTGGTCCACCGAAAAAGAAGAAAGATATCAAAGGGCTTTTCTGCCGGAATTGAAACTGATTGCGGGATTGGAAACGTTCCTGGAAAAAGCTTTTGAATTAAAAGTTCCCATGGCCATCGGATCGGCAGCCATTCCTATGAATATCAATTTTGTGCTGGATGAACTGAAAATCCGGAAATACTTCAGCGCCATCGTGAGTGCCGATGATGTGGCCATCAGCAAGCCGCATCCGGAAACATTCTTAAAGGCTGCGGGCCTGCTACAGGTTGACCCAGCCGAATGCCTTTTGTTTGAGGATGCACCCAAAGGCGTGGAAGCAGGGTTGCTGGCTGGCATGCCCGCCGTGGTACTAACGACCATGCACAGTCGCAAATATTTTTTAAAGTATTCGAATGTGCTGCATGATATCCGGGATTATACCGCTCCTTATATAGTGGAACTTTTTACGGGGCGCTGAGGGACGACATAACGCTGTGGCCGGAATGCCGTCACAAAAAACCCTTTCAGGAAAAATGCTCCCAAATCAGGAAATCTGCGCCATTGTTCCCACCTGCAATTCCTTCATTATCACTCGTCGGCAGTTTGGCCCGCAGCTTGAAACTTCCGGGAAAACTCAGCAACCATGATGCAGGATATGTCAGTTCAGTTACTCGGCGAAAAGATGAAGGAATTGGAAAATGCTTTATTCGTATCCGAATCCGTCTCCCCATCCAGACTGCCCACGCACATCGTTCAGATTGCAGAAGTGGATGGGGAAGGCAATGTATGGTTCATCATTCCCAGGCCCACCCAGGTCATGGAATCATTTGACCCGGTGATGCCCGCCAAACTGGATTTTTTTAAGAAAGGGAAAGGATTTTATCTGAAGTTGCGTGGCATGGCTTCCCTGGTTCATGCGGAATCCTTATTACCAAAAACAAAAGTGTTCCAGGAACTGGCTGAATCATTCAGAAAGAAAAAACTGGTGGCCGTGAAACTGAAAATGCAATCAGCCGAATATTTCGAAAATATACCCAAGCCGACCTCAAACCCGCTTAAGCATCTGGGATCCGCCGTATTTAACTGGCTTGTAAATCCCTTGTTCGATGAAATACATCCTGAGTGGGTGACTATTCCGGTTTATGCGGAAAGGCTCAAATCGGTTGAAGGCAGATAGTTGATGGACTCCGGGTGCGGCTTCGCCATGGATATCAGTCAGCCCAATATGGATCCTGTGGATGCAGCGGGCACGTGGCTGATTGGGAAATTACAGGAATTGGCAATAAAGCAAAAATGATGTGCCTTATCGTGAAGCGCATTTAATTTTTCCAGCATAGACGCCTCTTTTACCTGCACGGAAGGATGCAAGATAACTTCAGAGAATTTTCCGTTCCCGTCGGCGGTTTCGGTCATGGTTCCTTCCGCGGCATCAGAATAATCCAAAACGATAATGGATGTCTCCGAACAGAAATGCAGGAACCAGAGCATATGACAGGCCGACAGAGAAGCCAGAAGCATTTCTTCCGGATTGTATTTGGCCGGATCGCCGCGAAAAGCAGGATCAGAAGATCCTTCAATCACCGGTTTCCCTTTTACAGAAATCCAATATGACCTGTCGTAAGACCGGTAGCTTTCTGTTCCTTTTCCGGTATTGCCTGTCCAGTGGAGACGGGTATGATATTGATGTTCTTTGGTCATTGCTCAATCTGATATTTATTATTCCTTTTTAATTGCCGGTTAGGGACTAAGTCCATTGAATGTATGGACTTAGTCCCTAACCGGTAGCAAAAATTTAATAAGAAAACGACTGAAGGATCGGGCGATACCCATCTTCGTTCGACTCCCTTGGCGGCCAGTACGATATGGTTAATGCCCGGTCAGGTAAAACGAACCACCCCTCAACCCCCAAAGGGCGTTCCGGACAATCTGATAGTCCCCCCGCCGATCACGTCATTGCCTTCATAGAAAACGGCACTTTGTCCCGGGGCAATGCTTTTAACGGGTTCGTAGAACTGTACGCGGATCTGGATTCCTTCGGAATAGAGGTTGCTCAGGGCGCCTTTATCCTTATAACGGATTTTGGTAAGAGCCTCCATGCCATCGGGAATGGCATCGTATTTCATAAGGTTAAGACCGTTGACCATTAGGTTTTGCCCGGCCAGATCAGTTTCTTCTCCCAGCACCACGGTATTATTTTCGGGATGGATGGCAGTGACGTAAACAGGTCTTCCCAGCGCTATGTCCAGCCCCTTCCGCTGGCCAATGGTATAAAAAGGGTATCCGCGGTGTTTTCCGATGATGTTCCCGTTCCGGTCCACAAAACTGCCGCCTTCCACCGCTGTTTCCAGTCCGGGCATTCGTTTCTTCAGAAAACCACGGTAGTTGTTGTCGGGTACAAAACAGATCTCATAGCTTTCACTCTTTTGGGCAAGTTCCGGGTATCCGTAATCCATCGCCATTTGACGGATCTGCGTTTTCCGGTAATTACCGAGCGGAAGCAGGGTGCGGCTCAGCAGATCCTGCCGCAAACCCCAGAGAACATAACTCTGATCCTTTAATTCATCAATTCCCTTGCTCAGAAAAAATCGTCCATTGGCGTGCTGCTGAATATTGGCGTAATGACCAGTGGCGATAAAATCGCATTCCAGCGCATCTGCCCTTTTTAAAAGGGCGCGCCATTTAATATGAGTATTGCACATAACGCAGGGATTGGGTGTTCTTCCGGCCAGATATTCCTCCACAAAATTGTCGATGACGGCCGTGCCGAATTCATCCCGGATGTCCAGCACGAAATGCGGGAACCCGTGCTGGACGGCCGCCATACGGGCATCGTTAAAGCTGTCCAGGTTACAGCAACCGGTCTCTTTTTTGGAAGACCCCGAGCTGGCATAGTCCCAGGTTTTCATGGTAATCCCGATTACGTCATAACCCTGGTCATGAAGCATCAGGGCGGTGATGGTACTGTCAATACCCCCGCTCATCGCTACCAGCACTTTTCCTTTTCGGCTCATAGACGCAAAGATACTTATTCCCACAAAATAGTATTTTCCCGGGTCCCTAAATCCTGTAAATTGCCTTATCAAACAATTTTAAGGGAGCAGCTAAATTTTAAGTTATGATCAAATTGCAAGTCATCGGAAATCTTGGAAAAGATTGTGTGACCAATCTCGTGAATGGTAAAAATGTGATCAATTTCAATGTGGCCCATACGGAGAAATTCCGGGATGCCCAGGGGAATCAAAAGGAGAAAACGGTTTGGGTGGATTGTGCCTATTGGACGGATAAAACCGCGATTGCTCCTTATCTGAAAAAGGGGACACAGGTGTATGCCGAGGGTACGCCCGATTTGCGTACCTACCAGAAAACAGATGGAACGCAGGGTGTTTCTTTAACACTGCGTGTACAGAGTGTACAATTGCTCGGCAGCAGGAACACGAATGATAGTGCTGGTGGTTACGGGAACGATAACCTTAACCAGGCTTCTTCCGGAAGTATGTCAGGCATTCCTTCTCCGGGTGAAATCTCTGCCCCGGTTGACGATCTTCCATTTTAAGCGATCCGATAAAAAAATGCTCTCACTTAAAAGGAGAGCATTTTTTACTTTAGCTGCTTTTCATCTTTTTTAAATATCCACAAAACCCCCATGTATGAAAGGATCTTCTCCCTCCCGGCGCCGTTTTCTGCAACAGGTGAGTGGCACGGCTTTGGCCATGGCCGCTACCCATTCTTCGCTTGCTTTTGCCGATCAGTGGCAGCATCGGGTGGACAGCTATTCCAGAAAAATTTCGCTCAACGATAAGATCCGCATCGGCGTCATCGGCATCGGTATTCAGGGCAATCACGATCTGGCTACGGCGCTGAAGGTTCCGGGTACCGAAGTGGTGGCGGCCTGTGACCTGTATAAAGGAAGGCTGGAACGGTTCAGGGAATTGTATGGCAAAGATCTTTTTGTAACGGCAGATTACCGCGAACTCCTGCACCGGAAAGATATTGATGCGGTGATCATTGCCACCAGCGATCACTGGCATTCCCGGATATCCATAGAAGCGCTGGCCAATGGTAAAGCAGTCTATTGTGAAAAACCGATGGTGCACCGGATCAGTGAGGGGCTGGGTGTGATTGATGCCTGGAAAAAAAGTAAAAGGACGATGCAGGTGGGAAGCCAGCGGGTGAGCAGTTTGTCCACCATTAAAGCCAGGGAAGCCTTCCGTTCCGGGGCTATAGGCCAACTTTCCTGTATTGAAGCCAATTTTGACCGCCAGAGTGCATTGGGCGCCTGGGAGTATACGATGCCAACAGATGGTTCACCGGAAACCGTGGACTGGAAAAGATACATAGATGGGATGCCGGATGAACCGTATGATCCAAAAAAATTTTTCTGGTGGAGGAATTACAGGGCTTTTGGAACGGGGGTGGCAGGTGATCTTTTTGTACACCTGATTTCTGGCATTCATGCCATCACGGATTCAAAGGGCCCGGAAAAAATCTATTCATCTGCCCAGTTGTGTTACTGGAAGGACGGACGGGATGTGCCCGACGTAATGACAGGGGTGATACAATATCCGGAAACCAAAGAACATCCCCAATTTCAGGTGATGCTCCGGGTTAATTTCATCAGCGGAAACAACGAATCCGGCGGAACAAAACTGATTGGTTCGGAAGGGGTATTGGAAATGCAGGAAAATGGATTTACGATCCGTCATCATAAAATGTCAAAGGCACCGGGTATTGGCGGATGGGATGCGCTACCCACCTATCCAAAAGCCATGCAGGAAGAATTACTCAAACGGTACAATCAAAAATATTCGGCGGAAGATCAGCGTGACCATACGGAGCCTGATACGGTATTCCAGTTGCCGGAAAACTATGATGAACACCTGGAGCATTTCGGTCATTTTTTTGAAGGCGTGCGGAACGGAACTCCCGTAGTGGAGGATCCGGTATTCGGTTTCAGGGCCGCAGCCCCCTGCCTCGCTGCCAATGAAAGCTATTTTCAAAATAAAATCATCCGTTGGGATCCGGTCAGCATGAAGCTGATATCCTGACATTTTCTCCGTATGGAAAAAATCTTTAGTTATCAGGAACTCTGGAGATTCACGAAAACGGTATTTACAGCCATCGATTTTTCTGAGCAGGATGCGTCGCTCGCAGCTACCGGTCTGTTGCGGGCGGACCTGCGGGGCATCGATTCCCACGGCATTGCGCGGTTAACCGGATATGTCAGACTCTGGCAGGCCAAACGGGCAAACAGCAGACCCAAGATAAAAGTGGTTCATGAAACGCCGTCTACCGGTGTTGTGGATGGGGACGGGGGGCTGGGATTGGTGGTTGCGCCATTTGCCATGGAAAGGGCCATTGAAAAAGCCAGAGAAGTGGGATCCGGCTGGATAGCCGTCCGGAATTCAAATCATTTTGGAATAGCGGCCCAGCACGCATTAATGGCATTGGAAGAAGATATGATCGGTATTGTGATGACGAATGCCAGTGCGCTCGTTGCCCCGACATTCTCCCTGGAGCGCCTGTTGGGAACAAATCCCATCTGCGTAGCCGTTCCGGCAGGAAATGAGCCACCTTTTGTTGCTGACCTGGCAACCACCACCGCCGCGAATGGAAAACTGGAAATCCTGCAACGGAAAAATGAACCTGCACCTGCGGGCTGGATCCAGGATAAGGAAGGGAATATTTCCACCAATCCCCATGAGTTAAAAGCCGGCGGAGCGTTGCTTCCGCTGGGCGGAGATCAGGGCAGTCATAAAGGGTATGCCCTTGCCGCCATCGTGGATATATTTTCGGGGGTTCTTAGCGGAGCGAACTACGGACCCTGGGTACCTCCCTTCCCGGCCTATATAGCCATTCCCGAGAACATGCCGGGCAAAGGTATTGGACATTTTTTCGGTGCCCTGCGAATTGATGGTTTCCGTGAGGCGGCAGATTTTAAAAAAGACATGGACCAGTGGTTGCGGCGGTTCCGGTCGGCCATTCCGGGAAAAGGACATCAGGAAGTGCTGGTTCCTGGTGATCCTGAAAGAAGGACGGAAGCCCGGAGAAGTAAAGAAGGTATTCCGCTGCTCAATGCCGTTGCTGAAAACCTGGATTATCTCGCTGAACAGTTGAATATTACTCCAATTCAATGATCTGTTCATGCCGGAAAAAATAATTCTGTTCCACATAAGTTATTACCCTTAGTTGCGTTTAGACAGGATATTGACTTGCAGGTTTTTCCGTGGTCCTGGAAAAAACTGTTTTCTCGTGTATCGAATAGATCTGTCCGGCTGCAGGATAAACGGATTTCCCCACTTTGCAGCAAAACTTCAGACGATAATCAAATTCGGAATTACATTCTCAAAATGGGAATAACCCATGCGGTGGTATCGGTATAAATCATTGATAATCATAGATTATATGTTTGGTACAGCAATTGGAACTCCTACGATGTTAATAAACCGACCCTTATGAAACAGATTAAAATGCCTGCTGAGAAAACCAACAGTACCCCCTTAAAAAATACCCTGGTAATTATGCTGGGTGTTCTGATGCTGCAATTTTCTGCGGTTTCCGTAAGGGCCCAGAATTGCGCCACTTCCGGAACAGATCCCATCATTGCCAGTGAGAATACCTATTATCCCGGAACTCAGGCAACCGTTAACGCCGGTGACGTTTCGATGACCCTTGGCGCTGCGGGAGCCGGATTAAATTTCGGAATAGCGCCGATTGCCGCCGGGGATATTGTATTGATTATTCAAATGCAGGGTGCCCAGATACTGGTTCCCGGTACAGTTACGAACTCCGCCTATGGTAGCGGATTCGGCGGGATGGGCGCTGGCTTTCTCAGCACCGGCTTGTATGCAGGCAAAATGGAATTTGCTGTTTCGCTGAATGCAGTTCCTCTTGTGGGCGGTACCTTGAACCTGAGTGCCGGTTTATCCAATGCTTATGCTTATTCTCCTTATGGGGCAAACGGTCAGTACACTTATCAGATCGTGCGCGTTCCGCAACATTTTAATATCCTGCTTAACGGTGCCATTACTGCTCCATTATGGAACGGTTCTACCGGTGGCCTGGTTGTTTTGAGTGCCGTGAACCAGTTTGATTTTAACGGGAAAACCATCAGCGCCACAGGCGCCGGTTTCCGTGGTGGCGGTGGACGCTCTATGAACGGTGCGAGCGGAACCTATACCTGGAAGGATTTTTATTCCCCCGCAACGGCCGCTACCAACGGTAGCAAAGGAGAAGGCATTGCCGGAACTCCGCGTTACCTGAATAATAATGGTGTTCTCAAAGATAATATAGTAGAAGGCTATCCGGGTGGAAGTTACGCCAGGGGTGCCCCGGGTAATGGCGGCGGCGGGGCCACGGACAGCGATCCAGCTTCGAATGATCAAAATGCCGGCGGTGGTGGTGGTGGAAATGGCGGTGCGGGCGGATTGGGTGGAAATGGCTGGTCTTCCTTTAAAGTATCCGGAGGAATCGGAGGAACTAAATTCACTTCTTATAGCCCGACAACTAATTATTCCAGCCCAAGCCGGATGATTATGGGTGGCGGAGCTGGTTCCGGTTCATCTAATAACGGAACTGGTTTGCCGGGAGGTGGTTTCGCGAGCAGCGGATCAGCCGGAGGCGGAATGGTGATCATCAATGCACTGACCAT
This sequence comes from Chitinophagaceae bacterium, assembly GCA_041691395.1. Lineage (GTDB taxonomy): Bacteria > Bacteroidota > Bacteroidia > Chitinophagales > Chitinophagaceae > Puia. The sequence continues at coordinate 13,198 of JBEPUT010000019.1, forward strand.
ATCAGGAACAGGCACGATCAACGCTTCAGGCGCCCTGGCGAACAATACCGTATCGATCGATGGATCAGGCGGCGGTGGTGCAGGCGGCAGTATTCTGATCTATGCAAACAGCGGTCATGCCGGTATCACGGCCATCGCAAACGGCGCCGACGGGGCCAACAACTTTCCAGGTAATCAGGATGCTACCCAGCATGGTCCTGGTGGTGGTGGCGGCGGTGGAATAATTTTTTCCAATGCCGCATTAAATGCTGCTACTTCTGTAACAGGCGGTGCTGCAGGTACCAGCTTCGGAAATTCGATCACGAATAATTACGGTGCAGCTCCGGGAACAAACGGGGTATATACATCCGCCGTTCCCTTCGCCCAGTTGCCTCCCAATATGCGAGTATGTCAGTCCATCGTGTTGCCGGTTACGATCCTGGATTTCAATGCTACTTATGCATCTTCCAATAATGTAAAAATTTCCTGGTCAACAACCGACGAGATCAATGCAAATTATTTTGAAGTGGAAAGAAGTGCCAATACCACAGATTTTATTTCTGTGGGTCAGGTGAATGCCAGTCAGTCTGCTAATCCGGTTCATAATTATACGACCAACGACCAGCTGTACAATGTAAATACCAGCATCATTTATTATCGACTGAAGATCGTTGACCAGAGCGGAAAGTTTGTGTACAGCCAGATTGTTCCGGTAAAACTGAATCAGCCTGAAACGAGTGTTTCAATTTATCCGAACCCGGTAGATAATTATACCATTCTGAATTTGTATTCTGATAAACAGGGAGCAGGGGAATTGCGGGTGGTGGATAATTCCGGAAGGCAGATCCGAACAAAAAATATTACGGTGAACACCGGAAACAACAGCATCATGATTGATCAGCTTGAAAATTTGCCCAAGGGCATGTATGTTGTGCAGGCCATGCTGAACAACAACCTCTATACGGTAAAGCTGTTGAAGAAGTAAAAACGAATCAGTAAAAAATAGTTGATTTTGGAGCGTCCGGTGGATTAAAATACCATCGGGCGTTCGTTTTTTAAAAATTATCTAAAACCCCGTCCGGCAGGCAGGGGTCCTCCATTTTAATTCATCAACCTGTATCTTTGCCATCCCAAAAAATCAGGTAGCATGAAAGTAATGAAGTTCGGAGGCACTTCAGTCGGAAAACCGGAGCGGATGCATGAGGTGGCCAGGCTGATCAACAGCAGCAAAGAAAAAAAGATGGTTGTGCTGAGTGCCCTCAGCGGCACCACGAATGCCCTGGTGGAGATCGGTCGGTCGGCGGCCGCTTTTAACCGCGAAAAGGCCCAGCAACAAATCAATCAGCTATCTGAACACTATCATGCATTCATCAGCCAGTTGCTGCAAACGGAAACCAGCCGGCAGATCGCCCTGGGCATCATCAGGGAACATTTTGAATTTCTGAGCATCATTCTGCGCATTTCTTTCAGCGAATCATTGAATAAAGACATCCTGGCCCAGGGAGAATTGCTTTCAACCAAATTGTTCAGTGTTTATCTGGAAGAACAGGGAATGCCGCATGTGTTGTTACCGGCCCTGGAGTTCATGAGCATCGATGCAGAAGATGAACCCCAGCTCGACCAGATTCGCAGCAGGCTTATGCCCCTGCTGGCGAGATATCCGGATACGGTTCTTTTCATCACGCAGGGATATATCTGCCGAAACGCCAAGGGCGAAGTGGACAATCTGAAAAGAGGGGGAAGTGACTATACGGCCTCTTTAATAGCCGCGGCCATCCAGGCCTCCGTTTGTGAGATCTGGACGGATATTGACGGCATGCACAACAATGATCCGCGCATAGTTAAGAAAACGATTCCCGTGGAGCAGCTCAGTTTTGACGAAGCGGCGGAACTCGCCTACTTCGGCGCCAAAATTTTACATCCCACCTGCATCTGGCCCGCCCAGCAGCAAAATGTGCCCGTAAAATTGCTCAACACCATGCAGCCCGAAGCGGCCGGTACCGTGATTCAGCAGTCAGCCTCGTCTTCCGGCGTAAAGGCCATTGCCGCAAAGGACGGGATTATAGCCATAAATATCAAAAGCAGCCGGATGTTGCTGGCTTACGGATTCCTTCGTAAAATCTTCGAGGTCTTTGAAAAATACAAAACACCGATTGATATGGTAACCACATCCGAAGTGGCGGTATCTGTGACGATAGACAGCGGAACCAACCTGAAAAAAATATTAAGGGAACTGGAACCTTTCGGAATCACGGAAGTGGAGGAAGACCAGACAATCGTCTCCATTGTTGGAAATGAAATTGCAGAAACCGAGGATGTGCTGGGAAAAATATTCGAAGCCCTGTCCCATGTGCCGGTCCGCATGGTGAGTTATGGAGGAAGCAAACACAATGTTTCCGTGCTCATTCCTTCTGCTTATAAAATAAAAACCCTGCAATCTTTGAATAAGAAATTATTCGGATTGGAGTGATTGGTGGATGGCATGTGGTTGATGGACTTTAGTTCGGGATTCGCATCTGAAATCCATCAACCATATACCATCAACTGCATTGATCGCTGATCCACCATCAAAAAAAAATCCTTCCCAAAAGGAAGGATTTTTAAATTTCTTATATGGAGAAAGATTAATAATCTCTGTCGAATCCGCCACCACCGCTGTTTCCGCGATTGAAGCCTCCTTTTTTGTCACCACCGCCACCGCCGCCGTTTCCGAAGCTTCTCTTCTTAAAACCGCCGCCACCGCCGCCCTGTTGTTTGGGCTGGGATTCATTGACAATGATCTTACGGCCCATTACTTCCGAATCGTAAAGACTTGTAATGGCTGCCTGGGCTTCTGTATCGTTTTCCATTTCAACAAAGCCAAAGCCCTTACTGCGGCCTGAAACTTTGTCCTTAACGATTTTTGCAGAACCAACGGCGCCGTGTTGTTCAAAAAGGTTTCTGAGATCCTCATCGGTCATTTGCCAGGAGAGGTTGCCTACATAAATGTTCATTGTGCTAAAATTAAAAAATGAAAAAAACAAGTGCTGGCATTCCGAAGCGGCGGTGACCGGGGTGCAAACGGTTTTCGATTGAACCGGTACACAGCCATATTCAGAATAGCAGAACTGTTGTAAAGATAGGGATTTTTATTACTTGGTAAAATTTTACAGAACCGGGCAAAGCCAGTTGTATAAAGGGATTCCGGGGCATAAAAAACCCCGTTAGGTTGAACCGGAACGGGGGCTTAATCTGGTATTCAAAACACGGGAATTATTCGGCCGTTACCTCAAACTCCACTTCCGTTTCATTGCCATGACCAAAATCCACTTTCGCCTTATAGCTACCCAGTTCTTTCACTTCGGAAAGAATATGTATGCGTCTGCGGTCAATTTCGTACCCTTTCTGGTCGCGGATGGCGCGGGCAAGCTGAACAGAAGTGACGCTGCCGAAGATTTTTCCGCTGGTACCGGTTTTTGCACCGATTTTTAACGGGGAACCTTTCAGCACCTCGATAACCTTATTGACTTCGGCAAGCAGCTTTTCTTCTTTCTTTTTCTGCTGTTTCACCTTCTCGTCCAATTGCTTAAGATTAGAAGGACTGGCTTCGATGGCCATTTTTTTTGGGATCAGGAAGTTGCGGGCATATCCGTTCTTTACGCTCAGCTTTTCGTGAGCGGCGCCGAGGTTGTCCACATCCTGGATCAAAATGATTTCCATTATTATTTATTTGGTCCCGGCTGAGCCGGAACGAGTTACTTGAATAAGTCAGTCACGTACGGCAAAATGGCCATTTGCCTGGCCTTCTTGATCGCTTCGGCCACCTTGCGCTGGTATTTCAGCGAGTTCCCGGTGATGCGGCGGGGAAGCATCTTACCCTGCTCGTTCAGAAATTTCTTCAGGAATTCACCGTCCTTATAATCCACATAACGAATGTGGTATTTTTTAAAACGGCAGAATTTCTTGGCTCTTTGCTGGGTCTTGATCGCGGTCAGATACTTGATCTCGTTTGTTTTTGCCATCTTATGCCTCCGCTTTTTCAGTTGCTATAGATACACCACTTTTCTTTCTGGCATTGTACTCGACGGCGTATTTATCGAGTCTGGTAGCCATGAAACGCAACACGGTTTCATCGCGGAGAATCTGAATTTTCAGCTTCTCATTGAAGTCGGATGGCGCACTGTACTCCAGAACCCAGTATAAACCGGTCGTCTTTTTCTGGATGGGATACGCCAGTGATTTAAGACCCCAGGGATTGTCGTGCATCACTTTGCCGCCGTTTTCTTTAACGAAGGCCGTGTATTTATTCTGGGTGGCTTTGAAATCCTCCTCAGACAGCACAGGGGTAAAAATCACCATCAATTCATAATTGTTCATTTCCCTGTTTTTGGTAAAAAAATTAATTGGGCTGCGAAGGTAATGGTTTTGGGTGGAAAAGCGAATAGAAATTGTGAATGGTATATAGTTTATGGTATACGGAATTCAAGTGCGAATTTCATACTGAATTTCCATCTACTAAAAACTATATACCATCCACTTTTCCGTCATCCTGTCAGTACCATCACCAATGGCACTCCGTTTGAACGGCAAGTCTAAAATCAGTCGTTATGCAAAAAGGAAGCATCCGGGTTCAGACAGAAAACATTTTTCCCATTATTAAGAAATTCCTTTACAGTGATCATGAAATTTTTCTTAGGGAGTTGATTAGCAACGCAGTAGATGCTTCCCAGAAGCTCAGAACCCTTTCCTCCCTCGGAGAAGCCAAGGGCGAATTGAATGACCTGGCCATCCAGGTAAAACTCGATAAAGAAGTGGGAACCATTACCATTTCGGATCAGGGGATCGGGATGACCGCCGAAGAAGTGGATAAATACCTGAATCAGGTGGCCCTTTCCGGCGCGGAAGAGTTCGTGAATAAATACAAGAACCAGAACGAAAATGCCATTATCGGAAAATTCGGCCTGGGCTTTTACTCGGCTTTTATGGTCAGCAGCAAAGTGGAAGTGATTTCGAAAAGCTATAAAGAAGATGCGCCTGCGGTGAAATGGGAGTGTGACGGAAGCCCGGAATTCATGCTGGAAGAAACCACCAGGACTGACCGCGGAACCGATGTCATTTTGTACATCAATGAAGACAGCCGGGAATTTCTGGATGATGGCCGCATCCGTTCCATCCTGGAAAAATTCTGTCGGTTCCTGCCGATACCCGTCAAATTCGAAGACAAGCAGATCAACAACACCCATCCCGCCTGGACCCGCAAACCCAGCGAACTCACCCCTCAGGATTATCAGGATTTTTATAAGGAGCTGTATCCTTTTAACGAACCTCCGTTGTTCTGGATACACCTGAATGTGGATTATCCGTTCAACCTGACCGGCATTCTGTATTTCCCCAAAATAAAACAGAGCTATGAGATCCAGAAAGACAAGATCCAGCTGTACAGCAACCAGGTTTTTGTAACCGATGAGGTCAAGGATATCGTTCCGGAATTCCTCATGCTGCTGCAGGGGGTTATCGACAGCCCGGACATTCCCCTGAATGTAAGCAGAAGTTATCTGCAGGGAGATCCGAATGTAAAGAAGATCAACAGCCACATCACGAAGAAAGTGGCCGATAAACTCGATGAACTCTTCACCAAAGAAAGAAAAGAATTCGAACAGAAATGGGAGAGCCTGGGCCTTTTTGTGAAATACGGCATGATGACCGATGATAAATTCCTGGAGAAGGCCAATCATTTTCACATCATGGAAGATGCCGACGGGTCCCTTTTCTATACCCTGGATGAATATCGGATCGCCACCGAAACCCTGCAGAAAAACAAGGAGGGCAAACAGGTAATTATATATACCAGCAACCCTGTTCAGCAGGACAGCTATATCCGGGCTGCACAATCGAAAGGATATCGCGTAGTGAAACTGGAAACCATAGTGGATGCCGGCTTTATCAACCAGATGGAAACAAAATGGGATTCGGTTCATTTTACCCGGGTGGACAGTGACGTAGTGGATAACCTGGTTGATAAACAGGATGCGTCGGACATGGTGTTGAATAAGGGAGAAGAGGAAAAGCTGAAGGAACTATTTAAAATGGATATTCCTGCGCTGCATATTACTATAGACGTACGCGGACTGAACCCGGATGCACTGCCGGTAGTAGCTACCCGTCCGGAATTCATGCGACGCATGAAAGACATGGCCGCTTTGAATGGCGGAATGGGTGCATTTTATGCCAGCATGCCCGATGAAGTGACGCTTACCGTAAACGGTAACCACCCGATTTATAAGACGGTTCTGGGTGAATCCGATGGCGACAAACAACAAAAGCTTGTTCACAACCTGGCCGATCTGGCCCTCTTATCCCAGGGATTATTGAATGGCAATGAACTCACCAATTTTATTCAGCGCAGCGTGGAACTGATTGGGGGAAGGAGTAAGATTATTATAGAGGCGTAATTTGGTTAATGATATATGCCATCAACTTCTTAATTACCGTCTGAAACTTTCAAGTCAATAACCTTCATCTGCAAACTCTTCACGCCATTCCATGCCTTTTCATCCAATGAATAAATAATATCGATGGGCTGACGGAGCAGTTCAAATTTATCCGCCATGTTAAAACCTATTCCCTGAATCACGGTTTTTTCCTGGGAAAGGGAGAACCGGATATGTTTTTCCTTGAGCAATCTGGAATAGCCTGTATCTGTAACGTGGCGGCTGATGAAAATGGGATTGGTGTTTTCCGGACCATAGGGTTCCATCTGCTGAAGGACGTGATAAAAGGAGGTACTGATATCCCGGAATTGAATTTCGGCATCCATGTTCAGTTGCGGAATCAGGAACTGTGGCTCAATGGTTGCTGAAACGATTTCTTCAAATCTCCGGCTGAAAAGATCCACGTGTTCAGGAGCCAGGGTCATTCCCGCTGCGGCATAATGGCCCCCGTAACCAATCAGGAATTCCCTGCATCCGTGTATGGCTTCGTATAAGTTAAAGCCCTGCACGCTGCGTGCACTTCCGGAAACGATTTCTCCGCTTTGGGTAAGCACCACAGTTGGACGATAATATTTTTCTATCAACCGCGAAGCGACGATGCCAACAACACCCTTGTGCCAATGCGAACGGAAAACCACGGTGGTTTTACGGTCGCGCATCTCTTCGTCAGCTTCAATAATCGCCAGTGCTTCTTCAGTAGTGAGCAAATCTGCTTCTTTACGATCCGCATTGTCTGAATGAAGCAGCCCGGCCAGACCAAGGGCCTCTTCAAAATGATCCGAAACGAACATCAGAACGGCTTTCCGGGCATCATCCATTCTGCCTGCGGCATTCACCCGGGGAGCGATCATAAACACCAGCGAGGTAATGGAAACAGGATTGGTTAGTCCGCTCAGTTGCATCAGTGCCCTGATGCCGTGATTGGGATCTTCATTTACTTTTTTTAATCCAAGGAATGCCAGCACCCGGTTTTCTCCGGTCATTGGAACGATATCTGCGGCAATGGCAATGGCCACAAGGTCCAGCAAAAAGAAATATTCAGATTCCGTCCATTTCAGGGTTTGGGCAATGGCTGTGATGAGTTTGAAGGCCACACCGCATCCGCAAAGATCCTTGTATGGGTAATGGCAACCGGCTTGTTTTGGATTGAGAATGGCAACAGCCGCAGGCAATTGGGTTTCCGGGAGATGATGATCACAAATGATAAAATCTATTCCATACCCTGCCGCGCAGGCTACCAGATCCACGGATTTTATGCCACAGTCTACCGAGATTATTAAACTGAATCCATTTTCTTTGGCATGATCGATGCCTGCCCTGGAAATTCCATAGCCTTCCCGGTGACGGTGCGGGATATAAAAATCAAGGAGCCCGGCATCACAGATCCTGTGCAGCATCAGGAACATGCAGGCGACCCCTGTGGTACCATCCACATCGTAGTCTCCGAAAATCAGGATCTTTTCCTTTCGTTCCACCGCTGTCATGATGCGCGCTACTGCTTTATCCATGTCTTTCATCAGCCATGGGTTGTGCAGTGCGGATATTTCCGGCCGGAAAAAGCTTTTGGCCTGTTCAAAATTTTCAATACCCCGTGCAACCAAAACCATGCACAATGCCGGATGGATTTTTAGCTCCTGTTGAAGAGCCTTTGTTTTTTCCTCGCCGGCATTTTTTATACTCCATCGTTTAAGCATACAGTTGACAATTGACAGGAGACAGTTGACAATGAAAAGCCATTCGCTATGGACATTGGCAATTGTCCACAGTCAATTGTCCATAATTAATACTTTCTATCTGTAGTGAATCTTACCAATTCCTCCAATCCTTTTCTCACCTCACTGTCTTCAAAGCCATAGAGTATGGATAGGGCCTCATCCCGGTATTGGTTCATTTTTTCGGTGGCATAGCGGATGCCCCCGGCCTGGATCACCTGTTCCAGAACATATTTGATCTTCTCCGGATTGCGGTTTTGATTTTTAATAATGTAAATGAGTTCGCGCCGCAGGGGTTTTTCCACGTTATTCAGTGTATAGATCAGCGGCAGGGTCAGTTTTTTTTCTTTGAGGTCATTGCCGGAAGGTTTGCCAGTCTGCTCATTGCCATAGTCAAACAGATCATCCTTGATCTGAAAGGCAATGCCCACAGCTTCTCCAAAACGGCTAAGTTTTTCCGTTAGCTGTTCATCTCCGCTGGTGGAAAAGGCGCCGGCCGCACAGGAAGATGCCAGCAGGGAAGCCGTTTTATTGCGGATGATGTCAAAATAGATGGCCTCATCCAGATTGAGCGAACGGGCCTTCTCCATCTGCATCAGTTCCCCTTCGCTCATTTTCCGGACCGCCCCGGAGAGCAGTTGCAAAATTCTGAAATCATTGTGATCCAGAGACAGTAATAAACCCTTGGCCAGCAGGTAGTCACCCACGAGTACCGATACCTTGTTTTTCCATAACGCATAGGTGGAAAAAAACCCTCTTCTTTCCAGTGATTCATCCACCACATCATCATGAACCAGCGTGGCGGTGTGGAGGAGTTCAACCAGCGAAGCTGCGCGGTAGGTCGATTCATTGATCTGGCCGCAAAGCCTGGCAGACAAAAACACAAACATGGGTCTGATCTGCTTGCCCTTCCTGTTTACAATGAACCGCATGATCCTGTCGAGCAGGGGTGCCTGGCTTTTTACCGCCTCACGGAATTTCTTCTCAAAAACAACCAGCTCTTCCCGAAGTATGGATTGGGCTATCTGCATAAATTAGTGGCGGCAAATTACTACTTTAAAATGTTGGGGAACGGGGTACCCATTACGGCGGGCATGAAATTCGATCTAATTCAATACAATTCTGTGGTTTCCAGTTTCTTTAGGGATAAAAAATTTGCCGTTTAAGGGTTAACTTATATTTTTGCTAAAGTGTAAAGTTGTTTTTATTCACTTCGTTCATCCAAACTTCAGTTTATGACAGGGAAAATGTACTCGTTGCTAGTGATTTTCTTTTTGGTTATGCTTTCAACTTCTTTTGCACAGGACAATACCACGGATAATAACAGTAGCTATGATTTGCGAGACTCTTCCCTTTACCCGTCCAGGAGAATACCCCAACACAATGAATTTTTGAATAATGCTTATCCCTTTCCCGCCAAACCGCGGAACGAACTGGAACTGGGGGTCAAAGGCGGATTGTCCACTGTTTCCGGCGATGTCCGCGCATGGCTTCCCACTTTCGGTCTTGGAATTCATGTAAGAAAAGCGCTGGGTTATGTTTTCTCCCTCCGGCTGGAATATGATTACCTGAGGGCCAAGGGCCTGAACTGGCAGCCTTCCTACTCCGGTTATGCTGCTAATCCGGTACTGAGCCGTTACTACAGTGCAGCCGCGCACACCCCTGTTTTTTATAATTACCGGACCACCATTCAGGAGCTTTCCCTCCAGGGTCTCGTTACCTTAAATAATATCCGCTTTCACAGGGCCAAATCCGGGATGGCCATTTATGCGCTTGGCGGTTTTGGATTAATGACCTACAGCACCTTGTATAATGTGCTGGATAGTCGCACCGGCCTGCCCTATGACTATAGCGATATCGTTGCCCAGTTCGGTGCAAGCGGATTTACCTACAGCAACCGGAAAGAAATTAAGAAGGCCCTGAAAAATAAGTTGGACGGTTCCTTCGAAACGCTGGCGCAGCGGGATAATTCCCAGCCGAGTATTTTTGGCGGAACCCCCTTCCGCCCCGTTCTGGTGATGGGTGCGGGCATGGAAATCAAACTTTCCAACCGGTTTAATATAGCCATTGAAGACAAAGTTTCGGTAACCAAGACTGATCTGATCGATGGTCAGGAATGGCAGGAAACCGGATCACCTTCCATCCATGCTATGACCCGTGATTATGATTCTTACAATTTCCTTTCCGTAGGGTTGAATTACAATCTGGGCAGGAAAGCCGTTGAACCCCTCTGGTGGATTAACCCCCTGGATTATGCATACGGCGAGATCAATGCGCCCCGTCACATGAAATTGCCAAAACCCGTGCTGGATGATGCGGATGGGGATGGCGTGACGGACCAATTCGATCATGAACCCAATACCCCGGCTGGTTGCCCGGTGGATACGCATGGTGTAAGTCTCGATACGGATGGGGACGGGGTGCCTGATTGCAGAGACAAAGAAAAAATTACCCCAACCCAGTGCCAGCCTGTTGATGCTGACGGTGTAGGTAAATGCCCTGATCCGGCCTGCTGTAAGGAAATCAATGCCAAACTGGATTCCGGCGGACTAGGAACCATGGGTAGAACCAAATGCTTTATCGGCGACCTGCCCAGCATAGTGTTCAAAGGAAGAACCGTTACTCTGAACAAGGATGGTAAAGCGCTGGCTGCCAGCATTGCAGACAAGATGCGGAACAATCCGGGTTGTAAAGTAGCCGTTATCGGGTATGGAGAATCCAGCAAGACCGCCCAGCAACTGAGTTGGGACCGTGTAAATGAAGTGATCAAGTACCTGGTGGAAAAAGAAGGCATTAATTCCGACCGTTTCATATTCAGGTACGGCCAAACCGGCGGTGATGAAAATACGATCGATATCAAGGATGGAACAGGTGAAGAAGGACCTAATACGGTTCCGGCGCCCCATCCAAACTTACGTAAAAGGTAAGTGCCGTTAATGAACTGTTGATCGTATATAGTTGATGGTTAATGGACTGCAAGTGCGGGATCGCAAACAGGAGCCATAAACCATCAACTATATACATCAACACTTATAACACGGACTTTAACATATTCGGACATTGATTCCCCCATATTTCCCCCTATTTTCGTTTTTTACCTAAATACTGTAATTTCGCAGACTTCATGAAACCATTATTTCTGGCAGTCATCATTTCAGTAAGCCTTACTTCCTGCTTTATTGTACCGAAAGCCTGGCGAAGTAAGGATGGCAGTTTTTCCAAGCTTATGAAAAGCACGGATTACGACTATAAACTGAAAATGGCCGAAAAGTATTACCTGAACAAGGATTATAACCACGCCCAGCAGCTGTACGACGATCTTTACCGGGTAATGAAGGGTTCGGAACACTATGAGGACATTTGGTACAAGTACGCCTATTCAGCCTTTTACCTGCGGGATTATATCAATGCAGAGAACCTGTTCAAGGGGTTTGTGGAAGCTTTTCCAAACAGCCAGAAAGCGGCAGAGATGGATTATATGCGTGCCTATACGTTTTATAAGCAGTCGCCAAAATTTGAGCTGGACCAGACCAATACAACCAAGACCATCGGTTTCATGCAAGCCTTTATCAGCCAGCACCCTGAGTCCGATAAGGTAAAAGAGGCTACGGAGATTATTGACAAATGCCGGGCGAAACTGGAACAAAAGGATTTTGAAAATGCCCGTCTTTACTATAATCTGAGGGCCACAAATCCCGCGTATTTAAAGGCGGCATCGCTTACTTTCAACAACCTGATGAATACTTACCCGGATTCTCAGAATAGTGACGAATATAAGTTGTATATTATCAGGTCGGAATACGAGTATGCCACACTAAGCCTGGAAGAAAAAAAACAGGTCCGCCTGGCGCAGGTCGTCACCGATTGCAACGATTTCATGGATCGTTTTCCGGAGAGTAAATTGAAGAAACAGGTTCAGTCATACCTGGAATTAACTAATAACTCGCTAAAAGCACTACAAAATGAGCAGACTAAGAAGACAGGTTAGTACGCATATTTCCAATACAGCAGAAACTAAAAATCTGACCGATCTGAAGAACAAGACCGGGAATCTGTACGAATCGATTGCCATCATTGCGAAAAGGGCAAACCAGATCAATATTTCCATGAAGGAAGAGTTGCACAGCAAACTGGAAGAATTTGCCACGCATACGGACAGTCTGGAAGAGATCCACGAAAACAAGGAACAGATTGAAATTTCCAAAGCATACGAAAGAATGCCGAATGCTGCGCTGCTGGCTACCCAGGAGTTCATGGAAGACAAGATCTATTACCGTAAGAATGAGGACGATCTTTTCAGCTAGGCCCTAATTTTTATCCATGGTAGAGGGGAAAAAAATACTCCTTGGCGTTTGTGGCAGTATCGCCGCTTATAAATCCATCCTGCTTATCCGGTTGCTCATCAAGGCTGGCGCTGAGGTAAAAGTGATTATGACGCCCTCCGCCAAAGACTTTGTTACGCCCTTATCCCTGTCCACGATCTCTAAAAATGAAGTGCTTTCCGATCTTTTCCGGGAAGATACCTGGGCCAATCATGTGCAGCTGGGCCGGTGGGCCGACCTGATGCTGATTGCACCGCTGAGTGCCAATACGCTTGCGCGAATGGCGCATGGCCATTGCGATAATCTGTTACTCGCCGTTTATCTTTCAGCGACCTGTCCGGTAGCCGTGGCTCCGGCCATGGATGAAGACATGTGGGTGCATGCCGCTACCCGGGCCAACATAGAAAAAATAAAATCTTACGGCAACCAGGTGATCCCGGTGGAAAAAGGGGAGCTGGCTAGCGGGCTTTATGGAGAGGGCCGGATGGCCGAACCCGAACAGATCGTGGCTTTCCTGGAGCAGCATTTTTTTTTTAGCAAAGAATTGAAGGGCAAAAAAGCACTGGTGACCGCGGGGCCAACCCATGAGGCCTTCGACCCGGTACGTTTCATTTCGAACCAGTCCACCGGGAAAATGGGCATTGCCCTGGCCAGGGAACTGGCGCAACGGGGAGCGGACGTAGAGTTGGTCCTGGGGCCCACTGCTCAAAAAGCGGATTATCCGGGTATACATGTGATACCGGTTCAATCAGCCCAGGACATGTATGAGACCTGCCTGAAACTATTTCCCGGCATGGATATCGCGGTCATGTCTGCCGCAGTGGCTGACTATACCCCGGTCACTTTTTCTCCGGAAAAGATCAAAAAAGATTCCGGCACCCTCAGCCTGGTGATGACCAAAACCAGGGATATTTTAATGACACTGGGTAAACAAAAAAAACCCGGACAGGTGCTGGTGGGATTTGCCCTGGAAAATCACGATGAGGTTTCCTATGCCCGCAAAAAACTGGAATCCAAAAATGCCGATATGATCGTCCTGAATTCTCTCAACGACCCGGGCGCCGGTTTTGGGTTTGATACCAACCGCGTGACCATTTTTGAAAAGGGCGGAGCGGAGATCCGGTACGAACAGAAGTCAAAACAACAGGTAGCCAAAGATATCGTTGACAGGATTTTAAAATTGTCGTGATGCAAAGGATTTTGGTATGGTTCATTTTTTTTGTGCTGGGTGCGGGGCAGGTCCGCAGCCAGGAACTTCAGGCGAATGTAACGGTGTTGACTAACCGCATTGGTTCCGGTGTGGACAAAAGAATATTTCAAACACTGCAGACGGCGCTCTATGATTTTCTCAACAGCCGAAAGTGGACCAACGAAACTTTTGCCAACGGTGAAAAGATCGCTTGTAATTTTTTGCTGAACCTGAGCGGTTCACAGGATAACAATACCTATTCCGCTACACTGACCGTGCAGGCAGGCAGGCCCATATTCAACTCATCTTACCAGAGCCCGCTGATCAATTTCATGGATGAATCGGTCAGCTTCCGGTACATCCAGTTCCAGTCCCTCGATTTCAACGATAACCGGGTGCAGGGAACGGATCCGGCAGCGGCAAACCTGACGGCGATATTCGCTTATTATGTATACACTATCCTGGGACTGGATTTCGATTCTTTCGGATTGCGGGGCGGAGATCCTTATTTTCAAAAGGCGCTGAATATTGTGAACAATGCTCCGGAAGGAAGTTCCATAGTGGGATGGAAACCCTTTGACGGTGTACGAAACAGGTACTGGCTGATCGAGAACCTCACCAATACCAAATACAATCCATTACACGACGCCATTTACAATTACTACCGGCAGGGCCTGGACAAAATGTACGACCATGAAAACGATGCCCGTCAGTCCATGCTGAGTGCGCTGATCTCTCTGAATGACATCAACACGGAATTCCCCAACATCATGTTCATGCAGTTTTTTTTCCAGGGGAAGGCAACGGAGATCTCCAATGTGTTTAAGAAAGGGACGCCGGATGAGAAGAGCAGGGCGCTGGATCTGCTGACGCGGCTGGATGTATCCAATCTCAACCGGTATAAACAGGATCTTCAATGAAAGGCCTGAATATCGTAGTTCTTTGTTTGTGTTTATGGTTCTGCGCCTGTACTGACCGGGATGCGGTGCCATCCGGCATCATCCGACCCGATTCCATGCAGGTGATCCTGAAGGACGTGATTACGGCCGACCACTTTGCAAGTGAATATGTGTTGAAGGATTCATTGCGGAAAGATTCGGTTCGCCGGAATGTGAAGCTGGAAGCAAGGCAACTCTATGAAACGGTTTTTGCTTTACATAAAATTACCCGGGATGAATTCCGGAAGAGCATGGATTTTTATTATTCCCGTCCGGACATGCTGAAAAATATGTTCGACAGCCTGTCTGCCTATGAGAGCCGCCACCGGAATGATCTGTATAAACCCAGAAATACGCCGGTTCCGCATTCGGGGGATACGGCGAAGACACTGGTCCCGCATCTGAAGGATTCCGTAAAATCGGTTGTTGCGCATCGTCGGGATTCCCTGAAATTAGTTGGTCCTCACCCTAAGGATTCTGTAAAAAAAGACATTCAACATTAAATCGGCAGTATGAATAAAGTATATCGCAATGCCCCGGATGCCGTTAAGGACATCCCGGATGGAGCGGTGATTATGCTGGGCGGTTTTGGATTGTGCGGCATTCCGGAAAACAGCATTGCCGCACTGGCCGCGACCGGTGTTAAAAACCTCACCTGTATTTCAAACAATGCGGGCGTGGATGATTTCGGGCTCGGCGTTCTGCTCAGGAGTCGGCAGATCAAAAAAATGATCAGTTCATATGTGGGCGAGAATGCCGAATTTGAACGGCAATTGCTCCAGGGCGAACTGGAAGTGGATCTGGTGCCGCAGGGTACGCTGGCCACGCGCATCCAGATGGCGGCCATGGGCATCCCGGCCTTTTTCACGCCGGCAGGATACGGGACGGAGATAGCGGTTGGGAAAGAAGTGCGGGAATTCAACGGCAAAATGTATCTGATGGAACTGGCGCTGCATGCGGATTTCTCGATCGTGAAAGCCTGGAAGGGTGATGTACTGGGGAATCTCCAGTTCCGGAAAACCACCCGTAATTTTTCGACGTCGATGGCCAGGGCTGGAAACATAAGCATCGTGGAAGTGGAGGAACTGGTTCAGCCGGGTGAACTCGATCCGGATCAGATTCATGTGCCGGGGATTTACGTTCATCGTATATTTCAGGGCACCGGATACGAAAAAAGGATAGAAAGAAAAACCATCCGCATCGCATCATAAAAAAAACGCATGTTTATTTCAGCCAATCAGCTTCACCGTGAAATGGGTGTGGACATTGCCATTGCCCGGTTTTTTGTTGACCGCCCCGTGCCAAAGGACAACAGTTTCTGGAAAGGGAAACTACTCTACATTGGTTTCGGCAATGGCTATCTGTCCATTCCCGTATACTACGACCTGTTGCATAAGATCGGCGTTCCATTGGATCTGCTGTTGGGAGAGGAGCACATTCATTTTATGGAAAAGCTGATGCATTATGCCATTGAACAGGAGCGGAAAAAGATTTCCATTACAGAGGAACAGCTGGCCATCCGTGAACTGCTGAAAGGAAGAATAAAAAATCCAGACTGGTACCTGCTGCTCTGCGATTACCTTGACCAGGAAATATTAAAGCCGATGCATGTATTCGGACTGGATCAGCCTTCGCTCAACCGCGCCGATGTATTTTTGTATGTGCTCTGCGACCTTCCCTTAAAAGAAAAACACTGGAAACTGGCGGTCCGTTATTGGTATGCCCTGCATCCCACTTACCTGCTTATGGACGATCTGCGGGATTACGAAAGGGACAAGGAACAGGGAGAAGAAAACGTGGTGCTGGAATGGGGAGATGGTGCCGGTGGATTTCAACGCGTCATGGACAGGATACGGACCAACTGCAATGTGTTGAAGGAAGTAAACCCGAGGCTGGCGGAATTCTTTTTAAGTTATGAAGAGGATTTGCTGGAGATTATTCCGAAAACGCTAAAAAGGGTTGACGGTTGACGGACTTTGGCCGCGGATTCGCACATGAACACGGTCAACCGTCAAAGAAGCCTTATTGTTCACTTATAATATTACCAGGATGCCCCTCGATAAATTCGGTATTGCTCAAAGAATTGCGCGCGAACTGCGCGATGGCATGTATGTGAATCTGGGCATAGGCATACCCACGCTGGTGGCCAATTTTATTCCGAAGGGCATCAGCATTATGATTCAGTCGGAGAATGGCATGCTGGGTATGGGTCCTTATCCTACCGAATACGAGCTGGACGCCGACCTGATCAATGCCGGCAAGGAAACAGTGACCCTGCTGCTGGGCGGCGCTTATTTCGACAGTGCCGAGAGTTTCGGAATGATCCGTGCAGGCAAGGTGGATATGACAGTACTGGGGGCCATGGAGGTTTCGGAGCAAGGGGACATTGCCAACTGGAAGATTCCCGGCAAGATGGTGAAGGGCATGGGCGGCGCCATGGATCTGGTTGCCAGTGCGCGGCACATCATCGTCGCCATGCAGCATACGAACCCGAAGGGCGAATCCAAGTTGCTCGCTAAATGCAGCCTGCCGCTCACCGGTGTGCGTTGCGTAAAAAGGATTGTAACCGAACTGGCGGTGATTGACATCGCACCGGAGGGGTTCTTATTGGTTGAACGGGCGCCCGGCGTCAGCGTGAAGGAAATTCAGGCGAAGACTGCGGGGAAACTCGTGGTGCGGGGAGACGTGCCGGAGATGGGAAATTGATCTTTTTTCATTTACTTTTTGTTGGCGTAACCGGTTCCGGTTGCTGAATTATACCTTTTCAAACCATTTGAGTGGACCTTTACCAGTGCTGATTAAGCTTTGCAGGCTTTGTTGGATAAATCCGGTCCAGGCATCACGGCAGACATGATAGCACTCGTAGCTGGGCACCAGTCCGATTTGCGTAAAAGTCAGCTGCGTTTTATCGCCGTTTGGCTTGATGTCAAAATTGATTTTGTTGCCCGTCCATTCGCCGGGGTCCCTGGTAAATTTGAAAAAATTTTCTTCCACCAGCCATGCGACTTTTTTGCCGGGAATCAATTCAATCACCTTTATTTTACAGCGGTGGTTGTCCCCGAACTGATAGACCCATTCGGCATTGAGTTTGTCGGTCTCGCCCTGGATATCATCTTTCCACCAGCCGCGGGGATGGTTGACGGCTTTGAATACTTCGGCCGGCGATTGATCCACCAGGATGCTGGTGCTGAAATTGGGTTGATCCATTTGATTTATGGTTTTGATTTTTTATCGAGCAGTGATTGCAGTCTCCGGAGTTTCTTTTCCCAGAAATTTTCAAAAAAGTTGATGAAATTTTGCACTTCGTCAAAGCCGTCCTGCCGCAGCACGCAATGGCGTTCCCGGCCGATGTCGGTAATGGAAATGAAGCCTGCGTAGTAGAGTATTTTTACATGCTTGGACACTGCGGGCCGGCTCATCTCGAAATTCTCTGCCAGGGAACTGATCGTCATACTATCCCTGGATAGCATTACCAGCATTTTCCGGCGGCTGGCGACCGCGATCACCTGGAACGCATCCAGCGACTCAAGAATATACATAATTTTTGAGGTACCCAAATTATTTTTGGTACGTTGCTATAATATAGCGGTCCAGCAAAATTATTTCCAATCCAAAAAATGAGATTTTCTTTTGTTGGATGGAATTGACGTGACTCCAATGAATATGATAAATGATCCATTCAGATCAGGAATTAACTGGGAATTACGTACTTGTATAACAGCCCGGTATTCGAGAATGCCACGTTCTATTATGGAGGAAATACATACAAAGGATTTGATATTTTCAGGATAAAACTGTAAAATGACGGCTATATTTTCAGATTTGAAAAATGAATTTCAATTACTTGATTATTCGGCGACTCATAGTCAATTGTTGATTAGGAGTATGAACAACAAACTCAAAGGCAAGATTTACAATATTGATATACTTTTCAAGAGTGTACAGGCCGTTTTATTCCCCACGCTAATCAATGGGATAGAAATTTCAATCGCGGAGGTTAGCGAGGACATAAAATGCATGCTGGAAGTACATGGATTTACGATAATGGAATATTATCGATTATTCTCTTTGAAAGATGCCGGGGGGAAAACTTTTTATGTGAATGCCGGAGCCTTCGGCGTTTTTCAGAACAAGTTGGATATTTTTGAAACCAGTTTAGGCAGATACGATTGGGGAGATCTTGGAGAAAAGATTTTGTGGTATAAAGGGTAGATGGTAAGGTATTGTCGTGGAAGTAAATTAGAGGCTAGGGAGATATATATACGATCATTGGCCAATAAAAATCGGCTATGATCCTTTTCGGCGGAAAATCGTATTTTGATAGCTAATTTTCTATAATTCTCCCTCTCTCCGCCAGCATAAAAAATATCCCGCAAAACCCTGCGGCAATAAAAAGGCTCGTCCATTCGGGTTCGACACCTTGTTTGGCGATCACGCGGGGCAGGTGCTCAAAAAGAACCCAGAACAAAAACATGAACCCGAGCAGCGCAGAAGCCAGGTAAATTTTGACATTCGTGAGGATACTTAGAAATCCCGCGATAAAAGCCAGGCCAACAAAATAAGCCCAGAACAATTTAAAAGGAATCCAGCTGGTGATCAGTGTGGCAATATAATCCGCATATTGAAAATGCAGGATGCCAAAAATCAGCAGGGAAAGCGCGAAGATGATCCGGCCGGCCGTGTAGGCCGACAAAGAGCCGTCTGCGGCATGCGTGGTTGAGCCGGGAATCTTTCCCGTAAGGATTAGCGCACCCGCGCCGAGTGCGGCCAGTTCGCCGATGACCGTCCATACCCCGCCGTTATGGATGTTTTGAAACAGGAGCACCAGGTTGGGATAGACCAGGATCAGAAAAAACAAAACCGCGGCGAGCAAGGCAAAGCGCCGGGCCGATTTGTTGATCATCATGCCGATGCCGGCAGCTACAAACAACGTCGCGATCAGTCCCCAGAGAAATTGCTTAGCCGGAAAACCTTCGGGCCACGGGAAGAGCGCGATCGGCAGATGACGGACGAAAAAAGATACAATGCCCAGGGCGACGACGGTACTGGCATAGAAACAACGCCCGAGTCGGAAGATGGGTTGCATGGGTAAATTATTGAGTTGAGGTCTTAGTCGATGAGATTATTCTTCACGGCAAAAAACACGAGGCCGGCGGTGTTCTTCGCACCAAACCGTTCCATGAGCCGGTCCTTGATGGCTTCCACAGTCCGCGGGCTCACCTCCAGCTTCTGCGCGATCTCCTGGGCAGTGAATTCCATGCAGATGTATTTCACCACTTCACGTTCGCGTTCACTCAGGGTGACCTCCGTATTGAGATTGGGGATCACTTTAGTGCGGGAGTGCGACTTCTTCAACAGAATGCGGTTTACGAAATTATTCAGGTAATAACCTTTGGACGAAACCTCCATGATGGCTCTTTTGATCTCGGCGGGATCAGCGCTCTTGAGCAGGTAACCGTTGGCGCCGATCTCCATCATGTGGCTCACGAAACGCTCGTCTTCATACATGGTGAGGGCAATGATGTGGATCTGGGGGTACAGTTTAGCGATCTGTTTGGTAGTTTCTATACCGTCTTTCAACGGCATCCGGAGATCCATCAGGATCACGTCCGGCAGGGAGACGGGCAGGCCGTCCAGCAGTTCCTGGCCGTTCTCCGCTTCCTGTACGAACTTGATGTTGCTATAGGCGCGGAGGGAAAGAATTACCCCCTTCCGGAAAATTTTGTGGTCGTCTGCAATGGCAACTTTGATTAATCCCATAGGTATTGTAGTCAGTCTTGCAGTTAAATTTACGGATTAATTGGTTCCGATGGATAACCGGTTATCTTCATCCCGGTTGAGCTCGATGGTAACCTTATAATAAGTTTGCGACATATCCTTTTCAAAGAAGATCTTTCCCTGGAGCACCTTCAGCCGGCTCTGTATATTTTTCAATCCCAGGCCCACATTGCTTTTACCCAGTTTTTCAAAATCTGCCTGGGTCAGTCCGCGCCCGTCGTGATGCATGCGGATGAAGAATCGCTGCCCGCTGGTATTCTGGGTCAGGTGAATGAAGCTCGCGTTGCTATGTTTAAGAATATTGTTGATGAGTTCCTGGATGATACGGAAAATGATCAGCTCATTTTCCGGTTTCAGTCTTTCGCGGTAGTCGTGGAAGCGGGAGCTGGCATTCATGCTGCCGGAGCCGCTGATCTTCTGGAACAGATCATTCACAGCGGATTCCAGTCCGAAATTTTTCAGTGTCGGCGGCATCAGGCTGTGGGAGATGTTCCGGATGAGCTGGATGGTATCGTCGATGATTTGTTTGGCATTGTAGATGCTCTGCAGCTGCGTCTGTTTGTCCAGGTTCACAAAATTCTCGTTCAGGTACAGGCGGGCGGTGGCCAGAAGTGGGCCGGCATCGTCGTGCAGATCGGCGGCAATGCGCTGACGTTCCTCTTCCTGAAGGCGGATGGAGGCATTCAGCAGGGTCTTCTGCTGATCCTGCTCCAACTGCTGGAGTTGTTGCTGGTAGCGGATCACTTTTCGCTGGTGAAAGCTGATGAACACGATCAGCCCGATAGTCAGGGCCAACATGCCAATGGTGCCAAAAAAGAGCACCATGGATATATTGTTGTCTGGATTTAAAGCTTGCAATAGTACCATGTAGGGCATCAGGGTTTTGTTATTTAATTTTACCGTTCGTCAGAGAAGTGGGTAAAATCAACCGCGGTTTTCTCAGGGGATGGATTTTTCTTCTGGAATCGGAACAACAGAAAAGCCGCCGCAAAGATCAGGTTGGTCAGTATATTGGAAACGTGGTTAATACCCCAATATTGCTCCATTTCTCTGGCTGTTAAGCGATTGGCAATGATATATAAAAAAAGCGTACTGGCCACATAAAGGAGGAGGGCAATAACGATCAGAAAAACCGGGGAGAACAGGTTTACGGGTTCTTCGGAGGGGCGCATGGAGATAACGAAGAAGGATAGAGAAAGAGTAAGAATAATTACGGACCCTATTGCATTTAATAAAGAATTAAATTTATCGTCATTTGCGGTTGCAAAAATACAAAAGGTGACTAAATATGCTAAAGAAAAAATAATAATCAATAATTTAATAGTTCTGTTTTTAATTATTATAAAGAAGAAATATGTAATAATGGAATATTCTATAATTGCAAATATATTCCAGACTAAATATTTATTTTCGAAGGCCCACGTGGAAGAAAATAGAAAGCCATCAAATAGAAGTGACAATACGCAGTATAAAAAAATTACCCACAACCCTTTTGTATTATTCTTTAAACAGAAGAAAACAAAAGAGAAAATGGGTAAAAATGAAGAAAGTAAACTAATCGTTGAAAGCACTTCTATTATGGTATATCCAAATATAGAAAGTTACAAGCAGATTTGCTACTCTTTAAATATTATCAAGAAAACCAATTTGTTGGCTTTTCTACAAGTAGTCTATCGGACGCCATTCCTTCAACAACGGCAAGTTTTCCGTAATCGTTTACTATAGTATACTCAACAATACTCTTTCCTTTAGCGTCAATTCCAACGTAAACCAGGGTTTTTTGACCATTTTCATTGATGGCATCAAAAAAGCGAATACCGGCACAACCCGGCTGTGCCAACATTTGCTCAATGATATTCTTTCCAATATAATATGAATTAGATTCATCAACTGAATGTGCATCATGATGATTCTTAACCATCCGGGCTGCCAATTCGTGAGAGATCTGTTCTCCCACCGCAGGGAAGTCTACCTGGCTCTTTACGAGTAATTCTTTGTTCATAACTGATGTTTTAGAGGTGTCGACACTTGGATTACGTCGTAAATAACCTCTAAAAAAAAGATGAAACAACGCTTATATTGAACGCTAATTTAGCTTAAATTGCCTGAGATTCAGAGCAGTATGGGGTCTTCGTAAATATACGATGGGAATATGACAAATGAATAAGCGTAGTATTCCATGGGAAGCTTCGTATTTTTACTAGGCACTTTTGGATTAAAAAAAGGGAATCCGGGGAAATAAATTTTCTTATCCCCATATTCATCGACATTGTGGATAAGCGAAAACCCTTAGGTGGGTTAATGGGATTTTAAAAACGGGACTTGCGATCGGATTTGGCTTAAAGCGGCTGAATTTTAGCAATTAAACCCTTTTTTATTCGTTAGTTAGATCGCAGAAAAAAAGAAAAAAAGTTGATTGATACCGGATTTTACTGGCATTCACGGATATTGGAAGATCTTACTGGACGGTAAGTTTGGACATTGGATGGTTTGTGAAGTACTCGTTACCAATCAACCTGAAGCAAATATACAGGGTAGATAATCCGTTACCTAGAGCACAATTGCCCGTTTTCGGAATTTCGGTAATTACCTTTTACATCGTAAAATTGCTATTCTGATTAGTGTATTTTAGACATATTATTTTTAAAAACGGATTTAACCATAAACTAGGTGAAGTAACAATTTTACAACCAATCCCTTATGACTGCGGAATTAGTTATTAAAGTTGCCATTGCAGATGATCACAAGATTTTTCGCGACGGGATCAAAATGGCGCTGAAGAATAAGGACTATCTGAAAATAATCTGGGAAGCTGAAGACGGGCGGGACCTTGTTCATAAGATGCAATTGAAGATACCCGATGTACTGCTGATGGATATCCGGATGCCGGAAGTGGATGGAATTAATGCTATTGGAATTCTGCGTAAAGAATATGAGGAGGTAAAGATCATCGTCTTAACAATGTATGACGATCAGGAAATGATTTCCAAAATGATGGAGATGGGTGCAAATGCCTATTTGACCAAAACCACGGATCCGGAAGAGATTTACCAGGCTATTCTGGCCTGTATGAATGATGATTTTTATTTTAACGACCTGGTGAATAAGGCCGTGCTTTCGAAGTTACAAACCAAGCGTCAGGTCCGCCAGTTTTATCCGGACCCAATTAAGTTTTCAGAAAAGGAAGTGAAAATACTCCGTCTGTTGGCTCAGGATAAGACTACGGAAGAAATCTCCAAAGAGGTTTTTCTCAGCCCGCGCACGATCGAAACCATCCGTCAAAATATGAAAACAAAGGTTGGCGCTAAAACAATTGCTGGTCTGATTATGTACGGGATGAGGAATAAGCTGATCGATTAATTACTAATAGATCATTGTTACAATTCCGCTTCTGATGGCATACATGGCCAGTCCCACCCTGCTTTTTACATTTAGTTTCAAAAACAGTGCGTCCCGGTAGTTGTCGATGGTTCTCGGGCTAATTTTCATCCGGAGGGCTATTTCTTTGTAGGTCATTTCGGATGTTACATGTTTTAAAAACGTAATTTCATTTTCATTTAAGATCACACTGCCCCAGGTTGAATTTTTTGAACCCTGGTTTTTCATCAGATTAAAAAGCCTTCCGGTAATGGTATGTGAACAATAGTTGCCATCTTCCATGATACATTGCATGGCATGCCTGAGTTCGCCGGGACTTACATCTTTTTTTAAAAACCCCCGGACGCCACTTTTGATAAGGTGAATTAAAGTCTCCGAATCATACATGGTCAATATCAGGATCCTTATTTCCGGATGATTTTTAGCGATCCAGTGTGTGGTTTCGTGGCCGTCCATTTCCGGCATGTTTAGATCCAGTATTACAATGTCCGGTGTATTGGAATGATTCAGTTTTTCGATGAATTGTTTGCCATTATCAGCCACCATTGAAATGGAATATCCGTCAAAAGAATTGATAACGCCCGCAAGCGAATCCCGTAATAAAATATGGTCATCTATTAATCCGATTTTTATACCGGCCGATTTTTGATTTTGCATGGTTATATTGGTGTTGAAACGGTTATTGTTGTGCCCATACCCAGAATACTTTCAATATCAAATTGTGCATTAATTAATTTTGCTCTCTGCTGCATGTGATTTATACCGCCGATTCTACCGAGGTGGGAATAAGCAAGTCTGGTATCGAATCCTTTTCCATTATCCTGAATAAGGAGTTTCAATTCTTCCTTGATTGAGCTGAGTAAGATAATGATATCGCTGGCCGAGGCATGCCGGATGATATTATTTACCGCCTCCTGCAATATCCGGAATAAAATAATCTCTTTTTGTTCACTGACGGATGGGTATTCTCCTTTTGTGTTAAAGGTTACATGGTATTTACCGCCTCGCTGAAGAAAACCGACCTGCATTTCTATAGCCCTTTTCAGCCCTCCTTTTTTTATAACATCCGGGTTCATGGCTTTGGACATGTCTCTTAGATCTTCGAGAGCTTTTTCCAGGATTTCCGTGATTTCCGAGATGCCTTCTTCGAGTTCTGCGGGGTTGCTCCTGTCAAGACTCGCGAGCCCCAACTTTGCTAAAGAAAGAAATTGTCCAACGTTATCATGAATTTCTCGTGAAATTTCTTTAAAAGTCTGCTCCTGTATTTCTAATTGAGCTTTATATAGTTCTTTATCATAGTAGAATTTGACGGCCTTTAGTCCTGAATGATAATTCTGCTGATTTTTTTTAAGAAAAAATAAAATCATAAAGATAAAGACTACCATTACCAAGATAAAGACAGTTATAATTATTAGAAATATAATAATTTCTATTCGGGATGGATAGGACATGCATATGCTTTTATAAACGTAATAAATAATACAGTATATAAGCAATAATTTATACAACTGTAAACATTGCTAAATGTGGGGGAGATTGCTATCAAACTAAATGCGCTAAAATAGTAAGGTACCGTTGTACTAAAATAGAACAGAATTCCACTAATGATTGTAAATTGTGAATTTGATCGAATTTCCTTATATGTATCAGACTGCATAAACTCATAAAAGTAAAAAAGACAGAATAGAGTAATCAAAATGCCTTCTAAAGCAAATAGGTGTGGTGAATTAGATACTAATCTTTTAGGGGAGATGGTCCAAAATGTCGAGCAAATTATTAAATATAGAAAATACAATATTCTTACGGCTACGCGGAATATTCTATTAATGATTAATCTAAAGATGAACAGGCATATTAAAGAAAACTCCAAAATAGAATATAAATTGAGCGCGACATTGTTGGTTATCCGCCAAATCTTACTATCCAGGAATACCAATTCCGTTAGAGAGGATAGAAGATCAACCAGTAGTGAAGCCGTAATATATATTTGAATTAAAAAAAGCTGCTTATGCCTGCGATGGGTCCAGCTGATTATAAAACTAACCAGGGTGGTGACTGTAAGGATCCAGTCGGTGAAGTAGTGACTTGTAAAGACGGTGTAATTCATAACTCCAATCTCTTTGGCAGCTACGAAAATATAGGAACAATTAAATGAAGAGATGCGGGAAAAGACCCTTTTTGAGAAATAATTATTCAGTATATAGGGAATTCGACCCCGCGGGATAGAGGGTTACCCTTATTTTAATAATAAAAGCCTGCTTTTTTGTTTTCATCGCACATATCCGCACGCACAAAAAAGCAGGCAAATCCGTTGGAGCCCGACAGGCAATCTATGTAAGGTTTCAGAGGAATTGGAAGAGGCCGTTGCTGGTGTTTTTCATAGGCCTTTCTCTTTTGAATGGTTGCGGAGACATCAGCTTTATATCGGATCAGTCGTAATAAGTAGAAAAAAGAAGTTGATTGACATTGGACTTCGCAGGATATTCAGTGGATATTGGAAACTCTTTATGGACGGTAATCTTTGGACATTGGATCTTTTCGGGTCGCTTATTCCTGTCAATCAACTTACGACAAATGTATATGGGTCTGGGAAGCCCACCTAGAGCAGGAATGCGCGTTTTTCAATGTTCGGCTTTTACGGGTTGGATGGTAAGTTTCCCACCCGCGCTTAGGAGATCTACCATAATCACCCGTAAATCAACGTGGTAGATTTAAGTTGGCCGTATTATCCGAAATCATTTAATTTCGTACATCCCCTATAGTAACTATCGCCTTTTTTCCTCATTTTGAGCCTTATTTCCATATCCCTGAATAAATGGTACACCTTATGAAAAATGCCGATTCCACCCAGTCTATAAAAGTGATCATTGCTGACGACCATACCTTGTTCCGGGCTGGCGTCAAAACAGCACTTTCCGTTAAAAAGGACATAGATCTGATTGGCGAAGCCGACAACGGTATGCAACTCCTGAACATGCTCAAACACATGGAGCCGGATGTGATCCTGCTGGATATCCAGATGCCCATCATGGATGGTATAACCACACTGCCGGAGATCCGCAAGCTCTATCCCCAGATAAAGGTGATCATTCTGTCCATGCATAACGATCATTCCATGATCTCCAAACTCATGGAAATCGGCGCCAACAGCTACCTGACCAAAAATTCCGATTCGGAGAATATCTATAATGCCATTAGAACCTGTTACGAACAGGAATTCTATTTTAACGAACTTACAAATAAGGCCCTGCTCAGCGGTCTGCGAACCCGTCGTTCGGAAGCCGCGATATCCCAGGAAGCCAGTCTTACGGAAAAAGAGACTACCATCCTGAAAATGATGTGTGAGGAAAAGACCACCAAAGAGATCGCGGACCTCGTCGAAATCAGCCCCCGCACCGTAGAAGCCATCCGGGATAAACTCAAAACCAAGACCGGAGCCAGGTCCATGGCAGGCCTGGTAATGTATGCCGTGAAGAACGGGATCATTGAGCAACCCTAAGCCTGGATTTGCTTTTCAACCAACGATTTATCTGAATGCCGTCTTTCATGATGGCCTTTCTTTTGTATGTTGCGATCCTGTTCCGCGTAAATCCGCGTTTAAAATAATGCTTATGCACCTGTGTAAATTCCGCCTGCCTGCCACATGGATGGTGTTCACCGCCCTTGGCTTTTTGATGCTGGGTGATGTATCTGGCCAAAAGGTGGACGTGCCGGCGGACAGTCTGAAGAAAATGTTGTGCAAAAAATGGGAGGTTAACTATGTATTGGCGGACGGCGTCAAAATAGTTAAGTCGCCCGGAGCCCCGGCCAGGATTTTCGATTTCAAACCAGACAACAGCTTTGTATTTATTCAGGAAGAGGGTGCGGCCAGCTTTTATGGAAAATGGATCTATAATCCAAAAAGAAAGTGGGTCCAATTAGTCATCGATGGAAAAACAAACGGCTTGATCATTTCTGTGCTGCCGGAGGAAATGATCATGGTTGATGAAAAGAAAAAAAATGCGCCTTCCATAAACATGGAAATGGTTTATAAGGTTAAAAGAGATTAACCAGCCGACGCTTATTCTGAGCGAAGGTCTTTCACGGGATTCATCCCCGCTGCTTTAACCGCCTGATAACTGATGGTGCCCATCGATAATCCGGCAATATTATTAAGCAAATGAAACGGATGCCTGATCAGGTTCCGCCGGCGATTTTGAAATAATTGAAATTCATCGGAATGTATTAAAAAGTATAACCGCAACATCCCATCTTCCTACGAAGAAAATGACAGCTTTCTAAGATACTTAAAATCAAAAGCTTATGTTTTTTGTGATCCATGTGGCCTGTCCGGTTCCGATACGGCGGCTGTCCTTTTTTAATCAGAACGGTCATGACCCTGAAAAGCTATACTAAATCGGTTATCTTCGGAACGTTAAAAATATGCCGAACCGCTTCATCAATTGTAACGGGGAACTGCTGGATGCAGACACCCCTGTTGTTACCGCTTCCAATCGCAGTCTCCGCTACGGTGACGGCCTGTTTGAAACCATGCGCTGGGAAAGGGGGAGACTGACGCTGGGTGATTTTCATTTTGAACGGTTGTTCCGGGGGATGGGCATTTTACAAATGGAGTTGCCGCCTGGTTTCAGGGCTGCGAACCTGACGGAACAGATCAGGAATCTTTGTGAGAAAAACAAGCTGGAAACTGCGCGCATCCGGTTCAATGTTTACCGGGAAGATAGTCCGGCTTTATTTCCGGTGAATAACCGTCCCCGTTTCATCATCGAGACGGCCGAACTGCCGTTACTGAATCCGGAACCGGTACGGGCAAACCTTTATACGGATGAAAAAAAATCTACCGGCATTCTCAGCAATCTAAAGATCAACAACTATCTGCTTTATATAATGGCTTCCCGGTACGCCGGTCAAAATGGCTATGACGATGCGCTGATTCAGAATGCTGATGGCCGGCTATGTGAAGCGACTTCCAGCAATCTTTTTTTCATCAGCGGAAAAAGAATAATGACCCCGTCCCTGAGCGAGGGATGCGTGGCCGGCGTAATGCGCAGGCAACTTCTCGGACTGCTGCCGGAGTGGGGATATACCATTCAGGAAACGGCCATCCCCAAAGGATTTGTGGAGGAGGCGGACGAAGCTTTTCTGACAAATGCCATCCACGGAATCCGCCCGGTGACATCCATCGGAAACAAAAAGTTTCCGCAGGTTCTTACACAGGAAATCATCCACCTATATTCAGCTTCTTCATGAAACCCGTTGTGGATATTTTCTGGTTCCGCCGCGATTTGCGGGTGAAGGATAATGCCGGCCTTTACCATGCTTTGAAGGGATCGCATCCCGTATTGACCCTGTTTATTTTCGACCGGATCATCCTGGATGACCTCGAGAATAAAACGGATCGCCGGGTGGAGTTCATCTACGGCCAGCTCGAAGCCCTGCAGCTTCAGCTTTGTCACTTTAGATCGGCAGTGCTTGTTCGTTATGGCATACCAGCGGAAGTGTTTTCACAACTGATGGAGGAATATGATATCCGCGCAGTGTATTCCAATGAAGACTATGAACCGTATGCAAGGGAAAGAGACAGCCAAATAGCTGACATGATACTGGCCCATGGAATCCCGTTTCATTCCTTTAAGGACCAGGTTATTTTTTCCCGGAATGAAGTTGTTAAGGAAGACGGATCGCCGTATTCTATTTTCACGCCTTACAGTAAAAAATGGCTCGCTTTGCTGAAGACTTTTTATCTGCATGCCTATCCCGTGGAAAAATATCAGGCGAATTTTTACCCTTACAAAAAACCGGAAATGCCTTCGTTAAAGCACTTTGGATTCCACGCGTCAGGAGCGGCTTTCCCACCGGCTGATCCAGGGAGGGATCTGATCCGGCATTATGCGAAACAGCGTGACTATCCCGCGCTGGATGCCACTTCGCACCTGGGTATCCATTTGCGTTTTGGAACAATCTCCATCCGTCAACTGGTTTCCGAAGCAGTTGAGCTGAGCGCGGTATTTCTGAAAGAACTCATCTGGCGGGATTTTTATCACATGATTCTCTGGCATTTCCCACGGGTAGGCAAGGGGCGCGCATTCAAAACGGCGTTTGAACACATCAACTGGAGAAACAATGAAAAGGAATTTGCAAAATGGTGCGCCGGTGAAACGGGATATCCCGTCGTGGATGCGGGCATGCGTCAGTTGAATGAAACCGGATTCATGCACAACAGGGTGCGCATGATCTCGGCATCTTTTCTTTCCAAGCACTTACTGATCGACTGGCGGTGGGGGGAAGCTTATTTTGCAGAAAAGCTGCTCGACTACGACCTCGCTTCCAATAACGGCGGCTGGCAATGGGCAGCCGGTTGCGGATGTGATGCCGCGCCATATTTCCGCGTGTTCAATCCCACGCTCCAGCAAAAGAAATTTGATCCCCGGGGAGAATACATAAAAAAATGGGTTCCCGAGATCGGAGAGCTGAATTACCCGCAGCCCATGGTCGATCATGACATGGCCAGAAACCGCGCCATCGAGGCGTACAAAAAGGCATTAGCCCGAAAATAAAACCTCCGTCAACACCTCCACGGCTTTTCTCCCTTCATCTCCCAGGCCCAGCGAATAATCATTTACGTATAGGTCGATGTGCTGGCGCATCACCGATTCTTCCATTTCCTGGGAATGCTGCTTTACATAGTCGGCCAGTACGGGGTAATTCGATTGGGCATATAAAACACTTTTACGGATCAGGGAATCCACCTGGTCGCAAACCTGGGGGTCAATATCTTTTCGCATGACGATGCCACCGAGGGGAATGGGCGACTGGGTTTTCTGTTCCCAGAACTCACCCAGATCCATGAGCTTGACCAGTCCCTTCTGCATATAAGTAAAGCGGTTCTCGTGAATGATCACGCCACAGTCGACAGTGCCATTCAGCACCGCCGATTCGATATCAGAAAAAAGCATGAATTTTTTATGAGCCGCATGGGGAAAAGCAAGACTGAACAATACGTGGGCAGTAGTTTGCTCACCCGGGATGGCGATGGTCAGCCGATCAACTTCTTTTAAAGGGATTTCCTTTTTGGAAATCAGCAGGGGCCCGACGCCCTTGCCCAGTGCGCCCCCGGAATCCAGCAGTCTGTAATCCTTGCGGATCAGTGGCCACACGCCATAGCTGATTTTGCTGATGGCGAGTTTTTTCTCCATTGCCCAGCGGTTCAGGGTCTGCACATCTTCCAGCACCGGTTCAAATTCAAAATCATCGGTTTCGATCTTTCCATTCACCAGCGCGTCAAAAATAAAAGTATCGTTGGGGCACGGACTAAATCCTAAAGAGAATTTCATCTACGGTTTGTAGTTTTTTGATGATGTTGATCACGGCCACGTTCAGGACGGACAAAGATTCGGCTAGTTTCCAGCCGCTCTTGTTACGCTCTCCGAGTTCATTCGAAACGGACCGGATCTGCAGGAATGGGATTTTTTCCATTAGGCAAATATAATGCAGGGCAGCGCCTTCCATACTTTCAACAAAGGAGCTGGAATATTGTTTATACGATTTGATGCGCAAAGCCTGCGTGCTGATCTCATTCACGGTAATGCCATCCAGGAAGTTCAATCCGCTCCAGGCCATGAGCCGGGGGTAAGGATTTTTTAATAAGCCATCACTAAATGGAAAATGATCCGGTTCCGCCAGGTTCAGCTCAAAAATGGATTTGAAAACAGTTTTTTCTTCCACCCCCAGATCGGCCAGTCTCTCCGACCGGATGCCGAATAGGCTTCCGATGTTTTTTGTATCATTGGAGCCGCCTATGCCTGCCTGAATGATAAAATGGGGCCGGTGGCTGTATATTTTTTTCAGGAGGCAATATGCGGTTTGCAGTTGTCCCACGCCGGTCACGTCATGTTCTGTTTGTAGGGAATCCCTTTCCAGCCATTTGACTGTTGGAAGAAGTTCAGCGTGGGTTGCAGAGACCAGGAGTATGCGCATTTGGCAAATATCAGCAAAGCGCGGCAATTGGATTGCTCAATTGTGTTTAACTCGCCAGTTTACCGTGAAGCAATTTATCCACGGCATCATGAAACGAACCTGCACGGGTAATTTCCCCGGCATTGACAAAAAATATTTCATCGGCATTCTCGATGGTATTGAGCCGGTGGGCAATGATGATGCGGGTGGTTTTGTCGGGCAGTCTTTTCAATATTTCTTCCAATAACTGTTCCGTCATTGTATCGATATTGGCCGTGGCCTCGTCCAGGATCAGCACATCGGGATTGCGCAGCACGGCCCGCATAAAGGCGATGAGCTGCTTTTGTCCGAGGCTTATGCTTTCTCCTCCGGAAGAAACTTTCGTTTCCAAACCGCTTTCAAAAATATTCAACAGTTTATCCAGGTTAGATTCCTTGATCACCCGGGCCAGTTGATCATTGCTGTAACCCTGATATTGTTTGTTGCCATATAAAATATTTTCTCTCACCGTTCCGGTGAAAAGAAAGGGTTCCTGGAGAATAAAACCAATCTTCCGGCAGCGTTCTTCGGGTTCATAGGCACGGAGGTCTTTGCCGTCCAGCAGTATGGATCCGGTGACCGGGTCGTACAATCGGGCAATCAGCGAGGCCGTGGTGGTTTTACCACCACCTGTCGGTCCGACGAAAGCATAGGTTTTACCCCTCTCCAGCTTTAGCGACACATTGTGCAATATTTCTTTACCATCCGGATAGCTGAAATGAACATGCCTGAATTCGACCAGGGCTGTTGACAATGGCGTTGATCCCGCGGGAACTGTTTCCAGATCGGTGTTGAGTGAAAGTATCCGGGCGATCCGGTCCCAGCCCGCCATGGCCACCTGAAAGCTTGTCCACAGCGATGCCAGTTGCCTCAGCGGGTTATAAAAATTGTTGGCATAGGCGAGATAGCTTACCAGCAGTCCAATCGAAAAACTGCCGGCTGAAATCAGGTAGATGCCATAGGCCAGCACGATCAGCTGGGCCAGGCCTGAGAACATACTGTAGACCGGTAAGAAAATATTATTGGCCAGACCCGCACCCACGGCCGTCTTATAATTTTGCTGATTGGCCTCACCGAACCGTTTTCTGAAATAATCACGCCGGTCAAAAGCAACCACCACTTTAAAATTGCTCAGGCTTTCCTGGATTTCGGCGCTCATGCCGCCAACGCTTTTCAGGTTCACAGCATTCTTTTTCTTCACCCAGGGTGAAACCAGTTTTGTAAATATTAAGATGCACAGCCCCGGCAGCAGGGTTGCTGCCCCCAGCTTCACGTTGATCAGCAATAAAAAAACGCCGGCGCCTGTCATGATCGCTATGCTGCCGATAAACTGCATCAGCGATTGCGAGAAAAAGGTATTGAGCTTATCCGTATCATTATTCACCCGGGAGATCAGGTCGCCTGCTTTGTTGGCATTAAAAAAGGCCACGGGCAGGGATTGCAGTTTATTGAAAATGGCATTGCGCAGGGTAAATAGCAAACGCTGCCCCACGCTGCCCATCAGCTTGGTCTGGAAATAACTGGTGAACAGGGCCATGATATACATCACCAGCAATATGCCGGAGAAAACCAGCACGCCATGAAATTGCTTATGCTGCACATATTTATCAATGGTATGGCCGATCAGGAACGGACCCAGCAAATTGAGTATGGCATTGGTCAATATGGCAGTCAAAGCCAGCAGCAGGTTCTTTTTCTCATGGGCAATGAGTTTGAGCAGGCTCTTCAGCGCAGTGTAGGTTGAACTTTTTTGCTCGGGTTCAGATTGCTTATTGAGGTTGTAATTCATAATCGCTGGTGCTGAGTTGTGAATTGAAAAGCTGTACATATTCCGGACTGGTATGCATCAGCGTGGCATGTTTTCCGATGGCGATGATTTCGCCCTGCATCAGCAGGATGATCTGATCATAATTTTCCACCGCTGCAATTTTTTGCGTAACAGAAATAAGGGTTATCCCGGGATAGTTCCTTTGGATATTTTCGAGGATTTTCTTTTCCGTGTTGTTGTCCACACGGGCAGTGAAGTCATCCAGCAGCAATATCCTGGGGTCCAGGGCCAGGGCCCTGGCCAGCATGATGCGTTGCTTCTGGCCACCGGAGAGGCTGGAACCACGCTCCGAAACAATGGTGCTTAATTTATCGGGTAGACCATCTACGAATTCCTTTATTTCGGCGGTCTCCATGGCTTTTTCCAGCGACTGGTCCGTGACCAGATCGCTGAACGCAATGTTCTCCCGGATGCTCATGTTGAAAATGATGCTGTCCTGGAAAACAAAACCCACCTGGCTGTGAAACGATTTACTGTTGTATTCATCTATACGGTGTCCGTCAAATTTTATTTCCCCGGATGCCTGTTTGATCAGACCGGTCAGCAGGTAGAGCAATTGGGTTTTACCAGCAGCTGTGGGTCCGACGATGGCCGTTTTAGTTCCTGCTCCCACCGTGAATGAAACATCTTTCAAGGCGGGCGTTTGTCCGTAGAGAACCCGCACATCCATTAGTTCAATTTCTCCGCTCAGGCTGCCGGTTATCGTTCCGGTCTCAGGCTGTTCCGGCGTTTCGAGAATATTACTTATCCTTTCATAAGAAGCGGAGGCCTGGGCGATGATATTGCTCATGAAGCCGATCACCAGGATGGGAAAGATGAGCATGGCCAGGTAACTGTTGAAGGCGGCAAAATCGCCCAGGCTCATGCTGCCGGTAATTACAAAATGACCACCCAGCGCCAGGATGGTGAGGGCTGCCATGTTTGCCGTGAAGGTGATCACGGGAATGAGACCGGCAAAAAGCCTGAGAATGGAGAGTCCGAAATGTTTGGCTTTGGAATTGGCCTCCAGAAATTTATTGTATTCGGATTGCTGTGAATTGACCACGCGGATGATGGCCGCGCCCAGAATGCTTTCATTGATCACTTTATTCAGCCAGTCAATCACGGCCCTGCTTTGTTTAAACAGCGCCCGCACTTTGCGCAGCACCAGGAAAAAGGTGATGCCGATGATGGGGATGATGGCAATCACGCAGAGGGCCAGTTCCCAGTTGATCGAGAGGAGTAAAATACTCGCGCCGATGATGATAAAAACAGAAGAGATAATGGAAACGATCGCCTGGGAAATAAACATTTTAATGGAATCTACGTCCGCCGTAAGATTGGTCAGCAGTTTTGCCGGATTAGCCGATTCAATAAAAGCATGATTCTGCTGGGATATTTTGTCCGAGAGACAAGTTCGCAGATCGCGGGCCACCCGCTCTGAGGAATAAGTCTGTATGATGCTCTGGAAGTAAGTAAACACCAGGATGCAGAAAACAGCCACGGAAAACTCCAGGATGATGCGTCTGAAATCAAAATGGCCGGCGGTAAAGGCATCGATGCTGCCGGCAATGATTTTCGGAAGCCACAGGTTGATGGCATTGCTTAGCAGGGTAAAAATTAACAACAAGGCAATTAAGCCGGAATAGGGCTTCAGCAGGCTCAGCAGGCCGGGTTTCTTAATTCTTTTTCCGTCAGATGGTTTGTTTTGCATGTGGTATAGAAATATGGTCTCTGGTCAGTTTGCAAATTTCAGATAAATTCATAAACCGGGCCAATGAATAATCGGTCATTGTCAGGAAATACCCGGCAAAAGTATCGGTAGCGACGGTGCGAGAGACAGATTAATTATTCGCTACCTTTGCAAAAATTTTCAGTGCGTGGTCTTTCTCACCAGAATTGAGCATTTTAATGCCGCCCATAAGTTATACAACCCATCCTGGAACCGGGAGAAAAATGAAGCGGTTTTCGGGGTCTGCGCCAACGAGAACTGGCACGGACATAATTATGAACTATATGTCACGGTAAAGGGTGAGCCCGAGGCCGATACCGGCTTCCTGATGGACGTCAAAAAATTAAGCGGAATTATTAAGGATCAGGTGCTGGAAAAACTGGATCACAAGAACCTGAATGTGGAAGTGGATTTCCTGAAGGGCAAAATGTGTACAACGGAAAACCTGATCATCGGTATCTGGAACGAGTTATTGCCGCAGCTTCCCAAAAATGTTCAGCTGCATGCCCTTAAACTTTATGAAACGCCAAGGATTTTTGTAGAATATTCTGGATAAAGCATATTCCGGATAAATGATTTTCAACCATGGAAAAAAAAGTGGCTATATTCAGGAAGGAACATTTTAACGCGGCGCATCGTTTATTCGTCCCCGAATGGTCCGATGAGAAAAACAGCGAGGTTTTCGGTAAATGCAGCAACCCGCATTATCACGGGCATAACTATGACCTGATCGTGAAAGTGACTGGCGTGCCGGACCCCAAAACGGGCTATGTGGTCAATCTGTCTGTTTTGTCTGATCTGATCGGCAGGGAAGTGCTGTCAAAATTTGATCATAAAAACCTGAACCTGGATACCCAGGAATTCGCCCATATGAATCCGACCGCTGAAAATATCGTCATCGTGATTTATGAAATCCTCCGGAAGAAAATAGATGCCACGCTGGATGTTTCGGTGAGGCTTTATGAGACGGAGCGGAATTTTGTGGAATACCCGGTTTAGATGACGGATGACAGATGACAGTATTCAGGTGCGGCTTCACATATAAAGTCCATCCACCATCCACCATATACCATCAACCGCATTTCAACGTAATCAAACTAAAACAACTATGGGATATAAAAAAATAGAACAATACGACGAGGCTGTTACTAAGGATCTGATGGTTAATTATAAAAACACCCTGAGTCTGCTGGGGGAGAACGCCGGCCGGGAGGGACTTCAGAAAACCCCGGAGCGGGTTGCCAAAGCCATGCAATACATGACTCAGGGCTATGGCCTGGATGCACATGCCATTCTCAATTCCGCTAAATTTCATGAAGATGTGAGTGAAATGATCATTGTGAAGGACATCGAGATTTACAGTTTGTGTGAACATCATATGCTCCCTTTTTTCGGGAAGGCCCATATTGCCTATATCCCCAACGGCTGGATCACGGGGCTGAGCAAAATTGCCCGGGCGGTGGATGTTTTTGCGCGCCGCCTGCAGGTACAGGAGCGTTTAACAACAGAAATCCTGCATGCCATCCGTGATACCCTGCAGCCGTTAGGCGCGGCCGTGGTGATTGAAGCATCCCATTTGTGCATGATGATGCGGGGTGTATCAAAACAGAATTCAGTCACTAGTACATCGGCTTTTTACGGACAATTTGAAAAGAATGAAACCCGCAGTGAATTCATCAAGCTCATTTCAGCGGATCTGCATTAATCAATAATTATAAAATCAATATTTTCGTTGTGGTGATGGCTGAAACGGGATATTCCTAAAATATTCTTTGCTGAATCGGTGCTTTGTGGCAAATTTGTTTTTTAACCTTCTCTCCAATTTATGAAGCATGCTTATGTTTTTCCCGGACAAGGGTCTCAATTCCCGGGCATGGGAAAGAATCATTACGACCGAAGTGCTTTTGCCAAAAGGCTTTTTGAACAGGGGAATGAAATTGTAAATTTCCGTCTTTCAGACATCCTGTTTCAGGGTTCGGAAGAGGACCTGAGGCAAACCAATGTAACCCAGCCTGCCGTTTTCCTGCATTCGGTAATTGCCTTTAAAAGTGTGGACGGCGCAAAGCCCGAAATGGTGGCGGGACATTCCCTGGGGGAGTTCTCTGCGCTCGTGGCCAACGGGGTTTTGTCTTTTGAAGACGGCCTCCGGCTGGTGATCGTTCGCGCAGAGGCGATGCAGAAAGCATGCTCCACCAATCCCGGAACGATGGCAGCCGTATTGGGGCTGGCCGATGATGTGGTTGAAACCATCTGTTTGCAATTGCAAAAGGAAACCGGGGAAATACTTGTTCCCGCAAATTATAATTGTCCCGGCCAGCTCGTGATCAGCGGTTCCTTAAAAGGCGTTGACCTCGGTTGTGAAAAATTAAAAGCAGCCGGTGCACGGCGCGCCCTGCTGTTGCCCGTGGGCGGCGCCTTTCATTCCCCGCTCATGGAATCCGCTAAGGAAGAACTGGCCGCTGCCATTGAAAAAACGACTTTCTACAATCCCACCTGCCCGGTTTATCAGAATGTGGTTGCCCGCGCCGTTGTGGATAAAGAGGAAATAAAAAAAAACCTGATTGATCAGCTGACGGGACCGGTGCGCTGGACGCAATCCGTTTTGGCCATGATCGCTGATGGTGCATCGGGTTTTACCGAGATTGGTCCCGGGAAGGTGCTGCAGGGACTGATCAATAAAATTGACAAAAGCGTAGCCACTTCCGGCGTGGATTAGAAAGTCATGTTGCAGTTGAGCCAGCCGCTTTCTATGTTGACGCCGTATTTCTGATAGAACAGGATAGCGGGTTCATTCCAGTCTAGTACCTGCCAGGTCATCCCGTTTAACTGAAGATCCTTTGCCTCCTGCAGCGTTTTTTCAAATAACCTTTTTCCTATTCCCTTACCCCGGAATTTTTCTTTCACAATAAGGTCCTCCAGATATAATCGCTGCCCCTTCCAGGTAGAATACCGGATATAGAACAGACTAAGCCCCACCAGTTCCGCCTGCTGGCCAGGTCTGGAAACGGTGGCCACAAAAGCCTGCCATACCGGATTGCTGCCGAACCCGCTTTCTGTGAAATGTTCCAGCGAAACGGTAACGGCTTCGGGCGCCTTTTCAAAAATGGCCAGTTCGCGCACCAGCAGCATCATATCCGCACAATCCGTTACCACCGCCATTCTTATGAAGATTTTCATCCGTAAAAATTATTTTTTCCGGGTTGCTTTAAATGTTCCGTTGGGTTGAACGGACAGCATTTCCGTAACCAGGTTCTGATCATTCCGGTTGAATTGTACCGAATAACCGGTCAGTGATTTTAAACTGAATTTATTTTTTTCCAAAGGGATCAACTCATATTCCGGCTGACCCGGAACCAGCATATACAATGTTTTATTTCTCAGGGTCACCTGTATCGCTAAATTGCTGATCTGGTATTGACCTTCAAATTTTTTGAGGCTGTCCGCCGAAACCACCGCCGCTTTGGGAACCCGGTTAAAGGGTAATGGTTTTAAGGTAGGTTCAAATGGGATATCGAATTCATTTACCTCACCCACTGCACTGGTCCTGAACTCTGCGTGCAGGCCATGATCTGCAGTATCGGTTTTCCCGTCCTTATCTTTCTCCAAAATCTCAAACCAGTCATACTGATCGTGTTTCAGCCACCAGCTCTTTTTGCCGATGTGCATAAACAGGGAATCCTCAGCCGCAAGCACTTCCAGGGTTCCATAACCCGGGTTGTTAAAAAGTCCCTCATAATCTTTCAGGGCATGGTAGGCTTTGATTTCTTTTTTGGGAGTGGGAACCATGGCCGCTTTTGCTGCTTTCTCTGCCTGCCGGCCTTTATCCCGGATGTTCTTCATCAGGGTGTTCCAGTCCTTGTATTTCAATCCCAGCATTTTGTCTGCCGCAAGGTTCCGCACAATGGACGGTATCATGGAATTGTTCTGATTGCACAATACCACTATGCCGATGGAATCCGTTGGGAAGAAACAGGAACTGGTGGAAAAACCATCTATGTTACCACCGTGTTCAACCCGGTAATGACCGCGGTAGGAAGCCAGCATCCACGCCAGCCCGTAATTTGAAAAATAAACATCTTTGGTTTCGACATCCGGGAATCCGGATCCCATGATCATCTGCGAGCTCATGGCGTCTTTCGCGAAGCCGGCCGGAATGATTTCCTTCCCTTTGAATTTCCCTCCATGGATCCAGGTGATCAGCCAGTTGCTCATGTCCATCGCACTGCTGTTGATGCTTCCCGCAGGACCCATGGCATCGATGGCATAGTAATCCATCTTCTGCAGGTTCTCCGCGATGCCGGTATCTTTTATTTCATAACCCCTTGCGGCATCATTGTCTTTGGCCAGGTCGGCCACCGAAAAATTACTGCGGGTCATGCCCAGCGGTTCGAAAAAAGCGGAACGGATATTCTTCTCCCAGGGTTCGTGCGTAATTTTTTCTGCCAGGGCTCCCTGTGCCATGAACATGAAATTATTATACTGCCATTTGTCACGGTCCGCCGCTGATGGTTCCAAAAACCTGATTCGTTTCACCAGGCTGTCCCGGGATGAAGTGGTAAAGTAGTACCAGGAGTAATCGTGCCTCGGTAAACCGGTGCGATGACTCATCATGTCCCGCAGCGTAATCTTATCGTTCATGTCCGCGTTATAGAAGGTCAGTTCGGGAAAATAATCCCGGACCGGTTTATCGATGTCCAGTTTTTCTTTGGCAGCGAGTGTGCCGATCAGGGAAGCAGTAAATGCTTTGGTGCAGGAACCGATGGCAAACAGGGTATTGGGCGTTACGGGTAATTTTTGTTCCGTATTCCGGTAGCCGAATCCCCTGACATAAACCAGCTTGTTTTTTTCCACAATGGCAATGGCGAATCCCGGTCCCTTCCAAACGGAAAGCACATGGGCAAAGGCGCTGTCGAGCCCCGTCAGCCGCGAATTTTCTGGCGTGGCCCTTTTTTGAGCCGCGACGGTTTGCATGCAGACCAGGGCAAGCAACAACCATAATTTATACATAAGCGCGTTTATTTAGTTCCCCATTTTACCAGGGTGGCTCCCCAGGTGAAACCGCCACCGAATGCCGCCAGCACCAACAGGTCACCCGGTTTTAACTGGTTCTCCCATTCCCAAAGACAAAGCGGAATGGTGGCCGCTGTGGTATTTCCAAAGCGCTGGATATTGATCATCACTTTGTCTTCCGACAAACCGATCCGGGTTGCCGTGGCATCTATGATCCGTTTATTGGCCTGATGGGGTACAAGAAAAGCGATGTCTTCTCCGGTCAGATGATTTCGGTTCAGCAGTTCTTCGCTGACATCTGCCATCCGGGTTACGGCGAACTTAAAAACGGGCTGGCCTTCCTGATAAATATAATGTTCTTTTTTGGCCACGGTTTCGTAGGAAGGGGGTCTTAAAGAACCACCGGCTTTCATGTGCAGGTGGGTTTTTCCCGAGCCGTCACTTTTCAGGATACTGTCCAGCACACCAAATCCTTCGTAATTGGGTTCCAGCAGAAC
Source organism: Chitinophagaceae bacterium (assembly GCA_041691395.1). GTDB lineage: Bacteria > Bacteroidota > Bacteroidia > Chitinophagales > Chitinophagaceae > Puia. The sequence continues at coordinate 54,005 of JBEPUT010000019.1, forward strand.
GGCGGCGGCTCCATCGCCAAAAATGATGCAGGTGCTTCTGTCGCTATAATCCACAATGGAGCTCATTTTATCGGCGCCCACCACCACCACTTTTTTATAACGGCCGCTTTCGATCAGGGCAGCGCCGGTGGTGAGGCTGTACAGGAATCCGCAGCAGGCGGCCAGCAGGTCAAATCCCCAGGCATTTACCGCACCTACTTTCTCGCAAATAAGGTTAGCCGTGGAAGGAAAGAGCATGTCCGGGGTAACCGTGCCCACCACAATGCAATCTATTTCTGAAGGATCGATGCCCCTTTTTTTGCACAGTTCGAATATAGCCGGAACGCAAAGATCTGAGGTTGCCAGGTTGATCCCCTTCTGTATCCTTCTTTCGGAAATTCCCGTCCGGGTCCGGATCCATTCATCGTTGGTATCCACCAGTTTTTCCAGATCAGCATTGGTTAACAGGTCTTCCGGTACAAAGCCGCCTACGGAGGTGATGGCAGCCGTGATCTTTTGGGTCATTCAACAAAGATCGTGTGTTTTTATAAAATATATACGCCGTTGAAAAATACTATTTTCGCGCTCATGATCACTTTTCTCCGTGGCGACTTCGTTTTAAAAACACCGGCTCTGCTGCATGTGGATGTACAGGGCGTTGGTTATGAAGTGCAGATCAGTCTTCATACTTTCTCCCAAATGCAGCATCTCGACAAAGGGCTGCTGCACATTTATCACCAGGTGCGGGAAGACGATGAGATCCTGTACGGATTTTTTGATGTGGGGGAGAAGGAGCTTTTTATCCAGTTGCTGAGCGTTTCCGGGGTGGGTGCATCCACTGCCCGGATGATGCTTTCTGCCATGAAACCGGATGAGCTTGCCCGCGCTATTGTACAGGGTGAAGTGAAGAAGCTGGAAACCATCAAAGGCATAGGTAAAAAATCAGCCGAAAGAATCGTGCTGGAGCTGCGGGATAAGGTAGGCAAAAAACTTCCCGGATCAAATATATCCCCATTGATAAACAATACCTTGGAGCAGGATGCGTTGAATGCTCTGGTGTCCCTGGGCATAGCCCGGCCGGTAGCGGAACAGGCCATTAAAAAACTGGCTTTAAACAACGCGGTTCCGCAAAAAGCGGAAGATATCATAAAGCAAGTTTTAAAAATCCTTTAGCCTATTGTAGGGATCTATACCTAACTAATTCTTGGGAAAGTTTGACCCGGTATCTGCTTCAGAGTATCACTACCACGGTATGGTTTATTGCCGTTTCGGTTGCCTTTCTGGCACCCGTGTCCCTGCATGCACAAACCTCTCGCGATACCACCCAGCATCCGGTTTCTGACAGTCTTCGTTTTCCCATTCACGACCGCCGCGGCGATCCCCTCAGCAATCCCGAAAGAAATTCCTTTGATCTGAAAAACCCGTCCAACCAGCGGGATTCCATAGAATACGATCCGAAAACCAACCGGTATTACCTGATAGAAAGGATTGGCAATAACTACTTTCGCAAGCCCACCTACCTCACCTCCGACGAATTCCTGGAGCTGACAGGCAAAAAGTCGGAAGACGATTATTTCCGGCAGCGTGCCGATATGCTGAGTGAACTCAACCATAAACTGGATAAGCCCAAGCTCAACGTAAATGATAACCTGTTCAACCGGCTCTTCGGAAACGGAAAAATTGATATTAAACCCCAGGGTAATGTGGACATTCTGGCAGGATACCAGGGTCAGAATGTGCAGAACCCTACCCTACCCGAACGGGCGAGAAAAACAGGCGGGCTTGATTTCAATTTGGCCGCCAATGTGAATGTGCTGGGCAATATTGGCAGCAAACTGAAACTTCCTATTTCTTACAATACCCAGGCTACATTCGACTGGATGAACCAGCTTAAACTGGAATATACCGGCAGCCCGGACGACATCATTAAAAAAATTGAGGTCGGCAATACCTCCTTCACTACCAAGAGTACGCTGATGTCCAGCCAGCAGTCGTTGTTTGGGATCAAGACCCAGCTACAGTTCGGAAAACTATATGTAACGGGCGTACTGGCCAGTGAAAGATCCCAGAGCCAGTCCACCTCCCTGCAGGGCGGCGCCGCTACCACCACCTATCAGTTCAAGGCAGATGACTATGATGAGAACCGGCACTTCCTGCTCGCACAATATTTCCGCGCGAACTATAACAAGGCCATGTCCAACCTGCCGATCGTGACTTCCCAGGTGCAGATCCTGCGACTGGAAGTATGGGTTACCAACCGCAACGGTGCCACCACCCAGGCCCGCCAGGTGGTCGGGTTGATGGATCTGGGGGAAACAAATCCGTATAATACCAATGTGCATCCCCAATCCGGATTGCCCTATCCTTCCAATGATGCCAACGATCTTTACCGCCGGATCATCAACGATCCTTCCAGCAGGAGCTCAGACCAGGTGATCAGCAAACTGACTTCCGTGGGCCTTACCCAGGTACAGGACTACGAGCAGGTATACGCCCGTAAACTCAATGCCACCGATTATATTTTCAATCCCCAGGTCGGATTTATTTCCCTGAACCAGGTGCTGCAGCCGAACGATGTGCTGGCCGTAGCCTATCAGTATAGTTACAACGGCAAGATCTTCCAGGTGGGTGAATTTTCCCAGGATGTACCACCCGATACCACACAGGGATTTAACCCGGGCGCGCAAAAAGTGATCTATCTGAAATTACTGAAGGCCACTTCACAGCGGACCAACCTGCCCATCTGGAACCTGATGATGAAGAATGTGTATACGCTGAAAACCGGAACGGGTACTTATTTGTCCAATATCCAGCAGGCGGGTTTTCAGATGAACGTGCTGTTTGACGAACCCAGCAAAGGCACCAAAAGATATTTACCCGCCGGTGACAAGTCAGGTGTTCCCCTGTTAACGGTGCTTAACCTGGACCGGCTGAATGCGCACAATGATCCGCAGCCGGACGGAGTATTTGATTACCTCGAAGGATTTACCATCGTTTCCTCGCAGGCCCGCATCATCTTCCCGCTGCTGGAACCTTTCGGCCGGGATCTGGATTCGCTGGCCTTCCGGAACTCGCAAAGCATTAAAAACAATTATATTTTTTACCAGTTGTATGATACCATCAAGGAGGTAGCGAAAACTTTTGCCAATGTTGACCGGTATTATATCGGCGGGGTGGCCAAAGGACAGGCGAGTACGGATGTTTCCCTGGGCGCCTTCAACGTACCCCCGGGTTCGGTGGTGGTTACGGCCGGGGGGCAAACCCTCCGGGAGAACATCGACTATGTGGTGGATTACAACAATGGAACGGTGAAAGTGATCAACCGGGCCATCCTCAATTCCGGCGTTCCCGTAAATGTGCAATATGAAAATAATGCCAGCTATGGAACCCAGCAAAGGGGATTCATGGGATTGCGGCTGGATTACCTTGCGAAAAGCAGCGCCACCCAATCCCTGAGTTTCGGAGGTACGATCGAAAGACTGAATGAACGTCCTTTTTTCACCAAAACAAATTATAACGAAGATCCTATCCGCAACACCATGTACGGCGCCGATGCCAACTTCCGTTCGCAGTGGCCGGGGCTGACCCGTTTAATGAATAAACTTCCTTTTTATTCTTCCCGCGAAGTGAGTACCATCAGCGCCGTGGGCGAAACGGCCTTTCTGAAGCCGGGTCATCCGCCGCAGATCGGAAAGGGGAACAGCGGCGTTATTTACATAGATGATTTTGAAGGATCCACCAGTTCCATTGACCTTCGCTTTCCGCTGACAAGCTGGGCGCTGGCCTCCACACCGGCGGGTGACGGGCTTTTCCCGGAAGCCAGCCTGAACGATTCCGTAGATTACGGATTCAACCGGTCCAAGATTGCCTGGTACAATATTGAACCAACGCTGCAGGATAAAACGAATTCGGCTAACCCGGTGAGGGATTATGAAAACTTTGGGGATCCCCGGATTTCCCCCATCAATATCCAGCAGCTTTTTCCGCAAATCACGCCGGAATTCGGTCAGGCACAACTGATCACCTTCGACGTGGCTTACTATCCTTCGGAAAAAGGCCCCTATAATTTTGACGCACGTCCCGGAAGCCTTTTGCCTGATGGAAAACTGGCCAATCCGCAAAACCGATGGGGCGGTATCATGCGGTCCATCGACCAGACAGACTTTGAAACGAGCAATGTGCAATACGTGGAATTCTGGATGCAAAGTCCCTTCCTTGCCAATCCCGGCGGCACAGGAGGACAACTGTATTTTGACCTCGGTAGCGTATCGGAAGATATCCTTAAGGATGGCAGAAGACTTTTTGAAAACGGATTGAACACCCCGACCAGTCCGGCCGCCATAGACAGTACATCCGTTTGGGGAAGGGCACCGGCAAACCAGATCCAGGTAACCAATGCCTTCAGCAATGACCCCGGAGACCGTCCCTACCAGGATGTGGGTTTTGATGGCCTCGATGATGCCGGCGAGCAGTCCAAGTTCTCGAATTACCTCGCCAAGCTGGCTGCTACTTATGGCGCCGGATCCGCGGTTTATCAGAAGGCCCTCAACGATCCCTCCGGCGATGACTTCCTGAACTACCGCGATCCTTCTTACGATCAGTCGAAAGCAGGTATCCTTGACCGTTATAAGAACATCAACAGCCCCCAGGGTAACTCACCCATTGCTACCGGTAATTCTACTTACGTGAATGCGTATACGCTTTATCCGGACCAGGAAGACCTGGATCATGATAATACCATGAATGAGCTGGAAGAATATTTTGAATACAAAGTGAACCTGGCGCCTTCCCAGCTGGCCGTGGGCCAGAACTTCGTTACCGATCAAAGGAATTTTGTAGGCAGCAACGGGGTGCCCCAAACCTGGTATCAGTTCCGGATACCGATCAACGCCTACACCCAGAAAGTGGGCAATATTCCCGATTTTAAATCCATCCGTTACATCCGGATGTTCCTGACGGGATTTACAGATTCCGTGGTATGCCGTTTTGCCGAGTTTCAGCTGATCCGCGATTCCTGGCGCAACTTCAACTATGAACTCGATACCACGGGCCAGTACATTACCATCCCAACGAACAGTCCCACGGAGTTCAACGTAACCGCCGTCAACATCGAACAAAACAGTTCCAGAACGCCTGTACCTTATGTGATCCCGCCTGGCATACAGCGTCAGCAGCAGCTCAGCACGAATAATGTGAATCTGCTCCTGAATGAACAGGCCCTCAGCCTGCAGATCTGTAACCTGCCCAAAGGGGAGGCCCGCGGCGTATTTAAAAATACCAACCTGGATCTGCGGCGTTACGGAACCATGAACATGTTCATTCACGCGGAAGGACGGGGTATAATAGATAACCTGAATGACAACGATCTTTATGCCGTGATTCGCATGGGAAGCGATTTCATCAATAATTTTTACGAGGTTAAAATCCCCTTGCTGAAAACGAAATGGGCGGCTACGATCGATACCGACGTATGGCCCGATTCGAATAATCTGAACCTGAACCTGGACAAACTCATTACCCTAAAGACGGACCGGAACAAAACAGGAAATACATCCGGATACTTCCAGGAAACCGATACCGCCACCCACCGATCGTATGCCATTGTGGGAAACCCGAATATCGGCCAGGTGCAGGCATTCTTCCTGGGGGTACAGAATGCGAGCCAGAACAGCGTTTGTACGGAGGTCTGGTTCGATGAACTGCGATTGTCCAACATCAACGACCAGGGTGGCTATGCCGCAACGGGCCGGGTGGATCTGAAAATTGCCGATCTGGGCACCATATACATGTCCGGCAGCTTCCGGTCCGTAGGCTTCGGAAGCATCGATCAGAGCATCAACCAGCGGTCGCTGAGCAACAACACCCAGCTGGATGCGGCCACGAACCTCGAATTGGGGAAACTGCTTCCGAAAAAAGCAGGAATGTCCATTCCTTTTTATGCCAGTGTTTCCAAAAGCATCAGTTCACCCGAATACGATCCGTATGATCTCGATATTAAACTCAATGATAAAATCGCTGCCGCCGCAACAAAAGCGGCAAAGGATTCCATAAAGAACCAGGCGATAGACGCCACCACCATTACCACGCTCAATTTCACGAATGTCAGGAAAAATAATACGTCCGGGAAAAAACTCAAACTCTGGAGTATTGAGAACTTCGACCTGAGTTATTCCTTCACGCGATCGGATCATCACAACCCCATCGCCGATGAAGACAACCTGAATACCTATAAAGCGGGGCTGGGCTATAATTTTACCGGCCTGCCCAAATATTGGGAGCCATTCAAAAAACGGATCAAATCCAAGAGCCCGTGGTTCAGTCTGGTCAAGGATTTCAACCTGAATCCAGTCCCCTCCGTACTCACTTTCCGTGCGGATGTGAACCGGCAGTTTGGCGCTTACCGATCGCGCAACCTGGACGGCGGTAAAGATATCCTTCCGGAAACGTTCAATAAATTTTTCACGTTCGACAGGTTATATGTGGTGCGGTGGGACCTCACGCGGTCGTTCAATGTGGATTTCAGTGCAACCAATAAGGGCTGGGTGGATGAGGACAGCGGCAGGCTGGATAAAGCGGGAAAAAAAGACATGTGGAAGAATTTCTGGAAAGGCGGACGGACCATCCTGTATCAGCAAACGGCCAATTTCACGTATACTGTTCCGACAAACAAACTGCCGGCACTGGACTGGACCAATTTCCGGCTGGGGTACGGATCGTCTTACCAGTGGACGGGTGCGTCCACGCTGGCCGTGGACCTGGGTAATGCCCTGCAGAATACACAGCAAAAAGTAGTTACCGGCGATCTGAATTTTTCCAGGCTATACAGCAAGTGGCGATTGCTGCGAGAGCTGGACCAGCAGGCATCCCCAACGGCTCCGCCTTTGCCGGGGAAGAAGAATGACAGCAGCAGACAAAAACAACCCAATACCGACAACGGCGACCAGAAACATTTGTCGGGCATTATAAAAAGTATCGCCCGCCTGCTCACTTCCGTAAAAGATGTGACCATCAATTATTCGGAGAATTCGGCATCGAGTATTTACGGATATAAGGACAGCACCAAAATAATGGGCATGGACCTGAAATCGGGTGAACCGGGATTCGGATACATATTTGGTGACCAGCCGGATACGGGATTTGTGAACCGTCTCGGCAAAAAGGGACTGCTTAGCAACGATACCTTGTTTAATTTTCAGAACATGGCCAGCTATAATCAGATCCTCACGCTGGCGGCGCAGATACAGCCGATAAAGGACCTGAACATCACGGTGAATGTGAATAAAAACTTTGGTAAAAATTATACGGAACTCTATAAGGATACCACGGGAAGAAACTCCTTTGCCCGGTTAAATCCTTATACCGCGGGGAGTTTCAGCATCAGCTTCATATCCGTGAAAACGCTGTTCGGCAATTTTAAACCGAATGAAGTGTCCTCCACCTTCAAAACCTTTGAAAGTTACCGACAGATCATTTCCGCGAGGCTTGGCAACCAGAATCCTTATTCCGGTGGAGCTACTAACGCTGACGGATATGCGAAAGGTTATGGGAAATATGCGCAGGATGTGCTGATCCCCGCTTTCATTGCCGCCTACAGCGGAAAGAGTCCGGATAAGATTGCATTGATTAATGAGGATAATCCAAATATTAAATTCAATCCGTTTTCCGGTTATCTGCCCAAGCCCAACTGGCGGATCACCTACAACGGGCTGAGCCGCATACCGGGTATGGAGAAGATCTTTACCAACTTCAGTGTGAGCAACGGATACACCAGCACCCTCAGCATGAACAGTTTCAATAGTGCGCTGACCTACCAGGATCCTTTTGGCATCCGCCAGCCGGGATTTATCGATACGCTGACGGGGAATTTCGTTCCTTATTTTTTGGTTCCGAATATTTCCATCAGCGAACAGTTTGCCCCGCTGATCGATCTGGATATGCAATTTGTAAATCAGGTGCAGGCCAAATTCAGCTATAGCAAATCCAGGCAGCTGAGCCTGAGCCTGATCGACTACCAGATGAGTGAAACACGTTCCACTGAATTCACCATCGGGCTGGGATTCCGTAAACGCGGACTACCACTTCCATTTAAGATTACGCTGCCGGGGAAGAACGGACCCTCGGGTAAACTGGAGAATGACCTCACTTTACGGCTGGATGTCAGCTACCGGGATGACGCCACGTCCAACAGCTATCTCGACCAGAACGATGCCCTGCCGGTTGGCGGCCAGCGGGTGGTGAGTATATCACCATCTATTGACTACGTGATTAACAACCGCATCAATATTAAATTTTATTTTGACCAGCGGAAAACGGTGCCCAAGATATCCAGTTCACCGCCCGTATCTACCACGCGCGGGGGCATTCAGATACGTATCTCGTTGGCGGAAATGGCGGCGGGGAAACCGAAGGTGACGAAATAGTTGCCGTAGTTTAACGAAGGAGAGCCTGATCGGCGGGATGCGGTTGTTCCGGTCTTACTTTTTTAAGCAGCATCACATATCCGCAGATCTTCTTTTTTTTCTTGTTCACCTGCACGGGTTTGATCATATGGTATTCGGTGAACTGGGGAACATAGGCATAGGAAATGATGTTGCCGTCCACGTCTCCCCACATATTTTTCTTATAAATTACCTGCTTTTCGTTATAGTCGTACATGCGGACCTCATACAAGCGTGAGGTCGGATCGCCGATGAACACAAATTCATACAGGGCCCCCTGACTCATGGGTACCACGATGGGCATCTCATATTCGCTCTGCATCGTCATGGACGCTTCGCGAAGCAGGATATAACCTTTCGAATTAAATAAGGTTTTGATGCTGTCTATCTCTTCCTGATAAGGTTTAATATCACAGCTTTCCTGCCGGATCACTTCCTGTGCGAAGAGGAAGTGGGCATTCAGAACAAAAATAATAGCAAGCAGGGGCCTGCAGCAACGGGTTTTCATTGGAGGGTTTTATAAACGGATTGAGTACAAAATACGCAATCCTTTTGGGGGATGCAAGTGGGGGTTGATGGTATATGGTTGATGGTTGATGGACTTTATGTGCGATTTCGCAGCAAATTTGCATCAGCGATCAACTTTATCATCCGGGTCTAACAATAAAACCAAGTCTCAAACGTTCTGCCGAAGCCTTAAAATGGGAAGGCATTTAAGTGTGCATTGGCGCATAAAGTCCATCAACCATCAACCATATACCATTCACACTATTACCCCGGCTCCTTAAAAAGATAAAACGCATTCGCCTGGGCAAGGCAGGTCACTTCGAGTTCATTGATGCAGACATGTGCGGGCCGGGAGGCCGCAAAGAAAACTATTTCGGCAATATCTGCTGCGCGCAGGGGCTCGTATCCTTCGTATCCTTTTTTTGCTTCTTGTTCATCGTGTTTTAGGCGGACCGTGGAAAATTCCGTTTCGGCAGCACCGGGATGAATGGCCGTCACTTTAATTTTATGCTGCAGGAGATCAATGCGCATGGCCTGGGAAATGGCATCCACTGCGTGTTTGCTGGCGCAATACACATTTCCTTTCTGGTAAACCTGTTTGGCGGCCGTGGAGCCGATATTGATGATGTGGCCCCGGTTGTTCGGGATCATCAATGGAAGTACGGCCCGGGACATATACAGCAGTCCCTTCACATTGGTATCTATCATGATGTCCCAGTCATCCAGCGATGCTTCGTCGAAATTATCGCGGCCCAGGGCAAGCCCTGCGTTGTTTACCAGCACATCTATTTTTTTCCACGCGTCCGGAAGGGACGCCACCGATTCAAAAACAGCGGATCTGTTCCGGACGTCCATCGGAAGTACCCACACTTTCGCATCCTGTGTTTTTTCGATCTTTTTTTTCAGTGCGTCGAGCCGGTTCTTTCTTCTTCCGGTGATGATCACATCAACATGCTGTTCAGCAAATTTCAGGGCGCAGGCTTCTCCAAATCCGGAACTTGCACCGGTGATGCAGGCAATTTTGTTCACGATAATTTTTTTTATTGAATGGAAACCTAGCGGATAAGCACCATCGTTCCTTTTTTGCTGATGACTTTTCCGGTATAATCAACACCCTGCACCATCCAGACATACCCACCGGTGGCCTGTGGTTTGCCATTGAAGTTCCCGTCCCAGCCGTCACCCATGCGGGTGCTGCTGTACACCAGCATGCCGTTGCGGTTGTACACCCGGAACAAATCCATTTTGGAAATGCCCACGGGGATGGGCCTGAATAGGGCATTGGATGTGTGGTTTGGCGTAAAGGCATTGGGTACAAAGATATCCGGTGCCGTGGTGAATACCTTCACGCGGATGCTGTCGTAGGCAAAACAGCCTTCTTCTGTAAATGTCTTCATGATATATTCCTGATCTTTATTCAGAATGGCTACGGGATTTTCGATATCGTTCCGGTCGAGACCCATGGCTGGATACCAGAGAAAAGATGGGGCGCCGGAACCCTGCAGTTGTAATGGCTGACCTACCACGATGGAAGTATCGTTGCCTGCAAAAGCAATGATCTGCGGATTCACTTCCACCTTTACCTGAGAGATGCCGGGTTTCGGACAACCCAGGGTATCAAAAACGAAAAGACTATACACCGTGGATTGCTGCGGGAAAGCATAGGGGTTTAAAATATTGGGGTTGCTCAAAGAATTTACGGGCACCCAGTTGTACCGGCTGCCTTTTGCCGTTGCATGGAGATACGCCGTATCCCGATAGCAGATAAAGGTATCGGCCGCGGCTGCCGACAGGGGATAGGGAACTGCTTTCAGCGTTACCTGACCGGAGGCATTACACCTTCCTATGCTGGCCACCACGGTGTAGGTAGTGGTTGCCGGGGGCGATGCATGCGGATTCTTTGACGAGGGTAAATCCAGCGAGGCCACAGGCGTCCAGGCGAAGTACAGCCCGTCGCCGCTTGGATTTAAAATGGCCGTATCTCCCAGGCAGATGGTGGAGTCATTACCCGGATTAAGATCAACCCGGTCCACCACGCGCACTTGCACGGAATCCGAATTCACACAGCCCGATTCCTCCAGGGTTGCCGTATATACAGTGGTGGTTTTCGGAAAAACAAGGGGGTCGGCCGTCAGGCTGTTGAGCATGGAACCTGATGGACTCCAGGAGAAATTTCCAGAACCTTTTGCATGCAGTTGCAGCGTGTCGATGCTACAGATCAGGGTATCGCGGAAAGGAAACGAAATGGGCGGTTTGTCCACCATATCAATGGCCGCCGTTACGGTGTCCATACAGCCTTTGGAACTGGAGACAATAAACTGGATGTTCTTTACGCCGGTATCACCGTATTTCCACGATGGATTTTTAATTATCGATGTATCCGCATTCGTTGTGCCATCACCAAAATTCCACTGCCAGGAAGAAATGGCCCCATAACGGGTTCTGGTGGTGTCTGTAAACTGAACCGGTTTTAAAATGCAGATCCCTGAAGAAGCAAATCCTGGGAAAAAACCGGGATAGACCTTCATGATCGTGCTGGCGCTGTCTGAGCAGAGATCGCCTTTATTTACAAACAAGGTTACTTTATATACGCCCGTATCCGGAAAAGTAAATGTGGGTTGTTGCTGGGAGGTGGTATCTGTGTTCACCCCGTTCACGCCGAAGTCCCAATAATAGGAATGGACCAGGGGAGAGGAGGGGGCCTCATTCTGAAAATTGAAATTAAATCCATCGCAGGTAATGTAGCTGGGCTCCAGGTCTGCAGATGGGAAATCGCACCGGTCATCTACGTGAATGATAAAATCTTTCCGGTGTTCTGTGAGATTAACGCCATTACGGTATTCTTTCAGCAATACACACACCACGTAGTCGCCGGAAGCCGGGGCAAGTCCGGAAATAAGTCCTGTAATGCGGTTGATGCTGACGCCCGGCCCAAGCGGTTTTAAACCTGAAAAACCGGAAGCGTAATTTAGGGGCAGGAGTAAATTGGGTGCTGTGGGATTGGTCACGATGGCATTGTTCAGATTTCCCCCGTAATAACCTGTGGCAAATTCATAAGTCAGGGAATCCCCGTCCTGGTCCAGGGCGTGATAATCCAGCTGGAACCTTCTTTTCTGGCAAATCAGCACGGTGTCTTTGATGATGAACTCCGGGTTCGAATTAATGCCTGTTGCGCCAACGCTGCTGGTTCCCTGGATCTGGCAGGAATAGGTGGCTCCGATATTCACATTGGGAGATGCATTGCGGATACCGTCTATCCGGCAACAACGCTGAAAAATAATGGTATATCCCTGCGGATCCCGGGGAAGATCCCTGGTTACGGAATACTCCCTGATCCAATAGCATACGGAGGAGGGGTTAATGATGCAGGGACTTGGCGAACCCAGGGTGATCCGTTCACTTCGGGTGAGACTTGCGGTTATGGGAGCAAAAGCCGGCGCATTATTGGAATTTTTAAAAACACCGAGGGAGACTTCCGTTTCGAGCTGGCCCTCGGTGGACTGGCAGCTGACAAACAACCGCAACCGGATGAGATATTTGTCCGTTCCTGGCTGTGCGCCGGGTCCCATATATATATAGTGAATCTCACCTCCTTTAATATGACGGGCGAAACCGCTTTGGGCCAGCATAATACAGAAGACGGATATAAACAGTATTTTGGTGAGGACACGCACAATAGGGTAACTTCTTTTAATTACACGGGAATCTGGTCCAGGAAACGATCTACGGAAGAATTACACAGGTTGGTATTTTCAAGCATGCCCATATGGGCCGTATGAGCCAGGATATGAATATACGAAATACGGGGTAAATGACACTGTTCCAGGCCGCTTTTTAGCGGCACCGCCTTGTCTTCTTCACCCAGAATAAAGAGCACAGGAACCGCGGAATTGATCAATACCGTTGTTCTATCTTCCCTTTTCGCCATAAATTCCAGGTATTGGACAAGGGAATCGGGATTACAGTTGGCATACCGGTTTACCTGCACCCGGATTTTCTCCGGGTGCTCGTTTTTAAAATGCTCCGAAAATAAACCCGGCAGGGATTGCTGCACATAAGGGGCGCTCCCATGCAGCCGGATGAACTGGATGCTTTTTTCCCTGGCCATTTTTTTTTCGGGCGTATCCCCATAAGCGGTGGAATGGAATAATCCCAGTCCCATCAGTGCCTCGGGAAATTTTTCTGCGAAGGCCAGCGAAATATAGCCGCCCATACTGTGACCGATGACCACCATTCTGCCGATCTTTTCTGCCTGTTGAATGGCCTGCAGAGTATCTGCAAAATCCGGAATTCCAGTCAGATTTTTATTATGGGGCGACTGGCCGCTGCCGGGAAGGTCCGGAACGAGCCAGCGGTATTTTCCGGGCATGGCGTTCACGATAGGATCCCAGATGGTCCGGTCCTCGGTAAAACCATGCACCAGCATAACCGGCAGGCCGGTACCGGTTGACTCATACCGGATTGGCTGCCCGGAATGGCTCACGGTCTTTTGCATGACTCCCTTTTAAATATTGTTGAATACTGCGAAAAATTATGATCAGCAAGAGCGGGATCACAGCCCTGTTCATCTGTTGCGGCCACCAGGCAAATCCAACGAGCAGTAGGGCGGCAAAAATGGCCGTAATCAGAAAATAATACATCAGCCAGCGCGGTCTCTTTCTCAAAAAAAATACGGCGATGATGTGTGTCGGGAGCGCCCAGAGGATATTGATGTTATTTCTGCAGACAATATCTACCCTGACGAGCCAGAGGTACAACATAACCAGGCCAATGATTCCTAATACGCTGAACAAAACAATATCAAAGATCTGCAGGGAAGTTCGTGTCCAACGCCGGCTGATCAAGGTTAGCAGGATACTGAACAGGAACAAAAAAATAAAAACCGACAGGGGTGTTATCCAGGTGGCGGATGTTTTGGATTCGGGGAATTGCAGTATGTTTTGCTTATTCCAGACCAACGGTCCGGCGGCCGTACGGGCATGATCAAAACCAGTCATGAGATAATCGGGCAGAAAATAAATGGCGTCTTCATTGCCGGTTTTTTTATCCATATGGCTTCCGAGAAGCATATCGATCCCGAAACCGGACCACCATTGTTTCTGACGGTCAAGATAAACATGGATCAGCTGCCGGTATGTGGGCTGAGGATCCGGAAGAATATTTTCGAACTGCAGGGGTTGGCTGCTGTTGGCCACAATGATCTTTCCTGCCCGGGTGGTGCAGTTGTCGTTGTAGAACTGGTAGTTATAATATCTGTTTGATTCGGTGGTATTTTCCCGCAGGGATGCGTAGAGTGCTTTTTTCTGTTCACAGGACAGATTAAGGGTTTGCGAAATCACTGCGCGGTGATCGTATTCGTATTCACTCATGAAATTGTCAAACGTTTCAGCAGACAGCGAATAGACCATGATGCCACGCGTGAAATGAAAATAAAAAAGCGGATCACTGTCATCGAAAGTGCCGTAATTATATACAACATCCATTCCTCTTTGCCTGTCTCTGACGCGAATGGCGGTATGTCCGAACAGGGAATAGAGATCAGTTCCCGGAGCACAGGTGAGCAGGCTGATTTCCAGTGAACAGGAATCGTTTGCGTTTTGTGCAGTTGCAGTAATGGAAATAAAAAGCAGGCCACAAAACGCCATCCATTTTACCATCCGTTTACGCATTTTCCGAAGATATTTTCTGAAAGTTAATCAGGATGAATGAGATAAATGTTTACCGGCTGTAATTGGGAGATTCGCGGGTGATTTCGATATCATGCGCGTGACTTTCCTGCATGCCCGCATTGGTGATTTTAATGAACTGTGCCTGCTGAAGAGCAGGAATATCTTTTGCTCCGCAATAACCCATGCCAGCCCGGAGACCGCCTACATATTGTATTACCACTTCATTCAGATTTCCTTTAAAGGCAACACGTCCTTCAATACCTTCGGGAACCAGTTTTTTAATACCGTCTTCCACGTCCTGGAAATACCGGTCGCTGCTTCCCTGCGTCATGGCGCCCAGCGAACCCATGCCGCGGTATTGCTTGAATTTTCTTCCTTCATAAATAATGGTATCGCCCGGGCTCTCTTCCGTGCCGGCAAAAACACTGCCCATCATCACGGCGTTGGCGCCCGATGCCAGCGCTTTTACCATGTCGCCGGTGTAGCGGATGCCGCCATCGGCTATCAGGGGAATGCCGAGGGGTTTGAGCGCCGTTGCTGCTTCCATGATGGCGGTGATCTGCGGAACGCCGGCGCCGGCCACGATCCGGGTTGTGCAAATGGAGCCGGGGCCAATGCCCACTTTAACCGCATCCGCTCCGGCTTCTGCCATGGCTTTTGCTCCGGAAGCCGTACCCACATTGCCCGCGATCACCTGGAGCTTGGGAAAATTCTTTTTAATTTTTTTCAATGCATTCAGTACACCGATGTGGTGGCCATGGGCACTGTCCAGGCAGGCAACATCCACACCGATCTGCTGTAGAGCCGCGGCGCGATCCATCAGGTCGGCGGTAATACCCAGGGCGGCGCCCACCCGTAAACGTCCGAATTCATCTTTCACAGCCAGCGGGAAACTTTGCAACTGGAGAATATCGCGGTAGGTGATGAGACCGATCAGTTTACCCGATTTGTTCACTACGGGCAACTTCTCAATTTTATGTTTGTTCAGAATGATCGCGGCCATTTTGAGGTTTGTTCCTTCGGGTGCGACGATGAGGTTATCTTTCGTCATCACTTCCTTTATCTTTTTTCGCTTGTCTTCTTCAAAACGCATATCCCGGTTGGTTAAAATACCCACGAGTTTTTGTCCCCCGTCAATGATGGGAATGCCGCCGATTTTATTTTCTTTCATCAGGTGAAGCGCATCACCGATGGTAGCATCCGGATGGAGGGTGATCGGGTCTATGATTAGTCCGCTTTCGCTTCTTTTCACTTTTCTCACCTGTTCGGCCTGTTTGTCGATCGCCATGTTTTTATGCAGAATGCCCATACCCCCTTCGCGGGCCAGGGCAATGGCCAGCGTTGCTTCGGTAACGGTGTCCATGGCTGCGGAGAGCATGGGTATATTGAGGGCGATCTTTTTTGTTAAACGCGTGCTGATGTCTGTTTGCCTGGGCAGCACTTCGGAGAAAGCGGGAAGCAGGAGAACATCGTCGAAGGTTAAGCCTTCGCCAAAAAATTTTGCCTTAAGTTGGGGGGGAGTGGTAGTATTTATTCTTGCCATGTGCAAAGATAATGCAAGGCATAAATTCCTCCCAAATGAATTTCAGGATCCGGATTTGAGCTGCTGATTTGGTGCGTGCCGGAAGAAAAGCAGGGATACCGGTTCAGCTTTTTAGTTTGTAGATACGGCCGGGGAGACTGCATATAATATCCTTCATCTCAAGGCTTAAGAGCGTGGCCGCGTGCTGGCTGGCTGAAAATCCGGAAATGGCATTGATCACTTCAATGTGCATGGATTCACGTTCTTTTAGCAGGCTCACTATCTTTTGTTCATGTTCGCTGAGGGAAATAAATAAATCCTGCTGAACCAGCTTAGCGGCCGGTTTTTTTTCCTCCCATCCCATGCTGCTGATGAGTTCCCGGGCATTTGAAATGAGGCCGGCCTGGTTGTTCCGGATCAGCCAGTGACAACCTGCGCTTTTCACATCCGTGGTGCGTCCCGGAAAAGTAAAGACTTCTTTATGATACCCGTTGGCCAGATCTGCGGTAATCATGCTGCCCCCTTTCACGCCCGTTTCCGTAACTATGGTGGCGTCGCTGATGCCGGCTACGATCCGGTTGCGGATGGGAAAATGATGCTTGTCGGGTTTAATGTCGCTCATGAATTCCGTCAGCAGACCTCCCTGTTTGGTCATCTCCCTCGAAAGCATCGCATGTTCCGGGGGGTAAAGCGTATTCAGGCCGTGGGCCAGCACACCCACGGTCTGCAGTGATTGTTTGAGCGCGGTTTTATGTGCAATGGCGTCTATGCCAAATGCCAGTCCGCTCACCACCATAACCTGGTGATGGGTTAAATCCCGGATCAGTTTTTCGGTAATCTGTTTACCGTATTCTGAAAATCGCCGCGTGCCGACAATCGAAATCACTTTTGGCTGATTCAGATCCGCAGTCCCTTTATAATAAAGCAAAACCGGTGCATCATAGCAAGGCAGTAACCTTTGGGGATAAGCTGCGTCAAACAGGGTAAGCGCACTGATCCGGTATCGTTCCAGGAATTGTATTTCCTTTTCCGATCGGGCAAAATCACGGAACGAGCGGATGGACTGGGCCCTTATCCGGCCGATCCCTTCCAGCTTTTCCAGCAGGGCAAGCGGCGCTTTAAATACAGCTTCAGCCGTTCCGAAATGCTGCAGGAGGGTTTTGGCATGAATGCAACCGACCTGGGGAACACGGGTGAGGCTGATCAGATGAACAAGGTCGGGGTGTATTGGCATGGCCGGTCAAACATAGATAATGATACGGATTGAGGACGGGCAGAAACACGTTGGAGGGGACCGTTTTATGCGGGAATGGCGTTTTAAGGGATGACGGACACATTCACCCGTTGTATCGAAACTGGACGGTGTTCCGGATTGAAAAAATTTGTAATTTTTTGATACATAAGGATATGGATAACCGGCACATTACTGGTACTAATTGGGAACCAACCCTCTTCGTCAGCAGGTTTAAAAAAACCATCATGTTCAAAAATTATTTAAAAATCGCCTTCAGGCAACTGCTCAAACAAAAGATGTATTCCATTATCAAGATTGGCGGCCTGGCGTTGAGTATTGCCGCCTGTCTGCTGATTGCCCTGTATATCCGGGATGAAATGAGTTACGACAAATACCCGGATGCCAAACGCATTTTCCGGTTGACCGGTGAATATAATAATAATGGTAAGTTAGAAACCGGTGCGGACTGGCCGGCGCCCATGGCCAAAGCCTTAAAACAGGATTTTCCGGAGGTGGAAAAAACCGGGCGGCTGATGCCCCACGAACTTTTTTATGGCGCTGGCAGTAATGAGATCCGGCGTGCGGACAAGGTTCAGAATAATTATGAGGAAAAATTCACTTATGCCGACCAGGCTATCCTGGATATTTTGCAGGTTCCTATGATTTGCGGGAGCCGGGAGCATGCTCTGACGGAGCCCAATACTATGGTCATCTCCAAGAAAATAGCGGATAAATATTTCCCGAAGGAAAATCCGCTGGGGAAGATCATGATCCTGAACAACGATTTAACCAGGCCATATAAGATCGGTGGTGTGATAGCGGATTTTCCAACCACCTCCCATATCCAGTATGATTTTCTGCTTACGCTAACGGGATATCAGCTCTGGCCGGGAGAACAGGAAACCTGGATGGCCAGCAATTATTACACGTATATATTGCTTAAGCCGGGTGCGGATGCGGCTCAGCTGCAGCATAAACTCAAACTCATCCTGACAAAATATTATTTGCCTGCCTTGCGTCAGGAGGGAAATACAGATGCGGATAATATTACCAACAAGGCGAAATTTTTATTGCAACCCATCCGGGATATTCATTTAGGATCATATAATATAGATGACGGGTTGCAGAATGGTGATATCCGGTTTGTCTGGCTTTTTGGCGCCATAGCTATTTTCATCCTGCTCATTGCCTGCATTAATTTTGTCAATCTCTCTACGGCAAAATCGGCCAACCGGGCCAAAGAGGTTGGACTGAGAAAAGTTGCCGGATCACTCCGGAGCAGCCTGGTGAAGCAATTTCTGGCTGAGTCTGTTTTGTTCAGCACGCTGTCTTTTGTGCTGGGCATTTGTCTGATGGCGCTTCTGCTGCCGTTCTTCAATTCCATGGCATCGAAATCCTTAACCGTTCCCTGGCATTCGTGGTGGCTGATTCCGGTCACCATCCTGGGTTCTGTATTTGTCGGCGTGCTGGCCGGTCTTTATCCTGCGATGTATCTGTCATCCTTTAAACCGGTTCTGGTCTTGAAGGGGCAGGTGAACCGCGGCAGTAAAAACTCGATCCTCCGGAACGGCCTGGTGGTGTTTCAGTTTGCCACTTCCATCGTGCTCATCATCAGCACCTTTGTTATTTACAACCAGATGCAACTCATCATGCATCAGAAACTGGGATTTGACAAGGATCAGGTCGTGATGATCCAGGGCACCAATACGCTGGGTGATGAAGTGAAGAATTTTAAAACGGAGCTCTTGAAAATTCCTCAGGTAAAGTCGGTATCGGTCAGTGATTTCTTACCGGTCTCCGGTACCAAACGGAATGGAAATACATTTTGGAAAGAAGGGAAAACAAAAGAAGAAAGCGGAGTGGGGGGCCAGTCGTGGACTGTTGATGCGGATTATCTTAAAACCATGGGCATCCGGCTGGAATCCGGAAGGAATTTTGCGGAGAACATGCGTTCCGATTCCCAGGCGGTGATCATCAATCAAAGCATGGCAAAAAAACTCAATCTGAAAGATCCGGTAGGTAAACGAATCGCCAATAACTGGACAGTCTTCAACGTGATTGGTGTAGTTAAGGATTTTAATTTCGAATCCCTCCGGGACCCTATAGGGCCGTTGTGTATGCATCCCGGCATCAGTTCTTCCATTGTATCCGTAAAGCTGAGTGCGGGCAATATGAAAAACAGCCTTAGTTCCATCAATGCCGTCTGGAAGAATTTCTCACCGAGCCAGCCGATCCGGTATACATTCCTCGATGAACGTTTTGCATCTATGTATTCTGACGTGTTGCGGATGGTGCGGATCTTCACCGGTTTTGCTATACTGGCCATTATCATAGCCTGCCTCGGATTGTTTGCCCTCTCCGCATTTATGGCCGAACAGCGGAACAAAGAGATCGGCATCAGAAAAGTGCTGGGCGCCGGGGTAATGCAGATCACCGGTATGCTCTCCAAAGATTTTGTGAAACTGGTTCTGCTGGCGATCGTCATTGCATCCCCCATCGCCTGGTGGGCCATGTCCCGCTGGCTCGAGGATTTTGCCTACCAAACTGAAATCACCTGGCGACTGTTTTTTATTGCCGGCGTCGCAGGAATATTGATCGCGCTGATCACCGTCTGTTTCCAATCCATTAAAGCGGCGCTGGGGAATCCGGTGGATAGTCTGCGGGCGGAGTGAAAAGGTGGATGGTATATAGTGGATGGTGAATGGACTTTAGTGCGGACTCATTCATAAAGGTCCATATACCATCCACTATATACCATCCACCTGCGAATCGGCCTAGCTAATTCAGCACCTTCAATTCCGTTCTCCTGTTCATCGCCCGACCCTCCTCGGTATTGTTGCTGCCCAACGGTTGCGTGTCGCCATATCCTTTAAAGGACAAGCGTTTGCCATCGATGCCTTTTGATTTGAGGTAGTTGACTACGGCCCTGGCGCGGTTTTCAGAAAGCAGGAGATTGTCGGCCGCTTTGCCCACATTATCGGTATGTCCGTTGATCTGAATGGAAACCCGGGGATTCTCTTTCAGCAGACGGATCACTTCTTCCAGTTCCACCTGAGAGGCAGGTTTGAGGTCATACTGGTTATTGTTGAAGAAAATATTTTTAAGCACGATGCTTGCGTTGGCCTCTATGGGCTGCAACGGAATATCAATATGGTAAACAGAATCAGGAGATTCTTTCCCAAGCATGAAATTTCCGGAAAAGAAAAGGTAGCCTTTACGGTTTACGTGGAAAGCATAGTCTTTGCCAACAGGAAGGGTGGTGAGGTAATTACCGGTTTCATCCGTTTGCAGGTTGCTGATCACTTCTTGGGAAACCAAGTCGACGAGTTCCACGGAGGAAGGAAGTCCTTTGCCGGTTTTCTGGTCATATACTTTTCCCTTAACCCACAGCGTTTTCGCCGGCCGGATATCAGTTCTTAATTCAAAAGAATACAGGTCGAGTTGCCCGCGGCTGTCTGCCCGGTCACTCGCGTAATAAGCGGTTTTTCCATCTGAGGCAACGATCAGGCTTCCTTCATTTTCGATGGTGTTGATGGGATAGCCCAGGTTTTCGGGCTCCCCCCACTGGCCATCGGCTTTTTTCCGGACCATGAACAGGTCGTCACCACCATAACCTGGCAAACCATTGGATGTAAAGTAAAGGGTCAGGTTATCGGCATGAATAAACGGCGCGCTTTCATCCCCGGCGGTATTGATGGAAGCACCCATATTTTCCGGCGGGCTCCAGCTTCCATTTTCCCTGCGGTGACACACGTAGATGTCGTTGCCGCCATAACCGCCGGGGCGGTTGCTGGTAAAATAAAGATCTCTTTTATCCGGGGACAGGGAAGGGGCGGATTCCCAGAATTCGGTATTGAAATTCTTTCCCAGATTTTCCGGTGTGCTCCAGCCCTGTGGCGTGAGATAGGAGATGTAAAGATCACAACTGCCAAATCCTTCAGGGAAGTTGCAGCCGGTAAAAATCAGCCACTGGCCGTCCTGCGAAATATTCAGCGCACCCTCATTAAAATTACTGTTGATATTCCCGACCAGCGCCTTCGCTTCGGACCAGCCGTTGGCGGAACGGTGGGATTCAAAGAAATCTTCATTGAAACCATTTACGCGCCGGGTATAAATAAGGGTATTGCCATCGAGCGCAATGGTTGGATAATATTCGGATACGGCAGAGTTGATGCTGTCGCCCATGTTCTGCGGTTCGAATTTATAACTGTCCGTTTTTTGTTTAGCGGCAAAATCCAAAGCGAACTGGTATGTTTTAACGCGATAGGCAGAAGCCTTCAGCGAGGATTCATTGAGATTGGGAATAGATCTAAACCGGTTCACGGCGTCGAGCGCTTTCTGAAACTGACCCAGTCCCGCCAGGTTGATGGAATATGAAAGATTGAAATCCACGAAATAAACGCTGTCGATGGCCCTTGCCTTTTCGTAGTTGGTTATTGCGGCCGTATAATTCTTCAGCTCTCCGTACATGCCGGCCATGGACAGATAAGCATCCTCAAAATGATCATCTATCCTTACGGCCTCTTTCAGAGAAGCTATGCCCTCTTCAAATTTATCATCTCTGGCCTGGTCCTGGGATTTCAAGTACCATTTGGCCGCCTTCTTGTTCACTTTGGAAGGATCATACTGGGCATGAACGGGAATAAAATGAAAAAGCAGGAGGACCAGGCAGAGATTCTTCATGGAAAGTGTTGGATGCAAAGGTAAAGAACGCCGGGAACGGGATTTTTATTCTGATGTTAAAACGGGGTCCGTTCAGGGGACGTGGATGTATTTATGCAATTGCAGGGAAAACTCCCAGGCGGGATTTGCCAGGATATATTCCGTGATCAGGGGGGTGATCTGTTCGTGTTTGCTCCATTCGGGTTGCAGGAAGAGTTTGCACTGCGGGGACACCAGGTTGGCATATTTCTCTGCCCAGGCAAAATCGGACGGATGAAAGATGACCACTTTCAATTCATGGGCCCGGAGCAGGATTTCCGGAAGGGGTAACTTAAATTTTTTTGGAGAAAGACAGATCCAGTCCCAACAACCACTTAGCGGATAAGCGCCCGAGGTTTCGATATGGGTTTGAAAACCGGCTGCCTTTAGTTTTTCCGTCAGCCCGCTGCAGTCATGCATCAGGGGTTCTCCACCGGTGACCACGGCAATTTTGGCGGGATGGTTTCCGGCAACGGAAACAATTTCACTGATGGGCAGTTGCGGATGGGCGGAAGCATCCCAGCTGTCTTTAACGTCGCACCATACACAACCCACGTCACATCCACCGAGACGGATAAAATAAGCCGCTTTGCCCTGGTGAAAGCCTTCTCCCTGAAGGGTATAAAAAGCCTCCATGAGGGGGAGGGTCTGAACGGTGATATCGATGGTATCCGTCATCTGCGGTTAAAGATTATTCAAACAGGCGGTAAAAGTATTTTTCATCAGGGCAGCAATGGTCATCGGTCCAACGCCACGCGGAACAGGGGTGATGTAACTGCATTTCGGGGAAACCGTGGCGAAGTCAACATCTCCCTTAATAGCAAATCCGCTTTTTTTTGAAGAGTCGGGAACGCGGGTGATGCCCACATCGATAATCACGGCACCCGGTTTAACCATATCTTCTGTTACAAAGCCCG
The DNA here is from genome assembly GCA_041691395.1 of Chitinophagaceae bacterium. Taxonomy (GTDB): domain Bacteria; phylum Bacteroidota; class Bacteroidia; order Chitinophagales; family Chitinophagaceae; genus Puia. The sequence continues at coordinate 76,972 of JBEPUT010000019.1, forward strand.
GGCGGCCAAGGGCAGCTACGATGATGTCGCTGCGCAGGCAGATCTCTTTCAGGTTATGGGTATGGGAATGACAGAGGGTAACGGTGGCATTTCCCGAATTGGAGTTGGTGCTGAGCAGGATACTCATCGGGCGGCCGACGATATTGCTTCTTCCGATCACGGCGGCCTGTTTGGCGCTGGTCTCTATTTTATAATGCTCCAGCAGGAGCATGATGCCATAGGGGGTAGCGGAAATAAACGCCGGCGAGCCCTGCAACAGTTTGCCCGCGTTCACGGGATGAAAACCATCCACGTCTTTATCGGGATCAATGGCCAGGATCACCTTTTCTTCCGAAATATGTTTGGGCAAAGGCAATTGTACCAGGATGCCATCCACATCCGGATCGGTATTCAGGTCCCTGATCACGGAAAGCAACTTGTTTTCCGACACGGTATCCTCCATGCGGATCAGGGTGGACTTAAATCCTATCTCGGAACAGGTTTTTACTTTGGCGCCGACGTAGGTCTCACTGGCTCCGTTATTCCCGACCAGCACAGCTGCCAGGTGCGGGATCTTTTTACCCTCGGCCACCAGGGCCGCTACATCCAGCTTCAAACCATCCTTAATGGTTTGGGAAACCAGCTGACCATCTAAAATTTGCATGGGGCAAAGTTAATTCCATCCCGTATTAAAACTTCATCGGCAGGGTCATTTTACGTTAATTCCGGCCATCGCCCGGTTTTAATTTTAGCAGGGAGAAATGGGATATGAAATGGGTTTGGTTAATTGTATCAGGGATTTTCATCGTGGAAACCGGAAGGGCGCAGTTATTTCACTCGCCGGCTAAATCGGTTTATTTAACGGGTGGAGCCTATAGCGGCCAATTTACGGATGCCTTTTCTTTTACCGGAAATCCGGCCGTACTGGGATCGGCGAAAAGTTTACGGATCGCCATTTCGACGGAAAGAAGGTGGATGCTGAAGGAACTGGACTTTTCCCGGATAGCGTGTTCATTTTCCGGGGGTCACGGGGGGATCGGTTTGTTTTTCCAGCATACGGGTGATGCGGCTTATCAGGAAACGACCATGGCACTTGCTTATGGAAAAGATCTGGGCAGGATTGCCCTGGGAATCCAGTTCCGCTATGATCAGGACAGGGCCCTGGGTTACGGCAACGACAGGAACGGATCGGCTGTGCTGGGTATGCGGATGCATCCTGCTGAAAAGATCTATGCGGGGCTGGTATTCAGCACATGGCTGTTTGGAAACCTGGGTAAAAGAACCGGAGAAAAGGGTCCGGAGGAATATACCATGGGATTTGGATATGAGGTTTCCTCCTTTGTATTTCTGAGCATGCAACTGGAAAAAGAAGCTGGCATTCCCATGAATGTGGAGGGATCTGTTGACTACCGGTGGAGTGAACAGTTTTATGCTTCAGTGGGTATAGAAAGCAATGCTGCATCACCCTTTGTAAGGGCAGGGTGGAAAAAGAACAGGCTCCTCATAGAAATTTTTGCGGCTTACCATGTGGCTCTGGGATTTACGCCGGGTATTGCCCTATTCTGGGAAGGTAAAAATAAAGCCGGATGAGCAGCCGGGTCTATCGCTGGCTGATCGTTGCGGTCACTCTGATGCCGGGTGCCACCAGTCTGTATGCACAGGATATGCCGGATGAACCCAACGAGTCCAGACAGTTGGAGTCCGTGGCTGAAAAACGGGATGCGGAACCCGACGATGATTCCCATGAACAGGATCTCGAAAATTGGAAAGCCCATCCCCTGGATCTAAATCATGCCAGCGATGATGAATTATATACGCTGCAGCAGCTGACCGCGTTGCAGGTGGAAAACTTCATACTGTACAGGAAGTTATTGGGAAACCTTTTGAGTGTGCATGAATTGCAGGCGGTTCCCGGATGGGATCTCCAAACCATCAGGGAGGTGCTGCCTTATATCAGGGTAGGCAAACAGGAAACGCTGTATTCCGCTTTACGTGAAAGATGGAAAGGAGGGGATGCCTCCTTTCTACTCAGGTCGGGCAGGGTTTTGGAAAAATCGGCGGGTTATGAAAAGCCGGCCATCCCGGGAGGTGCTTATTACATGGGAAGTCCGCAGAAAATTTTTTTTCGTTACACCTATAATTATAAGCAACTACTGCAATATGGATTGACCGGAGAGAAAGATGCCGGCGAACCATTTTTCCGGAGGCCCCGGAAATATGGGTTTGATTTTTATTCATTTCATTTTTTCCTGCGGAACACAGGGATCATCAAAGATCTGGCGCTGGGAGATTTTACCGTGAATCTGGGTCAGGGATTGATACAATGGCAGACGATGGCCTTTACCAAAGGGGCATCTGTATTGGGGATAAAGCGTCAGGCGTCCCGGCTGCGCCCCTATCATTCAGCCGGTGAATTCAATTTCCACCGGGGTTTCGGGATCACACTAAAAAAAGTAGACTGGAGCAGTACCCTGTTTTTCTCCCGGCAAAAAATCAGCAGTAGCCAGGATACGGACACGAGCGGCAGGGAGGATATTTTCACTTCATTTGAGAACAGCGGTTATCACCGGACGGCGAATGAAATTGCGGACAGGAATAACAATAATCAAATTTCTGCCGGAGGAAATTTGAATTTCTCTAAAACCGGCTTCTCTGTGGGTGTGAATTTTATATATTTTCAATTTTCGAGACCATTTCAAAAAAAGGACGAACCCTATAATCTATATAGTTTCAAGGGTCGAGTACTCAGCAATGGCAGTTTTGATTATGGGTACACGTTTCGGAACATGCATTTTTTTGGTGAGCTCGCAGTTGACGGGAAACGCCACCTGGCACTCGTTCAGGGCGTTTTGATCAGTCTGGGTACCGATTTGGATCTTTCTTTTTTATACCGGAATATTTCGCCGGCGTATCAATCCATTTATGCGGATGCGTATACGGAAAATGGGAGTCCGGTTAATGAAAAAGGATTTTATTCAGGCCTGGTATTCAGAAGGGGAACAGCCTTAAAACTGGAAATGTATTATGATTTATTTGTATTTCCCTGGTTAAAGTACCGGGTGGACGCCCCATCTTCCGGAAACTATTTTTTAATACAGGCACTTTTTCAACCGGATAAGAACTGGTATTTCAGCACGGTCTATAAATGGGAAAAAAAAGAGGCTAACCAGGAAATTGCTGAAATGGGCTCCCATCCTGTCTTTTCGCCGGTCAAAAAGCGGTTTCAAATCGAAACGGCGTTCAAACTGAACCGTAAATGGCAAATAAAGAGCCGGATGGAGCTTATGTGGATTCAAAAGGATTGGACGGAAAACAGAACAAAACAAGAGGGTTTCCTCGGATTTTTAGATATCTTCTACAATAGTAGGCAGATAAATGGAAATTTCAGAATCCAGCGTTTTTTGATCCCGGGATATGATTTTAGGATATATATATATGAAAATGATATGTTGTATAACTTTTCCCTTCCTTCTTATTATGATAATGGTTGGAGGTATTATATTAACCTTCATAAGGGTTTTCCATTAGGTAAAAAGACGGAGAGAGGCCCTGCGGCGCGGTTGTCGTGCTGGATTAGATGGAGCCAGGTCTTATATAGTGGTAAAGAGTTCATAGGCAGTGGATTAGATCAGATAAGCGGAAACAGGAAAAGCGAAATCAGGGCGCAGATTCTCATTAATTGGTAAAAGTTTTGGCTTTTTTGCAGCATTATGGAAACAGAGATTGTCTAGGATTAGACGGGATGTATATTTAACAATTTTTTTTGTCAGATATAAAAGTTCCCTAATTTACACGCTCTAAATTCATAAACTCACATTCACATGAGAAAATTTCTATCACTGATAGCAGTGTTGATATTGTGCTGTTCTTTTGCTTTTTCACAAAGCAGGGAAGCAGTCTCGGGCAGAGTTACAGATCAGCAGGGCCAGCCGGTTCCATTTGCGACGATCAGAGTTAAGGCAAGTAAATCGGGTGTATCCGCAGACGGCAATGGTGATTATACGATTAATGCAAGAACCGGGGATGTACTGGTTGTATCAGGTACAGGCATCACGGAAATGGAATCCGCCGTCACCGGTCCGGTTTTAAATTTCAAGGTTGAACGGCGGGAGTCCAGTCTTTCCGAAGTGGTGGTAACTGCTTTGGGTCAAAGTCAGAGCAAAGCCAAAGTAGGGTATTCCACGCAGACTTTTAATTCTGCAGCCATTAACCGGAATGCTGTGGTTGGGGTACTGGACGGACTTGAAGGAAGGGTGGCCGGTGCGGAAATTTCTACAACAGGGGGTCCGGGATCATCGACAAAAGTTGTTTTGAGGAGTTATGGGAATATTGCGGGCGCTAATAATCAGCCCCTTTATGTAATTGATGGTGTTCCCATGAGTGACGGTCAATTCCAACATGCATCAGATGGAACGGATGGCGCCGACTACGGTAACGGAATGAATAATATCAATCCAAATGATGTAGAAAGCATAACCATATTAAAAGGCACCGCTGCTTCATCTTTATATGGAGGACTGGCAAAGAACGGGGCGATTATGATCACTACGAAAAAGGGTCGCGCAGGAAAACTTAAAGTAGAATATAGCGGGTCTGCCAACATGAGCAAGGTGGGCAAATTACCTACTTATCAAACAGAATTTGGTCAGGGATGGGGCGGCGTTTTCGTCTTGAGTGAAAATGGATCGTGGGGACCCAAACTAGATGGAAAAGACAGATTATGGGGATCCGTTGTAGACAATTCTCAGCTAATAAAACCCTTTTCTGCAATTAAAGATCCTTTGCGTCAATTTTATACCACGGGAAGTGAGATCAATAACAGCATTTCTCTTTCCGGCGGCAGCGATGTTACCCGTTTCTATTTTTCATATAGTAACGTGGTGAGTGATGGAATTATTCCGACAAAAACAGATTTTCAGGCCCGGAATACGCTGGCCTTAAGGACAAACAGTAATTTTGGAAAGTTCACGGTAAATACCTCCATCAACTATACGGATCAGAAATTACGGGTTCCAAATACAGGCCAAGGCACGTCAAGTGGCGGTGGCGTATTTGAATCACTGTTACAGATTCCGGTTGATGTTCCAATAAAAGATTTCAAAGACTATAAAAACAGGTTTTTTAACGTCGACAATTATTTCAACCCATATTCTGAAAATCCTTATTTCGGTCTTTATGAAAATGGCAATCAACAGAATTTAACCCGTGTCTTTGGAAATTTTGATCTCAATTATAAATTCACGCCTGAATTAAGTGCGCAGTTCCGGCTAGGGGGTGATTTTACAAATGCCAGGACCTTCGAATGGAAACAGCCCAATGCAGCCGCAGATGGTTCCTGGAGAGGGGTATCCAATCCCACCAATCCTGAAGGGGCTTCTGCAACGGCCGATGTGGGTGGCGTGTTCCAGGGTTCGGACTATTATGGCA
>JBEPUT010000020.1:0-78906 GCA_041691395.1 Chitinophagaceae bacterium
ACAAGAAGCTAATCTCCGTTTCGCAATCAATTCCTCTCAAAAGATCCTGAATAGACCATCGTTATATTCTCCGGCCGTATATATTTCCGCAGGGCTGCATTCACCTGACCAATCGTTAATCTTTTTGTATCCTGCTCGAAGCTCATGTAAAAATCCAGACTCTTTCCCTGTTCCAGATAGGAAGCCAGCACGTCAGCCAGAAAATTATCAGACCCCAGCTGTGTATTTCTATCCTGCAGCCATCCGGCTAAAGTTTGTTTAAGTTCTTTTTCCGAAAAACCCGTATTCAGCGCTTTATTGATTTCATCATGGAGTGCGCTGTCCAGCCTGTTTTTATACAAAGGATTAAAAATGGCATAAACACCCCAGGACGATGCGGGATACTGGTAACTGAACTGTAAAAAGGAACCGGATCCATAACTCATGCCCTCTGCTTCGCGCAGTCGCTTTTCAATGCGGGAAGACAAAAACGATCCACCGCCCAGCATTTGATTGGCCATATTGAGACAGATAAAATCGGGATCGCTTTGTTTTAGGGGAAGATTGATTCTGCCAGCGCACCAGGCGTTTGTTTTGTCTTTTATATTGATATCGTCCATACTTCCTTTTACGTCAAAATATTTTATTTCGATTTCAGAGAATGGCTTTTTGCTGATAAAATCGTTCAGGTTTTTATCGAGAAAGGTTTTAATGGATTGCGGATCAATATTTCCGACAAACGCGGCAAAGCCGTGGTTGGCACCGTAGAAATGCTGGTAGAAAGTTTTCAGGTCGCCGGCCGTTATCTGTTGCAGGTCTTTCAGTTTTTCAGCTGAGGTTTCAGGATGTAGCGGATGATTCGGGGGATAAAGCAGGGTTTTTTTGTCCAGTTCGTCAAAAGCAAGGTATTGCGGATCGCTGAGGTTGGTTTGCCAATCCGTTTTTACTTCCAGTTTCGTCTTTTCAAATTCATTCGGGTCGAATGCAGGATGAAGCAAAATATCAGCCATCAGATCAAGCGCGGCGGTCAGGTTTTCCTTGTCCGTGTTCAGGTGGATGATCAGGGAATTTTCCGCACCGTCCATATCCAGTGTGGTATTGATTTTATCCAGCAGGTCCTTGATATCCTTTTTGTTTTTGCTGGCCGTTCCGTTCTTCAGCATGCGGGCCGTCAGGGTGGAGAGCAATGGTTTTCCGGCAAGACTGTTTTCATCTCCGTACTTTAAAACAAGGCTGGCAAATATTTTATCGCCCTTAGCCGGTTTCTTCAATAAAGCATATTTCATTCCGTTGGATAGACGCCCATATTGTGTTTTGTCCTTGATGTTAGCCATGCTCGTGACAAAACTTTCGGTTTGCAGGCTTGTGGCCCTCCCTTTATAATCCTTCACGAGTGCCTGCACGTCGGGGCGTTCTGCCACGGTTACCCGTTCCCTTTCGGCATTTTTATCGGGGATGAAGACGCCGACCGTCCGGTTACTGCGCAGATAATATTTATTTATTACTCGCTGAACGTCAGACAGCGTTAAGCTTTTAATCCGGTCACGGTAGATATAGAATAATTTCCAATTTCCCCCGGCGATATATTCCGCCATATCGATACAGAACTGCAGGGTATTATTCTGGGAATTCGCAAGATCTTTCAGAAGGGCGTTTTTGGCCCTGTCCAGATCTTCCTGGCTGATGACTGCCGCGGACAGATGATCCGCAGTGCCGGTTAATGCATTTTTGGCGCTGTCCAGGTTCTTGTCCATCGGCACATTACAGCCAAAATAGGTAAAGCCGGGATCATTCAAATTATAACTGACGCCTGTAATCTTTGTGGCGAGTTTGGTTTCCACCAGGGCCTTATAGAAAATCCCGGATGGATCGTTGCATAAAATGTCTATGACCGCTGCATTGGCCGCATAATCCTTGTCGGCAAAGGCGGGCGTATGATACGCCATGCCCACATATTGCATATCCCCGTTGCGTTTGAGCACTACGAAACGTTCTCCATCCTGGGGCGGTTCTACGGTATACGGCTGCTGGAGTATGCGGGAAGGTTTCGGTATGGATCCGAAATATTTCCCGATCAGGCGGAGTGTTCTCTGCGCGTCAAATTTGCCGCCCACAATAAGTGTGGCGTTATCCGGCTGGTAGTATTTCCGGTAAAACTGAGCCAGGTTCGCGATGGGCACGCGTTCGATGTCCTCTTTGCTGCCGATGGTGGATTTTCCGTAGTTGTGCCACAAATACATGGTAGATATGATGCGCTCAGATAAAATATCGTCTGAAGCATTTTCATCTGCTTCGAATTCATTGCGGACCACCGAAAACTCTTTTTGAAGGTCTTCCCTGCGCATCAGGGAATTCACCATCCTGTCTGATTCCATATCCAGTGCCCAGGTGAGGTTGCTGTCAGTAGCCGGTAACGTTTCATAATAATCCGTACGGTCGTACCAGGTGGTGCCATTCGCCGTTGCCCCTTTATCTGCAATGGTTTGCTTGATGCTGGAAAATCTTTTAGAAGGTTTGAACATCATGTGTTCCAGCAAATGCGCCATACCCGTTTCTCCATAGCCTTCATGCCGGGAACCTACGTGGTAAATCACATTCACCACCACATTGGAAACAGCCGCGTCCGGAACCAATAAAACCTGAAGGCCGTTTCCCAGCTTATATTCACTGACTCCTTCTACAGAGGACACAAAAACAGGAATTTCTTTTTTTGCTGTAGTTTTATGTTGCTGCGGAAAAACATACAGGCACATACCTGCAAGCAGTAGGATCAGGGGGATTTTTTTCATATATAAGGTTTAGGATTCAAATGTATAGTTTCTTTCCCTGTGAATCTTGCGAGCTTTTACATACTTGTGTAACCATAACTTTTGGAAACACGTATTGAGTATGTGGGCAGCTGGCCAAACAATTGCAACAGACCATGGAATATGAGCTGGGCACTTATAGCAGGAGGAAGTAAAGGCATTGGATATGCTGTTTCAGAAGCCCTCGGCAGGCGGGGATACGATATTCTGCTGGTCGCCCGCGACGGGCAGGGCCTGGCGGCTGCGAAAAACAAACTGGAAGGCGAATTGCCCGTCAGGGTGGAAACCTTTGCGGCTGACCTGTCCCTGCCTGATTCGGCCGGGGATATTGCCAACTGGTGCCGCGATAATGCCTTTGAACTGAATATCCTTTGCCATGTTGCGGGCATGGGCGGGGCAAAGGATTATCTCCGCTTGCCGGTGTCTGAACTTAACCGCATGGTCAGCGTAAATTTCGTTTCCCCCATGAGCCTTACATTGTCCATGCTTCCCATGCTACAAAAAAATGCCCCTTCTTTTATATTGAATACGGCGAGCCTGGCAGGGTTTGCACCCTTCCCTTTTAAAAACATCTATTCGGCCACCAAATCCGCAGTGCTTTTTTTTAGTTATTCCCTTCGGAACCAGCTTAAGGAAAAAAATATTTCGGTCAGTTGTCTTTGCCCCGGACCCGTCTTTACAAAACCGGACATTGAAACCGAAACAAGGAAAAAGCTGGGATGGTTCGGTTCGCAAATGGCCATGGAGCCGGGCGTGGTGGGTGAAATAGCCGTTCGGCAAATGATGAATGGCAGGATGATCATAGTTCCCGGAAAGCTGTCTTTCCTGGCCTCCGTTCTGCTGCGGTTACTGCCGGCAGGCATATTGGCCCGGATCTTATCTGAAAGACCAAACGCAAACCTTACCGATATTATTTAAATCGAAGAACATGAAAAAATTAGTGCTTCTTTTTTTATTGGCCTTTAGAGGATGGTTGGGTTTTAGCCAGTCCGATACGGGAAGCAGTTTACCTGCGGCAAGCGGCGGGTCCTACGCGCTGGTCGCCGGCGGAAGTAAGGGAATTGGTTATGGCATTGCAGAGGCTCTGGCCAAAAGAGGATATAATTTAATTTTGATAGCCCGCCACCTGGATACCCTGCAGGCCGCCAAAAAGAAATTAGAGTCGGCACACCCTGTCCACGTGTACATTCTGGCTATCGATCTGAGTTTTGAAAAGTCGGCGGACGAAATTGCCAAATGGTGTCAGGACCGTGATATTCATCTTAAAGTGCTTTGTAATGTTGCCGGCCTGGGAGGGTCGAAAGATTATTTATCTTTTCCGCTGGATTCCCTAAGGTATATGGTCAGGTTGAATATAGAGTCCTGCATGGCGCTTTCCCTTACCCTGATGCCGTTACTGGAAAAGAACGCGCCTTCCTATATTTTGAATGTGGCCAGTATGGCGGGCTTTGCTCCTATTCCCATCAAGAATTTATATTCCGCCACCAAGTCGGCCGTTGTTTTTTTCAGTTATTCGCTGCGCTATCAGTTAAAGGATAAACACATCAGCGTAAGTTGTCTCTGTCCAGGCCCTGTTTTTACCAAGCCCGAAATTATAAAAGATACCAAAGAGAAACTGGGTTGGTTTGGCATGAAGATGGCTCTTGATCCGGGAACTGTGGGAGAGGTAGCGGTTAAAAAAACTTTGAAAAAAAAATTGATCATTGTGCCCGGCGGTCTGGCAAAGATCAGCGCTTTTGTAATCAGGCTGTTGCCCAGGCGCTGGGTTGTAGCCTTTTATGGAAGAGCTGGGAAAAAAAAGAAGTGACATCATCAACTCCATGTTCCATGCAATCCACGCCAGGCTATCCTTTCCCCCGCTGCTGCGTCCAGCAGAATTTCACAATCCGGATGCAGTTGAACAATGGATGCGGGAATATCTGTTGTCACCGATCCAAGGATTACCTTTTCAATGGTATGGCAATCTTTTCCGGTAATGAATCTATACAGTATATGGTTAAACTTTTATTCAAAGAATGTCTGGGGTTAACGCTGGCAGCTTTCATGCTGGTTTCCATTCCTCATGCTGTATCCTGCCAAACAAAACATTTCCGGGTGCTGGTGCTTGCTTCCCGGGCAAAGGATCATTTGAAGATGATCGCTGCGGCAAAACCCTTCCTGGAAAAAATGGGTGCGGAAAATAATTTTTCGGTAGATTTTACCGATGACAGCAGTAAGATCAATACGGACAACCTGGCCGGTTACCAGGTATTTGTAATGCTCGACCTGGCCCCTTTTGATATATCCTATTCGCAGCAGGCCGCCCTGCAAAAATTTGTGGAAGAAGGGAAGGGCTGGGTGGGTATTCATGCGGCGGGCCTTACCGGCCAGCAATTCCTGGCTCCGGGAACCCGATACTGGCAATGGTTTGAAGATTTTATGGGTGGCGTGATCTATTCCCCACATCCGGCTTATCAGAAAGGGACGGTGATCATCGAAGATCATAAACACCCGGCCACGCAACACCTGCCGGAAAAACTCGAAATCTCTGACGAATGGTATGAGTTTAATAAAAGTCCCCGCGGCCATGTGCGTGTTCTCGCTACCGCCGACGAATCCAGCTACAAACAGAATAAACCGATGGGTGATCATCCGGTTATCTGGACGAATGAAAAGTATCACCGGATGATCTATATCGCGATCGGCCATGATCCGTCCATTTTAAATAACGACGGGTATGCCCGTCTGCTCCGGGACGCCATTATCTGGGCAGCCGCTTCCCAGATGCCTATCCCGATGAAAAACGGCATCATTCACTACGAAAGAAATTATGCTCCTGCTGATCATCTGGATCAGGAAGAAAGATTTAACCGCGCCATGGAATGGTTTACCGATTCCGTGCCCGGATTTTCTAAGAAAATCCGCTATGCGGACAAGGAAGAAGGTAAAATCGCCGGTTTGGGTATGTTTACGGTGGTCACCCGAAATACCGGTAATTACTACGAGCTGGCATTTGACCTATCTATAACGGTCACGGACACCGGCTGTTCGTTCAGTACGGGTAACTATTATGAAAAGCCGCATGAAAAAGGAATCTCCAATGAATATTCTAAAATTGGATACCGGTGGTGGGATTTCAGGCAGGGAAAACCCTGGTCAGGAGAGGACAGCATTTTATTTGCAGGACTGGATTCGAACAGCCTGGCGCTGAGGCGTTCCTTTGAACAGATCATGTTGCCGCGTTTCCGTGTGCTGGCCCTCTATGAGAATGGCGGACACCATATCGAATATTCCAAAAGAGCGAGGGTGTGGCTGGACAAACTGGCGTCTGACAGTAATTTCAGGATTGATTATGTTACCAATACCGACAGCATCAATGAAAATTTCTTATCCCGGTACGGCCTCGTCATTCAGTTGGATTATGCGCCTTATGCCTGGAAGCCGGAAGCCGTAACAGCTTTTGAACATTATATCGATCAGGGGAAAGGTGGCTGGATTGGGTTTCACCATGCCAGCCTGCTGGGTGAATTCGACGGATATGCCATGTGGCCATGGTTCTGGAACTTCATGGGAAATATCCGCTGGAAAGATTACATCGCCCGTTTTGCCAGCGCCACGGTTCACGTGGAAGATCATCTTAGTCCCCTGATGAAAGGCGTGCCTGATTCTTTCCGGGTGGAAAAAGAGGAGTGGTACACCTATGATAAGAGTCCCCGGCCTCATGTGCATGTGATTGCCAACGTGGATGAATCATCTTACCGACCGGACACGACCATCAAGATGGGCGATCATCCGGTGATCTGGACCAATGAGCATGTTAAGGCAAGGAACGTGTATATTTTTATGGGTCATTCGCCCATTCTTTTTGATGATTCCGTTTACAGAAGAATTTTCTCCAATGCCATTTTCTGGGCATCCGAAAAACCAAAGCCGACATTTAAGGCGCTGGCATTTTATTCCACCAGGGTGGAGTCTGACCACGTTGATTTTGCCCGCGATGCCATCCGTTTTTATTCGCGGCTCGCAACGGAAAAAAATTTTGTTTTTGATACCACCAGCAACTGGGAAAACCTGAACGCGGTCAATTTGAAAAATTATCAGGAAGTGATCTGGCTGAATGATTTTCCGCACAACGAAATGCAGCGGAGTGCTTTCCGCCAATATATGGAGAAAGGCGGGGCCTGGCTAGGCTTCCATGTTTCCGGTTACAACGACAAGGATTCGAAGTGGCCCTGGTTTGTCCACTTTCTTGGCGGGGCAGTTTTCTATAATAATAACTGGCCACCGCTGCCGGCCAAACTGCTGGTTGAAGATACCCTGCATGCGGTCACGCGCCATATGCCTGCCTGGTATACGTCGCCGATCAACGAGTGGTACGGATGGGATCCCAATCCCCGGCTGAATAAGGATGTTCACGTGCTGATCAGCCTCGACCCGGAAAATTATCCGTTGGGCAAAAAAGACATCCTCACCGGCGGGGATATTCCGGTGGTCTGGACGAACACCCGTTACCGGATGTTGTATATGAATATGGGGCACGGCGATCAGATATTTACTTCGGTTGTGCAGAACCGCCTTTTTGAAAATGCCATTCTGTGGCTGGGAACAAACGGTGATCAATAAATGAACAGGGGCTGGTGCGGTTTATTCGCCGGAGGCCGTAGCTGCCAGCATTGTAAAAACCATGCGGCGTGGGGGATCCACTGTTCGGAATAGAAATCCCGGTTTCCGCCAGAACGAATTAGAAAGCAGGTATTTCATCTTTTTCTATTTACAGTTTTCTTTCTCTAACATTGCAACGAATATGGAGAATGGTAATTCATGATTAAGGTACTATGATGGAAATAAATAAAAAACGCGGGACGCCTGACTTAACGCCGGTCGTTTTCGGTACAAGCGCTTTTGGTAATTTGTACACGGCCCTGGATGACGGGATCAAACTGGACATTGTTAAAGAATGCATACGGCACAGTTCAGGCAAAGTGGTATTCGATTCAGCAGGAAAATATGGGGCGGGACTATCCCTGGAATGCCTGGGGAGATCGCTGCGGGAACTCCGGGTAGATCCAGACAAGGTAATAATCAGCAATAAACTGGGTTGGTTCAGGACCGAATTAAAAACGGACGAACCAACCTTTGAGACCGGTGTATGGAAGGGCCTGCAATACGATGCGGTTCAAAAGATCAGTTTCGACGGGATCATGGAATGTTTTGAGCAGGGCAATGAATTGCTGAACGGTTATACTCCGCAAATGGTTTCCGTTCATGATCCCGATGAATATCTGGCAAAAGCCGGAAATAAGGACCAGGAAGAAGAACGTTACCAGGATATTCTGGCTGCGTACAGCGCCCTCGCTGAATTAAAGTCAGCAGGCAAAGTGATGGCCATCGGGGTAGGTGCGAAAAACTGGAAAGTGATCCGGCGGATATCGGCGGACGTACAACTGGATTGGGTTATGATTGCCAACAGCATGACGATTAAAAATCATCCCGAAGATTTAACCGGTTTTATGAAAAGCCTGGAAAACGGCGGAATTCCCATTATCAACTCTGCTGTTTTTCATTCCGGATTTTTAACCGGCGCCGATTATTTTGATTACCGGCTGATTAAACCGGATAGTGAAGAAAACAGGGAGCTCTTTACATGGAGAGCAGAATTCTTCAAATTGTGTGAAGCATTCCATATCAAACCCGCGGAAGCCTGTGTCCGGTTTGCCTTAAAAGCCCCGGGCGTAAAAAGCATTGCTTTAAATACCAGTAATCCACAACGTGTTCGGGAGAATATATATATGGCACAGGCTGAAATACCGGATGCATTCTGGGAAGCCATGCAACGTGTTGGACTGATACAGTGCAGTTTTCTGCCTTAACGGAGAAACTGCCCTGATTGTCCTTGCTATCGGCTGGGGCGGCGTGCGGGTTAGTTGAATTTGTCTTTCATATATTCCTTTTGATATTCCTGCGGTGTTTTCCCGGTGATCTCTTTAAAACATTTGTAAAAACCCGCTGCATTGTTGAAACCGCTTTCATAACAAAGTTGTTTTATACTGAGCTTATTTTCAATAAGGAACTTGCAGGCATAACCTATCCTGATTTCCGTTAAAAACTGTGTGAAGGTTTTTCCTGTTCTGGATTTGAAATACCGGCAGAAGGAATTGGGCACCAGCCCGGCAACATCCGCTATTTTATCCAGGTACAATTTTTCCTTGAAATTGGAAAGGGCATAGTCGTAAATCGCATGCATCCTTTCATTTTCGGTTTCAGAAAATGTTTGCTGGAAACTGATGGATGAAAGCAGGGTGAGTTTGGGAATATTTCCAAAATAAGACATGCATTCCAGCAGGGCGATCAGCCTTTCAAGGCTTTGGGAGCATCTTATTTTTTCTATCAGGATCCTCATGGCGCTGGAGTCTTTCTGGCTGACCATGATGCCACGTTTTGCCTTTTCCAGTACCGTTTTAATGGATTTCGTTTCCGGAAGGTTCAGAAAGGCCTCACCCCAGAAATTCTCACAAAAATGAATGACCGTGGAATATACCGTTTCTTTTTTCCTGCCGGAAAAATAGGCATCATCGTATCTCCAATAGTGTGGAAGGTTGGCGCCAACCAGCACGATGTCACCAGGCCCGAAACGTTTGATGTGATCGCCGACAAACTGGGTTCCTGTTCCCTGATGGAAACAAATCAACTCCACTTCCGGATGGTAGTGCCAGCGGTTATTGATATAGGGAAGGGTGTCCTGCCTTACACTGAAAGAATGATGGGGCCCTGTTATTACCTTCAGTAGTTGCGGTTTCATAATCAAAACTATTCATTAAATTAGTAAGTAGTTTTCAAAATATGTTAAAATAATGGAGTACTTCGCTAAAAAGGCGAATGTCTGCCCGATTTTAATTGTTTTCTTTGAGTGTTGAACGGAAGTCTTTCAACCCATCATTCCCTAAAGTACATATATGAAATCGTTGGTTTGTATTAAGCCGGGCGAGTTTGAATACCAGGAGGCTGGTGTGCCGGCATTAATACCGGGACATGCCATTATACAAATTAAACGCATTGGTATTTGCGGCACCGACCTGCACGCTTTTGAAGGAACGCAGCCTTATTTTAATTATCCGAGGATACTGGGCCATGAATTGTCTGGCGATCTGGTGGAATCTTCGGGATCTGGCAGCTTTCAGTCCGGTGAACCGGTCACCATCATTCCCTATTTTAATTGCGGGCATTGCCTTGCGTGCAGAATGCGCAGGCCCAATTGCTGTGTGTCCATTCAGGTTTGCGGAGTGCATGTAAACGGGGGTATGGTTGAATACCTGCAGGTTCCGGAATATGCCCTGGTTCACGGAGATTGTCTGCAGTATGACCAGCTTGCTATGGTGGAACCCTTTGCCATCGGGGCTCACGCGGTGCGGAGAGCGGAGGTATCTGCAGGAGAATTCGTGCTGGTGGTGGGTGCGGGTCCCATTGGGATGGGTGCTATGGAATTTGCGCGCATTGCGGGAGCCGAAGTGATAGCCCTGGATTTTAATGAAAACCGCCTTCAGTTTTGCCGGGATATCTTACATATTCCGCATGTTATTCAGGGCGGCAGCGGAGACATCATGGAACAACTCCGCGAAGTTACCGGTGGTGACATGCCTTCTGTGGTGATGGATGCAACGGGTAACAAAAAGGCCATTGAAAAAGGATTGGATTACCTGGCCCATGCCGGCAGGTATGTGCTTATCGGATTACAGAAGGAAAACTTCTGCTTCAGCCATCCGGAATTTCACAAGCGCGAAACAACACTGATGAGCAGCAGAAATGCAACCCGTAAGGATTTTGAACTGGTGATGGATGCCATGAAAAGTGGAAGCATCAATCCTTTGTCCTACATCAGTCACCGGGTTTCCTTCCCTGATGTGAAATCGGTATTTCATCGCTGGCTCGATCCCCAAAACGCAACCCTCAAGCCGATGATAGAAATGGTATAAAGGAACGGGAGCGAATCTGAAATCATCATATTTCCCAATACGCCTTATGCATCCCAAGAACAATAAGTTTGCCGTTATGCTGGTGACCTCCCTGTTTTTCCTTTGGGGGTTTGCGCTGAACTTAAATCCGATTCTGATACCGCATTTAAAAAAGGCCTGCCAGTTAACCGATACCCAGTCGGCTTTTATTGATTCGGCTTCCTATTTTGCCTATTTTCTCCTGGCCATTCCGGCCGGTAAATTTGTAAAACGTTTTGGATACAAAGGCGGCATTCTGGTCGGATTGTTGTTGTTTGCCTGCGGGTCCTTTCTATTTTATCCCGCCGCCGTTGCGCGGACCTATGGATTCTTCCTGTTTGCGATTTTTATCATTGCCACCGGGCTGGCTTTTTTAGAGACTTCGGCTAACCCGTACATGACGGTACTGGGCGATCCCGCCACGGGCACCCAGCGGTTAAATTTTGCGCAGTCCTTTAACGGGCTGGCAGCTTTTATTGCTCCTCTTCTCGGGGGCATGTTTATTTTGTCGGGAAAGACCCTATCCGCGGTACGGGAGGCGGCCATGTCTGCGCAGCAATTAAACAGCTACCTGAGCCATGAAGCAAAAGCTGTTCAGGTTCCGTATCTGATTATTGGCACGGTGGTATTGGCCGTTGTTTTTTTTGTGTGGAAAACCCCTTTGCCTGAAGTAAAAGAAGACAATACCCTGGAAGTGGAGGGTTCCATTCTCCGGGAAAAGAATCTGATGCTCGGTGTACTCGCACAGTTCTTTTATGTTGGCGCACAAGTTTGCATAAGCAGCTTTTTCATCCGTTTTTCCGAACGCGTTGGCGGGATCGATGAAAAATCCGCGGCCTATTATTTATCCGGTGCCCTGCTGGGATTTATGTTGGGACGTTTTGCGGGAACCTTTTTCATGAAATACATCGCTGCGCCCCGTTTGCTGGCCCTGTACAGCGTGATCATCATGCTCCTGATGGTACCGGTTATAACAACCCATGGCCGGTATGCCGTATACGCACTGGCCAGCGTGCAGTTCTTTTTATCCATTATGTTTCCCACCATTTTCGCATTGAGTGTACGCGGACTTGGTTCCAAAACAAAGGAAGGATCTTCCCTGGTGATCATGTCTATTGTGGGCGGTGCCATATTTCCGGTCATCATGGGAAGGCTGTCCGATGCCACCAATATCCAGACCGCTTATTCCATACCGGCCCTCTGTATGCTGATGGTCCTGTATTTTGCCATTAAAAATATCCATGTTGGAAAGATCAAACTGGCCGTTTCCCATTAATTATTTTTCGGGTCTTTTTTGGCAATGCCCTGTGTGCGGCGACAAGCCGCAGTTTTCATAAAGAAGCTGAAAAAGAAAGGGAGAATGAAGATCCACGAAAAACCGGCGGTTGAAAATAGCTGGCCTTATTCGCAGGAGTATTCGTTACTGAGTATGTTTCTTTCATTGGAATGCAGGTAAAGGCATTGGAGCATGAATCTTTCATATTGCTCAGTGATCGCTCCCCAGTTATAGTTCATCTTGATTTTATCCAGGTTCCGACTGATCATTTTATTCCGCTCGGGCACCGGACAGTTTTGCTCTATGCGGTTTTTTATTTCCACGGCCGACGAGAAATAGAAAGCTTCTTCCTGCAGCACTATTCTGTTGAAAACATTATCGTGCGCCACGATCAGGCAACTGCTGGCCATGGCTTCCAAAAGAGAAGGATTGGTGCCTCCGCTGCTGTGTCCGTGGAAATAGAGGGTTGAGTAATATCGTAAACTGTGGGTTATTTTGTCGTCATACAAAGTTCCGGTGAATTGAATGCGTTTGTCATGACCGAATTTTTTGACCAGCTGTTTTCCAAAATTATTTTTCACATTTCCAACTACCAGCAGCTGCTTGCCGGTATTGCTCAGCGCAAATCCCTGCAGAATAAGTTCTATATTATTTTCCGGTTCAATGCGCGCAATCAGCATAAAATAATTATCGGGGCTAACGCCAAATTCGTTGAGTATCATTTCGTTTTCGTGTGTGAATAATTCGGATCCGTAGGCAATGTATTCGGTGCTGAGATTATATCTTTCCAGATAGTAATTATGTATTGCCGGGGAATCTGAAATGTGGAAGTCACTGAACCGAACGGCCAGCTTTTCCGCATAGAGCAGAAACTTTCTTGTTTTTTTGGAGTATTTACTTCTCTGCCATTCCAGGCCGTCCATATTGAAAATGATCACGCTGTTGCGGGGTAAAAATCGTCCCCATACCGAACTGCTGGTATATCCTAAAACCAGGATGATGTCAAATTTCCTGATGCGGGCATCGAGGATGCAATTCAGGTCATAAATAAACTGCCCGCCGGATCCGATCAGATATTCCGGATCAAAACGGTGAATGATGTTGACGCCGTTCCACAAACGACCTGCATAGGGATGATTGTGCGAATTGTAAACGAACACGTCATGACCTTTGTTTACCAATTCCCGTGAAAGTTGTTCTGCCAATCGTTCAAAGCCACCGTAATGGTTGGGAATCCCTCTTGATCCTATTATTCCTATGCGGATACTCATATGTATTTTGAATGTGGTGATAAGCTTTCACAATGCGGCGGGCTGCCTGGGACCAGGTGTATGCCGATAAGATTTTTTCTCTGAGTTTTTTGGGAAACGCAGAGGCTGCCGCTTCATTCACAGCCTGGAAAATGGAATCTGGTGAAGCGGGGTTGCAATACTGCGCGTACCACCCATAATATTCCCGGGTATATCCCCTGGCCGTAATCACAATATTGCAGCCCATTACGGCCGCTTCCAGGGAAGAAAGACCGCATGCTTCAAACCAGCTCGGCAATACATGTACTTTGGCCCGCTGATAATAGGGGACCAATTCGGACTGGTCCACGAATTCCATGAAATGGATATTGGATGCTGCTATCCTGCGGCATTCGCGGTAATAACCCTGGTGGTTAGGAGCAGCCGAACCGATGATCAGCAGGGTATATCTGGTGTTGTTCAGCGCGCGGATCAGGTTGATCTGGTTTTTAATACCTTCAATGCGGGCCACGCACAAAACCAGGCATTCATCTTTTTCTATTTGATCATTGTAAGCAAACATCGCCGGATCCACGCCATTGGATACCGCCACACAGTTCGTTTTCATGCCGTATCGCTGGTTAATCTGTTTTGTTTCCATGGGAGAATTGGAGAAAAGAAGGGCGGCACGGCCCAATATTTCCTTGATGCACCGGCGTTGTCCCTTCCACAGATAGGACTGCGTCATCAGACTGTCCTGCCCCTTTAGGAACCGGGCAATTGTTTTGATGTATTCCAGATTGTCCGCGGATAAAAAACGCAGAAAAAAACCCGCCATTCCTTTCCTGTAGTGTTTGTCAAAATCGCTGTAGTCAATCAGAATGGTCGTGATCACAAACGGTTTCCCTGCCTTCTGAATATGGAATAATATATCCGCAGGCCGGGTGATATTGAAAAAATGCAACAGGTCATAGTGGGCATAGTCGATCTTTTCCCGGGTAAGTTTTACATCTATCGAAATACCCAGCCGGGCCAGATGTTTCGCTGTTTGAAATATCTGGATCGTATCTCCTCCTTTTACTGTAAGTAATGTGGACCTGGTTATGAAAACTACCTTCATATTTGAATCGTAACCCATAAATTCATAAGGCACCAACGGGATGAATGATAGAGGTAAAACGCATCTCAAAACAGGGTGGTTGCCTGATGATTTTGTTCGTTTGGACATTTTAAAACACGCTGGTGCTTCACGCAACTCCGCCGGCAAAAAAAGCGTTTTAAAAGGGAACAAAACTATATGCCCGTGAATTTGAGGTATAGCATCTGGAAGGTCCTGGCTTATTTTGATCTCTTTCATTACCCGGTTTCCAGGCAGGAGATATTTTCTTTTCTGGATCAGCCTGTTACCTCCGAAGCGCTAACGGAGGCCTTACAGGGAATGCTGGAAGAAAAATCGGTGTTTATATTTGGTGAATACTATTCCATACACAACGATGATGCCCGCGTGATGCGCAGGATCGAAGGAAATTGCCGGGCACAGCCGTTGTTGCGAACCGGAAGCCGGATTTCCCGTTTTCTCTATCAGGTTCCTTATGTACGCGCTATCGGAATTTCAGGTTCCTTATCCAAGAATTTCGCCGCGGAGGATGCGGATATAGATTATTTTATCATCACCGGAGCCAACCGTTTGTGGGTGGCCAGAACGATGATGCATGTATTTAAAAAATTCAGTTTTCTTTTTGGACGTCAGCACTGGTACTGCATGAACTATTACATCGATGAAGAAGCGCTTGAAATTGAAGAGAAAAACCTGTACACGGCCATTGAACTGATCACGCTGATGCCGGTTTGCGGAAATGGCATACTTCATGAATTTTTCCGGAAAAATAGCTGGACCGGCACATTTTATCCTAACTATCGCTTAAAAATTCCTGATATGGATTTGCGGCGAAGGGACTCGGGATTAAAACGGATGCTGGAATCGGTTTTTAGCGGAAGGCTGGGCGACTGGCTGGACAACTATCTGATGCGGGTAACCAGCAGCCGATGGGAAAAAAAGGAAGCATTTGAAAAACGTTCTGTAAATGGCAACAGGATGGGATTAAAAACGGGAAAGCATTTTTCCAAACCCAATCCCGTTTTTTTTCAGAAAGACATACTCGATCTGTACGGAGATAATCTCAGCAGGTTGTACCGGAACGCAAGACATCCTGCCGGCCGGCTTAGTTTTTTTTCTTCAGAGAAATAATGTAGTAGTCACCCCACTGCCTCCAGGGCCATTTGCCTTTTAACTGCTCTTCCTTTTTTTTCAGAAATTGATACAGGGCCGGATGTTTTTCCGGAAAACGCTCCAGGTAAGAAGGCGGCACCACGCTGCAAAGTCCCTCCAGACTTAACAAATCGAATGTATGGTGTAGGGTGCGAGTGATTAATGAGGGATTGTAATACCAGCAGGTGAATTTTTCTCCTTCCACGCGGGCGGCTACGCCTCTTTTGCTGAAGGCCCTTCTGAATGCCGTGCGAAACTTTCCTTTGAACACGAGCGCAGATTCCCAAAGACAAAATCCGGGCATGATCACCAGGATCAGGAGACCTCCGGAATTCAATAAAATTTCAAAACGCCGGAGTACACCGGTTAATTCTCCGGTACAATTGAGTCCGGCGAAATTGGAGAAGATAAGATCGTAAGGGCCTTTTTCTTTCAGCGCATCCAGTCGGGTAAATGAACAGCACTCCGTACTGATGACATTTTCTAATCCTTTAAGGAGCACCTTTTTTGTAAGTACTTCCTGCATGCCCGTGGAAAGGTCGGTTGCATGTACCCGGTGACCCTTTTCTGCTAACCAGATGGCATCTTCGCCAGTGCCGCTGTTCAGTTCCAGGATATGGCTGCCCGGAAGCAGATATTCTTCCAGTTTATCCCTTACTCTTTTCCGTTTATACTGAATGGTGCTGTTATCCGTAAAAAGCGAATCGAAAACGCCGGACTGTTTTGTAAAGGCTGCTGCTGCACGCTGTTCGTTCAAGTCCATAGTCTATATTTGAAGAGAACCCGGTTTTTCCAGCTGGTTCAGTTTTCTTTTATCGAAGAATGCAGCCGGAACATAATATAAGCCTGACAAGGCTTTCTTTACATGCGCAAACCGGCCGTTCGCGGGATGCGTCAGCAGCCACCGCAGGTTGTGGAAAGCAAGGTGTTTACGATAACTTTTGTGCACAAACCGGTGTAATTGTTTATAGAAAGCCGGCGTATAGGTATTCTGAAACATCAGGGCCATCTCGTCCGAGTCCGTCCAGTTGGTTTTCTCGTGCATGTTGTTCTTTACTTTTTCATAAAAAACGGTTCCGGGCAGCGGATAGGAAACCGAGATGCCGATTTCAAAGGGCAATAACTGATTGACCATCCGGATGGTCATTTCAATGTCTTCTTTGGTTTCGCCCAGGTAACCAAACTGTATAAAGAAGGAAGGTTTCATACCTGATTTTCTGATCAGCCGGGTGGCATCCCGTATCTGCTGAACGGTTATGCCTTTGTCCATCGCATCCAGTATTCTCTGAGAGCCGCTTTCTGCACCCATCCAGATATTATCGCATCCTGCGCGGGCCAGCGCCTGAACATTATTTTCTTTCAGCAGCAGATCTGCCCTGGCCTGTATTTTGAATTTGAAATGAAGATTCTCCGCTTCAACCAGATCGGCGAATTCATTAACCCATCCGGGTTTGAGCCCAAAAATATCATCACAGAACCAAATGTGGTCAAACGCATACTTTTCCCTGAGCCATTTTAGTTCGTTCACAACATGCTGCGGGGATCTGGCATGATAACGGTTTCCGTAAATGGGTTTGGCGCACCAGTTGCATTTAAACGGACATCCCCGCGTAGTAGCCATGTTTAAAGAAAAATACCCCGCCCGATTGATCCATGTTGTCCGGTAAGGAGCCAGGTCTATCAGGTCCCAGGCCGGCATGGGCAGCGCATCAAGGTCCCGGATCACCGGGCGGCGTTCGGTTTTTATATATTCGTCCCCGTTCTTAAAGGCAATTCCGGGTATCCCTGAAAAAAGGGTTTCGCCATGCTGGATTCGGGTGATCAACTCCAGCAACGTTTCTTCTGCTTCCCCCAGGATCACGACATCGGCGCCTTCGTTCAGGTATTGCCGGTAGTGGTCCGTGGCATCGGAACTGGACATGATTACTGTACAACCCCGGTCGCCAGCCAGGCTGGCCATGCGGAAGGCGGCTTCACGCATGTTGGTCAGACACATCTTGGTAAGATAGTTAAAGCCATCATCGTAGATCACGAAAATGCCCGGTTTTATCTCATCCAATGCGGAGATGATCTCTTCCGGTTTATGCGAAAACATGGTATCAAACAACGAGACCTCATTTCCCGCCGTTCTCATAAACGCGGCAGCATACAGGGTACCCAGCGGAGGATAGGGTTGTGCCGTGGCCCATTGTTTCGGGTCAAACCGAAGAAAATAAGAATGAGAAAACAGGATCTTATGCATGATGCGAATTGGAAAGGCCCAATCCCGGATTCTTTCCGGGAGGCAGGTTTAAATAACAAACACATTTAATACAGGTCTCATGGGTGGCTACATCTAAATGCTTTCTGAAATCAATCGCTTCCGGGCTGTTTAAAATATATTCCAAAGTATTTTCATGAATGTTTCCCAGTGATTTGTGGAAAAAACAGGGGCGAACGGTACCGTCTGCTTCCACTACGGTGGAAACCCAGGGTGCATTGCATTTTTTATAGGGAAATGCATCCATGCCGTAAAATGCAGCATAATAAGAATATATTTTCCCGAGCTTTTCGGGAGATTCAGCAATGAAACGGGATTTGAACAGCGGTTCAAATTCCCTGATCAGCGATTGGATCACGGTTTTCAGCTCCGGTAAATCTTCACGGGCCGGCAAAATTTCCTGTTGCCGGGCATCATCCCAGGTTTGTTCCCGGTTGAAGGCCTGGCTGCTCACATCTGCGGGTAAAAAACTGATTTGTTTCAGACCAAGATCCTGCGCGTTGCGGATGATGGCGGGCCAGATCCGGAAATTCAAACGGTGGATCACCGTCCTGCCGGTGATGGGGAATTGCGCATTCCGGAGGTGAATCTCAGCAATGCCTTCTTTTAATTTTCTGAATGCCCCGGGAATATTCCGGATCCGGTCATGGGTTTGTTCATCACCATCCAGCGAAACGATGAGGTCATTCACCCGAGCACACAAATCGTCCGCATTTTTTTTCAACAGCAGACCGGTGGAAAGCAGGGATATCTTTATTCCTTCCTTACGGAATATCTCACATAAGGAAAAAAAGTTCGGATTCAGCAGGGCCTCTCCGCCGGACATGACCACCTGCCGAGTCCCGAATTTCTTTAGGGTTTCCAGCAGCATACACATATCCTCCCGGCCCAGTTGCTTCAGGTTGCGGTTCCCTTTCCAGATGTCGCACATCACACATTGGCAGTTGCACGCGCTGTGAGGCATCAGGATAACCACCGGCAGCACCGAGATCCTGTCCGTTTGAAGGGTGCGGTATCGCTGAAAGGTATGCTGGAATGATTTCGTAAGCATGCTTATTTTTTGATGCGAATCCAGGGAAAACAATCCCCGTTTCCCCAAATTTTGGCGAAAATAGAGTTTGGATTCTGCATGATCTTATGGTTAAAAACGCTGAATTCAAGGATATCGTGGTGGAAATAATATTCACTCATTTCAGGGAATCCCAGGGAATCGTAATACTGAAAGGTCCTTTGCTTAGCGGCTTCCATTTCTCTTTTATCGTAAAACGGAGAATCGGTCAGATGGATCTCACCGCCAGGCTTCAGCAGTTTGAGGCACCTGCAGACAGTGTCCGTTAAAGAGGGGAAATATTGAATGGATGCAGCAAAAACGATGGCGTCGAACAGCTTTCCCTGCAATATGGCACACTCCAGATCGCCGTAAATAAATCGCACATGCTTTTGGTCGTTGAATACCCGGGCAGCCTGCTGGAGTTCGGTGAAATTGATGTCGAGGCCTGTCACTTCCGCTCCCGGAATTCCGGACAAACCATTGGCCAGCCAGCCGTTTCCGCATCCGGCTTCGAGGATATGCAACCGTTTTTTTCGCCCGGCCAGGTAGCGGATGAGGCGCCGGCTGGATTTTTTCCGGATCACCCATTCGCTGTAATGGGCATGTTGTGGTGAAATATCGGGCAGGATAGCCACTTCCTCATCGGAATACAATCTGTTTTCCATGCAGCGAATGCTGATGTATTTTTTTTCAAATAGCGAATTACCCGGATTTTCATTTCCGGGAAAGCGGATATTGGTCAATATGGAAGAATCGGGAAGAGTCATGCGCGGGTTTTAAAAGCCCTGGATTTCCGGCTGCCGGTATTTCCAGAATTTATGTAAAAGCTTTATTTCGTATGGATATTGATACATCCTCGTCCTGTACCGGAGGCCGGATACAAACTGGATGAATTTTCTCCGGGATTCATTCAGGCGGATATCCGAGACCGTTGGGTAATATCCATTCAGCACGGTTTCAAAATCTCTGATCTTGTCCACCATTTCCGTAGTAAGCCAGGGAGTCAGCGGATTTTTGCGCAGGTCAAATTTTTCCCATTGCGGGCCGATCCAGTCCTCCAGTTTTTCGGGGAAATGAAATCCGGAAGCCGTAACCATTTTATACATGTCCGATCCTTCTGTGGGAACCGGACTGTAGATGTACATGATGATTTCCGTTTTTGGATTTATTTCTTTTATTTCCCTGATAAAGGAAATATCCTGATCAATTTGTTTCATCACCTGCTCCGGGTTATCACCTGGTGTTCCCAATACAAAAGAATATTCCGGGATAATGTCAAACCTGGCCATGCGGGCGGCGAATGTCCTGATCTGAGCTGCGGACTGGGTGCCGCCCTTATCCATCTTTTTTAAGATTTCGTCGTTCCCCGTTTCCGCACCGAAAAAAATCATTTTACATCCCGATTCGCGCATGGCTTCGAGGGAAGCATCTTTGTATTTATCCAGGGTGTCTATCCGTCCTTCCCCCCACCATATCATCTTCTCGGGATGGATCAGCCGGGAGAATTCCAAGGTCCGCTTTTCTGAAACAAAAAAGTTATTGTCATGGAATTCGATCGAATCAGCGCCCCATTTTTCCCTGATGTATTTCACATCTCGGTAAACGGAAGCGGCAGCTTTGGCCTTCCATCGTGCCTGGTAGATGGGTACAACGGCGCAGAAGGAACAGGTGAATGGGCATCCGATGCTGGAATGATAAGCCAGGGTCCGGCTGCCCAGGTAGGTTTTGCCCAGATATTTTTCGAGCGGATAAAATTCATCCAGTTTATCATAAGGTAAGCGGGGCAGCGTTTCCTGTTCGATCAGGTCCTCCTTTTTTGTTTTTATAATTTGCTCCCCGCTGCGGTAAATGAGGTTGTTTACTTCATCCGGAGATCCGTTGTTTTCCAGAATGCTGATCAGCCGGGGAAAAGCATGGTCACCCGGACCGTTAATGATATAATCCACATATCCCGATTGCATCACCACCTGATGCTGATTAGACGGAAAATATCCTCCCCAGATCATGGTGGTATGCGGAAAATCTTTTTTGATTCTTTTTGAAAAAGGGATTGCCTGTTTCAGTTGCGGACCGGGCATTACGGTAAAGCCGACGTACCGGGTAGACCCGCCTGATAAATAGCTGGCCATTTTTTCATAAGGGTCACTTTCCCGGTTGCCGTCCACTATTACCCAATCGTAAATTCCTTCAATGGAGGCCGCAATATTCAATATGGAATTCGGTATTCGGTATTTAGACGTTGCACTTCGCGGATTGAACAAAAGAACCTGGGTCATACGCGTGAAACAATGATTACTTTTATGTTCCTGTTATTTATATTAAACGCTGTAATTATCCAAAAGGATGCTTTTGTTCGAGCGAATAAAACGGTCATTTTTCGAAAAATTCAAAAAGGAAGCGGATCCGGCGGAGGCGTATGATTCCTGGTCTTCTGCTTACGACAGTCAACCGGACAACCTCATGCTGGCGTTGGATGAAGAGCTAACCGGTTCTTTCCTGGATGAAATGGACCTGAATTCCGGAATAATTGCGGATGTGGGCTGCGGAACGGGGAGGCATTGGGAAAAATTGAAACGTAAGAACCCGCTGTTGATCCGGGGTTACGACGTTTCTACCGGCATGCTGGCGATTTTAAAGCAAAAATTTCCGCAGGCGCAAACTTTTTTGTTAAAGGATAACCATTTGCAGGAACTGGAAAATAATTACTGCGATCTCCTGATCTCCACGTTAACCATCGCCCATATCCCGAACGCGGAAGAGGCCATGAAGGAATGGCACAGGGTACTCAAGCCGGGGGGGCGCCTGCTGATCACGGATTATCATCCGGCAGCGCTGGCTAAAGGCGCCCGCCGTACGTTCCCTTTTCGCAATCAAACGGTTGCCATCAAAAATTATATTCATCCCATTGAAAAATTAAATGAAATAGCCAGGCAACTGGGCCTGAACCGGGTGCGTTTTACGGAGAGGAAGATTGATGAATCTGTAAAGTCCTATTATGATCAGCAGCAGGCAGTTGCAATTTATAAAAAATTTTATGGAACGCCCATCATTTACGGGCTGCTTTTAATAAAAACCGATGCTGGTTCGTCATGTTAACATTGTCGGCACGGAGGGTTTTACAGATATCCGGATACAGAAAACCAATATAGAGGCTGTTTATTCCTCGGCGGAAAGCTCCGGTGAGGACAGCAAAAACGGTTTACTATTTGGTGCAGCGATTGCTTTTCCAGGCATCATCAATTCCCACGATCATTTGGATTTTAATTTGTTTCCAAGACTGGGCAACAGGATTTACCGGAATTACACGGAATGGGCCAGGGATATTCATTCGGCAGACAAAAAAACGATTGACCGGATTTTGCACATCCCTCAGGCCCTGAGGATCCGGTGGGGCGTCTATAAAAACCTCATCAGCGGAATAACCACCGTGGTGAACCACGGAAAAAATTTATCGGTAAAAGATGATCTGATCACGGTATTCCAACATTCCGTTTCGCTGCATTCCCCCGCATTTGAAAAAAACTGGCGGTGGAAGATTAATGCATTTTACAAAAAGGAATATCCGGTGGTTATACATCTGGGAGAAGGAACGGACCAAAATGCCGGCCGCGAAATTGACCGGATAATCAGATGGAACCTGTTTAAAAGAAAGATCATTGCGATTCACGGGGTTGCCATGAACACAAAACAGGCGTCCTCGTTTAAGGCATTGATCTGGTGCCCGGCATCCAATTATTTTTTACTGGATAAAACGGCCGATATCCATGGCATCGGCGGTCTGATACCGGTTATGCTGGGAACGGATTCCACGTTAACGGCCAGCTGGAATTTTTGGGAACATCTCCGGTTGGCCCGGAAAGAAAAGATGGTGACGGATGAAAAACTGCTGAACATGCTGGGCAGTATTCCGGCAAAAATATGGGGTCTTGAACATGGTGGCCATATTGGAGCAGGTTATTCGGCGGACCTGGTGATTGCCTCCGCCAAAAAAGGCATGAATGGCATGAACCGGTTCTTTGACCTGAATCCGGAAGATATACTGATGGTGATTCACGAGGGAAGAATCAGGTTGTTTGATGAAACGCTTTTACCGCAACTCGATCGCGTGGATTTTCCGCTGAGTCGGTTCAGCAAAATAGCCGTGAACGGGAGAGGGAAATATGTAGCCGGTGACTTGCCGGGTTTAATGCAGGAGATCCGGAAATATGATCCCGACGTTCAATTTCCCGTTTCCGCTTCCTGATGTATTTTCTTCAGGAATTAATTCGGAAGATAAGTGTGACATGCAAATAAACACAGATAACCGAAGGCGCGTGATACGGATGATTATACCGGCAATGTATGTGGTGATTATTTCCATTGTGGTGGCCAGGGCTTTTCGTAAACCCGAATACAACTGGGACATGCTCGCCTACATCGCCGTGGTGATATCCGGAAATCAGCAGGGTATTGCCGGCATTCACCGCGAAACCTATCAGGCCGCCAGGGATCAAACGCCGCCTGCCGCTTTTCAGCAATTGGTGAACCCAGCAAATCCTTACAGGCTGAACATGTTTCGCAACGATACAGCCTTTTACCGGCAATTGCCGTTTTACGTGGTCAAGCCCTTGTACACTGCGCTTGTTTATCTGGGTAACCAGGCCGGTTTTTCCCTACCGGCATCCACGGTGCTGCCTTCCGTTATCGCGTATTTTGGTATTGCCATCCTCCTCTTTTTCTGGTTCAGCAAATACCTTGATCTGCTGTATGCTGCGACGGCAGCTTTGCTCATCATGCTTTCAGCACCTTTGTTAACCGTATCGGGATTGTCCACACCCGATGCGCTGTCTGCTTTTTTACTGCTGGCCACTTTTTATTTTATTTTGCAAAAACCCCTGCTGTCCGTGATGCTGCTGTTTATGACGGCCTCCGTACTTGCCCGCCTGGATAATATCATCGTCTGTGTTCTGACGCTCTTTTTGCTGGCGGTTGCCAGAAAGGCTCCGTTTAAGATCACGAAAATCGGCTGTCTGGGTATTTTTTTGTGGCTGTCTGCTGTGTATCTTTTTGTAGCGCACAGAGCCAGCACATTTGGGTTTGGTGCTTTTTATTATCCTTCGTTTTTAAGGTACCTGAATATGCCCCATCGGTTCCAGACGCATTTTTCGTTGGGGGATTACCTTCAGGTTTTCCGCGCGGACGCCATCATCGGATTCTATCATTCTGCCATAGCCTTGTTTGGCTTTCTGGCCCTGTTGCTTTTTTATAAAAACGGCCGCGGGCCACTACGCGGGCTATTTTTTTATTGCTTATTGCCGGTTTTGTTTTGCCTGATTTTCCTGATCCGGTTGATGTTGGATCCCGATATTTCCGACCGGTTCTATATACCCTATTACCTGCTCATTGCCGTATTGTGGGTGCAAGGTCTGACCGAAAAAGACAGGGGAGTTTTTCAAACAAGTAAAACGGGATTGATTGATGGAGATCCTGTCTATTAAATGGAAAAAACGCCGGTCACCGAAAAGCGTGCTGGCCATCCGCCTCCAGGCCATGGGAGATCTGGTGATAACCCTGCCCTATTTGCAAAGCCTGCGGAACAGACTTCCGCCGGAAACAAAACTTGATCTGCTGACGAGGGAAGAAGTGGATGCCATTCCGAGAAACCTGCATTTATTCAACCAGGTTTATTCGATCGGAGGCGGACGCAGCACAAAGAAACAGTTGCTGTATACAGCTGCACTGATCCCGCGGCTTTTGCTTAACCGCTATGAAGTGGTGATCGATCTGCAGGATAATATTATCAGCCGGCTGGTAACAAAATGTTTAAGGCCCAGTGCCTGGTCGCGGTTTGACCGGCTTTCGGATATTGCCGCGGGGGAACGCACCCGGATTACTATGGAGGCCGTTGGACTGGGATCCTGCTCCGCAACTTACGGATTCAGCCTGGTCGAAAAAACGGATCCCCGGCAACTGTTACAGGAAAACGGATGGCAGAAAGGATATCAGCTGGTGATATTAAATCCTGCGGGCGCCTTCGAAACGCGCCACTGGGCACTGGATAATTATGTCCGCTTTGCCGGCCTCTGGCTAAAACGTTTTCCCAAAACCCAGTTCCTGATCCTGGGTACCGGATTCATTACCGATAAATCGGTTTATCTGAAAAAGGCCCTGGGTGAATTGTGCATTAACCTCGTTCATAAAACAACAGCCGCACAGGCATTCGGCATCATGCAGGACGTTAAATTTGTTTTATCAGAAGATTCCGGGCTAATGCACATGGCGTGGGTTTCGGGCATTCCCACGATGGCCCTGTTTGGTTCCACCCGGAGTGAAAAAGCGAAACCGCTGGGCGACCATACCGGTTTTGTTGATTCCGCTGACCTGGAATGCGGAGGATGTATGCTGGAAAAATGCAAATTTGGAGATACACATTGCCTGAGCAGGTATACACCGGAAATGATCGCTGAGAAATCCATTTTGCTGATGGAGAAATCCGGGCTTCAGCTTTCCTGGTAATGAAACAGCGCCATTAATTCTTTTGCACTGTCATCTATGGAGTGAACAAGCACACGCCCGTAATCGGTATCCGGCCCCGTAATGATTTTATAAGCGGTATCCGCCATTTCTTTTTCATTGTTTACCGTATGCCAGTGTGTTATTTTCCCCATCATCGGATCGCAAAAACTGATCACATGCGCACCGGTGTACAAGGCCTCCAGGCAAACGGTGCTGTATCCTTCGTAGGATGAAGGATGCAGTAAAATTTTACAACGGCCCATCCATTGCAGGATCTCGCCATGATCGCGTTCACCCGTTAGCGAAATATGGCCTTGAAGATCGGCATCTAAAATTATTTTTCTCAGACGCTCTTCTTCCGGTCCTTTGCCGCAGATAAAACAGGTGATTCCCGGAATGGCCGCCTGTAGTTTCTTCACAATCCGGATAAACAGATCGTATTGCTTTAAGGGAATTAAGGAGCCCACGCCCAGCAGGTCAATATTCCGGTTAACACTTTCTTTGGGAAAGCCGGATTCATCCAATCCATTGGGAATGATGTGTGCGGGTTTGATGCCGTGGTTTATAAAATACACTTCCGCCAGAAAACGGGACATGGCAATCAGGCTTTCCGGACCCGGTTTTATCCATGAACTGAATTTGTTCTTTTTGAGGGCATCCTGACCCAGAATCCAGCAAAAGTGGGCTATGTTCTCTTTCCTTCCAAAGCGGCTGCCGATGAGAGCACATTCCGTACACCAGAAACTCAGGATGCCGGAAATGCTGTTTTCCTTATTTAATTTCTTTAAAGTTTTCCATGCTTTTACCCAGGTCAGCAGCCGGTTGATTTTTCCTCTGTTCCTGCCATTCAGAGGAATTACCCGGTTTCGGTTCCATTCGTAGGGAGCAGAAACATAGGGATACTGGAAGGCAATGAGGATGATCTTTAATTTTTTAAAATGCGTATTAAGCGACCGGATAAGTGCCTGTTGGGCAGGCAGGCAGGTGGAATCCGCTTCATTTTCAGGGAAACCGGGGCTGAGAATGACCAGTGTTTTCGCGACCGGATTCATCTGTACAAACTTGTTTTTTTTGCCTGTTTGCCGCCGGTCGCCGGGTCCATTTTTCAAGCAGGTAACTAATGGGATGAAATTCAAATCAGGCATGTGGCAATTGCTGCTTTTTCTGAATTCAGTTTTTTCTGCAGAAATACTTTTGCTTTAAACAGATTGGATTTCGAAGTGCCGGCCATGATGCCCAGCTTTGCGGCAATTTCACCATGGGAGTATCCTTCTATCACGTGCAGGTTGAAAACCAGCCGGTAGGCCGGCGGCAGCTCCCGGATCATGCTGATCAATTCTTTAAACATCAAGCTGTTGTCAGATAGCCGGCTGTCATCTTTATATTCGCGGCTGGTCTGGGTCAGTTCGCTGGTTCCCGGAATATTCTTTTCCCTTCTTCTGTAATCTATCGCGGCATTGATCATAATTCTGCGCATCCAGCCCAGCATTACGATCTCCATTCTTTCCCTGTCCCGGATTTCAAAGCGGTTGAAATTCCGGAAGATCTTCACGAAGCCATCATTGGTAACTTCCACCGCCTGCTCATACGTATCCATATACCGGAAAGCAACTTTGAGGCAGGTGCCATAATACTGCTCGTACAGTATTTTTTGACATTTTCGGTCCTGTATGGCACAACCATTTATGATCTGGAGAAGGTTTTCCAAGGTGGGTTGGGTTACGCTGAAATGAATGATAAATATATAACGCCTAATTTCCCGGGGAGGTTGCGTGGTGATTTTGTGGGCGAAAATGAAAAAACCGGCATTCCTGCCGGCCAATGGTTTTCAGGGAGCGTGATCCTGGTTACGGGATGCTTATTGAGATGACTTTTTAGCAGACTTTTTAACTGATTTTTTAACTGATTTTTTTGATGTTCCCCGATGACTGCTTTTTTTAGCAACCTTTTTCTTCACTGTTGCTCTTCTTTTTTTTGGGGCTGCTTTCTTTTTCACTGCTGTTGTTTTCTTTGGAACCCTGCTTCCCTGTTTTCTCGCTTCGGATAGTCCGATGGCAATCGCCTGCTTGCGGTTCTTGACTGTTTTGCCGCTCTTGCCGCTTTTTAATTTGCCTTTTTTCATTTCATCCATGGCTCTTTTTACTTTCTGCTGACTGCCTTTTGAGTACCTGGCCATATTTGCATTTTGTAATGAAGAATAATGTTGATTAACAGGTATCAATTTACTTGCCATTCCTTTCTTTCATTTTTTTCGGGATTTATGAATGCAGTTATGAGATGCCGTGCTCCTGCTGAAAGCACCTTTCATCTGCCGGCAAACAGGGATTTGTGGTAAAAAATGGCGCAAGGGTAAATTATACCGGGATCTCTCATGATGAAAATTTTCCACAGGAATAATATGGATTTAACTACAGCTCTTAAAATAATCTGGTATCTGGATTCATTTTAATTCATACATTTATCTCCAGATTTTTTATCTGACAGAACTAAACCTGACTTCGAAGAACAGACGACCGACAGCTAAAATGGAATATACAGTCCTTTCTGACGACCTGTTGATAAAACTTCTTAAAGCCAATGACGACGGGGCTTTAAAGGAGGTTTACCTGCGTTATTGGCGCCCCCTTTTTCGTATGGCCATGAGCCGGGTGCGCATCAGGGAAGCAGCGGAAGAGTTGGTACAGAATATTTTTGTCAGCCTCTGGGAAAAAAGACAAACGGCCGACATCATCAGGCTGGACTGTTATCTGAAAACGGCCATTAAATACCAGGTAATCAACTTTCTTAAATCCAGGGTGCTGGACAGACAATACATGGCTTATCGCCATCAGCAGTCGGGAAATCAGGAGGAGTCCGGAGAAACGGTCCTGCTGATGCATGAATTGAATGCGGCCATAGACAATGCTATCAAACAGCTTCCACCCAAAACACAGATCGTGTTCCGCCTGAGCCGGGTTGAAAACCGGTCTGTGCGGGAAATCGCGCAGGCTTTGAATATCTCCGAAAAGGCCGTGGAATATCACATCACCCAAAGTCTTAAGATGATGCGACTGCATCTCAAAGAGTTTATTTTTTTCAGCTGGGCTACCCCGGCGCTGCTGATTCCCTTCTTTTTTTAAATACTTTTTAGGGATCGGGTGGTTTTCACTGACTATGGGTAACGACCCAATCAGTGCATTATGAATCGAAAAGCATTTCATCAGCTTTTAAGACGGTATCTGGACGGCCATTGCTCGGAGGAGGAAAGCCGGATTGTGGACCAATGGTATGACCTTTTGGAGGAGGAGCTTCCTAATGACCCGGATGAGTTGGAATTACTCAAAATGGAAGATCTGTTATGGTCTCGTATCCTGGAAAAGAAACTGGGTTGTGATACCCATTCACTTGCTCCTGTGCAGGTTGTAAGGGATGGCCATTTTCCTGGCAGGGTAAAGTGGACAGCCGCGGCAGCCGTTTTGCTTGCCGCCATTACAGGCGCCTATTTTTACTTTTCCGCAATGAATGCTTCAGATGCCCTGCTCAGCAAAAAGCTTTCTGAAGGCATGCTGGAAATAACAAACAATACGGCTCTTTCCAAAGAAATGCTTCTGGAAGACGGCAGCACGGTTTGCCTGAAACCGGAGGCCAAGATTGTTTTTCCGCGTCATTTTGCAAATAACAAACGGGAAGTCTATCTGGAAGGGGAGGCCTTTTTTAAAGTGACGAAGAATCCGGACAAACCCTTTTTCGTGTATAACAACAAGCTGGTTGCCGAAGTGCTGGGTACGAGCTTTAATATAAAAATTATTCAAAACCATATTGAAGTGGCCGTGAAAACCGGTCGCGTGGCGGTATTTGAAGATGGAAAAGAGGTGAGTCTGAACAAACAGCAGAAATCGGGCAACGGGGTAATTGTTACGCCCAACCAGAAAGTGACTTATTATGCGGAGAGCAGGCATTTCATTACCTCCCTGGTGGATGCGCCCGCGCCCGTGATCGCAGACAGCAGCAGCATCGATCCGGATTCCGGGTATGTATTTGACGATGCGGCCCTGAGTGATGTATTGAAAAAACTGGAAAAGACCTATCAGATCGAAATTATTCTCGAAAATGAAAATCTGGGGAAATGTCCATTTACCGGGGATATCCGTAAACAATCGCTTTTCAAAAAACTGGAGCTGGTTTGCCAGGTATTTCAGGCCGGATATGAAATAAAAGGAACCAAGATCCTCATCAAAGGAGGAAAAGGCTGCAATTGATCCAGGGGAAACTATTTATTCACCAAAACGCTGCTATATGAAATTCTACGCCTTCTGCACCTGATCACTGAGTAAAAAAAATGCCGGCAATAGTACAAGTATTACCGGCTTAACAACCTTTTAAGGTTGGATTTTGTCCGGTCCATATTATTTCACGTACAAAACCTTTACAAGTTATGAAAAAAAGGCGAGTCTTTGCCTTAATCGCACTGGCAATGAAAATAACGATTGCTCCTGTCCTGATCCTGGTGTTTGCGTTTGCTTCCTACGCAAAGGAAGTGGCCGGTCAGGAAATGCTTGAGAAGCCGATTTCGATGTCGGTGGAAAGAGTGAAGTTGAAAACTGTGCTGCGCGAAATTCAGCATCTGGCTGAAGTCAAGTTCGTATTCAGTTCCATGATCATTGACGCCAACCGGAAAATCTCCTTCACGGTGATTGATAAAAAAGTGGGTGACCTGCTCAATCAGATTTTTAAACCCCTGAACATCAGCTACCGGGTAATTGATGACCAGATCATCCTGTTTGACGGATCCGCTGTTTCGGCAGATTTGAAGGGTATTCCCGTCCACGGCCGGATCACAGACGATTCCGGCAACCCTTTATCCGGGGCAACGGTGCAGGTAAAAGGAACGCACAATAATTCCGTTACGGATCAAAAAGGCATTTATGTATTGGATGATGTGGATCCCTCCGCAACCCTGATCATTTCCTATGTTGGCCATATAAGCCGCGAAATACCCGTGAGTAGCAGAACCGAAATCAATGCCTTTCTGCAGGAAACCGCCGGCAGCCTGAACCAGGTTATTGTGATTGGTTACGGAACGGCGAGAAAAAGAGATATTGTCGGTTCCCTGGATATCGTTGCGGCCAAAGATGCCGGTGCCACCGTTTCCACCAACCCTTCGGAACTGCTTATTGGTAAGGCCGCCGGCGTTCAGGTTGTTCAGGCAAACGGAGTGCCCGGTGCAGATGCCCAGATCATCGTGCGCGGAACGGGATCATTCACCGGTGTGGACCCGCTGTATGTGATTGACGGCATACAGGCAGATAAAAATCTCTTTAACGCCATCAGCGGACAGGACATTGAAAACATCACCATTTTAAAAGATGCCTCTTCCACGGCCATCTACGGATCTGCTGCCGCCAATGGCGTGGTGATCATCACCACCCGCAAAGGCAGACAGGGCCCGCCCAAAGTATCATTCACCACCCAATGGGGTGTGTCCAGGGCGTGGAAACAGCTGGATCTGCTGAATGCCTCACAATATGTGGATCTTTTGAAAGATTTTGCAGCGACCAGCAATTTGACCCTGCCCGCCAAATTCAGCGGACCCACGGTATTGGTAGACAGTAACAACTGGCAGAACCAGATATTCCGCGCCGCACCGGTTTCCGAAAATGACATCAGCATTACCGGCGGAAGTGAAAAAATGAATTATAATTTATCCATCGGATACATCAGTCAGCAGTCCATAGTGAAAGACCTGACAAACAATCGACTGAACGTAAGGCTGGGACTGGACGAAACCCTGGGCCGTTTTCACCTGGGACAAAGTCTGGCCATCCGGTACACCCATACCACGGGCCAATCTTCCAATATCGGTGATGCCATCGGATACGCACCTTATAAGCCGGTACATGATCCATCCATTCCGGGCGGTTATTCCATCGTGTCCAACATCGAGGACTTCAGCAATGTTGCCAATCCACTGCAGGCCGTGAATCTGACCCATAGCACCAATGCGGAGTTTGTTTTTTTCCCCCAGTTGTATGGTGAGGTCAACCTGATCCGGGGACTGAAATTCAGATCCCAGTTTTCTGCGGAAATCGGTGGCGGAAAAAACACCGGTTACCAGCAGCCCTATGTGGCTTCCAATTACCTGGCGGCGATTCGTTACGGACTGCTGGGGTATAATGATTATTCCTTTTACACCTTCGAGAATTATTTCTCCTACAACAAAACTTTTGGAAGGCACAGCATTTCAGCAACCATCGGAAACAGTTATCTGAATCCGGGAAATTCCGCCAACGTGCAGGGCACAGGTACCAACATCGCCAATGACAATATCCAAAACATCAGTGTGGCGCAATCCCAGGCAGTTTCGGGTGTGGGTTACGGGTATGCCCGGTCTTCGGTTATTTCCTATTTCGGACGACTGGTATATTCCTTCGACAATAAATATATTTTATCCGGAAGCCTGAGAAGAGACGGCGCTTCCAATTTTGGAATCGACAATCAGTTTGGTTATTTTCCCGGTGTCGGATTTGCCTGGCGGTTTATTGATGAACGTTTCATGAGAACGCAGCACTTTATTACCGATGGTAAATTGCGTCTGGGATGGGGACGTACCGGAAACAACAATATACCCACCACCGGAATCACAACCGTACTCACCTGGAGTGGAAGTCCTAATGGCAATCTGGTGTATTCCCTTGGTCCCAACGAAGCGTACATTCCGGGCACCACCATATCCAGTCTCGCCAATCCCGAAATCAAATGGGAAACCACCAACCAGGCAGACGTGGGTATTGATTTGAGTTTTTTGAATAACAGGATCAACCTGACGGCCGACTGGTACGACAGGAAGAGCAGCGGCCTGCTCGTGAGCATTCCCCTGCCGGCCAGCGTGGGCGCGGGTCTTACCGGTGCGAAGCCCGTTAAATATGAAAATGCAGCCGATGCAGAAAACAAAGGAATTGAACTGACCCTGGCCTATCACAACAACATCAGCAGGGACATTACCTTCAACGTGAGCGGCAACGTCGGCTACAATAAGAATAATGTCTTGTCTCTCGGCAGCCAGTTCACAGCACCCATTCAGGCCGGCACCATACAGGAATTGTCCACCTTCACCATCACCAAGGCTGGTTCTCCCATCGGTTCATTCTACGGATATGAAGTGGATCATGTAGCTAAAGACCAGGCAGAGATTGACGGCCTGAATGCACAGGCCCAGCATAAGACTGGTGATCCGGGGGCCGTATATCAGGCGGGACTGAAACCGGGAGATTTTATATTTAAGGACCTGAATGGCAACGGCACACTCACCGACAGCGACCAGGCTGTGCTGGGCAATCCCATTCCCAAATTTGTGTACGGCTTCAGCGCGGGTCTGAACTATAAAAATTTTGATCTGAACATCGTCTTTTCGGGCGTGGCCGGGTTAAAATTATTGAATTCAATGAAGTTTGTCACCCTCAATGAATCCACCGGCCACAATGCTACAACGGGCATCCTTAACCGCTGGAAACAACCGGGAGATGTGGCAGCTTTACCAAGGGCAGGACAAAATGTTACGGCAAACGGAAATCTGCGGGCATCCGACTGGTGGCTCGAAAACGGTGATTATCTGCGCCTCAGAAACTTAACGCTGGGTTATACGATTCCGCAAAGGGTAACCAACGGCATCGGTGGTCATGTTTTTACCCACATCCGGATTTATGTGGCGGCCCAGAATCTGCTCACGTTTACAAAATATTCCGGGTATGATCCCGAAATCAGTACACAGAGCGGACAGAACCCGCCTTACATCTTCAGCCGGGGTATTGATGACGGACAAATGCCACAGCCGAGAACCATCATGGGCGGATTACAGATTGGATTTTAATTGTTAACCGGTCAACATTAAAGAGGACGTTATGAAAAAAATTATTATTTACTTTCTCATCATAAGCACGGTGATCAGTGTCTGGAGTTGTAAAAAATCTCTGCTGGAACTGAAAAGTCAGAGTGCTTATGATTATGATTCCTATTTCACCAACAGTGCCGCGCTCAACCAGGCAACCATCGCCACCTATGCTGTATTGCTGCAGCAGGGCTTGTGGTCCCGGGAATATTATTTTATTTTTGACCTGATGGGCATGGAAGCCAAACCCACCGGCAATCTTCAGGGCGATTTCAGAAATCTTTTTTCCTATCACTTCGGTTCGGACCAGCCGGAGATCGGTCAGCTCTGGGGATCCTTATACCGGATGATCTTCCGGGCCAATGTGGTGATCGACCGTGTAAACGCATGGAATCCTACCGTTGCAGCGGACCAGCAAAATGCAAAGCAATACATCGCCGAGGTCAGGTTCCTGCGGGACTATGCCTATTTCAATATCGTGAACCTTTGGGGAGACGCTCCGCTGATTACGTCGTACGACAGTGTGCTCACCAGCAATTATGCTTCGCGTGCACCGGCGGCTTCCCTCTGGGCGTTTATCGAATCCGATCTTGCCGCGGCCATACCCGATTTGCCGGTCACTTATGCCACTGCGGATCTGGGCAGGGCAACACAGGGCGCGGCCATCGCGCTGCTGGGGAAAACCTACCTGTATGAAAAGAAATGGACGAACGCGCAAACTGCCTTCACCCAATTGACGCAATCGCCATTTACGTATTCCCTGGATCCTTCATACGATAACCTGTTTAGTGAAAACAACCAGAACAGTCCGGAGGATATTTTCCAGGTGATGAACGCTCCCTGGGATCCATCCAATGGCAGCAGCCAGTATTATGAATTCGGGGGTCAGGAAACCTGGGGAGGCATTACCACGCTTTCAGACAGGGCTCAGGAATACGGGTTCAAGGACTGGTGGAATACCTACGTGACCACCACCGCGGTGAATGCCTTTCATTATGCCAGTCCCGCAAACGGAACGCCATACGTGGATCCAAGGGCCTACTCTACGTTTTACGGAAATAAAGCCAGTGGGGGAGACACCGTTTACTGCGAACACTGTACCACGGGAAAAATTTCTTATCCCTTTAATACCCTCGATCCGCAGGGCGATTACAGTTGGCGGAAATATGAATACTACGATCAGGTGGCGACTTATGGGGGACCAGGAAGCGCCATCAACGCACAGGTTATCCGCTATGCGGATGTGCTCCTGATGTTGGCGGAAACATATATCCAACAGGGCATAACCACCGGGCCGCCGCTTGATCTCATTAACCAGGTCAGGGCACGCGCGGGTGCTGTTCCGTATACAACCCTGGGCAGCCAGGACAATGCCATGGCCGTACTCATGCTCGAAAGACAACTCGAATTGTGCGGGGAACAATCCCGTTATTTCGATCTGATCCGCTGGGGAATTGCCCAACAAACCATCAATGCGGAGATGACTGCGGAACCCGGTTTAACCGGTGCGCTGCAGCCCTTTGAAACTAAAAACCTGCTCTTCCCCATTCCGGATGTTGAAAAAGACTATAATCCGAATGTGAATGTGAGCAACGGGTGGAATTAATTCATGGTGGCACAAACAGTCGGGGTCCGGTCAATCCAATGCCGGGCCCTTTTTCTTTCCGGTTATTTCCGGATCCTTTTTTATTCCACTTTTTTCCTGGCCAGACTTTAATGATTTCATCAGGAAGCCATATGCCTTGCCGATCAGATGGCTGTAAGAGGCGTGTTCAAAAGATTCCATTTTGCCCGTTGCTTTATCCACCAGGGTCATTTTCAGAAAGCTTTCTTCTTCCAGACTCAGAGCGAGATCGTATTTCAGCAATATTTGCTTTAATTTGGTTGAGTTGCGCATAACAGAACGCTAAAGTTAATATTTCGCCAGTAAAAGAATATTACTCAATTCATCTCCATGCCCTCATGTTTTGAAAAAATCGAAGCCTTTAATCATGGACGCATTCCTGAAATGCTTCGTGTGAAATATGATCTGATGCAGCAGAATGTTTTCCGGTTTTTCCGCGGTACTGGTCACTTGCTTTATGAAGACCTGCAGGCCAACAATGTGTTGCCCGCATCGCCGCTTGTTTGGTGCTGTGGCGACCTGCATCTGGAAAACTTTGGGAGTTACAAGGGCGATAACCGGCTGGTTTATTTTGACATCAATGATTTTGATGATGCGCTGCTGGCACCGGCAGCTGCTGAACTCGCGCGGATGGCCTGCAGTGTTTTTGTTGCCTTCGACTCGCTGAAGATAGAGGAGAATAAGGCATTTAAAATGGTTCAGGTGTTCCTGAAAAATTATGCGCAGATCCTGAGTAAAGGCAAATCCTATTATATCGAACCCAAAGTGGCCAAAGGGATCGTTCGTAAATTCCTGACTGCCGTGAGTAAAAGACCGGAAAAGCAGATCCTCGAAAAGAGAACCGTCAGAAAAAAGGACAGTCTCGCCATCCTGCTCGAACATCCCCGGCATTTTGAGCTGGAAAAGACCCTGAAGCAGGATCTCAGCACGCATCTCAATGAATGGATCACGCACAACAGCTACAGTCCATATAATTTCGAAGTGGTGGACGTGGCCTTCCGCCTGGCCGGTACCGGCAGCGTGGGTTTAAACCGGTATATCTTTTTATTGAAAAGCACCAACAGGAAAGATAAATACATGCTGCTGGAGATGAAGCAGGCTGCGCGGGCCGCACCGGAGAAACACCTCCGCATAAAACAACCCGGATGGGAATCTGAGGCGCAGCGTGTCGTCAATGTACAGCAGCGGATGCAGAATATTCCCCCGGCCCTGCTGAGTTATACTCATTTCAGAAATCAGTCCTATATTGTTCAGGAGATGCAGCCCATGAAAGACAGTTTTGATTTCAAACTGGTGAGGGATGCTTACCGTGACCTGTATCAGATCATCTACGATATGGCAACGCTTACGGCATCTGCGCAAATCAGAAGTTCAGGATGGAAGGGCGCATCTGTGGTGGATACATTAAGCGATTTTGGAGAAAATAAGGAATGGCAGGAACCTATTCTGGATTATGCCAGGCGATACAAGTACATTGTACAGGAACACTATACTGAATTCTGCACAGAGAGTAAAAAGATCAACATCAAAAAACCAAAAAAGAAAAAAACAAATTAGTGCTCCCATGAACCTGGAGTCCGCTTTT
Organism: Chitinophagaceae bacterium; assembly: GCA_041691395.1. GTDB lineage: Bacteria > Bacteroidota > Bacteroidia > Chitinophagales > Chitinophagaceae > Puia. The sequence continues at coordinate 36,407 of JBEPUT010000020.1, forward strand.
TCCGTGAAGATCCTGGAAAACGTGGTGGTCAGGCCCTGAAGATCCTTTCTGAAATTAAAGCCATTATTGAAACGCGCCGGGAACAGGAAACGCCGGTATTCCGGAGCAGTGCAAATGGATGTTGAAAAAAAGGAAATATTTGAGACCAGTCCTGAACAATCGGATTAATGCCTAAGGGCCAGCTGATGAAAATTATTATTCCCCGGCTTTCCATTATTGAGTGGTAAAGCTTACTTTTGCTCCCCGCGAGAAAAGATCGTTCGGGGCGTAGCGTAGCCCGGTCATCGCGCCTGGTTTGGGACCAGGAGGTCGCAAGTTCGAATCTTGCCGCCCCGACTTTATGTTGATTATCAATTAGTTACAAACTGTTCGGACACATTTCGGGCAGTTTTTTTTATGCATGGGGTCTAAATCGATTTACTAATGTATTCCGGCCATTTAGGGGCTGGGACACTGAATTCACTAATCAAAACGGCCCTTATCCATCCACCCATCCGCTGGATAAAACCCAGCTGAAATATTTTATTAATTGAAAAAGAGAAATTCTCCTCCCTTTCTCATTGATTGAAATCTTGTGACCCTTGAGAATATATCTTCTTATGGCATGCAGTAATATTTTTGTGCAGAGCAGCAATAATACTACACCGGCTACCTTTGCAACAGTAAGTGAAAAAGATCCCGAGTGATATAATTCCAGATGCCAGAATTCATTCATAATACCGGCATTGTGTTTATATTCCCATTGTTGATTACTAATTCCGGTAAATGAACAGTAGAACTGGTAGTTTGGCTGATATCGGAATATTCAATTTTGTAAAGATCCACTCTGCGGTCTTTTAAGGTTTGCACACTGCCATAATTATGCAATTCTGTTAGTAATGATAAATCTACATCACTCACGACAATCATCTCCGTATTCGGAGTCGCTTCTGCTTTAATACCGTTTACAGGAAATGCAAAATCTGAGGGTGTTAAAACTGCCGATTGTGCAAACTGAAGATCCATATTTGCGACCTTTGGAAGGTTTCCAACGTTGCCCGCAATAGCAACAAAACATTCGTTTTCTATTGCCCTTGCCTGAGCGCAAAACCTGACCCGGTTATAGGCATTTTGCGTATCAGTTAAAAAAGGCACGAATAAAATTTGCATCCCCTCATCAGCCAGTTTGCGGGTCATTTCCGGAAATTCAACGTCATAACAAATCTGGATTCCGATCCTTGCAGCATCTGTCTCAATAATTTCTATTTTATCCCCCCCTTGTATATTCCACTCGTACTCTTCCGACGGTGTAATATGAATTTTGCTTATGCTGTCGATCTTTCCGTTCCGGTGCAAAACATGACAGGTATTGTAAATTTTGCCATCCCTATTTTCGGGCATGCTACCGGCAATAATATTTACATTGTATCTCATCGCCATCTTGTTCATGTTTTCAATTATAGGACCTGAATAAGCGGCTAACTCCTTAATGGCATCCCGACTGTTCAGGTTATTAAACTTGCCCATCAGCGGCGCATTAAACAATTCCGGAAATAAAATAAAGTCTGATTGATAGTCGCTTACTGCGTCTACGAAATACTCAACCTGTTTCAGGAACTCGTCTACGGAATCATAAGGCCGCATCTGCCATTGGACGAGGCCGATCCGTATAATGTCTTTTTTTCTGAGAATAATATTTTTCTCCCCTTCGTAATAAACATTGTGCCATACCAGCAGCGTGGCGAATCCCAGGCTTTCATTGTCTTCCGGCAAATAATTTTTTATAACTTTTTTTACCTGAAAGTCATTGGCAAGCTGAAAAGTAAGTGTCGGATCATAAATCTCCCGGCTTTTCACCTTATTTATATAAGATCTGGGCGTTTCTGTACTGGCCAAAGCCGCATAATTTGGTAGCCGGCCGCCGGCAATAATCATTTTTAGATTTAGCCGCTCGCAGAGGTCCTTTCTTGCATCATATAATCGTCTTGCCAAACGTTTACCCCGGTATTCGGGATGCACAAAAACTTCTATGCCATACAAAGTATCGCCCTTGATGTCATGCGTTTCGAAACTAAAATTACCAGTAATATCGCGGTAGGTATGATTATCATCATATTTGTCGTACTTGACAATTATGGACAGAGCGCAACCTACTACCTGGTCGTTGTATGTAATTACGATCTGACCAGCTGGAAACCGGTCGATCAGTCTTTGGATCGCCTCTTCCTTCCAATGCTGGCCTCCCAGATTGATGTAAGCTTTGATCATCGCTTCTTTCAGCGACTGATAATCTTTCATCGTCAGATTTCTAACTTCTATAATCGGTAAATCCATAAAATATTTTTTTTGTCTGTTATTAAGTTTTAAAACTGGCACCATTTATCCTTCCGGACCCAAATCCGATACCAGACCAGTCTGGAAAGCGTACTCTCACCACCGTGAAAGACATCATGTTAAATAAGTTCTTTGCGATAAGTAAACTAAGTCTTTTGTGTGAAATGGCGAAGATGGAGTGTTTCGTTGCGGAAACTATACTTTGTTATCGATTGTCAAACCGATTTGTCTGACAATTTCTGCCGTCAGACCGACGCCTTCGATAAGCTCCCATTCGCCTGACTCTGAATTTTTTTTTATAGTTCCGGAGAAAATTGAATTCAGATATTGGTCGAAATTACCCGAGCGCGGTGTCGTTGTATTAATATGATAGACATTTTCATTTTTTTTAATGGTGAATGTCAATCCGTTAATGATTGAATGCCTGATATTATTTGAAAACGTTTGTGAATCCATGGAAAGTCATTGTCCAATCAGGCCATTAAAATAATAAATATCATCTGTTGGATCTCTTTAAAGGTACGAATTTTTTTTTGGATTTCCCTATATGGATATTGCAATTTGATTCGTTATATGTTTTCAGCATCATAGTAAATCATTCTGCTAATTTTAGTAAAGGGCAAAGTGCCATTGACTCTGAGATTTTGCATATTGCCCTGTGAAATATTTAACAGCTTACGGACATCCTTGGACTTCAGCCATTTTTTAGGTGGTTGGCCGCCATATTCTTTCATACGTAATTTGATTTCATATAAAAGCTGCTTTTTAAAATCATTCAGATCGTTCAATGACAGTAACTGTTCGCGATGCGAATACGAAGACATGAATGCCGAGCCGCTGAACCCGGGGGATTGAATGGATACAAAAGATTGGCAAGGGCAACGGAAACATTTTTAAAAATTAAAGCGGCGTCCAATGGCCCGGAAGGATCGAAACGCCCATTTTGTCCGGGTGTCTGACGCCGCACGGCCTTTTTGCCGGAAATAATAGCCTGCCGACCCCGTCTTTTCCCGGTTTTATTTTATGAATTGACCCGTAAATGCTATATTTTTATAGACTTGGAAAAATTTCGGTCTACATTGATTAAATATTAAGAATCAATCCTCTGTGAACAGTAATTCTTAACCGAACGCGATACGTATGTCCATTTTGCGCGCTTTTTTCTGCTCGATGGCTTTCTGGCTTGCCGTCAGCACGCCCGCGCTATGCCAACAATATATTTATCTCCCGACCGGATCGAAGCAGGGAAAAGTTTTAGATATTACCGCCAAGACCCTTACTTACAAAAATGCTTATGCAGACCCCTCTTCTATAACCATTCCCACGCACGATGTGCTGCTGCTTTTCAATGAAAACGGCGACTTTCTCGTTCCCTCAAAGATGGATTTCAGCCAACCGCAGATCCAGCAGGAAATAAAGCAATTTTTAAACCCCGGCGCCAATAACCGCGTGTCCGATCACATATACCTCAATTCCAAAAACCGGATTGAAGGTAATATTGTGAAGGAAAACGATCAGTTTGTTTACCTCGCTGCGGATAAAACGACCAATAAGATTGACCGAAAATCGATCCTGGCCATCCTGTATAAAGATGGACATCCCGCCCTGTTTGGACCCGTGGAAAAAATAGCGTCTCATCTGTGGGCCGGCCGGGATTCCACCGCCACGTTGCTGAGTGTTGGCGCGCAAGACACCAGTAGCGTGAAGGAGGTTACAATGGATATACCCACGGCGTCTCCGAGCCAGACCGGCAATAATGTCAAAACCATATCGGTAGACAGTATCCGGCCGTTGACTTTTGAAGAAGTGGCCGGAAAGGTATCCAAAGAGGAGTTTGAAAAGAAGGCCCTGCAGAAAACCAATCAACTGAACGTATATCTGAAGATTTTGTGTGACAAGACGGCTACCTATGAGGAGATTAACAAAACCATTGATCAGGCCGTTACGCTCTTTGTAGACGAGAATGCCATGATTGAAACTTCGTCCATCAGCCGGAATGATGTTAGGCGATACAAGATCCGTACTTATCTGTCGCGATTAAAGCTGGTTCAGTATGACAAAATTGAAATCGAATGGACCAACGTCCAGTATGTCAGCGATGTGAAGCGTGGCGTTGATGGCAATTTTTATGGTGTGGTTTCCTTTGAACAGGTTTTCAGGGGCTACCGGGATGGCAAATTGGTTTACCAGGACATTACCCGGAAGAATGCGACGATTGTTCTGAAAACCTATGAGAAGAATTATGAGGGAAATGTAACCAATGTATGGGATGTGCTTTTGTCGGATATTGGGGTAATAACCACTAAATCCATTTAATCAGCATCCATGAGGTTAGCCATCATCAGCATCGCGGTCGTTTGGATTGGTTGTTTTCCTTCGGTAAGGCTTTGTGCTCAAACGCTGATCAACGATGCAGGAGAACGGGAAAAGCATTTTATTTATGAGGTTAAACAAATCGATGAATTTTTTGAGCGGTTCAATGATGATGACAATTCATTTGTTCGGAAAGTATATGCCCAATATCATGTGCGGTATAACCTGAACAGGGCGAAGCTGATAAAAAGTCTGTTTAACTATGAAACAAAGTCCTGGAACGCCGAAGAAATAGATCGGTTTGTCAATGCTGCCACGAACACGCAACACGTCACCAAGCTGGATTTCTTTAGCAACGACTGGTATGCAGAGGCCAAATGCAAATTTCAACAGAACGGCACTCCCGTTGATGTTACCCTTATTTTAAAAATCGATACCGATAGCCTCATGCGATCAAAATGGGTGGTTGTCGGCGTAAAATCAAATTTGACAGGATCGAGTAGCTCTGGGGCGACCATTGCGCCGCCGAAAGACAGGCATCAGTTTATCAATCCTGCCAGCCATGCCAATAATTTTATTGAGCTTGAGAAGGCTTTTGAAGACAAGGAGAATTTGGCGGACTATTTTGATGGTTCTTTTTTTAAACGGACAAAGGGCCTCGGTTTCTATGATGCCCTTTTTCATGGAAGCATTAAATTCCTTTACGTAAAAAGCATCAGATATCATTTTCTGCAAATGGACAAATGGGTTTTTACGGTCGAGTATTTCCCCAGGGACGCTTTGAATTCCGGCTGGCTGATCAGCAGTTTGCAAAATGTTCCGGTTTCGGAAGTCGAAAAATACCGGAAGGCCCTCCTGGGAGAATGAGGAGATTCACTAAACGCACTGAACTGGCTAACTATGATAAATAATAAAAATATTCTCCTCCTGATCCTTTCGGGATTGCTTTCTGCTTATTCGTTTGCGCAGGAATCCATTACCATCCAGGATGCCGAGGAGATCAGATTCAAATCGGAAAATCTCATTAAGCGTGAGCTCAAGGATTTACTCAATAACCTGTCGAACTCCTCCATTGAACTTAAGGAGACGCAGGAGGTGATATTGAATAGCTATTCCGGTGAAAGAAACCGGATTTTTCTTTCGGCCAAAGTATTGGTGGAAGACGATATCAATCCGGGTTTTCACAGCTCCAACAATACGCGGGATGTGGAGGTCGATAAATACCTGAAGGATTTTGATCTCCTCTATAAAAAGAGCGACGGGCCCTCCGTGATCATCAATGTGGTGAAAGTGTCCAATGTGAAGAGGTCAAACAGCCTGTATGTGAAAGTCTATTTTTCATCATTTTTCAGAAATCCCAACACCACCAGCGATACGGCCTATACCCTGAACAACAGGATGGCCGAGATCAGTATTCAGAAGGAAAATGGCAAGTGGTCTCCTTTTATATCCCGGATCGGATTTTACACGGCGGCCGATACCCTGAATGATTTTTCGAATGACCTCGTGCTGATGCAGGTGAAGAATGCGGGTAGCGGGTCTGTCGCGCAGGACAGCAGCTCTGTCGCGAGACGGCAGATCCTCTTTGAAAATGAGCTCAAGGAAACGGAAAGAAAGCGGCTGATTGAGGAGGATCAGGCGCAGACACAGACCTTCAACGACCTGATCAGTCAGGGCGACAAGGCCCTGGAGACCAACGATTTTACCAAGGCGCTGGATTATTATAAACAAGCCAAGGAGGCAAGGCCCTATGACCCCCTACCGCCAGGAAAGATCAATAACGCCAATAAGGCGAGAGAAAGGGCGACCATCACAGCCGATCAGCTGTTTCAACAGTTTGTTGGCCAGGCATCCCTTCAGGAAAAAAAGCGGGAATATGAGCAGGCGATTATTTCTTACAATAAGGCCATTGCCCAGAAGCCTGACGAAAGCGCCAAATACGATGCGCACATCAGAGACCTGACAGCGAAGTTCCGGGACCTGGCCGAGCTCGAGGAAAAATATAAAGCGGGCCTCTATAAAGAGGCCATCAAACAATATGACGGGCTTATTAAAAAGAACAAAACGATATCTGACTATTTTCTGGGCAGGGGCAAATGTTATGATAAAACCGGCGACGTTAAGGACGCGCTGAAAGACTATTCACAGGCATATCAGCTGGACGGAAACAACCTGGATGCCATTCAACAGCGGGCCGACCTCTACAAGCGCACGAACAATCCGTACAAGGCACTGACCGATTACAAAACCTATTTAACCATTAGCAATGAAAATAGCAGGGTCTATGAACAGATGGCTGAACTCCGCCTGCTGATCAACGCCAACAACCTGGATGACGCCATCAAGGACCTTAGCGACGGCCTGCTGGTAGATCCGAAGGCCCTCGATTTGTATTTAAAACGCGGACAATTGCTCGCCAGGAAAAATGATTATAAGCGCGCGGATAATGATTTTACTTCCGTGGTTCAACTGGACAGCAACAATGCGCTGGGGTTTTATCTGCGCGGGAAATGTGAACTGGCTTTGAAACATATTGACAACGCGGCTTTTGATTTCGAAAGTGCGCGCCGAAACGGGCTGGGGGCCGCGGATAAGCAGGATATTGAAATATTGGGAGCAGCTTATTTCCAGCGGGCAGCAGACAACTCTCTCGCCAACGGCAAGGATTCTGCGCTGATCCTGACCAATATGGCCATTGCCATTGATCCCTATAACGGTGCTTACCGATATGGGCAGGGCGAATACCTCTTTGCGCAAAATAAATATCCGGAAGCGATTGCCAGCTATACCGAAGCCATCCGGTTAAAACCGAATTATGCCGATGCTTACTACCACCGGGCCGTGGCCTATGAGCAGGAGGGTGGATATAAACCGGCCCTGGATGATTTCAAGGCTGCATTGGCCATAACCCCGCAGCTGACCCCGGCACAAAAAGGGTTGGGTGATGCCAGCCTGGCTCTTCAGGACTATGCGGGCGCCGCAAACGCATATGAAAATTGCCTTCAAACCATCAATGCCACGAAAGCCAATTCCGATAGGGGCTTGTTACCTGAAGTATTTAATGGCGCCGGAAAATCCTACCTCGGTCTGAACAACACCGAAAAAGCGATATCGGCGTTTAAGAACGCCCTGAAAAAAAATGGTTCCTATGCCGATGCCTATTACAATATGGGGTTTGCTTATTTTAAAAGCAATCAGATGGCCGATGCCATCACGAATATATCAAAAGCCGTTTCTCTGGATAACAAACATGCCGTCTGGTACTATTATCAAGGCAAGAGCTTGATGGCGAAAGGTCAATACGCCAATGCCGCCGCTGCTTTTGGCAATTGCGTGCCGCTGGATACGCTCAATCAGCTATCCGATGTCCTTTATTTGAAAGGGTACTGTAATGCAGGCGCGCAGAACTATGCCGGCGCCATCGGAGATTATCTGAAGTTTGAGTCGGAACCACCACGCGTGGAAATCAAAACGCTGTATCAGGACATCGGAAAAGCCTATTTGAATCTTGGTAAATACGATTCCGCATTCAATTGGTATAACAAGGATTTGGCTAAGGATTCCACTAATGGGGTCACCCTGTACGGAATGGCGACGTCCCTGGCCCTGAAAGGGAAAATCGATGAGGCTTTGCCCTGGTTTGAGAAATCGTTTCAAACCAGGATGGTACCTTACAACGACATTAAGAAAGACCGGTTAATCGGGAATATTCGGGATGACAAGCGGTTTAAATCCCTGCTAAAAAAATATTACTAGATGCAACTTAGCCATATCTATTACCTCTATGAGATCGGAGGGAAGAAGAACCAGGAGGATTATATCTGGCCGGTTGCGGGTATGGCATCCCTGGATAGCCGCATCTTTGTTGTATGCGACGGTGTTGGTGGTTCGGAGAATGGAGAGATCGCCAGCAGGATCATTTCCGAATCCATGGGTGCCGCGTTGAAAAATATTCCTGTAGAAAATATAACGGATCAGCTGATTCATGAGCAATTGACGGCGGCCAAACAGGCGTTGGCGGATTATGCCCGAACGCACCGGCTAAACCCGGATATGGCAACCACCTTTTGCTTGCTGGCACTGGGAGAAAAAAAGTCCTTTATCGCGTGGTGCGGAGACAGTCGCGTATACCATCTGAGAAATGGAGAGGTATTGTATAAGACCTCCGACCATTCCCTGGTCAATACCTTGTTGAAAAAGGGGGAAATCAGCGAGGAAGAAGCCCTGTCCCATCCCCAGAAAAACGTCATCTTAAAAGCCATTAAGGCAGACAACTCGCCCGTAGAGGTGGAAAATCAATGGGTCCGGGATGTTCATCCGGGAGATTATTTCCTGCTCGCCACAGACGGATTGTTTGAAAACATAACGGAAAAGGAAATAGAGAGCCTGCTTGACCGGAATGACCACGGTCATTTTGATGTGGTTGGTGGTTTTCAGCAATATTGTTTTAATAAGACCCGGGATAATTATTCTATGTACCTGGTGAAGATCGGGTCAGGAAATGTGCCGGTTGCCCGGAAGCAAAACCGAATTTACCTGTTGTGGCTGCTGCTCCTGATTGTTGTTGCGTGGCTGATGGGAAGCTGGTATTTTTCCCGTCACCGCCATCCGGCAGAGTCGGCACCTGCAGCAGGAAATGCTCGGGATACTATTGAAACCGAGATCGTGCCTACAGTACCAAAAGATTCTTTGCCCTATGTAGAGATCGTAAATTCCCCCGGAAGTGACAGTGGCAAAACCAAGGCGGATGAAAAGAAACCGACAAAGGCACATTCTCAAAAAAAACACTAATTAAGCAGCGATGATACTCTTGAGCCGTTATGAATACAATCCCAAAACAGACCTGATAGGTACTGGTGGCTTTTCCAGGGTCTATCGGGCTTTTGATAAAAAGCTCAACCGCGCTGTCGCGTTGAAAATCTATAAGACCAGCGAAATATCAGACCGCTACAATCCCATTGCCGAGATTCAGCGGGTGGCGGATCTGGATCATCCCAATATCTGCCGTTATCTGGATATCGACGAGATAGAGCATGAAAATTCATTTGGCGAAAAAGAACAGATACAGGTTTGTGTTATGGAATTGCTAGACGGTGGAAGTATTGAAAAATATTTTCACACTCATCGGGATCCCCTTGTGCTGCGGAAGTTAATCATGGATGTTTTGCAGGGTTTAACTTATCTACATAGAAAGGGAATCATTCACCGCGATATTAAACCGGCCAATATTCTGATCAAACAAACAGATATTGGTCCCGTGGCCAAGATCACTGATTTTGGTATTAGCAAGATGTCGGATGCCACCAATAACAGCAGTTCTTCCGCGTTGATTGTGTCGATCCCATATCTCGCTCCGGAACAGTTGAATCCGGAGAAATACGGAATCGACGGAAAAATATCTTTTAATCTCGACCTGTGGACATTGGGCGTGGCGGTTTATGAGGTCATCACCGGAAATTCACTTTTCAAGGCAAGCGAAAAGGATACTGCGGAAGAAACCATGATGAATATTCAGTCCACAGCGCTTCCGGAGAAAATAAAAGACATTCATCAGCCATTCCGGGCGTTGGTAACCGAATGCCTGGTCAGGGACGCGAAACTCCGGGTGAAGTCGGCAGATGCGTTGATGCCGGTGTTGTTGGCAGACTACCCCGAGGAGGATAAACCAGTTGAAAAATTGGATGTCGCTGTCGAAGAAGAGACCCTGCGTCCGGACAAACCGGTTTTCGGAGACGATACGCAGATCCTTCCGAAATCAATCGTCGAACCTGGGGTCGGCGTAGCCGGAACGGAGGATCATACGATGCTCCTGCCAAAACCGAATGCCGATGAGCGGGTGTCGGGCGACGATACGCGCATATTGCCCAGGGTGCATGCAATGGAATCCGGACCGGAAGACCAGACCATGATTTTAAATCCGCAGGGAGCTGCTAAAAAACAGGAAGCCATCAGCAACGCTGACGAGACAAAGATTTTATCCAGCTCCGGAAGGCCCCCGGACGAATCTCGTCGCAAACCACCTCCAACCGAAGATGAAACAAAGATTCTGTACGGCTCGGTTCCCGACACCCATACCACAGGCCTTTTCCAAAGGAAGGAAGGCCCGCTGCTGTTGTTTAACCGCTATGCCTATGTGCCCAGCAATGATCTTATCGGGCGGGGCGGATTTTCGCGGGTTTACAAAGCGTATGACCAAAAATTAAATCGATGGGTCGCCTTGAAAGTATATAAAACCGGCGAATTTTCGGACCGGTATAGCCCGATATCTGAAATCAGAAGGGTCATCAACCTGGATCATCCCAATATCTGTCGGTACCTGGATATCGAAGAGATCGAAAAAGAGAATCATTTTGGAGAAAATGAAAAGATTCAGGTTTGTGTCATGGAGTTGCTCGACAGCGGCAATTTTGCAGAATATTATCGTTCTAACAAGGATCCGGAAGTCTTAAAAAAACTGATCCGGGATATTTTGCATGGCTTGTCTTACCTGCATAAAAATGCCATTATACACAGGGACATCAAACCGGCCAATATTCTGATTAAGAAAACCATTGAAGGCCCCGTTGCCAAAATCACGGACTTTGGCATCAGTAAGATTTCCGACTCGGTAAACAACAACAGTTCATCCGCACTCATCGTGTCCATTCCCTATATGGCGCCTGAGCAATTGAACCCCAAGAAATACGGAATCAATGAAAAAATTGCCTACAACCTGGATCTGTGGTCTCTTGGGGTGACCATTTATGAAGTGATCACCGGAAATGTACTTTTTAAGAATAGCGAGCAGGACAATTCCGAGCAAATCATGACGAATATCATGGCCCCCGAATTGCCGAAAAAAATTGATGAACTTCCTGAACCTTTCCGGAATGTGGTTGCGCACTGTATAATAAAGGACGCCAATGCCCGGGCGAAAAAAGCCGATGAATTGCTGGTGCTTTTGGATGGCAACGCATCGACTTCGCCATGGCAAAACCCGGCCGCTCAAAATCCCGATCCGGCAACTGCGGGCGTTCTTGGGAATCCATCAGTCATTTCAGATACCAGGAAAAAAACCCCGGAAAGGGCCTCTAAAAAGGGAAGAACCGATGAAATTCCGGTATCGGTAAAAGAGCCTGATCCGAAAAGAAAACCCCCGATATCATTTAATTATCTGCAAGTCGCCATCGGCATCGGAATTATTTTTGTTGTGATGATCATTTTCCTTTTTATCCGTAGTTCCCGAACCGAAAGCCTGATTAAACCGGATGAACCGGGCAAGACGACCTTGCCTGCTGTGGTAAAAAATACGCCGGATGCGGCAGACAGTGTCCGGAAGGCGGAACTGCCATTGCCCGTTGCCCCAATAACCAAGGACAAGGAACGCCAGGCAGAAACGGTTAACCCCAAGGCGATCGTCGCGCATAAGGCAGACCACCCGGCGGAAAAGAAAAAACCACAAGTACCGGTCGATCAGTCGAGGGAGAGCAAATCAACGGTGCCGGCGGCGCGAAATCAGGAACCCAAAACGCAGGCTCCCCCGGTTGCCAATGGGTCTCAAAAATACATATTGGAATTAACCACAACACAAACCTGTACCATTAAAATGAATTCCATGGATATCGGCATTCTGGAAACAGGAAAAACCATGAAAGTGTATCTGAAACCCGGCAAATATCTCTTGCAGGCCACCAGCACCAGCAATCCCTCCGCCGTGTACACGGGGAATCTTCAGGTCGATCAGGAGAACATCAATGAAGTGGGAAAGTTGAAGATCAGGCTGTAAATTCCGGTATCATAGCTCCAGGGCTACCGTATGCATGAATTTGCTTTTCTCCACTTCCTTTACGATCTTTTTTATGGGATGGTTATTGTAGCGCAGGATCAGTTTGGTTACGCCGATCTGAATGGTGTCGTTTTCGTTCAGTCTTGTTTTCTCCGCGATCCGTTTCTCTCTTCCGTTAAGGTAAGTGCCATTTTTGCTTTCGGAGCCATTGTTGACTGCGGCGGAATCTTCGATATAAAATTGATCTCCTGCTTCAGCGGTAATCAGGGCGTGTACCCGGCTGATGTACAGATCCTCATCAATCACCACGAAGGGCTTCAATGACTCGTGCAGTTTACGGCCGATGTAATTGGGTCCTTTCCACAAGGAGTACGTTTTGGGCGATTGGTTTTCCGTATGTCGAACAAGCCAGCCCAGCGGTTCCGCCACGGCAGCCTTTTTGGAAAACCGGGAGCCTGAGGAAATGATGATCGGCGTAGTGGCCGGAAGATCTTCTTCCATTTCGGAATCCTCCACCGGGTCTTCGTTTAGGATGACCGATTTGGCTCCCGGACCCTGGGGAGCCCATTTTTTTAAATCCTGCTGGATTCCCTTCACCTTGGCTACCTTTTGCGCGTTCAGTTTCCGCAAGAAATCAGTGGGTGCTTTTTCGCTGAGTTGTTCAAAATGCGACAGTTGTTCTTCCAATGTCTTCTTTACTTCCTGGTCGGTCGCGTCTTCGCGAAGTTCCAGAAAGGTCAAGGCTTCCGCTTTTGTCATAAAAATTATATTGAGTAATTGGTCATTTGGTTTTTCTTTTCCTTACAAAAATAAGCAAGAGCAGGATCAGGATGACAACGAGCGCAATCCGGATCCACGTCGCACTAAACTGGTTATTGGGTTTCCCTTCCAGTGCCTTTGAAGGCTGCTTTATTTTCGGCGGCGATACCTTGATCAGGATGGGGCTGCTGCTGCTTTGTTTGTAATCGCCTTTGGTCGCATCAAAATAGGTTATCTGCAATGCCGGTATAGAAAATTCGCCTTCCCTGGAAGGTACAAAAGGGATATCAAAAAGCTGCTGGCCGCTGGGCGGGAAGCTGTTTTTGGTGAGGATCGTTTTTTCATGTACCGGGAAATAATCGAAACCTGGTGGCCAGCTGATATCGGGCTGTGACAAGGCAATGAAATTTCCGCTTCCGGAAATGGCTATGTGCAAGGTATTGGTTTCGCCGGCGGCGATCCGCTGACTGTCGACTGAAACCGACAACTGAAAATGACCCACCACACCTGAAAAGTCGGGTGGTTTTTTTTCGGAAGGCAATGCCCTGACGTCAATGGTTAGTGGGGTACTGGCCACAATACCTGAATAATGACGGTCCGAGTCGGGAGGGATCCGGTAATGAATTACGTTATTGACGGTGAGGCTATCGATGGTTAGTCTTCCCGACTGCTGGGGAACGAGTTGGAATTGCCGCAGATGAAATGCCCGGTAAGATCTGCCGTGGATAGTCTTGTAAACCACCTGTTCGTTGACAACGCTGAGTTCCAATACGGCAAATCCCGCAAATGAAGGCAGCCTGTCGATTTCGCTTTCATTCTGCAAGGCGGAGTAGAGTTCATAGGTGACGAGAATAGGTTCACCCACAAAGCAGGTCGTTTTGGAGCTGCTTACTTTGACAAATAAATTAGCCCGGATTTTTGACAGGGGACGCTCATTTTCCTTTAGAACGGAAAGTTTGGCTGCGTCAGGGATGGGCAGATTGCTGAAAATGTCCTGGAATTTGGCCTGAGCGGGGTTTTTTTGCTGTGCCCGGCTATTGACAATCAGGCTCAATAACAGAAAACAAAACAAAACGTTTTTACAAAATGGGCTATAGAATAAGTTGGGCAAACGATAAAAGGCTTTGAATTAATTGGGAGAACCTTTCCGGAATCCATCCAATGCCGCATTGGCGACCGCCAGATCACTTTTACATTTCTCCAATTCCGATTGCAGGCTGGCGAGTTTTCCGGCCTTGTCGGACAGGCTTTCCAGTTGGCGTTGCTTTTGCTGCAATTCCTGAAACCGGTCTACGATTACCTTATTCAGTTTCCCGTATAGGGTGTTGTCTTTCTGCTGCAATACCGCCAACTCGGCGATTTTTCCGTTCAGCTGAAGATTGATCTGCTCCAGATTCGTGTTGTTGGCATCCAGGGAATCCAGTAATACGATGGCCTCTTGCATCCGGTTGACAAATTTTTGTTGGTTGGCCTCCTGCTGGCGCTGCACGTCGACCTCGTCCTGCAGCATTTTATTTTCCCTCACCGGGAGGCGGTAGTTAAAGAAAACCGCGGTGACCACCAGGATTACGGTAAGGAGGAAAAAAACAAGGAACTTGACAAAGGCCTGATTTCTCTCCTGACTATTCAATATTTGTTGCATATCGTGCTCAATTTTTATGCTCTATCGCGTTGTTTTAGTCTGCCAGAAAGCTGCGTCTCTTTTGCGGTGTTTCGGAAGATTTTTGTTTGACCACTTCCTCCTTTACAAATATGCCTGCGTCTTTTCGTTTTCCGATATATTCCAGTCTGGCCAGCTGGTAGAAAAGCCTGGAAATGATCTTGGTAAACTGCGAAACGAGGTCGATGGAACGATTGATGTCCAGATGGTCGTACTGGTGGCCGGAAAGGCCCACCATCGCCCCTTCCAGTTCCCCCTGGCTGATATTGCACCATTCCGTGAAGTAGTTGATCAGCTCTTCTTTCCCACTGCCCAGGTAACAATCCAGGGTATTCTTCATTTGTCGGGCCAGGATCGCCACTTTTCCGACGAGATATACCGGTGGCTGCACCATGCCCACCGATTTCAGATCGGCCAGCTGAAAAGACGTAAAAAAAGAAATGTGTTCACATAATTTCTGCACGATAACAGCCATGTCGTTGGCTTGTTTTTTTTGCAGAATTTTCTGAATGATCTGCAGGGAATACAATTCCATTTTACTGTAAAATTGTTCCAGTCCGGCCAGAATCTCCTGCAATTCCGGATGGCTGCTCACGGAAGAGCAGGGTGGGATATAATCTTCTTCGAGCATCACACGCTGGTCATCGATAGACAATTTTCCGACCGGCAGTTGCCAGGGACCCAGAACATTTCGGGTAACATCCTGCAGGGGAACGAGGTCCAGGGAATATGACGGCATCGTAAAGGGAATGCGGGGCGGAATTTCAGCGCCATCAGCGGACCCGAAGGGAATCCGCTTGTAGGGATTGACAGAAAGAACGATGTAGAACTCAGTTCCTTTGCTCTTCAATTCTTTTAGCGTGGCGGGTGCGCTGGCTACCGGCAGTGCAGTATTCGTTCCCTGCAAAAGCGTATCCTCATTAAACTCGATATAATAGCCACCGGCCGTGATGGCCCTGCATTGCTGAATGCGGACCTGCAGCTTTTTTTGGTTGTCCGTGCTGATGAATAGTTTCAATTCCTCCCCTTCGGAACCTACGGGCAGCAGCCCATAATTGAGTTCATTGAGCAGGCAATTGGTATTTTGAGCCAACTGATAGCGCATCGCATTATCCTGCGCGATGAAATGGGATTTGTTGATTTTCATCCCATCAATCCAGTTTACCGGCAAATAACTATTTTCTTCCATAAGCATTTTTTAAACCATCGATCGTGCGCAAATAATGACGTCATTCTCTTTAATGTGATTCGTAAAAATAGTTTTATCCGCGCTGATGTATTTTGTCAGAAAAGAATGCCAGTTCGGCTTCTTATAAAAAATCCAGCCATGGGGTTCTCCCTTGGGGTTGACGAAGCTGATCCGGCTGTTGGAGTGGCGGTCGTTATAATCGTTGATAAAATAGTAGAAGAGCTGTCCGAATTCCATATCGGTTGGCGCTTTCGCCCGGAAATTGGTGAGTTCCGAATCGGTGATCTGCTTTTGAAACTCAAAACTGATCACCAGCAGATTTTTCATTTTGCTTTCTTCCGGTTCATCCATTTCCTCATTCACGGGATAGAACCATTCTTTCATGATCTTGGGTGGTATGGCCAGGGCTTTTCGGAAAGTCTGATAGAAAACCAGGGGAAAGAGGAAAAACAGCATGCTGCTGGTCATGATATACTGTAACCCATTCCTATTGAGTAAATGATAAACAATGATGAAGCCGATGCTTCCGAGGATGGCGATCAGGCCGGTAAACAGCAGTTCGAGCCAGAAAGCATCGGGACCGCCGCTCCAACGCAGCTGCTGGTGCATATAATAGAAATGGCCCAGACCCAACAGCAGAAAATAGATCTGTAAAACAACAAAGAAATTGGTTGGATCGTCAAACACGCCTGGATATGCGGCCAGGGCAATCACGCTAAAAAACAGCAATGAGAAAAACATATACCACAATGTCGCTTTCTGATAGGGCTTAAAGCTTCCCTTGTATTTGGCAATCAGATTGGCCAGTAGCACGGAAACCCCAACCACCAGGAGGCTGAGGACGAACAGGAAAATCGCCATTTGGCTAGTCATCATTTTTTGCATAGTAGCCTGTCAACGGTTGTTTATAAGTTATAGCAGATAAAGGTCCTGATCATTTAGTTATAAAACACTGGAATAGCCCAATATCGGAAAATTCCCTGTTTCCATAGTCATATTCTCCTTTTCCTTGTGCAGCTTCACGTTAAATTCGACATCTATGCCCGCCGGAATGAAGAAGCGCCTGAACACATCCAGCAACTCGAAGCGGTTTCCTCCCTCCAGATAGTCACTTATCCTGGATCCTTCCAGCGGCCCGATCACCAGCTCAATCAGGGGGCTGTCTTCCCAAAAGTCTTCTCCACAGAGCATATCCAACCCCAACCGCGCGTCTCCGAGACCGGGGCAGGCCAGGGCATCATGGTGGTTGCTTAGCGATCTTTTTTGAATGATCTGTATTTCTTCCATGAGCAGTTGCTCCAGACATTCTGCGGTTAGGGTCAAATCCCCCGCAATGCGATGAGCATAGGGCAATAAAAGGATTAGCGGAGCGATGAATTTCTTGGGAATAGAACGGGGTATATTCCAAAACTGTACAAAATAGTCGTTGAGAATTCCGGATTGAAGGCCCTCGAGCAGTCGTCCTTCCTCTTTTTCTATTTGCAGTCGCTGCCAGAAAAAATCATTTTCAAAGGGCAAGAAGAAACGCCTTATTTCGGCTTCTTTTTTCTTATTCTCCTTGTGATCAGACGCCATGTCGGCGGCAGTCAGGGTTCGTGTTTTCTGCTCCCGGTGCTGGAAGAAAAATCCCTCCGGCAATTGATCATAAACGCCACCCCGGGAAAGATGGAGTTCCAGCAAGCTGGCTTTTCTGGCATCTTCCTTTATTTCCGCGTTGATCAGGTCGCGGCTGTGTTCGCGAACAAAAAGACCATCGCAGCTTACCCTGAAATCATCCGGTAACAAGCCGCTGTCCATGGCCAACGCGAGCTGGGATTCGGTTCGGGCATCGCAGCCCAGTTCCCGCATTTCCTTTTGGACCAACATTAGCAAAGAATAATTATCCATACGATAACCTAAGCGGCCTGATTAATAAAAATCCGATAGGGAAAAAGAGATACCGATTTTTCCTCCAACAATAATTTGAGATTGTTCGTCCAGAAATCCACTTCTCCTTTTTCCATCATTTCGTCAAAAGCTTTGGGATCAACGGTAATCAGCACATCAACTGTTTTTATAAAGCCCTGTTGCTGATCAGGATGAATTGTAATTCCTTTTTGTATATCTATTTTTTTTACCCTTTCTCCCAGTTGAAAATGACAGAAAGTTTTAATGTCTTCGGTGGTAATCAGCCGGTCTCTCGACAACAACGCGCTTTTGTAGGCGAGCACGGTTTCAGTCGTGCCCAGCTTGCTGCGCCCGCCGACTGTCGTGGTGACCAGCGTAGCCTGGTTGTATTCCACGCCGGTGCCTTTATACAGGCGAAGCACAGTGCCGGATTTTACATTATTCCCTTCAGCGCCCGCCGTACTCCAGTAACGAATGGAAATATTCTGCCTGAGGGCGTCTCCACCATGCTGTATAACCAGGTAGGGGGTTTGTTCCTTTCTCAGTTGCCGGGAGAATAGCCGCTGTTCCAACTTATTGATGATCTGCTGCAACTGCTTCATCTCCCCGCTCATGAAATCATTTCCCAGCGTTGAAAAAGCGGCGGTTTCGTCGCGAAGCAATTGTAGTGTATAGTTTACAATCTCTCCGGCATCCCGTTCATCGAACCGGCCGACGCCTCCATTGCGCAGTAACATGGCAAATGTCTTTTCTTCTCCGTTTTGTTCGAAACTCCGGATGTTCAACCGTTTTCCTTCATCGCTGCTCAATTCTTCCAGATCGAGAAAAAGATCGTCGGTGGTCAGCGGGATGATGTTGATGATTTCCTGGAGGCGGAAACTAAATTCATGCATCTGGCGATTGATCACCGGAAAGCAGTTCATCACGCAGACCACATCCTGCAGCAGTTGAGTTCCAACGGTTTTGGGAAAATCAATGCAAATCCACCGGAGCGCAAATTTCTGAAGGGGTTTGAGGCTTTTGGGAGAAAACGAATCCGCGATGATCCCACTCAGCAGGGCATTGTCTCCCCTGGCCGCCAAATCTGCAGAGTCCTCCAAATTGATGAAGCAGGCCTTGTAGAAAGCGTTTACGTGCTTCTTGATTTTTGCGCTGACATCATCGTCTCTGTTCAGCACGGTTTCCAGATCGAGTTTTTCTCCGCTGATATTCGACAGGGAGTATCCTGTTGAATGATTCATGGGCTGATCATTCCAATACCATTCCGCCTTGGGCAACTGCTGGTAGAAAAGCTGTTTGCTGGCCTCGTTGCGCAGATCAAAATAGAACATGGTTTGTTGCAGGCTTTCCGATGGCTCGTCAATAGCCAGCCACAGGGAGGAATCCGGAAGTTCTTTTCCCGGTTCTGTTTGGGCAATGACTTCTTTGTTGATCTGGTTATTGACGCTGTACAAGGTATTTCCGACCGCCATAAAACGGACAGAGGCCTTATTGAGCCTGAAATCGGCTGTGGGGGTGAAATAGAAATCTTTGGTGATTGTTTCTTCCTGATCCGAACTGATGGTTGTTTTCCGGGAGGTATAAAACTGCGTTTGTTCAGCCAGTTCGAATACTTTGTCAACGGGGGTCGCGCAGGCAATGGCATGTGCCGGAATGGCACCGGTCAGGGCATCAGGAGAAAGCAATTGAACCAACCTTTCCAAAACCCGCGCTCTTGAGCCCTGGATTTCCCCCGAAATTTTCTCCAGTTCAGCCGCGCAAGCCGTCATCAGCATGGATACCAGCGGATCGAAATTATTTTCAGATTCCGTTTCGGAATATCCCCAGGCACGCGCGGCATTCTTTAAGAGCCTGGTTTTAATCTGATTCCGGGATTCCTGCATGGCAGATGACTTTTTTAATATGATAAAGGACCGACAAAAAACCGATCCCTGTAAGAAATGCGTTCATTGGTCAGGAGCAGAATGCCGGTAATCGTAACATCAATTCTTTTTTTCACCCGGTGGTCTTCTTCTCCATCCTGTTCTTCCTGTTTCAGCAAGACTTCTATGCGCACATTGCCCAGTCTTTTTTCCTGTTCCTGGATCGATTCCTGAAGCGACTGTCTGAAAATTTCCCTGAGTTTGTGTGCGCTGGTCACGTTGTCGAAGTCATGATCCCAGATGCCGCAGCCAAACCGTTCATCTGCTGGAAAGCCGCCAAAAGAAGTGGTGAGCAAAAGGTGGAGGTGTTGAAAAACAGACTGTTGCAGATCGCATTTGGGGTGTTCCTGCCCGCGCATCAATCCCTCAAACATCATGGGCAGTGAATAAAATTCCAATTGCATAGTTGTCTTGTGTTTTCCGGAAACCGACCCTTTATTACTTCCCGCAACACCAGGCAAGCCGTTTCCTGAATTGCATGTTATCGCTTTGATTTTCAAAGGAATCGGGTAAGCTAAAAATACGATAATTTATCAAATTTTCAAATGCAATAGTCCAATCGTCCAACTGGTTTCCCTGCCGCTTAAGGAAGGTTATCCAATATGCCATTCGGATTAAGTTTTGTGGCATTGATCCTGGCTTCCCAAAGTTGTTGCGTACCGGCATTTTTCCCATGATCGGTTTGATCCGCTGAATCATACCGGTCGTTTATGTTCTTGGTTTTTTTTCTTTTGGCAACCTGCAGGTCATTCATTCGGGATTGGAGATCCTGAATAGAACTCGCAGTAATGCTTAGGAGGCCGTTATAGAATTCCCTGATCCCGATAGCCAAAATATCAAAATGCCCCTGCTCGTGCCTAAGCAAGACATCCGATGGCTGACCTTCCACGACCCAGCTTTTCGCAATATCCACATAGATCCTGATGTCCAATTGGGCAATCGTGACAATGCCACCGTGCCGGGAAGGAGCCAGGTGGCTATTGCTGGATTCGCAGGAGATCTGTGCATTTTCAATCTCTCCAGGAGGTTTCTCCGCGATAAGTCTGAATTCCGTCCAGGTTATTCTATGATTGAAACCGCTAAGTGCCATATAGTAATTTCCCGATTTATTATAACTGTGTTCAGATTATTGTTTCTGCCACTCCACCTTATACGGCATTGTCTTTAACTCCTCGTCAAAATAGGGACGAATTGCGGGGCCAGACCCCCGCCAGAGAATAGATACCCGGTTTTCATCGGGCTCTATAACGATGGTCTGGATAAACGGGTGCGTGGAAAGCAATTTGCCTTTACGGCCATCCACCCATAAATCGGGATACTCGCCAGGCAATTGCAAAACAAAGTCTTTGAATTTCGGATGAATATTGACCATTCTTATTCTTTCCTTTGGTTTTATATAAGGTAATTGTAAACCCAGGGAAGCGCCATTGGTACAACGAAAATCCATATTCCCTTTCATGGGAATGATGGAAAGGATCTTTGGTTCGGCCCAATGCCTTGCAATCTCTGCTAATTTATTGCCGATCTGCCCGGGGAGATTATATAATCCAAAATAGGCAATCCTCGGAAACCACATCGGGCTCACCCAATCCGTACAGCGTGGCAAAGGCATCTTATACCATAAGGATGGGTCATGCACGATCAGGGATTCCGGGGTTAGCAGGTTTTCGGGATCTTCCAAATTTGGCAGGCTGAGTTGTTCGATGGATGATTTAACCGGCTCAACCAGGTAACCCTTTCCTGCCGGATTCCTTTTATACCGATACGGATTACCGCCCAATAAATCCATTTCGGGTGGAAGCTCTTTCGTAAGATGGGGTGGTGGTAATTTTATCTTTTTTTCGGCCGCTTCATCGCGCCCTCCGTAGGCGAAATCATACCGTAAAGGAACTTCTTCCACCAATTCCGCCTCCGTGAATTCCAATTTTCCGGATTGATTAAAAAAAACCTTCCTGTTTCCTACCACCTGTATTCCCACATTGGAGTCTGCTATCTGGACACTTGCCTGAAAAGAATTGTTTTTCCGGTCATTGCGCGCTTTTCCTTTTATCACAACATCCGTGAATGGTTTGAAAATGTAAAGATCTGAATCCTGGCTGACCAGCGTTGGAGAACCATCGTAAAAGGCTATTTCCCCGACCAGGGGAATTTGTTCATCGTTCAGCGCACATTTGCCAGTATCGGAGATCCGGTATGTTCTTTTAACGAGTAGGGAAAGAATGAAATGATCACTGGCATCCTTTGCGGAAATCTGCCGGGCATCAAAAGAATTGTTTTTGGGACGATCGGGAGTCTTTTCTTCCGGTGTGAAATATTCAGTCATTCAGAAAGGTTTATGAAGTGATTTTATTGTATCAAAACGTTTCAACACCGCTGCAATAGTTATTTACAGGACTGTCAGTACTGGAAGAATTCGGTTCATCGCTCCCGGTATTTGTGCCCGCACCCCCATCGGGGGTTGTATTATCATTCGGCTGATTCCCGCTCGGTACTCCCGCGTCCATACCGCTTGGATCTGACGGAGGAGGCAACTCATCAGTGTCAGGTGAAGGCGCTGCTGCCCAATCAAAAAATGCATCTTCCTTATCTCCAACAAAGCCACCCAATGGAGTCCTGGTCTTGGATGCATATACATCATCCGCACCCAGATGCGAACTGGAATAACCCAGCGGCGAACCGATGACGAAATCGGATAATAACATAGAGACAAAATTCCCAACAGCGTTACCGGATCTCAGTTGTCCAACAAATACACTGAGTATGACCGTCCCTTCACTGAAGAATAATTTGCCGACCTGGCTACCCAGGAAACTTCCTAATTTATTAACAATGCCTTGAATAAGCATATCCACTAATCCGATGATTACACTGGCAAAAACGTCCCCCCAGCTCATTCCGGCGAACTGCGTCCCAAAAGAGATTACACCGCCAAAGGGGCACGGGAAGGGGCCTAACGGTCCGACGCTGGGGCCCTGGCAGGTTAAATTAAGACCAGCAATAAACATAGGGAAGGCGGTGGCTACCGGCTTATTCTCCGCCTTGACTGAAAAAGAACCGAATTCTGATTTGGAAGCACTGCCCAATATGATAAACGGCAAAGAAATATTCGCCGGATTGCCGACATGCACGATAAATGATCCGATATCAGAGCCTCGTTGAATGACTGGGAAACCACCTGAAAAAACCGTAGGAGCCATTTTCACGGATGGCCAAAATATTCCTGACAAGATTTGAATCCATAAATAAGGTCCCGGAACCGGTGCCGGGTTTGGCGGAATAATCATGTCATGAATATCCCTGCCAATAACCGGGTTCATCGTTACAAGTACTGAAGAAGGCCACCCCATAGATTAATTAATTTCGATTATTTCACATTTCCTGACCTGTAAAGTTTGCAGTTTATAACGGAAGGGAAACCGATACGTAATGAAAGCCTGCATCTTATCCGGGATCAACCCGATTTGATCGGCTTTTAAAGTTCGTTCATTTTCTTTTTCGCCTATTCTCAACCGAACTTTTAATTCATGCCGGGGGATTTTGAAGAAAAAGGGGCCTGTTGCCAGCATGCCTTCTATTCTGATCTCCTCACCGGCTACTAATTCGGGAACAATCATCGAAGGAAATGCGGTATTGAAAAACCGTGCATCCACATTTTTCAACATGCCCTTCTCGTTATGTGTCACATTCCCTCTCATTCTCAATTCATTCATCGGACAACTGGCTATGCCTACCGGATCCGGACGATGATTCCACTTGCTGACCAGATCCTTTGGATCCTCCACATTCGGCAATGGCTTGTGAATGGCATCTTCGCGTTCCCAGTAATAGCCCTTGCCAAAAGGATTATTTCCATAGGGCAATTTCAATCCATCCCAGTCCGCCTTGCCTCCATAAGCATTATACAGGGTTAGTGGCATCTCTGAAAACGGTTCCGGCTCGCTGATGGTCATGCCGAAAATATTCTTCTCCCAAAACCGGTTCCCGAAAACGCGAACAGAATAGGATAACTTATTTTCGATTTTTATGCTGACATCCATATTACGGGCCGGCAGACCATTTTTTGGCCGCGCTTTGCCGAACACAAGGATGTCCACACCACCTAACCTGAAAATTTGATCGGCTTCCATGGGCCCGTATTCGCTTTCCCAAGGGGCTTTATTTAAGAGCCACTCCTGGTTTGGACTTGGAACAACCTTATCTTCCCGGATATCGTAAGTAACCCGCAATATCGCTGAAGCGATTAAAGAATCATTCTCGACGGCACTTCTGAACATCATCGAAGGATAGCTGGTATGGTTGATGAGTTCCATTTAATCACAGTTAAGTTTTATCCGCTCGCCTTCGATGACAATATCATCATTGGCCTTAATCTCCACGTTACCGAGTTTAGCAACTAATTTTTGTTCCATAGCAATACTTTTATTGGTCCCTCCGACTTCCAGGGACGAATTATTGGAAACCTTCTGTACCAGATTGCCGGTTGTTCTTATGCTCACCTGTTCTGCGGCCTCTATATTTATCTTTCTCGCAGAAAGATTCAACTCATCCATAGCATTGATGTTCAATTGACGAGCAGTAACATTTACAGTTAAGGCATCATCCTTCATCGAGATAACCATTTGGATCTGTTGATTTCTGCCCAGAATGGTCAGTTCTTCCTTTTCCCTATTGATCAACAGGCTATTTCCTGATTTAAAACTAACCGGTTCAACGTCGTTTTGCCTGAAATCATCTGACTGCTGGATCTGCGTTTTCATCATAATAGCATTTTATTCAACCATTCTTTTTTATCATCGCCCCTTTTATATCAACTATTCCTGCGGAATCGATTGTTATCTGTGCGTTTGCTTTTAATTTGGATTCTACAGTTCCCGAAATCGTCACATTCATGCCATCCATTTTGGCATCACCGCCCTGTCCATCTGCGGCAAACGAAGCAGGCCCGCTTTTTAATATTGCTTTCGCAGAGCCCTCAATGTTGATCTCCTTGCCTGTGATGGAAATCTTTCCGTCTTTTGACATTTGAATGGTAGTACCACCGCAGGTCAGTTTGATGCTTTCTTTGGAATCCATAGTCAGATTTCCCTTTCCATCCATCGTAAGATGGCTGCCATTTTTATCGGTCAGTTTTAGACTGCCTGCACTATCGTCAAAAGCAATCGAACTCCCTGCCCGGGTACTGATCTGCTTGACGTCATTGCCTGAATTTCCGGAGCTGCTTTTGGCTTTTCCATGAAAAACACTTCCAATGATATAGGGTTTGGTCGGACTGTCGCTTTCGAAACCCACGATGACTTCCTCTCCAACCTCGGGCATGAAAAACATTCCCTTACCTCCTCCTCCATGTGCACTGGTTACGCGTATCCATGGGCTTTTTTCGGTGGTTTCCATCCAATGGAACCTTACCCGGACCCTGCCCAACCCGTTCGGATCGTTATTGTCGGTAACAGTGGCACTTTGCGTTTCGCACCGGGGTTCAGGATAAACGGTTACCGGCGACATTTTCACCGAAGAGGGAATGGATACAAAAAAATTGGTGTAATTGCCCTGGCCATTGCATTGATGATTGACCGAAAGGATCGAATAGTCTCCAAAAGTTTCATTAGCCTGGCTGAATACATTTCTTCCCTGTATGCTCGCAGTTCCTCCAACCTGGATACCTGGATGATCGCTGGTCCCTGTGAAGCGCACCATATTGCTGCTTTCGACTGAAGCCCTGACATTGGCAAAGTCATCCAGCTGTTTTTTATCGGTCAGGAACTGGTTATTCCATTGTTTGGGTTTGGAATCATAAAATTTCTCACTTTTCTGTAGTGCGAACTTTCCAAGATCGTTGAGGCCGTCCTTGCTTGCAATATCCTTCGGGGAAGAAGTATACACTTCATGATTCATATAATCATAAGCCATTACCTGGAAACTGGTAGGCCTCACCTGAAGCGCCATCGAGAACTGCTGCAGGTTGGAGCCATAATTAAGCTTAACGGTATTCCCCTTAGGAGGGCCCAGTACGAGTTTCCGGCCGTCGTAATAAAACCATTCTCCGTGCATGACACTTAACCGGTACAGGAACTGCCAGGCCGTTTCCTTGTATTGGACGGTATACGACATCGTATCACCGTATGACGGAGAAATACTCGGCTGTAGAAGGTTCTTTGGAAAGTTTTCCACCACAGCCTGGGCAATATTTTTAAGCGTTTTCTTTTCCCAGGTCTGGCAATGAGGTCCGTTGTCAAGCAGGATCGTCGGGCTAAAGCCGCTGATGACGATATTACCTGCATGACCGTTGTACCGTTCGGCTTCCACCTGAGTGATGACACCAGAAAATTTCATCGTTCCTGAACTCCCTACGGCATCCATCTTTATATTGATTGAGCTGCCGATCATATTCTTGGAAGAATTAAAGATCAATCCCGACGTGCCGTCAATTGCTTCTGCCGGACAAACAAGAGTGAACAGATGATGTTCATAAATACCCTGTGATATATTCAGCGAAGAGAACTGTTTAATACTTTTGCCATCAATATCAATATTGGTATCAACCAATTGTGCCATAACGAATATTTATTTATGGAGTAAAAGCTCCCGGTTACTCGGGCCAGTTGTTCTTGTATTCCGAATCATTCAGTTTCAATTCACGGGCGCTCAGCATCAATTCGATCTGTAACGGATGATTGCCGACATGATCGTACATCTCATGATAATCCACGCAATGGGCGTCTGTAAATTCGATTGTTTTTAATTTACCCTTGTTGTCGCGGCGCTGAAACGTAATGCTTCCACTCTTGACCTGGGTGGGGCTGATCATCCAGTCGAACAGATCGGTGGTAGAATCGCTCTCCACCAGAATCCTGATATTGCCTCCCCGGGGGATGGCAATCGGCTTGCCGGTCGCATCCGTCGCCTGGCTGAAGCGGAAACTGCATTGCAGGACGTTCACCTCTTCACCCTCCAGCTTTAATTTTGCGATGAAAGACATAAATATGATTTGAATAGATGAGGTAATGTAAAACGGGCAGCTCACCCACCACCCGCTAGGCCATGTCTATTTGATCCATTCATTAACATGCTTGCCGTTGCCCAGGTCAATTTCCTTTGCACTCAGCGTAAAGGTTTCTGTTACCGGATTCGCGCCGGTGCTGTCGAAGAGTTCTTTGTAGTCAACCATATAGGCTTCTTTGAATTTTAACTCTTTCATGGTGGCATCCGTGTCCCGTTTGATGTACACAATACTTCCGTCCTTTCTCTCGAAGTTGTTGCACATCCATTCGAAAAAGGTGGTTTCGCCATTGGCTTCTACCGTGATGGTAATTTTTCCACCGCGGGTAACGGAAGACGGGCGGCCGGTGGCGTCGGTTTCCTGTTTCATTTCGTAGAAATGGTGGAGAACATTTAATTCCTTACCGGCTACTTTTAACTTTGCTTTAAAAGACATAAAAATTGATTTTAACGGTTGAATAATAGAATAAGACCAAGTATTTGATTCCTTTGGGGGAACACACTCCCCTCAGAACTAATATTATTTTTAAAAATATTTTCCGTTTCAGCAAACTAGCAAAAAAAGGGCTGGTTATTTATCCTGCGCGTATTCCGAAGACCAGTCATTGCCATCATCCCCTTTTTGCCCCTCCAGTTTAATCATGAAAGTTTTTGCAGGGAAGTAGGGTTTTAAATGAATGTCGAGATATATCTTGTCTTTCTGAACGGGGTCCTGTTCAAACCGCTGAATCGTAAAATTTTCGATCAGCTTATTGGGTCCTGTAATGCCATCCAGGAATTTCACAATCTGTCCGTTCAATTCTTTTCTCGTGTTTCCATTGAAGTTTTCAAATGCCCTTCTATTCAGGAAGTCCATCATCACTTTTGCCACATAGTCAAATACCCTGACAACGGAATAGGTTTGCAGCCCCAGGTTGTCGCCATTAAAGAGTGTTTTGGCGGAAAAAGCCATCACCTTACCATATTCTTTGACCATGGGAACGAGGCCGAGCTTTTCCAGATTGGCGATCTCGCTCTTCTTCAGGTCGAAGCGTACCCCATCTACTTCGTTGATGCCGCCATGCTTTTTACCGGCAGTCACCTGAGACATCAGGGTATTGTAAATTTTGCCGGCCAGCGCGGCAGCGGGGGGAACATACAAATCATCTTCTTCACCCACTTCATCAAATTTACCCCGGCCCACCAGCCAGTTGCAGGACATCACCACATTGGACCGGTATACATCTCCGCCGGTTAAATTCGCAGCTTCAAAGAGCTCCATGACATCGTCCGGCGCTTCGAGATTCTCAAAATCGGTGACCAGTGTTACCTTATTTTCATAGGCGATCTTCCCCCATTTTTCGACTACCTTATTCGATCCCAGATATCCCGGTAACACAAGCAGCCCGTAGTTGTTCCGAAGATCAAGCCGGTCGTAGTTGGCCACGAGTTCTGTTTGTATGGCGTCTATAAACCGGGTATTATCGAGATCTTTTAATTGGTCGGCGTCGACGTTTATAATGGAAACATTCTTGACCTTGGTACTTTCGGTATTTTTATAGAACAGAGCAACGGACCGGTAAGAACGTTCCAGGTCCTGGGTGCTGTCGACGGCTGCCTTCAGGTTTTTCTTCAATACGGTGGCCGCCTCTTCGGATTTCTTCTCACAAGTCTGTATCATCTCGGAAATATCGTCGGAACTGCTGAGGATCTCACTCCACCACTGGAGATTTTTCTTCAGGGCTTCGCGCTCGGCTTTTTTAGAGGATTCTTCTAAAAAGATCTTTTTTCTGGCCTTTCTTTCGGGGTTGATATTCTGAACGTTATCTATAGCGGTTTCCAGCAGGTCGAATCCTCCGAATTTCTCCAGCTTTTTCAAACTGCCTTCCAATACCTGGGTCGGATTGTCGATGCTTTTGACCGCCTCCTGCACCCTGGATTGCAATTCCTGAGACTTAAGTGGTTCTTGTGCCATGAGCGAAATTTGTTTTTTTAAGGTTCGTTTTTGTCAAAAAATTATTTGGATTGTTCCAGCTCCTTGATGAGGGCATTCAGCGAATGGATCAGGTTTTCCTTGGTTTCGGCATTTGCCAAAGCCTGTTTTAGCAGTTTGTTTGTTTTCAATTGCTTGATGATCTTATGATACTGGTCTTTCTTCAGCGTGAGATCGCCCAGATAACTGCTTTGGGCCGTAATCCCTTTAATGCCAAAGTCCGCGAGATTGTTAAACTGAAGAGTCTCTTTCTTTCCGGTCCCTTCTTCCGTTTCGAAATCCATGTCTATCTGGGGTTTGAAATGCTCAAACACCTGTTCTACCGTAGTCAGGCCCTGAACAATTTCCGGCCGGACCGGTGCATTTGCCGTTAATTTCTCCGCCATCAGTACCCGGTTTTGGGGTATGTCGGCAAAGGCCTCAAAAGCCTCTGTTTCGGTTACTGTTCCGCCAATACTATATTTTTCGACAGCCATAAAAAAGGATTGAATGAATGGTTAAAAAATAGGGAGGGTACTTAATTTAAATGTATATATATTTTTTGAGATTTTAGCTATTCCATATAAACTGATCGTTAACGTCTGTATCCAGCGTAATCCGGTCCCCGGGCTTGATTTCGCCGCTGATGATCTTCCTGGACAAGGGCCTCCGCAGCTGGGAGCGGATAACCCCGGTCAGGGGTCTCGCCCCGTATTTGGGTGTAAATCCCTGCTGGGCCAGCACGGTGCTGGCCTTGTCGGTGATCACCAACTCAATACCCTGCTTTTCCAGGGCGCTGTACAGCGATTTCAGCTGTACCCGCAGGATATTCTGCACCATTTTCTCCGTCATCGGGGCAAAGGGAACGATTTCCGTTAGTCGTCCCAGGAACTCGGGCCGAAAATGGTTGGCCATAATCTCCATTAACTTGGACGAGGACGGGACCTCGCCTTTGTTGAAGGAATCGACGACAAACTGGCTTCCGATATTGGAGGTGAAGATGATGACCGCATTGGAAAAATCACCTTCTTTCCCCAGTTTGTCGTGCAGCTTCCCTTCGTCCATGATCTGCAGAAAAATATCGAACACTGAAGAATGGGCTTTTTCAATTTCGTCGAACAGCACCACCGAATACGGTTTTTGCCGGATTTTGTTAACCAGCAAGCCGCCTTCTTCATAACCCACATAACCGGGGGGGGCGCCATACAGCAGCGCCGCCGAGTGCTCCTCCTTGAATTCCGACATGTCAAAACGGATCATAAAGGATTCGTCCTGAAACAGAAAATTGGCCAGAGTTTTGGTCAGCTCTGTCTTGCCGGTACCCGTTGGGCCCAAAAAGAAAAAGGAGCCAATGGGCTGACCGGGTTTGCTTAAACCCGACCGGGATTCCAGGATGGCTTCGGCAATCGTTTTGATCGCGTGATCCTGTCCTATAACCCGTTGTTTCAAAGAAGCTTCCATATTCAGCAACCGTTCTCTTTCCTGCGTCTGCACCTTGCCAATCGGGATGCCCGTTTTATAGGATACGATGGCGGCCACGTCGCTTTTTTCCAGCGCGGTATGTTTGGTCACCGCTGCGGCCTGCAGGGTATCCAACGCACTCCGGATATATCCTTTGACGGATTTTATGTCCGTCATGGAAACAGGATCCTCTTCTGACTGAAAATAGCTCCAGAGGATCGGGCTGAGTTTGTTCTTCATCTGCTGCAACAGCCACTGGTATTCCTCCATGCTGTGGGGACTGGCTCCGTCATCTTCCTTTTCCCAGGCTTCGAAATCGGTCTTAAATGCATCCAGGTCCCGCCCGCCGGTGTCGTTAATGAGGCGGAGCGCGGCCATGGACCGGTCTGCCAGATCGATCGCCGCGTCGGGCAGCCGCCGGTCTTTAATATAGCGTTTGGCCAGCCGGATGGTTTCTTTGATGGTTTCTTCCGGAACCTGCAGCTGGTGATGCTTTTCAAAATGGGGAACGATGGCCTTCATCATGTGAAAGCAAACGGTTTGGTCAGGTTCCTCTACGATGAGCTGCTCAAATCGGCGGCTTAGTGCTTCATCCGGCTCAATGTATTTCCGGCACTCATCCAGCGTGGTGGCGCCGATCACGGTCAGTTCGCCCCTGGCCAGTTCGGGTTTGAGCATATTGACCGCTCCGCCGGCAGATCCCTGTTTATCGATCAGGGCATGGATCTCGTCGATAAACAGAATGGCTTTCTCAAACTGTTTTATTTCCGCGAGAATGCTTTTCAGCCGGTCTTCGATCTCCCCTTTATAAGAAGCGCCTGCGATGAGCGCACCACTGTCCAGTTCGAAAATACGCGCATTATAGAGATGCTGAGGCACCTGCTTATGAAGAATGGCCAGGGCAAAAGCATCCACCAGGGAGGATTTGCCCACGCCGGGCTCACCGAGAATCAGTACGTTTGGCTTGGAGCGGCGGCAAAGGATCTCAGAAATCATCCGGATCTCCTTATCCCTGCCGATGATGGCATCGAGCTTGCCTTCCCTGGCCTGAAGAGTTTTGTCAATACAGAATTTCAACAGGGCATGCTGGGCAGCCGGTTTGGATTTGTCGCCATCACCGGATGTTTTTTTACCGAGTGCGGTCTGCAACTCTTCAGTATCGGTCAGGGATTCCAGCAGTTCCGCTCTTTGGAGAGGAAGGGTTTTGAGTTGTTCGAAGCTGAAACCCACGCCGGGGGTACAGAGGGCAGCCAACAGATGCCTGGGGGCAATGGCGTCTTTTAGAAATTTGAGACGCACATTGTCCGCTTCATTCATCACTTCACCAATAAGGGCGTCTCCGGCAACCGGATCCTTCGGTGAAGACGATTTTTTGAGTGATTCGATGCGTACATCCGCCCATTCTTCCAGATAGTAAATGTCCTTATCCAGCGCCTTCAGTATCCCCTGCAGGCCGGCATCCTTATGCAAGAGGGCCTTTAACAGGTGGGCAGGTCCGAATTCGGGATTCATATTTTCTTTGGCGATCGCCTGGGCAATTTTCACCACCCGTTTGGCTTCTTCTTCAAGCAATAAGTCGGTCGTAGCATTTGACATGGTAAATGGCCAATTGAGTTTTTATTCGGATCAGAGCCCCAGGAAACCTTTTTTCTTTTCGATGGAAACAGACATGGATTCGATACAACCGGTTACCCCGCTCCGGGTGATGCCTACGGAAATTTTCTTGATCTTTTTTTCCTTCATCTCTTTGAGTTGTGCGCAAAGCTTGCTGAACGGGAGGGCGTTTCCGTTATAGAATACCGGCGTCCCCAGATTGCCGCAGAGATAGGCCGAGAAATCTTCGGCCGTTTTGGCTCCGGCACTCACCTGCTTCAACATGGCCTCTATCTGTTCATGAGAGATATCAGGCGCTTTTGCCTTGGGATGCTCCGGTTCCTTTTCGGTTTTGGCCGGCTGGGCAATCTGATTGTTGATCGGATCGACGGAAGGCCTGGAAGGAACATAAACAATCACAGGGGCCCGGCTGGGTTGCGCTTTGGGTTTTTCTTTCAGCTTGTTCTGGGCATCTTTATCAATGACGTAGATAAAATGGACGACCACCAGATCGGGACGGTTATTTATTTTCAGGTATATTTTCTTTACGCCCGGCTGGGAGTAGGTATAACTGACATTTTTGGTAAAGGCATCGGGCTCGCCGGTTTCGCCGAAACTCCATTCCCAGCTCACCGACGATGCCGAGATGTCGGAGAATTTAACCAACTTGTTGGTATAGGCCGTATCCGGACCCACGATCATGGGTTGCAGACTGGTATTCACAACCACCGGCGCCTCATTGACATAAATATTTTGTATGTCCGAACACTCCCCGTCTACCAAAACAGTAACGGTATACTTTCCGGGATTCTTGTAATTGTGATTGGCGGACGAACTTTCTTCATCGATGGCATTCCCATCTCCGAAATTCCAGGAAAAGGTTTTGCCTTCTGCCGACTCTGCTTTGAAGCGAATCATGTTGCCGGCAATGAGGGAATCGTTGCCCAGCTGAATCTTAACTGGCAAACAGGTATGATGGGTGGCATAACGGAAACCAAAAATCAGCAGTGCAAGCAGACAAACGGCGCCCATAGTGAAGAAAACCTGCTCATCAATGCGAAAAGTGGATCGCTTCCTGTTCATGGGCTGTTCGGGTGGAGGTTTAGTTTAAAAAAATCGCAGGATGTGGGTGTTTTGAAAGGATAGGACGGAACAAAATGAGCAGTGTAATATAAGAGATTAACTAAAATATTCAGCATATGCGGTATAAATTTTTTCAGCTAACTTTAATACATGTCGTTGTTCAACCACTTGTCTGTCCCGGCATTGCTGGCCGCCCTGCTGCTCGGTTGCGCGTCGTCCAAGCAAGCCGCTCCTTCAGGAGGTGAGATCATTGTCGGTGGCAGTTCGGACCTGGTGCCCGAAAAGAATACACCCGTTGCAACGAACGACTATGCAGCCCTCCAAAAAAAATATGCCGGTTACCTTAACACCACGCCCGATCAGATCACGAATATCAAGTTGTACCAGTTTATTGACGAATGGCTCTCAACTCCTTACAGATGGGGCGGCGTTGACAAAAGAGGCATTGACTGTTCCTCCCTGATGCAGCAATTGCTTAAAAAGGTCTACAGCATCTCCATTCCCCGCACGTCTGTTCAACAATTCTTCACCGACTGGATCGACAAATTCGGATCGTCCAGATACCTGTCCGAGGGCGATCTCGTGTTCTTCCGGACGATGGACGATAAAGTGGTTTCCCATGTCGGACTTTACCTGGGCAACCGCATGTTTGTAAACGCCTCCTCTTCCAAAGGTGTCAGCATCGCCAACCTCGACGACCCCTACTGGAAAACCCGTTTTGTGGGTGCCGGACGAATTAAGGTCAGCATGATCGGCCGCTTCGCCGATCAGCAAAGCAAGCATTAAATCTATTCTTTTTTAGTGAAGGAAGGATGGGTTTGAACGCAGAATGCGTATCTGGCAGGATTTTACAGATAACTGGGTGATTTAGGCCTGCAGCCGCTCTCCGCATGTCCTAAATTATTTCCAATAAAACAACCACTTAATTAACTTTATCCAATTAACAGAATAAATGCTGGTCACGTATGGGAAATCCTGTTTTCAGGAAATCGGATGAGGAATTAATGGGATCACTCCAGCAGGGCGACCTGCCCGGGCGAAAGGCGGAAACACAGTTTTTTAGCCAGTATTCCTATTTTATCAGGGAGGGAGTAAAAAAATACCGGCTCACGGAAGACGATGCTTTTGATGCTTATTCCGACAGCGTGCTTGCGGTTATGGACAGTATCCGGAAAGGCCGGTTTCAGAGAAGGTCTTCGTTGAAGACCTATACTTTCCAAATTTTTCAGAACAAATGTGTTGACTTTGTCAGAAAAAATACGACAACTAAGAACAACGTGAACAGAACGGTCCTGATTTCCGATTTTCTGTTGGCCATGTCGGATGCTACACAGTCCGTTTTGCAGAAGCTTTCGGAGAAAACTGACTTTGACGTGCTCGGTAAAAAGATTGCGACCCTGGGCGATAAATGCCGGGAATTGCTGAGGTATTTTGCCAATGGTTATTCCGATAAGGAAATGGCCGAAGGCCTTGGCTACAAAACCGGTGATGTGGTAAAAACCAGCCGGCTGCGCTGTCTGGAGAAGCTTCGGCAAACGTATAAGAATGAATTGATCGCATGACGGATTTTGAATACATCATGAGTTGTTACCGGGAAGACCTGTCGCCCGAAGAAAAGCAAAAATTTGAAAAAAGGATTGCCGGGGATGGTGAATTTGCCGGAGAAGTGGCTTTTTTTCTGGGCACTATGCAGGTGGTCAGCGCCCAGGATATGGATGAGAGAAAAAAATGGTTCCGGGAGATCTATGAAAAGAATAAAAGTTCTGCAAAAGTAATTCCTTTCCGGAAAATCATTTATGGTCTCGCGGTGGCTGCCGTTCTAACCGGCTTCATTATTGGCTACCGCCTGCTGGAGAAGCCGGCAGCCGTTGATCAATTGGCCAGCCAGTATGTCAAGGACAACCTGAGTGCCCTGGGAACGACCATGGGGAGCTTGCAGGACAGTCTCCAAATGGGTTTGGATCTTTACAACAAGGGACGACTGTCTGATGCCGCTCAGGTGTTTGAGGGCCTTGTAAAGCGCGACAGCGGGAATGTGGATGCGCAAAAATATAAGGGCATTGTCTACCTGCGGATGAAAGACTATGAGAAGGCGATCGATCAGTTTCGGTATCTGGGAAATATAAAAGGGTTAAATTCAAACCCTGGGAAATTTTACCGGGCGCTCGCGTTAATGGAAAGAAGTCATCCCGGGGATTCCGATTCCGCAAAGCAGTTGTTACAGGCCGTGGTGGATCAGCGCCTGGAAGGAAATGAAATGGCGGCCGACTGGCTGAAGAAAATAAAATAAAATCAATCGCATGAAAAATACCAAACGCTTTCTTTCTCCTTTCTGGTCGGTTCTGATGGTCCTCATGGGCCTGGCGGGAATTCTTTCCTGTGGCGGAAGCAGACATAGCCATGGAATGGTAGAGACCCAAAACTGGATTGCCTGGGATGTGCAATTCAAATCAGGGACCTCCGAGCGCCAGATGAAAAAAACGATTGCGGAAATGGAGAAGTCCATCCTGGAAAGCGAGAAAAATCAAAACCCGCCTTCAAACATTAATTTTCATACCCTTATAGTACCGGGGAATATCGTTCGGATAACGGCTAGTTCGATGCAGGGTTCCAATCCCCGGCCGGGAGGCGGAGGGCCGCATCATCCACCGGGATTTGAAGGGTTTCTTCATTTCAAAGGAGTTGACAACATCAGATTCACCGAAGGAGTTCAGTCCGGTATGCTGCGGTAATGAAAAAATCATTGGGCTTGGTGGGGGTACTTTTACTATTGGGCACCGTACTGCTGGGGCAGCGTCCGACCATTTCCTTTTTCAAAGACCGTTTTGAGGCCGCTTATCAGTCGACCACCCAAACTACGGATCAGCGACTGATGGCCTTGCTTCAGCTGGAGAGGCAAATGCAGCAATGCCGGTACGAAAGCGATTCTGTGTTTACGATCCTCTTGCAGAAACTGGGCGTTTTGTATTATCTGAAATCGGATTTCAGGAACGCGGTTGCGTATACGGAAAAGTCCATACGGAACGCCGCTGCCGCCCGGCCGGTATTTGATAGTTCCATTGTTCAGAGTTATAACAACCTGGGTTACTACTATGATTCCCTGCACGAAGAAAAAAAGGAATACGATGTTGTAGATAGTTGCATAGCCTACGCGATAAAAAAGAATACAGGGTTTTCGGACGCATGCCTGGCGCTGGAAAAGAAAACAGCCCGTCTGTTTGGGCTGGGTGATTATCGTCTTTGTGACGTGAGCGCGCAATTGGGGGAGGGTCTTGTCAAACGGTATTATCACCAAAACGACAGCATAAACCTGGTCAACTATTTTGTGACCTTTCAGGCCAACGCACTGTATTTTTCTTATCGCATTCCCCTCATGGAGAAATTGCTGAAATCCAGGGAAGCAGACTTTATCAAAAGCCACCGGGCAGATCAGTTGGCCAGCATTTACAGTTCCCTGGGCAGGATAAACAGAGACAGAAGGGATTTTAACCAGGCCATTGTCTATTTTAAAAAAGCGTATCAGGCCAATATCGCCAACAAGTACCGGGAGGGTATCTCAGAAGATCTGAATACCCTTGGCATGTTGTATGCAAAGAATTTCCGGCTATACGATAAGGGATTGGACTATTGTACCCGCGCGCTGGCCTATGCGGACAGTCCGGCCGATTCCCTGATCGTTCTGCAGAATATGGCCAATATTCACAGTCTGAGGGGCGAATACGATATCGCACAGCAATTCTTTCAACGCGCCTTTAACACCCTTGGAATCGGCACCAATGAAGCCACACGCATATCTTTTAACCTGCAGGACAAAGGCTTTAATATTTACCAGGACATACTGGATCTGATCACCGATAAGGGGAACGCCTTCCATCAGCAATATCTCACCACCCAGGATACCGGTTGGCTGCGTGCTGCTATTGCTGTTTATCGCCAGGGGGACCGCTTTTTGAGCGATTTAAAAAGGGCGCTGGGATTACAGTTTCAATCCAATCTTGTATGGAGAATGGATGCGCACAATCTGTATGAGCGGGCGATCGAAGCCTGTTGGGCAAATCATGATGAAGAAAGCGCTTTTTATTTTTTTGAGAAGAGCCGCGCCGTCCTATTGAGCGATCAGATCAAAACACGGCGGTTGCTGAGCAATGAAGACATCGCCAACACAACGCAGTGGGATCAGCAAATCGTCCGCATCGAGGCCGAACTGCAAACGACGGATCCTTTATCCGCCGCCTATACCGACCTGTTGAAGAAACTGTATATCATTTCTGAAAGCCGCAGGGCCATTTCCGTGGAATCAGATCAGAAGAAACCGGCGTCGCCGATATCTTCCCTCGATACTGCTTTCCTGACCATTGGCCAGTTTCGGAAGAAAATCCTGCAGGGAGACACCCGTAGCCTTCTGGAGATCTTTACCGGCGACAGTTCGGTATACCTGCTTACAGTTTTGCAAAATGGGCAAACGCTCGATAAGATAGATAAGCCGGCGTACGACGGGCTGGTCCGTCAATTTCTTGAACAGATTGCTCATCCCATTTCTTTTGTAAAAGACTTTCAGTCGTTTGTTGACGCCTCGGGCCGCTTATACCAACTGCTCTTTGCCGACACCCGTATCCCGGCCGGTGGGATCATCGTTTCGCCGGACGCGGCATTTTTCCCGCTGGAGGCGCTGGTTGTCGACAAAAGCGGGAAGCAACCGCGGTATTTTCTGGAAGACCATGTCACCAGTTATACCTATTCGGCTGGCTTCCTTACAGACTCCTTTGCTGTTCCTGAACAGACCGGAGCCCGGTTTTTTGGCATAGCTCCGGTTCAGTTCGGGCCGCATCTCCACCTGGCCGATTTGCAAGGCAGTGATTTTTCCCTGAAGAAGATTGCGGCCTATTTTGGCGAGGCTACCAACCTGCTTCACGGCGATGCCAGCAAGGGCAATTTCCTGCAGCATTTTCCAGAATACGACATCATTCAATTGTACACGCACGCTGCCGAAAGCAGCAGCAGGAACGATCCCGTCATCTATTTTGCCGATTCCGCGCTTTACCTGTCTCAGTTGGCTACCCTGCGCAAACCGCAGGCGAGGCTGGTGGTATTGTCTGCCTGCGAAACGGCGAACGGGAGCCTGTACCGGGGAGAAGGGGTATTCAGTTTCAACCGGAGTTTTGCTTCCCTCGGCATACCAGCCGCCATCAGTAATTTATGGGCAGTCGATAATCAATCGACCTACCAACTGACGGAACTCTTCTATAAATACCTCGCCCGGGGGCTGGCGATGGACATCGCCCTGAATCAGGCTAAACTGGAATTTATCCGGTCGTCCTCAACGACAAATCAATATCCGTACTTTTGGGCCGCCGCTGTGCTGGTGGGTAAAAGCAGCATCCTGACAACCCATAAAAAGAACCCCTCCTTTGTAATCCTTCTGGCAGTTGTGTTGTTGATCGCCGCCGGATTCCGGTTAGCCCGGAGATACGCCGGAAGTGATTAATAGGTTACGGCAAACCTGGCATCCATGGTTACGGTTTCCGGGGTGTTGGTGGAAGCTCTCTGATGTTTTTTTCATTGGGAGATATGGTCGGAATGTTGTGAAGAGAGGGAACCAAGTCGCGCTTGTTTCCCTCTTTCTCTGCGGTTTCGCGGGCTTCACGCTACAGCATTTCCCCGAATACCAGAAAACGATGGCCACCGACAGCGGACAGCTCCATCAAACTTTTGCCCTCGGTCAGGCTTTTAGCAACAACAACCAACCCTCCTGGGCCGTCATCGGGGGACTTCGGCTGACGGGTAAGCTGTCATCTTCCCTGGGCTTGTTTTTGCAGGCCGACTACCTGCGGACTTTTGGCAAACTATGGGGTTCCGTAAATAACCGGTTTACCTATGATGACCAGACGCAGCTGAAGGCGGTAACCAGCAACTCCTCTATCATCAATCCCTTTACGTCGGGTTACTATACCTCGACAGCCGGTTTTGCCAATACGCAATCGGTCAATGTACAGGCCGTGAATATTACCATCGGGCTCAAGTACATATTATTCCAGCACAAACCGGCTCCCAAACCCGTGTTGGCGCCGGTGGTCATCGTTCCGCCGCCCGTGCCGACGATCATAAAAAAAGACATCCAGGTGATCGCGAAGGACAAATTGACGGGGCAGGTGATCGACGGGGTTGCCGTATCGGTTACCCACGACAGCATTACATATAATTCGGTAACCAACAGCAGGGGAGAAGCGGAAAAGATAAAAAATGTTCCCGCGGGAAACTACATGATCAACGGCAGTAGAAATGACCTGAAGGCGGGTCCAGCCCAGATAAGTGCGGAGGATTTTAAAAACACGGCGGGGCCGGTGATCTTCAAGGAGATTTACATCATGGATTCTCTTTTCATCCTGAAAGGCGTAACCATGGCCTGCGAATCCGGAAATCCGATTCCTCAAGTGGCGATCGCCTTAAGAAATACGAAAACCAACACCGTGATTAGCCTTCATTCTGACAGTGCCGGGCAGTTTACCTATAGCCTGGCTCCCAATTCCGACTATACCGTGGTCGCCAATCAAAAAGGCAAGTTCTCGCAGACGGAATTGCTGTCCACCACCGGGCTTGACCGCAATGTGATCATGTTTGTCACGCTCAATCTGAAACTCTGTGATATTGACAAAGACAAAGTTTTTGAGCTGAAAAATATCCTCTATGATTTTAACAAGGCCGATATCCGTCCGGATGCCGCCCTGATGCTCGACAATCTGGTAACCATCCTTCAACAAAATCCAAGCATGTTTATTGAATTGTCTTCGCATACAGATAGCCGTGGCAGCGATGCGTACAATCTGAAACTCTCTGACAGGCGCGCTAAGTCAGCTGTTACCTATCTTATCAGCAAGGGCATCGATCAGAAACGACTCGTTGCGCGTGGCTACTGGGAAACGAGACTGGTCAACCGATGTGCCAATGGCGTTTCCTGTACAGAGGAAGAACATCAGCAAAACCGGAGAACCGAAATAAAAGTGTTGAAGTATTGAGATAAAAGGCGGCCTTTTTTATTTTCAGCAGGCCGACAGGCTGATTCATATTCGCTCATCGAATTTAACGGTCATCCAATCCTTTTCCATTGAGGATTGGCTTTATATATTTTTCAACCCTTGACGCCCGGGTTTTGGATTGTTTGGGTGCAGAAAAATAAAAGATGTATGCTCTTTGTCTTCCCGGAGTCAATGCATTGAAAGCAGTTTTCAAACCGGGCATTTTATCCAATTTATTTTGAAATTCTTCAGGAATGGTGAATTCTGCAGTCTTTTTAAATTTCACTTTCAAACCGGCTTTTTCTACTTCTATGGCTTCATATATATGGGCTTTCAGAGTAGCAGCCATCTTAACTATTTCCCGAACATGGGTGAACCGAATCTGGCGCGCCGCCTGCACATGCCTCGTTTGTTGGATTAGAATGCCATTGGGATCATTTAACAAGACACCTTTGAAAAACAAAAGCGCACAATATTCTTTAAATACGTGTATTAAAACGATATTGGCGTTCTCAAACGCGTAACAGGGAACACCCCACTTTAATTCTTCGGTCAGCCCGCAGTCAAGAACGATCTTTCTCAATTTCTCCAGTTCTTTCTGCCAGTTTTTGGCTTTATTAAAATAAAAATCAACCTTGGGGTTCATACTATTCATTTTAGATTAATATTCCGCTTTGCTATCAGTGTGAATTTAAACCCTTAACAAACCGCGGAAGCCCCTGGTGGCATAGTAGGATTCCGCACCGTTGTGATATAAAAAGACGCTGTCGTAGCGACGATCCGAAAACAGGGCGCCGCCGAGTTTTCTAATATCAGCAGGTGTTGTCACCCAGCTCGACGTTTTCGTATCGAATTTCCCAAGCGTTTGCAACTCCCGGTATTGTTCTTCCGTTAGAAGCTCAATGCCCATGTCAGCAGCCATCTCAACAGCGCTGTTTTCCGGTTTATTTTCTTTCCTTGACTCCAGCGCTTCATGGTCGTAACAAACGCTTCTGCGGCCTTTGGGACTTTCTGCTGAACAATCATAAAAGATATATTCGCCCGTCTTTTTATCACGGCCAACAACATCCGGTTCACCGCCGGTTATTTCCATTTCATGGAGTGACCACAGTTTTTTAGTATTGGTTTCCAGCTTTGCCTGTATTTCGGTCCATTTAAGACCTTTGTGGCGGTTCACTTTTTTATCAAAACGGGCCCTCAGCACTTTCAGCAGTTCTTCACGTTGTTTTGCCGACAACTCCTTTTTACCGCTATTGGTTTTGTTCATCCTTTTATATTGTTACAGTGGAATAGATGTGCTGGGCATATAATTACCTAAATTTATTTCAAAAGCTTCAATTCATTTATATTTTAGCTGGAACGATTTTTCGATCAGTAGGTCTGAAATACCAGGATAGCGCAGTCAGGATCAAAAGCAGCAAGGAGGGGAATATCTTATTGACCGTACTATTTCCGATATGGGAAAGTATCGCACTGGACATGGCAAAGAAAAAACCGGCATAAGCCCATTCCTTAAGTAAAGGAAATTTTGGAATGAGGACGGCTACAACGCCTAAAAGTTTCCAAATCCCCAGTATGGTCAGAAAATAGATGGGATAGCCCAATTGTGTAATCATGTCTACACCTCCCGCTCCCGTTTTCTGTTTCAGTAGTTGTACTCCGCCGGTTGACAGCATTCCCAATGCAAGCCAAATGGTGGAAATCCAATAGATGATCTTATTTCTCTTTGTCATATGGTGTTATTTTAATTTGTTGACGGTGTCCTGCAACCGGTTATGGGCCATATTTATGCCTTCCGCAAAGGGTAACTTCAGCACCTGGTCTCTGTCTGCGACTGACCTGTATACTACATGCATATTGAGTTTGCTGGTTTTGTCAGTGAGTTGTTCAAATTCCAGGAACTCAAGCTGGACGCCAAAAGGCGTATTCTCCATTTCAAATGTCCGTGTGATTTTCCGGTTCGGGCTAAAATCATGTATTACACCATTGGCCCGAAATACCACGCTTCCCTTGGCATTGGTTGTTTCGAATTGATAACTGCCATGTTTTCTATTTTCAAGTTTCAGCACTTTTGTCCCCATCCATTGCTCAACAATTTCGGGCTCTTCATACGCTTTAAAAAGTAGTTCCAAAGGCAAATCAAATTCTCTTGTAATCACCAAATCCTGTTTGCCGTCTTCGGCATTAATTTTTGTTTTTCGTTCCATAGTATGCTATTTTTTTGATTTGTATTTTTTCATTATGGCTTCCAGTTTATTAAACCTGTCATCCCACATGTTGCGGAATGGCTCAATGAAGTCGGCTACCTCTTTCATTTTTTTTGCGTTAATATGATAAAAAATCTCCCGGCCGTTTTGCACCTGTTTAAGCAATTCGCACTCCGTGAGTATCTGCAGGTGTTTGGAAACGGTCGGTCTTGCTGTGTCAAAGTTTGAGGCTATTGCACCCGCTGTCATGGATTGTGTGGCTACTAGCAGCAATACGGCCCTTCTTGTGGGGTCCGCTAGGGCTTGAAATACGTCTCGTCTTAAATTCATTGCGTAGCTATTAGACTACAAATCTAAATGTAGTTATTTGACTACGCAAATATTTTTT
>JBEPUT010000021.1:0-20000 GCA_041691395.1 Chitinophagaceae bacterium
TTTGAGGAATACCTATTTTGGCAAACCGTTTATTGCAGGTGCCATTGCTTTCATCCATTGCAAGTAATCCTTTGCTATCGGCAAACAGTTGCTCAACGGTATCTTTTAATATTTGTTTATCCATTTGTTGCAAAATCTATAATAAGTTGACTTAAAAGGTTTAAATCAGCCCTTTGAAAAATATTCCCTGACAAATGCATGTTCCTGGTTCTCCGTCATTTTATCTGCCTGTCTTATTTCAATTTTTATTTTTGAAAAACTGAGATCATCTTCTAAAATATTTGATAGTTCAATCTTTGCATTCGTAGGACCAAACAATAATACCTGATCATAATTTTTAATAGATTCGCCTAACACTTTATAATATTCAGATTCTTGTTGTTGCTCCTTTTGATGCATCATACTTTCACCCTTCTGCAATGTTTTTTCTTTTTCTTCATGGGTGGAATTTGAAGTCACGACCTTTGTAACAATAGGGTCGACATATTCCATCAGGTGAGCATGGGCATGATCCATCCAAATGCCTAATTTTTTTTCATTTGTCATTATTGTTTGATTTATCTGCGATTTAAATTTTTATTTTTTTAATCTGCGGTTTTCCATTTCCAGTTGAGAATTTCAGGCATATCTTTCCCGTGTTCACTTACATAATGTTTATGTTCAATTAATTTATCTTTCAATTGCTGTTTCAAATAATCGCCCTTGCTGCCTAAATGCGGCAAACGATCTATCACATCGATGACCAGGTGAAAACGATCAATATCATTTTGCACTCTTAAATCAAAAGGCGTTGTAATGGTTCCTTCTTCCTTATATCCTCTTACATGGAGATGGTGGTTTGTGCGGCGGTAAGTAAGACGATGCACCAGCCATGGATATCCATGAAAGTTGAATATGATGTGTTTGTCTTTGGTGAAAATGGAGTCATAATCTTCTTCGCTTAGCCCGTGGGGATGCTCCGTGTGCGGTTGTAGTTTCATCAGATCAACCACATTTACCACTCTAATTTTAACTTCGGGCAAGTGTTCCCGTAATATAGAAACGGCCGCCAGTAATTCCAGCGTTGGCGTATCACCACAACAAGCCATTACCACATCGGGTTCAGTTCCCTGGTCGTTGCTGGCCCATTGCCATATACCAATGCCTTCGGTACAATGCACCACCGCTTCATCCATCGTAAGCCATTGCGGGAGGGCGTGCTTGCCGGCAACCACAACATTTACATAATGGCGGCTGCGCAGGCAATGATCGAAAACGGACAACAAACAATTGGCATCAGCAGGCAAATAAACTCGTACAATGTCTGCCTTTTTATTGATGACATGATCCAAAAATCCGGGATCCTGGTGGGTAAAGCCATTGTGGTCCTGCTGCCATACATGAGAAGCCAGCAAATAATTCAGCGAAGAAAGTTTTCTGCGCCAGGGCAGTTCCAGCGTTACTTTCAACCATTTGGCATGCTGGCTAAACATGGAATCAACAATACGGATAAATGCTTCATAACTGTTAAATAATCCATGCCTTCCGGTTAATAAATATCCTTCTAGGAACCCTTCACATTGATGTTCACTCAACATAGAATCCACCACCTCACCCGAAGGTGAAAGAAATTCATCATACTTTTCTGTAC
The DNA here is from genome assembly GCA_041691395.1 of Chitinophagaceae bacterium. Lineage (GTDB taxonomy): Bacteria > Bacteroidota > Bacteroidia > Chitinophagales > Chitinophagaceae > Puia. The sequence goes on from JBEPUT010000021.1 coordinate 1,631, forward strand.
GTGCGTCCCATTGACGATTGGTTGTTTCAAAAATCGCCCCAAGGAGGTTCGACAAGGTTTCGTCCGGACCGAATACCCGAAAATTGTGGTGATCGCGGTTCAGCGTAGCTACATCTCTCAGAAACGTCCCAAGTACCATTGTATCCTGTCCAGTTACTGCTCCGGGTGAAGGAACATGCACTGAATGTTTGTGGAAATCCGGCATGTGAAGGTCTTTCAAAAGTATGCCTCCGTTGGTGTGCGGATTAGCACCCATTCTACGGTTCCCCTTTGGCGCCAGCTCAGCCAGCTCCGGAATTAACCGGCCATTCTCATCAAATAATTCTTCTGCCTTATAGCTCTTCATCCAGTTTTCCAAAAGCTTCACATGATCGGGATGATCTGTATCTACGAGAAGCGGAACCTGGTGTGCACGGAAAGTCCCTTCAATTTGAAGGCCGTCCACCACGTTCGGTCCTGTCCATCCCTTGGGTGATTTAAAAACTATCATTGGCCAGCGTGGCCTCGTATTATCATTGGCATCTCTTGCCCTTCCCTGAATCCGGTGGATTTCCTCTATTACTCTCTCCATAGCGGTTGCTAGGAGTTGATGCATGGTTGCAGGATCATCGCCTTCCACAAAATAGGGCGTCCAACCGCAGCCTCTGAAAAATTGTTCCAGTTCATCATCTTCAATACGGGCCAATATGGTTGGGTTGCTGATCTTGTACCCGTTCAAATGAAGAATCGGCAATACGGCGCCATCTGTAATGGGGTTCAATAATTTATTCGATTGCCATGAAGTGGCTAAAGGACCCGTTTCCGCTTCTCCGTCACCCACCACGCATGCAACAATAAGATCTGGATTATCAAAGGCAGCACCAAAAGCATGGCTCAATGAATAACCCAGTTCACCTCCTTCATGAATGGAACCAGGTGTTGTGGGTGCCACATGACTGGAAATACCACCGGGAAAGGAAAATTGTTTGAATAGCTTTTTTAATCCGGCCTCATCCTGTGTGATGTTAGGATATACTTCGCTCCAGGTGCCTTCCAAATAAACATTGCCAACAATAGCTGGGCCGCCATGACCAGGGCCGGCAATGTAAAACATATCAAGGTCATATTTTTTAATGATCCGGTTGAGATGTACATAGATAAAATTTTGTCCCGGCGTAGTGCCCCAATGCCCGACCACTAAAGGTTTAACATGTTCCAGTTTCAGGGGCTCTTTCAGTAACGGGTTGTCGTATAAATAAATTTGTCCTACTGATAAATAATTAGCTGCACGCCAATATGCATTCATTTTTTGTAATAACTCAGGTGATAAAGTTTCCACTTCACTGCCGATAATTCCTGTTTCCATAATAAAGATATTTTAATTAATTAATCTGAAATGTTGAGATACTAAATCTGCTGTTAATGTTTGTTTTTTAATGATGTTTCAATTTTTCAACGATTGTGCACAGCGAAGTTTTTAACTTTCTTATTGCACCACTCACTGCAAGTTCATAATCATTTGCCCTCTCTGTAACTGCAATTGGCTGCCTTCTCTCCAAACGGGCTTCCGGCAAACACATTTTATCATTTATTCCTTTTTTGGGATTATTCTCATAGGGTGATGAACTTCCAAACGTGTTATGTGTTCATTAACTGCTCAACTCGTCGGACCGTAAATCGTCTAACTTGTGGCCAAATGCTTCATGTACACTTAAATTATTATCGGTGTTTATTGGAATGGTCATATTGTTTGTTTTAAGTTTATTTTATATAAAATAGATTATTCCTTATGATTCGGCTTGAAATCTTACCCTAACAAGGTACAAGCCTTAGCCTATTTATTTATTATACAATTCATGATAATAGTTATATAATTCACGTATTTGATCTTTCGATTTTATTGTATGCTCATGCCTTCACTTTTAATTGAGCATTTCAATACATCCCAACTCATTTTTGCTATCATCAACTCTTCATTTGTTTTAATAACCCGAACCATCACCTTACTAATCTCAGTAGAAATAACAGCTTCATTATTCATTTTATTTATTTCATCTAATTCGATCCCCAGAAACTCAAGGCCATCGCATATTTTACTTCGTACTTCAGGCGAATGTTCGCCATGCCACCTGAAAATATCAATACATCCAAAGCTCCGAGTGCAGCAGCATAAGAGCCAATCCATTTTTTGGTTTGATAACAAAACAATTGAATCGCTTCTGCTGCACGTTCATCCCTGTCTTCAATTTTCATGAGTTCTTTCATATCAGCATTTGTTTCTGAAACTCCCAGCAAACCAGATTCGTGATTGATCAAATGATTAAATTCTTTTGGGGTTATTTTTTCATGTTGCATTAAATACCAGGCAACCCCGGGATCCAGATCGCCGGTGCGTGTGCTCATGGTTAATCCAGATGTTGGCGTAAAACTTATACTGGTATCTATGCTTTTACCACCCTTTACAGCGGCAAGGCTTGCACCGCTGCCGAGATGCGCTAAAATTATTTTACCTTTTGCAGTCACTTCTCCGGCTACACGTTCAAGTTCTTCCATCAGGTAAGCATACGAAAGCCCGTGAAAGCCATATCGCTGAATTCCCAGTTCATAATAGCAGCGTGGAATAGATAATAACTTTGCAACAATCGGCATGGAAGTATGAAAAGAAGTATCGAAACAAGCTATTTGTTTTAAAGCAGGATAGCGTTTCTTAAATACTTCTATCAATTTGATTTCTTCTGGCAAATGTTCGGGATCAAAGGCGCTAATCTTTTTTAACTCGTTCAACAAATCTTCTGTAATTAATGTTGGTTCAGTATGATTCATACCATGAACAATTCGATGACCAATGGCTTTAACTGAATCAAAGTGTTTCTGGTTTTCCAACCAGTCAATAAAATGATTCGCCGCCTCGCCATGATCAGCCGATTCAAAATCAAAATTATTTGTTTGTTGATATGTATTGGTATTAAAATGGAGTATGGCCTTTTTGCTGCCGATGTTTTCAATCTCTCCATTTAACAATTGTTCAAGTGGTTCATCAATTTTGTATAAAGAAAATTTAATGCTGGAGGAACCTCCGTTAATGGTTAATATGCAATCGCCGTTATGCATATTTGATTTTTTCGTGCTTGATTGTAATCCCCAAATCGGTTAGTGCTTTGGATGTGAACAGATAATCTGTATGATGAATGCTGGTGATATCCAAATCTATCGCCACATCTACAAACATTTGCACATCATCAATGGATATAATTTCATCTACAGGTACCTGTGCGCCGTCAAGAGCTATGCGAAAAATAGCTGCATCCGGTTTTCTTACATGAACATAACAGGAGGATAGAAGAAAGTCAAATATTTCATTCAATTTAAATGTGTTTATCCTGTAAGCATTTAATCCCTTTGCTTCATCAGTTTGTGCCGCTCTTCCATTTCTGGAATATTCAAATGAAATTTTTCAGCAGCCGGGCGCCTGAATACATGTCCCCATCCATCAGAAAGCAGAATACGTCCGATATCTAAGAATAAACAACTAATAGTTCTAATAGTATTCATTTTTTAGAGATTTTTCTTTTTAATGGCATTAAAAGCTATAGCATATATCAAGCCTATAAAAACTATTGCCCATGCACCTATAGCAAAAAATACAAATACAGATGAAATTTCCATCAGAAAAGGTAGTCCAATGGCGTGTGACAACTTTACTGTACAAACGGTGTACATGCCCAATGGGAATATCATTCCCCAATACTGGGAATTATATTTTAACGGTACTTTTTTTACAATATGCCTCCATGTGCCTAAAATAATTATAAGCGGTATCCACCAGGTTCCGATGGCCCAAAATAACAAAGTAAACCCTTTAAGAAATGGGAGCAATTCCGTTAAGAATTGCCATTTGTAAGCGCTGAGCATCAAGGTAGAACCTGCTAAGACTGTAATCGCATCAGCGCCCATATTTATCCAATATGGAGGGCCAAGGCCTTCGGCCTCCAGATTAAAAAATATGAGCCGATATATAATCAGGGTTATCACTATGATGTAAAACATACAGCCGCAGAGAAACAAAATAAGAGAGAGAAAGAGTATTTCCCCATGAAAAAGTGGAAGGTGGCTTTCCAATTGGGCGCTCAGTATGGAAACTGACTGAGTAGCAACGATCAGCAGCAGCCATGTACCGCTAATTGCTTTTAATGAGGGTTTATTGCGCTTTTCTATAAGAATGGCGAACAGTAAATAGGTGAGAAATAGCCAGGATGATAAACCTATTATAAAAAAGTAAATTCCAACCTGGTAGCTGTTTGCTATCAAAACAAACTGGCCACCGAGGATACAGGTAGCGGCAACAAAAGAAAGAAATCCCATATTTCTTCTATCGTCCATGAAGTCAGATAGAAATTCCTTCTTGTAAAAAATGGAACGGGCAATGAATAAAATACAAATTATGGCATAGCAAAGTATGTTGATATAAAATAATGTTATAGCAAGCAGCGTGTAATTATATAAATGGGCTGCAACAGATACAATGCCCGTTGCCATAACCAAGGCGAAATAAGCCGGGGATAAATCAGCGATTCCATTAAACAAATAATTTAAGCGTGCCTGTTCGGCATGTTGAACTTTTTCTGTTGGTTTATTTTTTAATGGTAAATTCATGGTGCTTTGAAGCAGTTAGGGATGAGCCAAGCGCCTGTCTTCAGGATAATGCATTGCTTTTTCAGCTTCTGTAAAATGTGGTATCATTGGTTAGAAGTTTAAAGGTAATTTTGGCTCAAATCATCAACCCCTCAAACACTTCTGGTTCCATTCAACATACACCAGGTTGTGTTATTTTTGATGTGTGTTAAATGGAGGAATCGTCTCCCTAAATCTAATTGTTCATGATACTCTCGGAACGATTTCTCCGACGCCAATGGTTTTAAAGTTTCCTATTCAGCAATCCATTTCTTTGCCTCATCCAACCCAGCATTGCCAAATACTTTAACCTCACCCGGTAACAGGTAACCAAAGAATTTTGCAAAACCATTTATCATGTGATGGCTGGAAACAAGGGCAATCCGATCCCAGGCTGCGAGATTTTTTATACCTATTCCGGCATCATCCATCATAGCCTTGAGGCTGAATCCTGTAAAGTCGGGTCCCAAATAATAGAGGAAACGTATTTTGTTATTCGCTTTTAATTTTTCATTAATTGCGGGAATTAGGACACTTTCATAATCTGCACCTGTTACTTCGCCTTCAGCTTCAATGGCTAAAACATTGCCAGGCAAATTGTTTATTATTTTTAACATGATTTCTCTTTTTTTGAGGGCTTATTAATCATAAACATTTTCGTTATAATGCCAAATACTCAAGAAATATCCCATTGAAAGTTCAGGCATTGCATTGCAAAAAAAATTATTTTGATTTGTTTTAAGAAATAATAGTTCCCGTATTGGCAACACCGTAGGACCCTGTTACATCTTTTGAAGAACGAGCATTTACTGGATCAACTGCGCTGCGCTTCTTGGAAGCAGCCAGAAAAGCAGATGATTTTTTCAACGGCGCTTTTTGTTTTATTTCTGCAACTTTTTTAGACATTTTATTTTTTGTATCCTATTTGTCAATTGGGTTTATGTCTGGTTTGATTTTATTGATACCGTCCTTTTGTAATACTTTTGTTTCTGCTATTTTTTTGATTTTTTATTAATTTTTGCAAAGTTTTATTTCAAAATAGCATCGGCCTTTTTTAGCCAAACCGTTACTAATATGTTTTATGTTCCAAAAATTGTTCTTTGGTTATTTTCTCGGTGGCAAACCGCTTTTTAAAAATATCAATCGGAGAATTTGTTTTTCTTCTTTCTCCTTGAATACTGTGTGGAATAATGAAATTCCAGAATAGTAATCCTATCCAGAGTATCCGACATATATAATGCATTGGCGGGAACTATAACCGCTAAACATGTTCATAAATTTTATTTTTAATTTGTATTGAATAATGGTAATTATATAGTATTAAAAGAATATTTGCATTATCAAAAAGATCTTTTCATATGATCTCGGGTAGTACCGGGTCAACCGGTCCAAATTTGTGTGATACTAATTAATCATTGTTAATTTTTGTATTTCATTCTATTCTATATTTGAAGACTCCTTGATAATAATATAAAGGGCAAGCTTTTATCGATTCCTTTTGCAACTTCACCAACTCAATAAAGAGTTCATGCAATATTTTTTTCTTTTTCTTTACCTTTTTTTTTGTGTCGGTACCGTTTAACGCTAATTGAGTTTCCATTCTTTTACCTGATATTAATAAATTGAATAACTATTTTCTTTATGAAAATATTTCATCAACTTTTTACAGAAGATGGATGAGCCCTTTCAGAATGAATATATTTTGATTCATGAAATATCGCGCAATCTTTTACTGCTGCTGTTGAAATATTTACCACAACTTTTGATTCTTCCCAGATTACTCCTTTAATATTTTCGACTGCTATCAAAACTTTCTTTCCTCCTATCCAATTATGCGTATCAATAACGAAATATAAAATTTGCCAGGTTTTATCGTCAATAACAAAATCATTTACATGTCCTATTTCTCCGTCGCTAGAGTGAATGTGATAGCCTGTGACCTGATTAGTGCTTCGTAAGTGCAAGTCATCATTATCAACTTGTACATTGGCTGTACTATTTTCATCTTTTATAATTCTTTTATCAAAAAGAGGTGCTGCCGGCATCACGCCCCACAAACCACCTGCATAAAAGCCACTGGCCCAATAAGGTTGCCATGTATAATGTTCGTACAAAGCAATTTCATGTTGGCGGGAGACAGGTTTATGTATATCTGTATCCGGGCTGTTGCTTATTTGTTCCTTTGTCAGAATGGTAGGAAAATCTCTTCTATCCCAATCAGGCTTTTGTAGAGCTATCGGTGAAATAAGAACGCTACGGCCGAACATCCAACTCCCGGTTTTCACTACCAGGTAACGGATAGACCAGGTTTTGTCGTCGAAATAAAACTCTTCTACTTTCCCGATCTCTTCATCCGTAGCTTTCATCGCGAAGCCAATCAGACTTTTAATATTTCGTTGCATATATTTATTTTAAATTTTTAATAGTCCCTGTCGAAAGTCCTTCCTTACATTTTAGGCATCACATTCATGATTCGGATTTTAAGACCGTGCTATTTTCTTTATTTGCCTTATCCTGCCCGATCCCCATGGTTAAAGCCGTTAAACCGGCCATGCTGCCCAATTGCATCGTATCAACCGCCGAACTTGGCACAATTACAATTGTTGAATTTTGTTTCAAACCTTCATATAGCATATTCATCGCTCTTAAATGCAAAGCCACCGGGTTGTTTGCATAGGTTAATGCAGCTTCTCCAAATTTCTCAGCTACCTGGCGTTCCGAATCTCCCAAAATTACCCTTGCCTGTCTTTCTCTTTCTGCCTGAGCCTGCATTGACATAGCATTTTCTAATGCGGGTGGAATCAAAACATCTTTTACTTCTACGGAATTGACATGAATGCCCCAGGGCTCGGTACGCTCATCAATAATTGTTTGCAGTGTATTGCTGATTTTATCTCTGCCTTCAAGCATGTCGGAGAGCATCGTCTTTCCGATCACATCGCGCAATGCAGTTTGAGAAGCCCAGCTGATAGCACTTAAATAATCAGCCACTTCGAGCGCGGCTTTTTTCGGGTCCAGCACTTTCCAGAATAACACTGCATCAACGTCCACCGGCACGGTATCTTTTGTAAGGGTTTTTTCTGCTTTGAAAGATGTTGTGATCACTCGTGTGTCAATCCAGTATGGGATAGTATCGATGACGGGAACTATAAAAAACAATCCTGGCCCGCGTAGAGACCGAAAATGGCCGAGGCGCAATACCACTGCTTTATCCCAGGGATCGGCAATCTTGATTGCATAAGATATGACGAGCGCAATGACAACAAAAATTCCCGCAATGATGGCACTTTTTGCAATATCCCCATCTACGTATGCGAAACGTGCCAATGCAAATCCGATGCCAACGATTATGATGAATATAAACCCCGAAAATAAACTTTTACTTCTCATTTTAAGCCTCCTGTCATTTTTTAAGACTGAACTATAATTTTAATAATTATACAAGCAAAGGTCACATAATTATATCCTTTTTATGTTATACAATTTTATCAGTTTGTTACATAAATTACAGGTATTGTTTAGTGTTTTCAAAAATCATAGTTAATATTTTTAGACATTCCCAATGAGCTAATTCCTCAAGTTGACCAAAATTTTGAAATCAATTAAAGTTCTCTTTTTATTAAGAAGATTTATTTCATATGACACCCACATGAAGGAATATTTGGCGATTGGCAGAAGCCTTTCAAAAAAGATAAGAGTTAATGGAATGAAAAATCGAATAGTGGTATCGGAAATTATCATTTCAAACCCGGGAATACTTCTACTCTCCATTATTTAATTGGTAGCGATATGATGAAAGAATTACCCGGACTAAAAAAGAAGTTCCTTACTTACAAAGAATATGGTGAGGCCGGTTTTGCAGATCTTTTTTCAAAACAGGAATTAGAGGATACTTATATCCGTCATGCCAATAATTTTTCCAGTTGCTATTTGGAAAATCTCGGGAATGGAAAATTCATAATGCATCCGCTTCCAATGGAAGCCCAACTGGCACCCCTTTATGGAATGGTGGTGGATGACTTTAATCAGGATGGCAACCTGGACATCGCCCTGAACGGAAATGACTTTGGTACAGAAGTTACTACCGGTCGCTATGATGCCCTTAACGGGCTCATAATGCTCGGCGATGGCAAAGGAAATTTTTGCGCTCAAACCATTTTGAAAAGCGGCGTGTTCATTCCCGGTGACGGAAAATCGCTGGTAAAATTAAGAGGTTCGGGAAACACCTATTTGCTGGCAGCATCACAGAACAACGGCCCCCTGAAGATCTTTAAGAATAATACAGATCAGCGACTGATTCCTTTAAAAGAAGATGACCAGCTGCTGCTGATCACGCTGAAAGATGGCCGGATAAGGCGGGAAGAAATCGCTTATGGATCTTCTTTTCTTTCCCAATCTTCCCGGTTTACCAAAGTTGATGATAACATTCAAAAGATTGAAGCCATCAATGCGCGGAAAGAGAAAAGAGTTATTTTCGCGGCGAAACCGGAATAATATCAGTGAAGCAAGCCAATCCACGAGGAGATACAATAACAAAGACGCTTCTCATTTGTGGCGCCATCGGCTGCCCGCTTTTTGTTATTGCTTTTCTTATCGAAGGTGCTGCCCGCGCGGATTATAATTCCCTCCGTTATCCGATAAGTTCACTTTCCATCGGGGACGCAGGATGGATGCAGAGGGCAAACTTCATCATTACCGGCTCACTCCTGCTTGCTTTTTCCATAGGGCTTCGAAATCGTCTCAGATGGGCGGGAATTTCTGTATTAGCCTCTCTCCTGCTCGGATCAGTTGCCATCGGCCTGACCGGCGCCGGCATCTTCAGCACGGATCCGCTATACGGCTACCCTTCCAACCTGCCACTTGCGTTGACCGAATTCACTGTGCACGGCCATCTCCATGTGCTGTTCTCTATTTTCGTATTTGTATGCCTGCCCGTTGCCTGCTTTGTGTTCCGTCGCCGGTTTGCGGATATAAAAAAAGCTGGATGGGCAACCTATTCAAAATTCACCGGCATCGCCATGCTGGTAACTTTCATCCTCGCGGGTATTGGCTTTAGACAATTTCCCGGTTTAGTTCAATTTGCCGGCGTATTCCAACGGCTGTCAATTATCATTGGCTGGACCTGGATTACGCTGCTTGCTCTGCATTTATTCAGGACCCCCGGAGGCCGGTTGGCTTAGCCTGAAAGTTCCTGCTCCAGGTAAACCAGGCTGACCGCCTCCTGCCGGTTATGAATATACGTTCGTCATTTATTCAACAATACCTGCTTTTATACTTCCATTTTTGACATGATCACCAGGTTAAAAAAATTATATATTTTATTGCTTATCGGGTGCTCCATGGCAGTTTGGCATGCACAGGCACAAGACCTCAACTCTATGAAAGGTCAGAAACCGTTCAGCTTTCATGGCAGCTGTTCAAATTCACTTTCGCCGAATGGACTGCCTTACCCTTAAAAAAAATATGTATTGAAGAACCGGAACGTTCTACAAAGGATCGTGAGAAGGTGTTGGAATTTCCTTAAGAAAGAATTGATAAACGTAGTCGGAAAACGGGAAGGATTAGAGGAGGAATTAATGGGGAATACCATTAAGGATATTACTTATAGGAAATGGTTTGCAATACTCCCTACTGAACGTGCGAATCGTGAAGCAAAAATAAAACCACTTTTAAGAGATATCACAAACATTATTGATCAATTGGAAAAGGCTTTGCCTATTTTAAAAAACCCGACGTCGGTATATCGTAAATTATCTGTAAGTGGGAAACACCTTTTTTTAAACAAGGTTTTCCAACGTGGTCTCATATATGATGGGAAGGTTGTTCGAACACCTTACATTCATCCCGCGCTTTCTCATAAGATCATCGAAATCAAAGAAAAAAGGCCACTCATTATTGAGCAGCCCTCAGAGAAAAACACTAAAAATGACAGGTGTACCGCGTACGGGAATCGAACCCGTGATTCATCCGTGAAAGGGATGCGTCTTAACCCCTTGACCAACGCGGCCTGATGCACTGTAGCCCGACGGCCCGCAGGGGCCGTTTAGGGTCTGCAAAGATATAGGCTGTCCGGATAACTTCCCAAATGTTTTTGTTTCGTAACTTTGCATCCTAATTTTAAAAATATTCAAGCTATGAGCACAGTAAAAGTTGCGATCAATGGTTTCGGAAGGATCGGACGTTTGGTTTATCGCCAGATCTATAATATGGAAGGTATTGAGGTGGTTGCCATCAATGACCTGACCAGTCCAAAGGTGCTGGCGCACCTGCTGAAATACGACAGTGCACAGGGCCGTTTTAATGAAGATGTGAAGTCAACCGAAAAATCAATTCTCGTGAACGGAGAAGAGATTGAAATATATACACATAAAAATCCGGCTGAAATTCCCTGGAAAAACAGTGACGTGGATGTAGTGCTGGAATGCACCGGGTTCTTTGCCGACAAGGAAAAGGCAGAGGCCCATCTGAAAGCCGGCGCAAAACGCGTGGTCATCTCCGCACCCGCCACCGGGGATCTGAAAACCATCGTGTTTAATGTAAACCACCAGATCCTCGATGGCAAGGAAACAGTGATCAGTTGTGCTTCCTGCACCACGAATTGCCTCGCGCCGATGGCCAATACCCTGGATAAGCAATATGGCATTGAACTGGGTTTCATGACTACCGTGCATGCCTATACGAACGATCAGAATACCCAGGATGCGCCGCATCCCAAAGGAGACCTCCGCAGGGCAAGAGCCGCTGCACAGAATATTGTTCCCAACAGCACCGGCGCAGCCAAGGCCATCGGCCTGGTATTGCCCAACCTCAAAGGAAAGCTCGACGGAAATGCCCAGCGCGTGCCGGTGCTGACAGGGTCATTGACCGAACTCACCAGCATCCTGAAAAAGAAAGTGACCGTAGAAGAAATCAATGCCGCCATGAAAGCGGCGGCAAATGAGAGCTTTGGCTATACGGAAGACGAGATCGTGAGCAGCGACATCATCGGCATCCATTATGGTTCCCTGTTCGATGCCACCCAGACGAAAGTGATCACCGTAGGCGACAAGCAACTCGTAAAAACAGTGAGCTGGTACGACAATGAAATGAGCTATGTTAGCCAGCTCGTGCGCACGGTGCATTATTTTGCATCGCTGATTGGTAAATAAACTTTGCAGAACCTGATGCCGGATCTTTTCCGGCATCATTTTTTTTATATCCATGCTATAAATCTTTGTGTATGTCCAGTTTTTCCCAGCATAATTTCAAGGGTCAGAAGGCCTTGGTGAGGGTTGATTTCAACGTGCCGCTCAACGACCGTCTGGAGATCACCGACGATACGCGCATGCGCGCGGCCGTGCCCACCATTCAGAAAATACTGAAGGACGGCGGCAGCGTGATCCTGATGTCGCATTTGGGTCGGCCAAAAGACGGTCCGTCGGACAAATATTCACTCAAACACCTGATCAGACATTTGTCTGAACTGCTGAACGGCCTCCCCGTTCTATTTGTGGATGACTGCATAGGTGAACAGGCAACGCTGACTGCTGGTATGCTGAAACCTGGCGAAGTGATGCTGCTGGAAAACCTGCGTTTTCATAAGGAGGAAGAGAAAGGGGATACAGGCTTTGCCAAAAAACTGGCCCAGCTCGGAGACGTTTATGTGAACGACGCTTTTGGCACTGCCCACCGGGCCCACGCCTCCACCGCGGTGATTGCCCAATTTTTCCCGGGAGATAAAAAAATGTTCGGACTGCTCATGGAATCCGAGGTGAAAAGTGCGGAGAAGGTATTGCATGAAGCCCGGAAGCCATTTGTGGCCATCATTGGCGGCGCCAAAGTTTCGGATAAGATCCTGATCATGGAAAACCTGCTGGAGAAAGCAACCGACATCATTGTGGGTGGCGGAATGGCCTACACTTTTCTGAAGGCCGAAGGTGGGAAGATCGGGAATTCCCTTTGCGAAAATGACCGGTTAGGCACGGCCCTGGATCTGCTGGCCAAAGCGGAATCCAAAGGCGTTTGTATTCATCTGCCGGCAGATTCGATCATAGCCGACAAATTCGACGCCCATGCACAAACCTCCGCTTCACCGAGTAACCAGATACCGGATGGCTGGATGGGACTGGATATCGGCCCGAATGCCTGCGAACAATTCTGCAACGTGATCAGAGAATCGAAAACCATACTCTGGAACGGACCCATGGGTGTTTTCGAAATGGAAAACTTCCGTCATGGAACCAGGGCCATCGCCATGGCCGTAGCGGAGGCCACGAAGCATGGCGCATTTTCCCTGGTCGGCGGCGGCGATTCCGTGTCTGCCATAAACCTGTTTGGCCTGGCGGACAAGGTGAGTTATGTGTCAACTGGGGGAGGCGCCATGCTGGAATATTTTGAAGGCAGGGAACTTCCCGGAATAGCTGCAATTCCAAGGCAGGAGTAGCATATTCACCGCCGGGGAAATGCCTTTTGCCGCTGCCTGCGGCCATTTACCGTTTTGCCGGCTTTCACTATATATGCTGTCGAAGAATTTGCTACATTTATCATCTAAAATAAAACCTTTCAACTTATGAGTACGCGTAACCTATCGCTTATCGTTATATTGGCTGTTATCCTCATTTTAGGCGGATGTGCCTGTAGTGGATACAACAGCCTGGTCAGTAAAGATGAAAATACCAAAGGTAAATGGGGGAATGTGCAAAGTGATTACCAAAGACGTTCAGATCTTATTCCCAACCTGGTTAATACGGTAAAAGGAGCTGCTAATTTTGAACAAACCACTTTAACGAACGTGATAGAAGCCCGGGCAAAAGCAACCCAGGTGCAGATCAATGCTAACGATCTTTCTCCTGAAAAAATAGCCCAGTTCCAGCAGGCACAAGCCGGTGTAACCGGGGCTTTGGGAAGATTGCTTGCTGTTGCGGAAGCCTATCCCACACTGCAGGCCACCCAGAATTTCCGGGATCTGCAGGCCCAGCTTGAAGGAACGGAAAACCGGATCAAAGTGTCCAGGAACGACTTCAATGGGGCTGTTCAGGATTTTAATCAGACAGCACGAACTTTTCCGAATAATTTATTTGCCGGCATGTTTGGCTTTAAACCCAAAGGTTACTTTCAATCAGAACCCGGATCTGATAAGGCGCCGGATGTTAAATTCTGACAAATCCTTTAATTTAATCCCAGCTTGAAAATCCCTTTCATTTCAAAAAAAGAGTTTTTTTCCCCGGCAGAAAAAAATCACATCGTTGCGGCCGTCCGCGATGCGGAGCAGCAGACCAGTGGAGAGATCCGTGTGTTCGTGGAAAGCCGATGCCGTTTCGTGGATCCGCTGGACCGGGCGGCCGAGGTATTCTGGCTTTTGAAAATGGAAGATACGGATGCCCGCAACGCGGTGCTGGTCTACCTGGCGGTAAAGGACCGGCAGATGGCTCTGTTCGGCGATAAAGGTATACATGAAAAAGTGGGGGATGAATTCTGGAACCGTCAGGTGAACCAGATCATTTCGCAGTTCCGGAAAGAAGGATTAGCCGATGCGGTCGTGAAAATGATCGCGGATATCGGTGCCGCTTTAAAATATCATTTTCCCTACAACCGGGAAACAGATATGAATGAATTGCCGGACGACATTGTTTTTGGCAGGTAAACAGCCATGCGTTTCATGAAGAAATTATTATTTTCCTTATTGGTGCTGACCTGTCTGGTAACCAGGGGTCAAAACTTTCCCGCAGCACCCAATCCGCCGAGACTGGTCAATGATTTTGCCCATGTGCTCACAGCCGACCAGATTGCTGATCTGGAAAGCAAACTGGTTGCTTACGATGATTCCACCTCCATACAGATCGCCGTGGTTACGGTTCAGAGTACGGGCGATACGGCCATCGAGGACTATGCACTGAGGATTTTACGGGACTGGAAAATAGGGAACAAAAAAACCAATAACGGGCTGGTTATCCTGGCTGCCATCCGGGATCACAAAGTGTATATCGCTACGGGATACGGAATGGAGGGTGTGGTGCCGGACATCACCGCCAAAGAAATTATAGACAACGAGATCGTTCCCAGCTTTCGGGAAAATAATTATTACCGGGGTTTTGATCTGGGCTCAGATGCCATCATCAAGGCATCCGCGGGGGAATACAAAGCGCCTGAAGGATATAACCAGCGCAAAAAAGGATCCGGCGGCGGCAGTGTGCTCGGTATCATACTCTTTGTGGTGATCATCATCGTTCTGGCCAGTCGCGGTGGCGGCAGGGGCGGAGGGGGCCTCATGAGCCGTTCAGGCGTACTTCCCTTTATCCTGGGATCCATGCTGGGCAGTGCGGGACGGGGTGGCGGATTCGGAGGCGGTGGTGGCGGATTCGGAGGTGGGGGCGGTGGTGGTTTCGGCGGCTTCGGTGGTGGCAGCGGGGGTGGTGGTGGCGCCGGGGGAAGCTGGTAAGAAAAAGGATAACGGATGACAGATAACGCTCATTCCAACTTTGCCCGCACATAATCCGCCTGCACCTTAAAGCCGTCCGCATCCTTTCGGCCGGCCAGCGGTTTTAATAAATTTTCATTCACCGCCGCTTTAAATTCCTTCTGCTGAGAGGGAGGAATTTCTTTCAATAATTTGATAATGGCGTCTATTCCTTTTTTGAACTGTTTATCGTTTTGAACGTTCACCAGGGAAACGACAAAATGGGGAAGATCATCGATCTTATCCTGGCTCAGGGCCATTTTGCCATACCCTTCAATAATCACGGACTGGTAGCTGGTGTCTCCCGCATTAATAAAAATATCGGTCATGGCAGAAAGCAGATTCCCTTTTGCCGGTTGGTTCGCAAATTGTTTTGCCAGCCGGTATGCTTCGTCGGGATCAATGGCCTTGAGGGCCTCCAGGGCATTTCCGGCAACGGAATAGGAGGAATCTGAGGCTTTCTGAATGAAAAAATCCCTGTATTCGGTTTTCTTATAACTGCCCAGTTGCTCGATGGCTGCTGCCTGCACGGTCCGGTTGGGATCGTGTTGCGCCAGGTCGGCCAGGATGGGCTCTGCAGCCGATTTAACCGCAGGTTTATCCAGGTCCAGGGAATTGATGGTTAAATTCCTTAAGCCGTAATACCGGTCCTTCATGGCCGTTTTCAGCAGCTCCAGCGCCGCCGGATCATCCTGATGATCCGAACAATATTCGATGGCTTCCCGGCGATCCATGTATAATCCGGCATATCTGTATTGAAAAATAAAGTTCGCCAGGGTCTTGTCATCCTTTTTTTCGCAAAGGACAATCTTGTCGCCATCCACATTGATCAGGTCCGGCCGCTGGCGGTAAGCGAAGTAAAAAGTATCCTCTGGTTTAGTGAGCCAAACCTGATCCCGGTGTTTTGTTTTTCCTTCATAAACATCAATGGCCATAGGAACCCTGAAAATTTTCCCTGTGCCCTGGGTCTGACTGATGGTTACCATGGCCCTTTTTTTTACATCATCATAGGCGTAATGGATATCGAGTTTGGGATGTCCGCTGCCATAATACCACTGGTTCCAGTACCAGTTCAGATCCTGACCGGTGACCTCTTCAAAGGCGAGACGAAGGTTCTGCGCCTCGGCACTTTTGTACTTATGGGTAATAAGGTACAGATTCAGGGAGCGGAAAAAGGCGCTGTCACCGACAAAATTTCTCAGCATATTGAGGATGCGGCCCCCTTTGGAATAAGTGACCATGTCGAACATATCCTCCCGGTCGCGGTAATGGAAACGTACCAGATCCTTGGAAGGATTTGACGGGTCCGCGAGGTATTTCTGAACATCGAGGTAGTTGGTTTCATCGCCCGCATCTTTACCATGTTTGTGTTCGTTCCAGAGTGTTTCGCTGAAATTGGCGAAGGACTCATTCACGGTCAGGTTGCTCCAGCTTTCGGTGGTGACGAGGTCGCCGAACCACTGGTGAAAAAGTTCATGGGCCACGTATTCTTCATATTTGTTACCGTCCGTGAGCTCACGGGCATCCTGTTGCAGGGCATCGGTATGCAGAGTGGCCGATGTGTTTTCCATCGCTCCGCTCACATAATCGCGGGCGGTCATCTGGGCGTACTTTACCCAGGGGAACTCCACACCCAGCACCCGTGAATAAAAAGCGATCATTTCAGGGGTAAGTCCGAATATCTTCCGCGCCACCGGAGCATAAGCCTTCTCCACATAATAGCTCACCTCTTTACCCTTATAAGAATCTTTAATGATGGCAT
Organism: Chitinophagaceae bacterium; assembly: GCA_041691395.1. GTDB lineage: Bacteria > Bacteroidota > Bacteroidia > Chitinophagales > Chitinophagaceae > Puia. The sequence continues at coordinate 18,478 of JBEPUT010000021.1, forward strand.
AGTCGCCAACGCCCATAAAGAAAAGATACGGGGCATTGGGCAGGTCCATCCTCCAGGTATCCGTGCGGGTGCCGTTTGTATTTTTGTGCTGGGACATCAGCCTGCCATTGGAGAGGGTTACGTATTTAGCGGGAGCCGTCATAGTGATCTCTTCGGTGCTTTTCTGGTCGGGTTTGTCGATGGTAGGGAACCAAGCGGAATTGGATTCGGTTTCTCCCTGGGTCCAGACCTGGGTGGGTTTATCTTTGTCTTCCCCCAGCGGGTTGATAAAATATAAGCCCTTGCTATCCGTTATGGCTGCGCTGCCCCCGTTCTTCAGTTCATTGGGTTTGGAGGTATAATCTATGTAAACGGTGTAATTTTCTTTGTGGTGATACGTTCTATCCAGGTGGATGTTCAGCGTTGAACCATCATAGTTATAGGTTAACGGGGAACGGGAATTGCTTTTCAACAGGGCGACTTCGTGAATATCCATGCCCTTGGCATCCAGGGAAAGCGAATCTGTAGGGTAGAAATGCGGTTTGAGGGTTATCCAGGCTTTTCCGTACAGATAACTTTTGGAATAGTCGAATTTCACGTCCAGTTTAGTATTGACGAGGTCGTTGATGTGCGGGAAAGAGGCGCGGTACAAAGCCAGCGAGGAGTCATTGCTTAATTTAGTACCATCCTGTGCAGCCAGAGCAAGGAGGAGGAACAGGGAAGGGCACAACAGCATGAATCGTTTCATTCGAATACTTTTTTAAGTGGGCAAAGCTAGTTATCTGAACAAGCAAGAACTATAAAATAATGCAAAAGCTTCGTCTCTTTGGGATGAACGGTTTCTTTACACTCATGCTGGTCTGTGCGGCCGCGGTTTGCCGCGGGCAGCAGGCGGGGTACCTCATATTGATCGACGCGGAAAATAAACAACCCTTTACGGCCAGAATCGGGGATAACCTGATGGCGTCTACGCAACACGGGTATCTGATCATTCCCCAGTTGCAGGACAGCAGTTACCGGGTCTGTATCCGTTTCCCCCGGGAAGCTATTCCGGAGCAGATTTTTCCTGTTCGGGTCAATAAGAAGGACCGGGGCTTCCAGTTGCAGGGATCAGACAGTTCGTGGGTACTGTATAACTGGCAATCCAAAGAAGTGATCCATGCCCTGAAAGAAGTGGATAGCAGCCGGTTGTTGGACCAGGGGGTAAAACGGGATGACGGATTCTCCAGGCTTATGGCTGCCGTGGTCAATGATACGTCGGTGATGTATAATACTTACGTGGGAACAGGATTTTCAAAGGACACGAGGGCTACAAAGGATTCGGCAGCAACCGCTAAAACAATAAAGCCAGACAGCATTGCCATAGTCATTTCTCCGCGGAAACAGATCCTGGTGGATTCGGTAAAACTAAAGAAACCGCATCCCGAAGTGCTTGTGGTCAAGTCGCCTGTTATGAAACCGGAAATCAGGAAATTGAGGGAAGTCTCCCTGAAAGTATCCAGAAAGATGGTGTTTCTGGATGCTTCTCCTGAAGGGAGCAGGGA
>JBEPUT010000021.1:25000-74869 GCA_041691395.1 Chitinophagaceae bacterium
GCCTACCAAACCCTGACAAACTCCGAATGCTAATAAATATCTGCGGCAGTGAGGCTGTGGGCGCTAAGGTCCATGGCCGAGAGGGAAATAACCCAGATTAGCAACTAAGGTCCCTAATACACAGTTAAGTTGATCAAACGAAGTTTGAATCCTATAACAGCCAGGATGTTGGCTTGGAAGCAGCCATTCATTTAAAGAGTGCGTAACAGCTCACTGGTCGAGGGTTCAGGCACGGAAAATAATCGGGCATCAAACTGTGAACCGAAGTTCTAAGATCGCCACTACGTGGATGATCGGTAGGGGAGCATTCTGATCTGCAGTGAAGGTGTGCGGCGACGCATGCTGGAGCGTTCAGAAACGAAAATGTAGGTATAAGTAACGATAAATAAAGTGAAAAACTTTATCGCCGTAAGTCCAAGGTTTCCTGATCAACGTTAATCGGATCAGGGTTAGTCTGGTCCTTAGTCAAACCCGAAAGGGGTAGATGATGGCAAACTGGTTAATATTCCAGTACCTGCTTTAATTTCGATGGGGCGACGCGGAAGTGAACCTCACACGATGGAAACGGAATTCCACGTTTAAGTATGTAGTTATAGCTTTTACAGGCAAATCCGTAAGAGTTGACGAAGTACGAAAGTATATGAGGGCTTCGGCCTGATTGAGTGAGTTAATAGCCGCCAAGAAAAACCTCTAAGGTTAGGTTAAAGCAGCCAGTACCGTAATCCGACACAGGTGGACGAGAAGAATATTCTAAGGCGCTCGGGTGAGCCGTGGAGAAGGAACTAGGCAAATTGATGCTGTAACTTCGGGATAAAGCATGCCCACTTAGGTGGGCCTCAGCAAAATGGTTCAACCAACTGTTTAACAAAAACACAGGGCCCTGCAAAATCGTAAGATGACGTATAGAGCCTGATACCTGCCCGGTGCTGGAAGGTTAAGGAAGGATGTTCGGCGCAAGCCAAAGCTTCTGACTGAAGCCCCAGTAAACGGCGGCCGTAACTATAACGGTCCTAAGGTAGCGAAATTCCTTGTCGGGTAAGTTCCGACCTGCACGAATGGTCTAATGAGTTGAACACTGTCTCCTCCACGAGCCCGGTGAAATTGTAGTATCGGTGAAGATGCCGGTTACCCGTCACGGGACGGAAAGACCCCGTGAACCTTCACTACAACTTTGCATTGATTTTGAATTACGGATGTGTAGAATAGTTGGGACGCTACGAAGCCCTGCCGCTAGGTGGGGTGGAGCGGTCGGTGAAATACCAACCTTCTTTGATTTAGGATCTAATCCCTCACGGGAAACAGTGCATGGTGGGTAGTTTGACTGGGGTGGTCGCCTCCTAAAGTGTAACGGAGGCTTGCAAAGGTACCCTCAGTACGGTTGGTAATCGTACGAAGAGCGCATTAGTATAAGGGTGCTTGACTGTGAGGCATACATGCCGAGCAGGAGCGAAAGCTGGCTAAAGTGATCCGGCGGTTCTGTATGGAAGGGCCGTCGCTCAAAGGATAAAAGGTACTCCGGGGATAACAGGCTGATCTCCCCCAAGAGCTCATATCGACGGGGAGGTTTGGCACCTCGATGTCGGTTCGTCACATCCTGGGGCTGGAGAAGGTCCCAAGGGTTCGGCTGTTCGCCGATTAAAGTGGCACGTGAACTGGGTTCAGAACGTCGCAAGACAGTTCGGTCCCTATCTGTGATGGGCGTTAGAAAATTGAGTGGACATGACCTTAGTACGAGAGGACCGGGTCGTACGTACCGCTGGTGTATCTGTTGTGCCGCCAGGTGCAGTGCAGAGTAGCTATGTACGGACAGGATAAACGCTGAAAGCATCTAAGCGTGAAACCTACCACAAGATGAGTTTTCTTTTAAGGGTCGTCAGAGACTATGACGTTGATAGGCTATAGGTATAAAACTGGTAACAGTAAAGCCGAGTAGTACTAATTGCCCGTATGCTTTAATTTTTTTTATTTTTCTGCAATGCTTCGGCCGAGCAGTAAATAAAAATTCAAATGGTATTCGTATTACAACTTCCAATATGTTAATTTATTAAAGTAAGAAATTACTTTTTAATTTCTTATGGTGGTTTTTCCAAGGGTGTTCACCTCTTCCCATACCGAACAGAGAAGTTAAGCCCCTTATGGCCGATGGTACTGCACCAAAATGTGGGAGAGTAGGTAGCTGCCATATTCATTGAAGCCTCGTCTTTTCAGACGGGGCTTTTTTTATGCCCTGATGCATAAGGTTGCCCTCCCCCGATTTCAATTCCCTGCTGTAAACGGCTTTAATTTTGTTATTTTCATCAAGCCAATGGAACGCGACCTGTCATTTCTGAAATTTCAGCAGATATGGAAAATAAACGCAGACGTTTTTTAAAATTAAGCAGTCTCACCTGGCTTGGTTTAACCAACCGGGGACTGCTGAAAGGGTTTGCCCGGCGAACGGATGAAAATAAACAGCCGGCAGTTGACTTAACCGGTTCTCGCGCACTGTCTGCAGATAAGCATAGAAATCTAAATGATGTTACCCTGAGTATTATTGGATCCTATGGCCATTGGGCCAATACTTTCAACGAAAATAAATTACCTGCCTTTTCTTTCAGGAGGAAAGAATGGGCAAGTCTGGAAACATGGAGAGTGGCTGCAAAAAGGCGTTTGACGGCACGCCTGGCCATTCCGGATATCGGGAAAACACCCCAGGTGCATGTCGTAAAGAAATATGCTTATGATGGCCTGCATATTGAAGAACTGAACTGGCAATTGCCTTACGGGAGACCGACAGAAGCCATCTTATTGAAACCCCTTCATGCGAAAGGAAAATTGCCGGCTATCCTGGCTTTTCACGATCATGGCGGAAACAAATATTTTGGTACGAGAAAAATTACCAAAGTGTCGGACGATCAGCATCCGCTGATTGTAGAACATCAAAAGACGTATTACGAAGGCCTTGCGTGGGCCAATGAAATAGCCAAACGAGGTTATGTGGTGCTGGTGCCGGATGCATTTCCTTTCGCGAGCAGAAGGGTAATGATGCAGGATTTGCCGGAACCAATGCGGCACGGATTAAACGATGATGATCCTGAAAATCCGGCCCATATCGAGGCGTACAATGAATGGGCCGCTGACCATGAACACATTATGGCCAAATCATTATTCAGCGCGGGTACCACCTGGCCGGGTGTATTCATTGCGGAAGACAAAAAGGCGCTGGATGTTTTGTGCAACAGGGAAGATGTAGATGCAGACCGCATTGGATGCGGAGGCCTGTCGGGTGGCGGCATGCGAACAATTTTTTCGGGCGGCCTGGATCCGAGGATCAGGTGTGCGGTTTGCGTGGGGTTCATGACTACCTGGAAAGATTTTCTTCTCCATAAATCTTTTATTCATACCTGGATGACCTTTGTTCCCCTGCTGCCCAATGAACTGGACCTGCCCGAAATATTGGGATTGCGTGCGCCGCTCCCAACCCTGGTACTGAACAACATTGAGGATGAATTATTTACGCTAACAGAGATGAAGCGGGCAGACGCGATATTAAACGAAGTGTACACAAAAGCCGGCGCCCCGGAACATTATCAAGGTTCTTTTTTTCCGGGTCCGCATAAATTTGACGCTAAGATGCAGGCAGATGCTTTTAATTGGTTTGATCGCTGGCTAAAAGGCTGAACAGGAACAAATCAATGACCGCCGTCACGAACATGCAGATCTGCAGAACTGCGGAATACCAAATAAGGTAGACATTGGTCAATATTGGGTAAATGAATCGATTCATTCCCGGGTAAATTTACTTGAGCCATCTTCCATACCCTCCGGAAAAATTTTCCCATCATGGTTTAATAAAAAGAATTCAGATGAAGCAAATTTTATTGGCGTTTTGCATGGTCCTGTTAGTATGCATGCAGACAGCGTCCGCTCAAAATACGGTTGTCAATGGGGCAAAGCAATACCAGACCATACACGGCCTCGGTGTAAATATCAATCCCCAATCCTGGAACGTGAATCCGGAGGCGGTAAAAAAAGTAATCGACAGCCTCGTTATGGGCCTTGGATGTACCAGCTTCCGGCTCATGTATGATGATTGTGACTGGGAATCGGTGAATGACAACGCCGATCCCAATTCCTATAACTGGGCTTACTATGATTCTATTTACAGCGCCCCCCGGTTTACCTGTGTCTGGAACACCGTAGAATATTTAAACGGCCTGGGAATCACAGATATTACACTGAGTCCCGATGGTGCAACGCCGGCCTGGATGGGCGGAACGAAAATGATCCCGGGAATGGAGGCGGAATATGCGGAAACGATGGCCTCCATGGTTTATTACGGCATAAAACGCCGTACCCCGGCCATCCATTTCAGCATGCTCTCCCCGATAAACGAAACCTCCTGCGGCGGAGATGAAGGAGTATTGACAACACCCGCCGAACTCGGCACTGTTTTCAGCAACATCGCTTCGCACCTGATCAATGACCAGATCACAGACGTTACCCTGATCGGACCGGACGATTGTGGTGGATGGCCAGCCAGCGTTCATGCGATCCTGACCAACCCGCTCACCATGTCCAAACTCCTTCGCATCGGTGGTCATGAATATGGAGATGCAACATCAACAAGCCGGGGACTGATGGATTCCGTTAAACATTCGGCTTATCCCGACAGGGAAGTGATTATGACGGAAGTAAATACCGTCTGTCACGGATGCGATGGCGGATCGTACAACCCTGACTATGGGTTCAATGGCTATGCGGGCCCCGCTTATCAATATGTGCTGCAGCACCTGAATGTCGGGGTAACCGGCGTTCAGATCTGGGAAGGTTACGACAGCCGGTATCACCATCCAAACCGGTATTTAACATGGAGCATGTGGGGGATTTTTGCGGTCAACGACACTTTGCATCCGGATGTGTATACCGTGAGGCCCCATTATTATGTATTCAAACAGTTGTATAAATTTGTGAAACCGGGCTTCAAAAGGATTGATATTTCCACCAAACTTCCCAATATGGTCGTCTCGGCATTTTACAATCCTTCAGACGGAACCATGGTGATAACCGGAAAGAACAACAGCAAACAGGCGCAGACGCTGGATGGGATGCTAAAAAGCCTTTCTGCTTTTTCTTCCCTGAAATATTATTTTACCGATGAACAGCATAATTTTTCACAAGGGCCGGATGTGGCGGTTGCCCGCGGCCGTTTTTCAAAATCGATTCCGGCCAACTGCGTTTTTACGCTGGTCGGAAAATAAATGGCTGTGAATAGAAACAGTTCTTTAAATTTTCCGGCAACAGGGCGGGATCCTGTTTCTAAATAAACAAACCATGTATTGTGTACATAATTATTTAAAAGCTGCCTGGTTTGCTGCCTGTTTTTTTTTATTTTCTACCCTGCAGGCCGCTCCCCATTCCCACCATCCCATCCTGGTGATTGCGGAAGACAGCAATTTTGGATCCTTCGCCGCTGAAATCTTACAAACCGAAGGTTTTGCTGAATATGAGATGGACTCCCTTACGGATCCAAAAATTTCCCTGCTTTATGTACAGCAGTTTGATCTGATCCTACTAACGGAAAATGTATTGACCGATGCGCAGCGGGATCTGTTTGCCGCTTACGTGCGGAACGGGGGAAATTTGATTGCATTCAAACCGGATAAAAAAATGAAAGATATTTTCGGCATCCGGGATGCCGGAGCCACCCTGGAAGATGCTTACCTATCGATAGATACGGGAACTGAAACCGGCCGGGGAATTTCTGACCAAACCCTGCAGATTCACGGTTCTGCAGATGCGTATGTGTTAAACGGGGCAAAAAAAATTGCCGGCTTATTTAATAACGCCATTTCAGCAACGGCATATCCGGCAGTGGTCGAAAATGATTTCGGTACGGGTCATGCCATGGCCTTTCTGTATAACCTGCCCAAAAGCATAGTATACACACGACAGGGAAATGATCGTTTTGCGGCACAGGAGAAGGATGGAATTACCGGTATTCGGGCCATGGATATGTTTACGGATGGCTGGGTGGATACATCCAAAAACAGGCTGAACCAGGCGGACGAACAGATGCGCCTGTTGAGCCACGGCATCGAAAGAATGACCAGGTTCCGTAAGCCGCTTCCCAGGTTCTGGTATTTCCCGGATACCCTGAAGTGTTTGGTAACGCTCAATAACGACGGGGAGGATTCGAAAGAGGCGGAGTTTCAACCCCAGTTTGCAGACGTTGATTCCAAAGCTGCGAAAATGACCCTGTATGTTAAGGAAACAGATTTGATTTCGGAGAAATGGATAAGCTCGTGGCGGGAAAAAGGTTTTGAAATATCTGGACATCCCGATGATACCAGACAGGCCGTAAATCCCGACTGGAAAACCATGGATAGTGTATACAAAGCGTTGCTGGCCAGGCTGAACAGCCGGTATCATATTCCGTCGATGAATACGGTGGTCAATCATTGGTTCGTCTGGTGCGGAAAAAATGCGGACGGTTCCTTAAACTTTGCGGCGCAGGCAGATATAGAGCAACAAAACGGTGTGCGACTGGATTGCAATTATGCCCATTACGATAATTTTTCCAATCAGGGTCATTTCCTTGGAGCCATGGGCACCGGCCAGGGCAACTATACCGGAAGCGGACTGGTAATGAAATTTGCCGATGGGCAGGGGCGCACGATCAACCTGTACCAGCAGCTGAATAATGTATACGACCAGCAATACATGGAAAATAAAGATCAGGATGGATACCTGCATTGTTTCCAGGGACTGATGGACAGGAGCATGAACCAGGAAGTGTATTCCTTTATTTGTGTTAAGGCGCACAACGCAGAATATTTTTTTTCAAAGATTCCCCTCATGAAAATGCTGGATTACGCCAATGATAAAAAGATCCCCGTCTGGACGGAACAAAGGTTGCTTGATTATCTGAAAGTAAAAGAGAACGCGGGATTTGAAAATATTCAATGGACAAAAGGCGTCTTAACTTTTAACATACATTCTTCCTTAAAAGACAGCAGCAGCCTTACCTGCATGATTCCTTATCAGTATAACGGGAAAAGAATAGATGAGATTACAGTTAATGGAATCCGTCAACCTTATATTGTCCGGTCAATAAAGGGTTTTGAATACGCCATGTTGTTGATAGGACCGGGATTAAATTCTACGCTGACAGCCCACTATATGAACTGATTACTTGTCTATGGGTTTTGCTGAAATTTCTCCATTGACCGGGGTCTCTTTCTGCGCAGTGTAATCAGTTCGCCATTTTGATATCTGTGGTAGTTTTCCAGCGCTGAGCGAAGGATGCCAAGCGCTTTCCGGATGTGTTGATCTACCGTATTCTCGGAAATATTAAGGCGTTTTGCAATGCTTTTATAAGTTAAATTTTCCTGACGGCTGAGTTTAAATACTTCCCTGCATCTGGGGGGCAGTTTCTCGATCTGATTATTAATTAGCTGCAACTGCTCTTTGTTTTCCAGTATTTCATTTCCTTCAGGTGTAAGCATTCTATGATCCTGCATCAATACCCGTGTATGGTATTTCTGTTTTACCAATTCATGACGATAATAATTAAATATTTTATTTTTTGCCAGTGCGAACAGATAGGCTTTAAAATCTTCGATAAGGTGCAGCTCCGTTTTCTGCTGGTAAATAGCGAGAAAAATATCCTGAGTAAGTTCTTTGGCCGTTTCTGTAGAGTCGGTTTTCCCTGCGATCAGGCTCAGCAGTTGCATGACATATCTTTCGTATAATACATCAAATGCAACTTCAGCACCCTGTTGCCACAGGCTGATGAGTGAGGGGTCGCTATTGCATTGCAGGTTTATGATCGGAAATATTAATGATCAAATCTACCAAAAATTAATATACAACCTGTCGGGTTTTATCTCTTTTCTGCGGGTCATAAAGAAAAATAAAAAAAGAATGATACGGGATAACGGAATAGCGTTTTTTAAGGTACTTATATCAACAGGGTAACTTTAGGATGATGCAAAACCCCAAACCGTTTTTATTTATGGATAAACAGCGTTTGCTTTATTTGCTGAATAAACAGGAAGACAAGCGTTTAACTAACGCAGAACGCCATGAATTGGAGCAATGGTATGCATTGCTGAACAGCAGCACAACAGATTTAGCTGAGCAGTACCGGGTTAACCCGAAATGGAGTGAAGAAATGCTCGTGGAATTTCGTCAGACACGGCTGAATCAGGTGGCGCCCATACGTAAAATGAGACCGTCTTTCAGACTGATCCGGGTAGCAGCGGTTTTGGCTGGCATTTGTTTGACAGCGGGTGTTTATTTCTTTTTTTTCAGAGGGCATCAAAAGCAGATTGTCTATATAGACAGACCTCCGGAACAAATAAAAAGGGATCCGGAACCCGGGAGTAATAAAGCCATACTCACGCTGTCGAATGGTGTGAAGATTTTTTTGGACAGCGCGGTGAATGGTGTCCTGGCCGTACAGGGTAACGTTAAAGTGGCAAAACTTGCTGATGGCCAACTGGCTTATAGCAAAATGGATAGACACTCCGATGAAGAACTATATAATACGATGAGTACGCCCAGGGGCGGCCAGTATGAACTGACCTTACCGGATGGCACCAGGGTCTGGTTAAATTCGGCCTCTGCTATCCGGTATCCGACCAGTTTTACTGGAAGGCAAAGAAAAGTAGAGATGAGCGGGGAGGCCTATTTTGAGGTAGCCCCTTCTCTTTCAGCCCGTACGGGTGAAAGAATACCTTTTAAAGTTGCGATGTTCGATGGAGAAGAAATAGAAGTGCTGGGTACGCATTTTAATGTCAATGCCTATCCGGAAGAGGGCGCAGTTAAAACAACTCTGTTGGAAGGTTCAGTAAAGCTGACCAAACTGAACAATTTCGTACGGATGATGCCTGGTCAGCAGGCCGCTCTTATGGCGAAAGGCTATCACATTACGATGCCAGACCTTGAGAAAGTAGTCGCCTGGAAAGCGGGCTTTTTTGATTTCGATAATATGGATCTTACTACCATCATGCGCCAGATCAGCCGCTGGTATGATGTAGACGTGATTTTTGATGGTAAGCCGAACGCATTCACGTTTGGCGGCCGCATCAGTAGAAATTTACCCATGTCCAATGTGCTGAAGATGTTTGAAGAAACCGGTGTTGTTTTCCGGATGGAAGGGAAGAAGCTCCATGTGGAACTTTAGCCGGACAGTGAAAATTTCATGAATTCGGATTCTGGTTAACCTAAAAAAAGCCGGAAGTGTTGAGACCACCTCCGGCCGGACGTTGAGTTAACTTTTTAATACAATCGTTCGAACTGCTTATTCATTAACCCAAACATTGCAAAGTTATGTATTTTAGATTGCTCAGCCCCGGTTTCACCCCGGGAGTTCTTTGTATCCCACGAGGTGCGGGATATACCAAAACCCTGCGGATCATGAGGATAACCGCTATCATCTTAATCAGCACCTGCCTTCAGGTGGCCGCCCGCTCGGATGCGCAAACCATCAGCTTTTCATTAAAAGACGTTCCGGTTCAAAAAGTATTCAAGGAAGTGTCCCGTCAAACGGGTATTTCCATCGTATACAGCGAAACGTTGTTTGAAAGTTTTGGCCGGGTTACCATTAGGGTAAAGGATGCCAGCATTTCAGAAGTGCTGGATAAATGCCTGAAAAACCTGCCTTTTAATTACAGCCTGAAGGGGAAAACCATTGTTATAAAGAAGAAGTCTTCCCCTTCAGAATCGATTCAGCCTGTTGAAAATCCTTTACCTCCTGTTGACGTCAAGGGCAGGGTGGTTAATGAAAAAGGAGAGCCACTGGCAGGAGCTACGGTACAGTTAAGGGGGGCCAAACAATTTATTGTAACCGGAGCGGATGGTTATTTTTCCATGGAAGTTCAAGCTGATAAAAAGATTACCCTGATATTTTCTTATGTAGGAATGGAAACCCAGGAGCAGGTTGCGAAAGCGGGTGTTGAATTGCTTATCAGGTTAAAACCGGTTAATGCCGCTTTATCGGATTTTGTAGTTATTGGATACGGAACTTCAAGAAAAAAGGATATAACCGGCTCTGTAGCATCCGTCGCTATGAACGAGCAGGAAAAAACACCTGTCATTGGAACAGAACAGTTGCTGGAAGGTCGGGTGAGTGGTGTGCAGATTACTCAAAACCAATCCCAGCCGGGTGCGGTTTTTTCAGTAAGGATACGGGGAACCAATTCCATTAATTCCAGCAGTAGTCCGCTATTTGTCGTGGACGGCTATGCGGGCGGCAACGGGGGAGATCTTAATCCCAGTGATATTTTGTCGATTGATGTTTTGAAAGATGCTTCGGCAACGGCCATTTACGGGAGTCGCGGGGCCAATGGCGTCATCATGATCACAACCAAAAGAGGAAGTCTCAATGCACCAAAAGTGTCCATAGATGCTTATACAGGCATGCAGCAAATTGGAAAGAAATACAAGATGATGGATGCACAGCAATATGGCGTTTACTCAAACACGGTGCATGAGGAGAACAATAATCTAAATAATACGTCTGATCCGCTTCCCTTTACTCAGTCGCAAATCAATTCACTGGGTAAAGGAACTGACTGGCAGGATGCCATATTCAGAAAAGCCAGTATATCCAACTACTCCATTGCTTTTAACGGAGGTAATGCGGATTCCAAGCATTATCTGAGTTTTAATTTTTTCGATCAGAAAGGCATCATCACGGCATCTGATTATAAGCGGGGAATTGTCCGGTTTAACCTTGATCAGAATGTCGGTTCCAGGTTAAAAATAGGCGTATCGTCCCAGATAGGATATAGTTATCAGAATATGACAACGGTTAACACATCCGGGGGAGCTGATCAGCCCAGTGTATTATGGGATGCGGTCCGCTTTAATCCCATGCTCCCAGTCAGGGACAGCACAGGAGCGTATACTTATGTGAACGGACCTGCGGGCGTTGGTGCACCGATAGGTAATCCCGTGGCTTATATTAACGAAGCCAAGGACGGATTTTATAATTTAAATGTATTTATAAATGCATTCGGGGAGTATGAGATCCTGAAAGGGTTAAAATTCAGAACCAGCTTCGGGGCTAATTATGTAAGTAGCGGTGAGGAAGCCTTTGTGCCGACCGATATATTTGCATCATCGGGTATTGGCCGGGCTTCCCAGTCTTCCGCCAGAAATTACAACTGGCTCAATGAAAACACGCTGACCTATGATGGAGTATTTAATAAGATCCATGCGATCAATCTCACGGGCGGATTCACGCTTCAAAACTGGTACACGAAAACATTCACTGCCGGTATTACCAATCTGTCTACCAATAACCTGGGGCCATATAATTTCGGTATAGGTATTCCCTCTGCTCCCTCTTCCTATTACGGCGAAAATGCACTGGTTTCTTATTTCGGCAGAGCCAATTACCGGTTGATGGATAAATACCTGTTCACCTTTACCATGCGCGCAGATGGATCTTCCCGTTTTGGAGCCAATGATAAGTGGGGGTATTTTCCCTCCGGAGCATTTGCCTGGCATCTGTCACAGGAAAATTTCGTTAAAAATATACATGCCGTCAGTGACCTGAAATTGCGGATGAGTTATGGCATTACCGGTAACCAGGAAATTGGTTCTTACAATTCGCTGAGTCAGTTTGTTTCCAATCAATATTCGCTGGGGGTTACGCCCTCTCTGGTCGTTGGGGTTTCAGCTGCCAATATCGCAAATCCTGATTTGAAATGGGAATCTACCGCTTCATCCGATCTGGGTCTGGACCTGGGTCTGTGGAATAACCGGTTGTATATCACAACGGATTTTTATTATAAAAAAACCTCCAACCTGCTTTTGCTGGTGAATATCCCCATCACCTCCGGATACAGCAGCATCCTTCAGAATGCCGGAGCGGTATCGAACAAGGGGTTTGAATTTTCAGCCACGTCCCTGAACATTGATCAAAAGAAAGTGAAATGGACTACCACGTTCAATTTTTCAACCAATGTCAATAAGGTCTTGAACCTCGGCAGCAATAAACAGATCTATGTTGGGCAGCTCAGCGGATCCGTATTTAACGGCGGAGCACCTTCTTCCGCCATTCTGGAACCTGGAAAACCGATCGGGTCATTTTACGGGTATGTGTTTGACGGGATCTGGCAATCACAGGCAGATATTATCAAGAGTGGCACAAAACAGGCAGTAAATCCGGGCGACCCGATTTATAAAGATCTGAGTAATGACAGTTCACTGAGCGGAGACGACCGAACCATACTAGGGCAGGCCCTTCCCAAGTTTATTTACGGCGTCATCAATAACATTACTGTGGGCCGCTTTAATCTAAATGTATTTTTCCAGGGTGTTTACGGGAATAAAATCCTGAATGAAAATTTGTATGAAATCCAGAACGGAACGCCCGACTTCAATAAGCTGGCTTATGTGGGAACGGGAAGCTGGCATGGTCCGGGAACAAGCAACACTTTGCCCAGGGTCAGCAGCATCCTTCGGAATGCGACCGGCTTTACGAGCGATGTGCTGGAGAACGGAAGTTTCCTGAGGCTCAAGACCGTTACCCTATCTTATAACCTCCCGTTGCCGAAATTAACCGCCGTATTTAAGTCGGCTAATATTTACGTTACGGCCCAAAACCTGCTGACGTTTACGAAATACTCCGGTTATGATCCTGAGGTGAATTCGTTTACAGATGCTACTGACGCGCTCAGTCTGGGTACGGATTACAATGCCTTTCCGAATTACAGGACTTTTCTGTTGGGCGTAAAGTTCGGTTTTTAACTCATTAATATGTCCTGCATAAACTTTAATAAGATGAAAAAATATATCATTACACTCATGGGCATTCTTTCGTTGACCTCATTTACTTCCTGTAAAAAGATGCTGTCGGAAAAATTGCATAGCAGTTTAGCCCCCAGTAATTTCTATAAAACAGAATCGGATGCGGAAGCGGCATTAAACGGTGTTTTCTCCCAACTGCAGTATCAGACTTATTATCAAAGGACCATTTACCTGATTGCTGATCTTTCCGCCGATATTTTTAAACCGAATAATGCTTCTTCCGACCGGGTGCAACTCTACACTGCGACATATACCCCTACTAACGGACAGCTGTATGCGTGGTGGTCGAATATTTACATTCTGATCAAAAATGCCAATGACGTGATCACGTATGTGCCGGCCATTGGTATGGACGATGTTAAAAAGAACAATATCCTGGGCAATGCGCATTTTCTCAGGGGTATGGCCTATTTTGATCTGGTCAGATCTTATGGAGATGTGCCGCTGGTACTTCACAATGGAGGCGATCAGGATCTTTTTCCATCGCGTGCATCCTCTGATTCCATTTATAACCAAGTGATCAGCGATCTTCAATTTGCAGAGGCCAACTGCCTCCATGCCGATCAGATCCCTGGTAATGAGATCGGACGGGTTTCTTCAGAAGCTGCTTCCGGCATGCTGGCCAGAGCATACCTGCAAAGGAACAGCACGGGTTTTGCTGCTTCAACGGATAACCAGTCCGCGCTGGATGAATGTAATAAAATCATTCAGTATTCAGCGGCTCATTTCGACGTACTGACTTTAGTTCCGAATTACGCGGATATTTTTGATGTCTCGAAGAAAAACGGACCGGAATGTATTTTTTCCATCGAATTCGGAGATCCGCCCAATAATAACAACATCACCAACCTGATGTTTGACCCAGAGAGCTTTGGAGGTTATGCCTCGTTCCTTCCCCTGGCGGCATTTTATAATTCATTTGATGCATTGGATACAAGAAAGGCGGTAAATGCAGGTACGGTGGTAGATGGTGTTACCTATATTTCAAAATATCATGATCCGGGCGTAGCTCCCGGAGGATTTGGACGGACCAATTTCATCGTCATTCGCTATGCGGATATTTTACTGATGCAATCGGAGGCCATGAATAATATAAATCCTGCCGATGTCAATAAATTTACCGGGATAAACGCGGTCCGGACCCGTGCCGGACTTGGAAGTAAATTGCTTGATTTCGCCAATACCCCGGCTGCGTCAGATTTCGTCAATGCATTGGTCAATGAGCGTCTTTGGGAATTATGCCTGGAAGGACATAGGCGATGGGACCTGATCCGGCTGAACAAATTCCTTCAGATCAAAGCAGCACAGGGATTTAACGCGGACCAGAACCATGTGATTTTTCCCATACCGCAAAACGAACGCGATGTAAATAAAAATCTGACGCAGAATCCTGGATACTGAAAAATAACGGGGAAATATTTTGCGGAATCATAAGGTCGGCGAAACATTATTTGAAAAACAGATCACGATATGCCTGGCGATAGTTTACACATCAACAATAAAGCAGTAAAGCAAAATACCTATGATGTTATTGTCGTCGGTTCCGGCATCAGTGGCGGGTGGGCAGCAAAGGAATTGTGTCAGAAAGGGCTTAGAACACTGGTTCTTGAAAGGGGGAGGAATGTAGAGCATATCAAAGACTATACAGATTCCACAAAAGATCCGTGGGAGTTGAAACACCGTGGAGCAATTACCCGGGAAGACCGGGAGAACTATCCCGTTCAGTCGAAGATTTATGCTTTTAATGAAGTGTCGAAGCATTTCTTTGTAAATGATCTGGAGCATCCTTACGTCCCCGTAAAGCCCTGGCTATGGATGCGGGGCTATCAGGTTGGTGGGAGATCCTTGATCTGGGGCAGGCAGTGTTATCGCTGGAGTGATCTTATTTTTGAAGCAAATGCGAAAGAAGGTGTTGGTATCGACTGGCCCATCCGCTATAAAGATCTCCTGCCCTGGTATGCATACGTGGAGCCCTTTGTGGGCATCAGCGGTTCAGTAGAGAACTTACCACAGCTTCCGGATAGTCAATTTCTTCCTGCCATGGAACTGAATTGCATGGAGAAGGAAATAGCCAAAAGAATAAAAGCCATTTATAAAGATGAAAGAAGGTTGATTGTGGGTAGAACGGCTAACCACACCAGGAAACTCGAAGAAAGGGGGCCCTGTCAGTTCAGGAACAGATGTGAACAGGGTTGCCCGTTTTCCGGTTACTTCAGCAGCAATTCCGCCACCTTGCCTGCAGCAATGAAAACAGGCAACCTGACCATTCGCCCTTTCTCCATCGTCACGGATGTGTTGTATGACAAGGACAGAAAAAAAGCGACGGGTGTAAGGATTCTTGATGCTGAAACCATGAAAACAGAAGAGTATTATGCCCGGATCGTATTTCTGAATGCATCGACCATCAATACGGCCTTTATTTTATTGAATTCCGTTTCCGATGTTTTTCCGGAGGGTTTTGGCAACAGCAGCGGTCAACTCGGACACCATTTAATGGATCATCATCTGGGCGTGGGTGCGCGTGGCCATATGGAGGGCTATGAGGATCGCTATTATTATGGCAGAAGGCCCACCGTTGCGTATATCCCGCAATTCAGAAATATTAGTGAAAATACCAGGCATCCGGATTTTATCCGCGGCTTCTCTTATGGAGGCGGTGCAGGACGCAGTGGCCCGATCCGCCATATAGACGGTGTACCAATTGGCGCCGGTCTGAAAGAAGCATTATCAGAGCCGGGTTCCTGGTCCTTTGATTTATCCGCCATGGGCGAAACGCTTCCCTACTTTGAAAACAAAGTGACCCTGGATCCGGGGAAAAAAGATAAATGGGGTTTACCGCTTCTGGCCATTGATTGTGAGCTGAAGGATAATGAAAAAAAAATGCGGTTGGATATGCGGAATACGGCTGCCGAAATGCTTGACCAGGTCGGAGCAAAAAACATTTCCACCTGGGATAGCGCCGAACAGGAGGGGCAAAGGATCTTTAGTGTGCACGATATGGGCATCGCCAGAATGGGCCGTGATCCGAAAACTTCCGTGCTGAATGAACATAACCAGATGCACGATGTAAAGAATGTTTTTATAACCGATGGTTCCTGTATGGCGTCGTCTTCCTGCCTGGAACCATCACTTACCTATATGGCATTAACAGCCAGAGGCTGTGATTTTGCCGTGAAGGAATTGAAAAAAGGAAACCTGTGATTCCGGGTAAGCATCCTGAATTTGCATACAATTGCTTTATTAATTAATTATTTACGGGTATTGAATTACTTTTAATTGCAGATGGGAATGGCATGACTGAACGGAGCGGCTGGATTATGGTAAAATTTGCAAATTAATGATTAGAATATATCCGGATTTAACACCCGCTGATTTCAATGCCAGGCTCCGGAAATTCTGGTCAGTTTCTGCAGAGAAGATCAGGCTGATCGAAAAGGATTATGATGTGTCCGGGGGCGCTCCCGTTTTTACCATAAAAGGACTGTATACATCCCGGGGCTGGACCGAATGGACACAGGGTTTTCAATTTGGGTCCGCTGTTTTACAATACGACGCCACCGGTGACCGGTCCTTCCTGGAATTGGGTCGAAGGAAAACGGTTGAATTAATGGTTCCGCATCTGAGCCATACCGGCGTACATGATCATGGGTTTAATAATGTCAGTACATTTGGCAATTTGCTTCGCCTGATGCACGAAGGCAGGATGGATTTCAATGAATGGGAAAAGAATTACTATGTATTGGCGCTGAAAATTTCAGGCGCAGTTCAGGCAAGCCGGTGGACAGAAATTAAAAACGGCGGATTTATTCATTCCTTCAACGGACCGCATTCTCTTTTTGTGGACACGATCAGGTCAATCCGCTCTCTTGTGCTCAGTCACAGTCTGGGTCACATACTGCAAACGGAAGGCGATGCCCGCATCAGCCTATTGCAGCGCGCCGTTCAGCATCTTCAGGCAACGGCTCAATATTCCGTTTTCTATGGCGGGGGCTGCGATGTGTATGATGTATGGGGAAGAACGGCGCATGAAAGTATCTTTAATGTAAATGACGGGAATTACCGATGCCCCAACAGCCAGCAGGGTTATTCAGGATTCAGTACCTGGACGAGGGGTTTGGCCTGGGCCATGTGTGGTTTTGCCGAACAGCTCGAATGGTTCGATACAATCAGCGAAACGGCGCTTGTGCCATTTTCCGGAAAGAAAAACATTCTTTCTTTATTATTAAAGGCCGCAAGGGCCACCTGTGATTTTTACATAAACAATTCTCCGTTAGACGGGGTTCCTTATTGGGATACCGGCGCGCCAAACCTGGATAAGCTGGGTGACTATCTGAATAAGCCTGCAGATCCGTTTAATGCATTCGAACCTGTTGATAGTTCTGCTGCGGCTATTGCTGCACAAGGATTGCTAAGGCTTGGAAAATATCTGGAGCAAAAACAGGAAACCGAAGGGGCCCATCGCTACTGGCAGGCGGGATTAACGGTTTTAAACACAATTTTTGATGAACCATATCTTAACCAGGATCCAAAGCACCAGGGATTATTATTACATACTATTTATCACCGTCCCAATGGATGGGACTATATTCCGCAAGGAAGTAAAATTCCTTACGGTGAATCCAGTATGTGGGGCGATTATCATATCCGCGAAGCCGGTCTTTATCTTCAACGGGTGATGAATAGTGAACCGTATTATACTTTTTTCAACATTCAATGAATTCAAAAGAACATACAGATCTTTCGCGCTTGTGTATTCACACAATTACAACCAGACCATGGAAAATAGAGGAGGCTGCAAAAAACTTTTCCGCGGCCGGCGTTAAGGGTATAACGGTTTGGCGGGATGCACTGGAAGGAAGAAATATTAAACAAACAGGAAAAATGTTGCGAGAGCAGGATTTAACCATTGTATCCCTTTGCCGGGGAGGATTTTTACCTCATCATGATATTGGTAAGAGAAAATCAGCCATAGATGAAAACCGGAGAGCCATTGAGGAGGCTGCGGAACTTGGAACCTCCATGCTGGTGCTGGTATGCGGTGCCGATCCGTCTCAAGCCCTTGAAGAATCCAGAAAGCAAATCCGGGATGGAATAGCAACCTTAATCCCGGATGCATCAGCGGCTGGTGTGAAACTGACGATAGAACCTTTGCACCCCATGTATGCGGATACCCGTTCGGCAATCAATACGCTCGCTCAGGCCAATGATATGGCGGAAGCGTTGAATTCGCCATTTGTGGGGATTGCCGTGGATGTGTATCATGTGTGGTGGGATCCTTTTTTGGAAAGAGAAATAAAACGATGCGGGGAAAACGGGAATCTGATGGCATTTCATATCTGCGACTGGAAAACACCTACGACAGATTTCCTGTTAGACAGGGGACTGATGGGTGAAGGATGTATTCCGTTAAAAGAAATCCGATCGTGGGTGGAGGCTGCTGGATTTGAAGGATTCAATGAGGTTGAAATTTTTTCAAACAGTTATTGGAAAGAGAACCAAACCGGCTTTCTGACAAAAATTATTAACACCTATTACGGGCATGCATGAATAACTTGACTATGAAAGAGCATAAAATCGGGATTATCATGAACGGCGTTACCGGTCGCATGGGTACCCACCAGCACCTGATGCGATCCATTGCCGAAATAATAAAACAGGGCGGAGTGAAAATAAATCCGGGCGAAACGATCATGCCCGACCCCGTACTGGTTGGCCGTGATGAATATAAACTACAGACATTGTGTTCCCAGTCGGGCATAAAAAAGTGGAGCACTGATCTGGACGCTGTTTTGGCCGACTCCCATAACGTCATTTATTTCGATGCCCAGACCACCGGCAGGCGTGCGGATGCCGTACGGAAAGCGGTAAAAGCCGGCAAGCACATCTATTGTGAAAAACCCATTTCCGTGGATACCAACCAGGCGCTGGAGTTATACCATTTGTGTAAAAGCAGCGGAGTAAAAAACGGGGTTGTGCAGGATAAGCTCTGGCTTCCGGGCCTGATAAAATTAAAACGGCTTATGCAGCAGGATTTTTTCGGCAGGATACTTTCAGTCCGTGGAGAATTTGGCTATTGGGTATTTGAGGGTGATTCTATCCCGGCGCAAAGGCCATCCTGGAATTACAGGAAAGAAGATGATGGGGGAATTATCGTGGATATGCTTTGTCACTGGCGTTACGTGCTCGATAATTTATTTGGTAAAGTAATATCCGTTTCCTGTCTCGGCGCCACCCACATTCCAAAGCGATTTGATGAATCGGGCAAAGCATACCGCTGTACGGCGGATGATGCGGCTTACGCGACCTTCGAGCTGGAGAATGGCATCATTGCCCAATTTAATTCCTCCTGGACCGTCAGGGTAAGGCGGGACGATCTGCTTACCCTCCAGGTGGATGGCACCAAAGGATCTGCCGTGGCCGGACTTCGTGAATGTTATATTCAGCATTATGGGAACACGCCCAAGCCGGTCTGGAATCCGGATATGCCGCAACCCATCAATTTCTTTGAGGGATGGGCGAAACTGCCGGACCAGGAAAATTATGAGAATGCATTTAAGGTGCAGTGGGAATTATTTTTAAAGCATGTGGTAAAGGAGGATCCTTTTCCATGGGACCTGCTCGAAGGAGTGAAAGGAGTTCAGCTGGCGGAAAAAGGGCTGGAAAGCTGGTCCAAGAAATGCTGGGTGGATATTCCGGAAATTCAATAATCATAGCCGATGAAAAAAGTAGCGTTAATTACAGGCGGCAGTCGCGGCATCGGTTTTGGGATTGCCATGCAACTGGCGCAAAATGGTTTTGACCTGGCCGTTAACGGTGTGCGCGCTGAGCAGGAAGCCGGAGCGGCAATAAAAAAATTAAAGGAGCTGGGCAGTGCGGTGATTTATTGTCAGGGTGATATATCGTTGCGCACCGCAAGACAACATATCCTTCAGCAGGTAAAGGCGCATTACAACCGATTGGATGTACTGGTCAACAACGCCGGTAAAGGCCCGAAAGAACGGCGGGATATTCTGGAAGCAACGGAAGAAAGTTTTGATGATGTGCTTTCCACCAATCTAAAAGGAACTTATTTTATTATGCAGGATGCTGCAAACTGGATGATTGAGCAAAAGCAGCAGGATGATGCATTTACGGGATGCATCATCAACATAACTTCCGTTTCCGCTGCATGGGCATCGGTAAACCGCGGAGAGTACTGTATCTCGAAAGCCGGCCTCAGTATGGCCACCCAGTTGTTTGCCGTGAGGCTGGGAGAATTTAATATTCCTGTTTACGAAATCAGGCCAGGCGTGATCCACAGCGATATGACGGCCGGCGTGGAGAAAAAATATGACAAGATGATTGAGGAAGGATTGTGCGTTCAAAAAAGATGGGGTGAACCGGAAGATGTGGGAAAAGTGGTTGCCTGCCTGGCGAAGGGCGATTTCAGATACTCCACGGGGCAGGTATTTATGGTGGATGGGGGACTTACCATTCCCCGCTTTTGAATTTTACGGACGCAGGTTGTTAATTCCAAATCAATGCCAGCTGAAAAATTGAATACCGGTCAGTCTAAAGTGATCGCCACGGGTTTCCTCAGCTTGTTTTCTGTGGTTGGGATCATGTTCTATGGTGTTCCCTTCTTTTTTGATTTCTGGGTTAAGGATTTCCACTGGTCACATGCCACAGTCACTTCGGGCAGCGTATTCGGGAAAGTGGTTATCGGGCCCCTATTCGGTTTTGCCGCCGGCTGGTGCATAGATCGTTTTGGCCCGAGGAGGCTGATGCTTTCGGGAATAATCATGAGTGGTCTGGCGGTTATCGGACTGAGTACGATGACCTCGCTCTGGCAGTTTTATTCATTTTACTTACTGATGGCCCTGGGATATTTATGTGGAGGTCCGTTGCCTAACCAGGTATTGACATCCAGGTGGTTTAATAAGTCGCGCGGTAAAGCCATGGGTATAGCTTATCTGGGCATCGGCGTGGGCGGCATGCTGGTACCCCAGATAGCCAGGGCGCTCAACATGCACATGAACTGGCGTTCTTCCCTGATGATTCTGGGCCTCCTGATGATTGCCGTTTCATTTCCCATGGCCTGGTTTGTACAGGAAAGCCCCGGGAGCGGCCAGGAAGAAACCGGAACGGATGAACCAAAAGTTTCTTTCAAAAGCATTTTAAAAAAAAGGTCGTTTTATTATCTGGCCACCGGCAGCATGTGCTCCATCGGCGCCGTGGCCGGCCTGAGCCAGAATCTCAAACTGTATTTCAGCATGGATTTAAAATATTCCCAGGGGGAGGCGGCCAACGTCCTGTCGCTGGTGCTGGGAGCCAGCATCATTGGGCGTTTGCTTATGGGATGGCTGGCGGACCGCTATCCCAAAAAAAATATCATGCTGCTGATTTATGCGCTCATATCCGGATCCATTTTGCTGCTGTATTTGGGCTCATCACCCGTCATTATTTATCTTTTTGCTTTCCTGTTCGGCATTGGATTGGGTGGTGATTACATGATCATTCCGCTCATGGCCGCCGAATTGTTTGGTGTGAAAATAATGGGTCGCGTAATGGGGCTGATACTTACCGTAGACGGATTGGGTGAGGCTTCTGGTCCTATTCTCGCGGGGTGGCTGCGTGACCGTAGCGGCAGTTATGCCATTGGGTTTACCGTCCTGATATTACTGTCTGTGATTGGCACCATAGCCGTGTGGCTCCTGCCCCGCGGAAAAAAAATATTGACGGAATAAGCAAATCTTTTAAAGCGGAACTCCATGATCCATACAGATTTGAGATTAAGGCCGATGACACGGGAGGATATGGGCGGCGCCATGAAATTATCCACGGCCGCAGGCTGGAATCAAACAGAAAATGATTGGCGGCGACTGATGGAAAATCCGGAAAATGTTTGTCTTGCGGCCGAATACGATGGCCGGATGGTCGGAACAACAACCGCAATCAATTACGCAAACCAGGTTGCATGGATAGGCATGGTGCTGGTGGACAAAGCGTTCAGGGGCAGGGGCGTGAGCAAAGCCCTGCTGACCCATATTATTCAAAAACTGGAATCCTGCAAATCGGTTAAGCTGGATGCCACACCGGAAGGACAACGGGTATATAAAAAATTTGATTTTAAGGATGAATACCGCATTGTGAGAATGACAAATCCATCCTGGATGCCGTTGTTTTCCAGTGCGAATGCCGATGCGGAGCCTGAACCTGTCCGGCTGAAGGATCTTCCCGGGATTATTGCCCTGGACGAACTTGTTTTTGGTGCAAACCGGTCCCAACTTATTGGATCGCTGATTGAAGAATATCCCGAAAAGGCCTGGTTGCTGAAACGGGGTAACCATGTTGCGGGTTTCGTCCTGGGCCGCGAAGGAAACCGGTATAATCAACTGGGGCCGGTAACGGCCTCTACGGTAACAGATGCCCGGACACTCCTGTCTGCCGCATTAAAAAACCTTGCCGGCCAACCCGTGCTGGTGGATTTGCCGGATGATAAAAAGGAAATATCTGACTGGCTGATTTCCATAGGATTTATTCAACAGCGCCATTTTATCAGGATGTACAAAAGCGAAAATCCGTTTCCGGGAACTGCTGACAAACAATTCTTAATAGCGGGTCCCGAGTTTGGATAGCAAAGGGTAATTTCGACAAAATAGGGTAATAAGTGATCCGGCTTAGGGTATGAAACAGAGCTCAACCCATTTTAAATTTGACCGGGTTCATTCGTCGCTCCCTTTTGTTGTAACCAAAATAGTAAAGTCATGAGAAAGCTACTCCTGCTCCTCACCCTGATTGTTGCAGGCACTACCTGCGCATTTTCCCAGCAGCACATCGTAAATGGTTATATAGCCGGACAAGATGGGAACCCGGTGCCTTCTGCCACGGTCCGCAGTAACCTGGGAAATGTCTCGGTTCAGACCGATGAGAACGGGCGCTTCAAAATTTCGGTTCCGGGAAATGCTGTGCTTTCCATTACGTCTGTCGGATATTTTCCGCAGGAAGTGGAGGTTAAAAATCAGACCATGATCACGGTGACCCTTACTTCGAATCCAAAGGCGCTGAATGAAGTTGTCGTTACCGCCCTGGGCATTGTACGGCAGGAAAAAGCATTGGGGTATTCGACTACCCAGGTAAAGGGAAAGGACCTGGTTGAGGCAAGACCGATCAATGTGGCTAACGGATTAACAGGGAAAGTTTCCGGCCTGGAGATCAGCACGGTCAACAACGGAATATTTGCTCCTACGCGGATCACCCTGCGTGGCAACCGTTCCCTAACGGGAAATAACCTGGCCCTGATCATTGTGGACGGTGCCATTTATTACAATGACATCAGCAACCTGAATCCGGACGACATCGAATCAATCAACGTATTAAAAGGCTCCAGCGCGGCGGCCATTTATGGATCAGACGCCTCTAACGGCGTATTGGCCATCACCACAAAAAAAGGCGCTTCCGGAAAACCCGTGATTAACTTTTCTTCTACTGTGCAACTCGAAACGGTTTCCTATATGCCGGACATGCAGAATCAGTTTGGCAGCAATGGAGGTGAAAGCTTTCCTCAGGATTTCAATGATCTCCGATATTATATCCCGGACGAAAATCAGGAATTCGGGCCGCAATATAATGGCAAGCTGGTTCCCCTGGGAAGGCCGATAGGAGATGGAAGTTTATTGATGGTGCGCTATTCACCGATAAAAAACGAAAAGCGGGATTTCTTTGACCACGCCATTACCACGCAAAATAATATTTCTTTCAGCGCCGGAGATGAAAAGAGTCGGTTTTTCCTGAGCGCACAGGATGTGCACAGCAATGGGGTAATGCCAAAAGATTTTGGAAACCGGGATGTTTTCAGAGCGGGAGGATCGAGGACCTTTGGTGCTTTTTCCGCTAATTTCTCCGTCAGCTATACGAATAAATATACCAATACCACCAATACCGGAAATGTGTATAATAATCTGCTGAATGTTCCCCAGCACGTGCCATTGACCAGTCTGAAGGACTGGCAACACAATAAGTTCGCAGATCCCAGCGGATATTTCAGTGACTGGTCTGATAATCCTTATTTCATCATTGACAATCAGCGATACAAAACAACCTTAAATGATCTGGCCGCAAATGTTCAGTTAAGTCTCAAACCATTGCCATGGCTGAATCTGAGTTACCGCGCATCCATCAACAATTCAAGTTCAAGGTTCGACAATACAGGAGGCGTGGCACATTACAATACCCATGCCCAGACCAGCGACACGGTGATTTATTCCAATTCGGCGGGAACGGGGCTGGATACGGCACTGGAATATATTAAACCGCAGGCTTCGGGTCCCAGTACCACACAGGCCACGTACAATACATCCACCTATTCCAATTTTTTGTTTACCTCAGATTTTCTGGCAACAGCTACAAAAGACATCGGGAAGAATTTCAATGTGACGGTTACATTGGGTGCATCCTACATCAACAATCAGATTAATTATCTGGCCGTGAATGCAGGCCCCCTGTTCCTGCCTGTTTATAACATCAGTTCACTCACGGGCATTCCCGGATTGGCACAATACAATAACCAGGCTAAAAAGCTCGGGTATTTTGGAGATGCAGTGATCGGTTATAAGAATTTAGCTTTTTTACACGGATCCTACAGAACGGATATCGATTCCCGGCTATCCCGGAACAACCGCTATATCCCCTATTATGATATAGACGGATCCGTTGTGCTGAGCGATGTGTTCCCTTCCATCGCCAGCGACAGGGTGCTGAATTATTTAAAAATAAGGGCCGCCCATTCCTTAACGGGTAATGCATCTGCGCTGGGCAATGGTTCAACCAATATGGCTGATGGTGCGTATGCCACCGATCCTACACTCAGTGCTGCCCGGGGTTTTCCATTCAGCGGGCTGGGTGGATTTCTTTTGAGTACCAATATTGCCAATCCCAATATTAAACCCGAAGTGATTACCGAGAATGAGTTGGGCGTTGAAATGACCTTTTTTGAAAACAGGATTTCACTGGTTGCCGACGTGTATCAACAGAAATTAAAAGACGGGATCGTATATACCAATACGGCGAGTTCTTCCGGTTTTACTTCTTCCCTGATCAATGCGGCGAGCACGGAAACCAAAGGACTGGAAATGGAACTAAAGGCAACCCTGATTAAATCAGGATCGGTGACCTGGAATGCCGGGATAAATTACACCCATATCCAAAGCAGGGTTCTTTCCATAAATGGAGATCTTCAGTCCATCAACATAGGTGGAAATTCATATGCCGAAGTCAATCATCCTTATCCCGTAATTGAAACGGGCGACTGGCTCAGGGATCCACAGGGGCACGTAATCGTTGACCCGATTACCGGTAACCCGACAGCGGACCCCAATCTGAAAATCCAGGGAAATGCCAATCCAACAGATCTCCTGGGTATAACCAGCAGCGTGAGTTGGAACCATTTCACCCTGAGTGCTACAGCAGATTACCGGGGTGGCTACAAAGTGTATAATGCTTTGGGTCAAACGATGGATTTTACAGGGATCAGCATCACTTCTGCGTCAACAGGCCGCCAGCGTTTTGTTTTCCCGAATTCCGTGATTGATGAAGGCGGGGGCAAATATGTTCAGAATACCAACGTCACTACTGACGATGCCGGATACAATTTTTGGGGTGGATCCTATCTGAACGTCGGTTCGAATTATATCACCAGCGGAGCAGTATGGAAACTGAGGGAAGTGGTGCTTCGGTATGATTTTCCCAAAAAATGGATTTCCGGTCTGAAGATCATTCAGGATGCGAGTTTTTCGCTATCCGGAAGAAATCTGCTGATGCTGAGACCAAAGACGAATCTCTGGACCGACCCGGAATTTAATGAGGATACCAGCAATGCGGTCGGTAAAAATTCGGTCAATCAGGGACCGCCCACCCGGATTTTCGGCGCAACACTGGCTGTGCGTTTTTAATGAATGTTGAACTTCAAAACTTGCCATCATGTGTAAAAAAATAAATACAGTCTGGATAGCCGCCCTCACGGTCACGATATTATTCATGGTTTCCTGCGGGAAAAAAGATTTCGATATCAACAGCCCGAACCCGAATCAACCATCCTCGGTACCACCCAATTATGTATTATCAGCCGCTTTGACTTCTTCTGCGAACCTGGTCTTTGGGGGCAATGCCAACTTTGCCAATGGCTGGATGGGTTATTGGGCAACATACGGAGAGCAGTCACCTGCTGTATTGTCCTACAACATCACCAGTGATTTATATGCTGGCAACTGGGATGCTGCCTATGTAATCCTTGAAAACTATAAGTTTATTGAAGATCAGTCCGGGACTCCGGATAAGGCCTACTTCCAGGCAATAGCCAAGATCATGAAAGCTTTTCATTTTCAGCGTCTGGTAGACCTGTACAACAATGTGCCTTACCATGATGCTTTGAATGCAACAAACAGCTTTCCGGAGTATGACAGTGCCGCCAGCATTTATCAGGATCTGGTTGTGCAATTGGATTCCGCTGCGGTCATCATCAGCACTGCCAATGTGGTATTGGTGGATAATCCCGGCTCCAGTGATGTCATGTTCCAGGGCAATATGGATGAATGGATAAAATTTGCGCATACCCTGAAATTGAAAATACTGATGAGGGAAACCGAAATGGCAGGCGGCGCAGCGAATATAACTGCTCATTTGGCCGGGTTGACCACGGATGATTTTTTAGGCGCCGGAGAAGATGCGGCAGTGAATCCGGGATATTCCAATTCGTCATCCGCACAACAGAACCCCTTTTGGCAGAATGTAGGTTATGGTACGGACGGATCCCCGACCGGGTATAATTTCTATACCCGGGCAAACAGCTATGCTGTTAATTTTTATAATACGACCCACGATACCATCCGGATGAGGTTGTTTTATGCGCCGAATGAGAGCGGAATCATTAAAGGAAGGGCCTTTGGGAGCAGCGATGTGGGACAGGGTAATTCCATTATTTCCGGCATTGGTTCGGGATTGCTTCAGTCCGCCGGAATGAGCGCGCCCATTCTCCCCGCCTTTGAAAGTTTATTCCTTCAGACCGAAGCCGCCCAGCGGGGATATATTCCGGGTGACCCGGCTGATTTATTCAAACAGGCAGTTACCGAATCGTTTCATTCACTGGGCATACCCGACTACCAGGCCGCTGCCCAGCAGTTGTATTCCCAGCCGGATGACAAGGTGAATATTGATGCGTCCTCCAACAAGATCAATACCATCATCCTGCAGAAATGGGCTGCGCTGAATGGCATTGATCCGCTGGAATCCTATAGTGACTGGCGAAGGCTTGGCATCCCATCGGATCTTCCCGTTTCGGTTTATCCGGGAACAACGGCTACCCATATCCCGTTCAGGTTGTTGTACCCCACCAGCGAATACCATTACAATGCGGCTCATGTAAATGCCCAGGGAAATATCAATGCGTTTACATCCAGGATATTCTGGATGCCTTAACCAAAAAATCAAATCAGTATGAAAAAGATATTTATTGCGTTGCTGTCGGTTTGCGCACTTTCCCTGCTTTCCTGTTTGAAAGATAAGCCGGCCGTGGATTTTAGTACTGTGGGCGTGATCATCGAAATCCTGCCGGTGAATGGAGGAGGGCTGGAAAATTTTGACGCTGCGGAACTGGCTTTCGATAATACGGAATCCATTGACAGCGCCGCCATCGTATTGAATATTGCGTCTCCCAAGCCATTGAATAAACCACTCACCATCACCATGGAGGTGAATGATGCGCTACGGACTACCTACAATTCAAACGGCGGAGATCAGTATGATGCCCTCCCGGATTCCGTCTATTCCTTTCCCGTTTCAACCGGTACGATTGCCGCCGGTCAGCGTCTGGATACCCTGCATGTGATTTTTTATCCTTCCAAAATTGATATCACAAAAAATTATATGCTGCCTGTTAGTATAAAAGATGCTCAGGGAGAAACCATCAGTGGTAATTTCGGAGCAATCTATTTTCATATAAATGCGCCGTGAACCCATCTAAAAACGCTTTTGACGGATCTTCCCGGCATTTATAATTAATCAGAATAATCATGAAGAGAAATTTTTTCATCCTACTGGCCTGTTTATTGAATGGCTTTCTGTTCGCACAAAAATCCACAGACCGGTACGGGGAGTTTCCCGATTCCATAGCGACCCATAAAGTGGTGCTGGACGGTCAGTCCAAAATCATTTCCTGGATATCCCCCCAATCGTTGGCGTATGACCGCTTTCTCCGTGACCGGTGGAATTTTATTTTCAAAGGCATTCCGGATTGTCCGGGCCCCGCACCCAGATCAAATTATCCCCAGTATTATTTTTATTGTGCCTATAAGGATCAGAAAATGATACCGGATACCTGGATGAATGATGTTGGCGAAAAAATTCCGAACTGGTTTGAATCCGCCCGTTTGTATTATCAATATACGGGAGACCGGAGGGCATTGGACATCATTACGGGTATGATCAACTATACCATTGATCATGGAACCAGTCCGGCGGGTTTCGCGTGGCCCGGATTTCCCTATACCACCACCAATGCGGGAGATACCCTTTTCCGCGGATTCACCGATTCTAAAAAGCTGGTCCTGCATGAGGTGCAGGTGGATCATGCCGGGGACATGGGATATGCCTATTACAAACTGTATCTGTACACGGGTAATGAAAAATTTAAAACCGCAGCTGTGGAAGTGGCAGATGCCCTGGCTGCCCATGCCCGCACAGGATCTGCCACGCAATCCGTTTGGCCATACCGGTTGGTGATGAAGGACGGAAGGATTACGGCTCAATACGGAGCAAACTGGCTGGGTTGTTATGCCCTGCTGGACCATCTGGTGAAAGCAAACCTGGGGAATGTGAAGGCTTACCGGCCGGCCCTTGTGAAGGCCCGTAATTTCATCCTGCAGTTTCCCATGAAGACCGGATACTGGACAGACGGTCATACCGACACGGATGTAAATAGCAACACCTACAAGAGCAATATGAGCGCCAGCAATGCGACCCTGTATATATTCGACAATCCCGGATTCGACCCGGAGTATAAAACCGATATTCCCAACCTCATTCAATGGACGGAAAAAAACTTTGTGCTTCGCTGCGCTCCCGGTGAACCTCCCACGCAATGGGGTGCAAACATTGTCGGGGAGCAGGATGGGTTCCTTCCAAAAATGGGTTATCAAACGGCACGTTATGGTGCGGAATGCGCGCGCTGGTACAGGCTTTCCGGAGATGAATCCTATAAAGAGAAAGCTTACCGGGCATTAAACTGGGTAACCTATTGCAGCGATTCCAATGGCCTGGCTTTTGAAAGCCCGCTTAGTAAAGGCGTGACGAGCTGGTGGTCCGATTGTTACGGAGAAGGACCGCGCATGTTTTACCATGCCCTGGCTGCCATGCCAGAGTGGGCACCTCCGCACGAAAATCATATCTTGTATTCCGCAGATGTATTAACGGATGTTTCTTATGAAAAAAATAAACTGGGTTACCACGCTACCGGAGGCCCGGGTCAGGAATTTTTAAGACTGGCCTTTAAACCATCCGTGATACGGGTGAACGGCTCGGTCATTTCGCCGGAGGATCATTTGGTGAAAGAAGGGTATACCCTGAGACCGCTGGGTAATGGCGATTACGCGCTTATCATCAAAAGATCCGCGTCCGGACCGGTGTCAGTGGAATAGAAAAGAGTTCGTCGTCAAATAAAAAACAATATGAAATTCAGAAACAAAACGGTTGTTGTTACTGGCTCGGGATCAGGTATCGGAAGGGCGACTGCGCTATGCTTTGCCCGGGAGGAAGCGAATGTGGTTATTGCTGACGTGAACGGAAAGGCTGCGGAGGAAACGGTGGGTTTGATTCACCAGGCGGGTGGGAAAGCCGTTGCCTGCCGCTCAGATGTATCCGATCCTGATTCTGTAAAGGCCCTAGTTTCTTTTGTTATGAGCACATTTTCCGGCATCCATGCCCTGGTGAATAATGCGGCGATCCAGGTAAATAAAACGGCGGAGGACACCAGCTTTGGAGAATGGAACAAACAACTGGCTGTTAACCTGGGCGGCGTTTTCTTATGTTCAAAATATTTTCTTCCCCACCTGCGTGAATCAAAAGGGAACATCATCAACATGTCTTCCGTCAATGGATTTTTTGTGGAGCCCACCTGCGCCGGCTATTGTGCAACGAAGGCGGGTATTATTGGTCTGACGAAAGCCATGGCCATAGATCATGGACACGAGGGCGTTCGGGTTAATTGTATTTGTCCCGGATACATTGATGCAGGTCTTGCAGAAGGATATTTTCAAAGTCAGCCAAACCCTGCGCAGGCGCGGAAAGAAGCCGGTAAGCTGCATGCGCTGTGGCGTATCGGAAAACCGGAAGAAGTTGGAAATGTCGCTGTTTTCCTTGCCAGTGAGGATGCGTCATTCGTTACCGGTGCTGCCCTTGTTGTGGATGGTGGTTTCGGATCCGGACTGCCTCCTAAATAGTGAAATGCGGTCAGATCATTTCTCAAAGTATTGGGGTCCGCATAAGGAGCTACCACCAATGAGCAGGGCGAATTTAAAATCAGTGTAGCCCCGGGGGCAAACCCTTGTTTTCACCTATCTGGGTTTTGAAGAAAAGAGAGTGCTTGTCGGTGATCACCGGACGATAGGAAGCGGAAAGAAATGAAAAACGGAGTGGCTAGATGAATTATCCAAAAATAAAATCGTGATGAAGAAACTGATTTTCTCCATATTGCTTTCTGTGGGTTCTATACTGTTTATCCAGGGCCAGGCAACGGATAATACGGATCATCATCTTTCAGAAGTTTTAAATCCCGAACCGGCGGGTTGGTATTCCGGCGATATTCATGTGCACCGCAATTGTGGCAACGGTACAGGGGTTACGGATATCGATAAATTTCCTTCCATGATGGAACCCAATAATCTCGCGGTGATTTCTCTGCTGGCGGATATGGGTAATGGGGAAGTGAAATACAGTACGGAGGACCTGTTGAACGTGAACGGCGGGGATGCGCCCGGATCAAAACCCGGACGCATCATTCACTGGGATGCGGAATGGCATTGGGACGCCACGTATTCCAATTTCAGTCATCAGGCCCTCGGCGGTCATCTGGTGATTCTAGGCCTGAAAAATGCCCATCAGATTTGGGACGAGTCCGATTATAAAATCCTGGAATGGGCCAGACAACAGCATGCTGTTTCGGGGTTTGCCCACTTTGAATATTTAAAAGATAGTTTTCAGAATGAGTTGAATTGTTGCATTCCGGTCGAATATCCTGTGGAAGCCGCACTGGGCACGATCGATTTTGTTTCCGAAGATGTATTTGGTTCCACTTCACCCAATAACGGCAATTACAACAGTGAAGCCGTCCTGCATGCTTATTATAAATTACTGAATTGTGGTTTCAGGCTGGGCCTGGCCGCGGGAACGGATTTCCCCTGCAACGAAAGTGAGCCCCTCGGAACTTTGCTCACCTATGTACAGGTAAAGGATAAGGATCTGACTTATGATAAATGGATCGCCGGGATAAAAAATGGCAGGACCGTGGTATCCAGGAACGGACACAATGAGTTTATAGAATTAAAAGTCGATGGCAACAGGGAGCCCGGTGACGAAGTAAAAATAAAACATAGAAAGCTGGTCCGGGTATCGGTAAAATGGACCGGTACAAAGGAGTTGAAAGGAACCATTGAATTGGTTTGCAACGGAAAAGTGGTTGCCAGTCAGCCCGCTTCCGTAAGTCCGGGAAAACCCTTTGTAATTGACGCCACGCAGGAAATTACGGAAAGCTCCTGGATATGTGCGCGCCGGATGGACGAAAAGGGACATGAATCCCATACGGCTCCGGTATATTTTACAGTCGATAAAAAGCCAGTTCGGGCCAGTGCGGAAGATGCCCGGTATTTTATCGACTGGATTGACCGGTTACTGGTCAAAACCAGTCCCGGCGGGGCGTGGAATCGTTATTTTACACATGATCTTGACGTTGTACAGGGAAGGTATCGTAAAGCAAAAAGTATATTCAGTAAAATCCTGGAAGAATCTCAAAAGGAAAATAATTAAGTACCTGGCTTTGTATGGGTTTTTTAAAATTAAACCGATGACGTATTTTAAAAGTGATCAGGAGCTCTTTACTTTCATTCGCCAACACCTGTACGTTGCATCCGTATGCGATATTCTGGATGAGATGGGATACCGGAACCAGGCTATGCATCAGCGCCTGCGACCGCTGCTGATGGATATCCGGAATTGCGGATTTGTGGGAAGAGCGCGTACCTTTCATTGGATTGAAACCGATGCCATCATAGAGGACGATCCTTATGGTCTGGAAATCGAGGCGATGGACTCACTGGGTGCAGGTGACGTGGTGGTTCATTCCACGGATTATAATGGCACGAATGCACCCTGGGGTGAACTCATGTCAACGATATCAAAGAGCAAGGGTGTTGTCGGTTGTGTTTGTGACAGCCAGGTGAGGGATTGCATTAAAATCATGGAAATGCATTTCCCCGTATTTTATGCCGGTATAAGACCGCTGGATTCAAAGGGAAGGGGTATGGTGGTTGGTTATGACGTTCCGGTTGAATGCGGGGATGTGATGGTGAATCCGGGGGATCTGATCTATTCCGACTTTGACGGTATCGTGGTGGTGCCGAAAGGTATTGAATCGGAAGTGTTTCACCGGGCCAAGGAGAAAGTGGACAATGAAAATCATTCGAGGCGGGAACTCCTGAATGGAAGGTCGTTGCGTGAGGTCTATGATAAATATAAGTCCCTCTGACCCTAAAACGCGGATAAGATTTTTATGGATTTGTTTAAACCCATTTTTTCCTGTTTATGCTGGCAATAAAATCCCGGAAAGTTGCAGACTGGTCGCTGGTGATCATTATTAACTTTATGTGGGCAACTCAGGTACCCGTGATCCGCCTGATCGGAGATGCCTATGGATCCATTACCGTGGCCTTCATACCCATGATCCTGAGCACCCTGATTTTTTTACCGGTTTTGTGGGTGGAAAACAAAAGGCGCCATGTAAAAATGAAATGGCGCTGGCGGGATTTGCGTTATTTTATGCTGCCCGGCCTGATCGGTGTTTTCCTGATGCAATACTTATATACCCTCGGATCCCGGATGACCCTGGCAGCCAACGCAGGCATAATCACCCTGACCATTCC
This sequence comes from Chitinophagaceae bacterium, assembly GCA_041691395.1. GTDB lineage: Bacteria > Bacteroidota > Bacteroidia > Chitinophagales > Chitinophagaceae > Puia. Next base: position 57,967 of record JBEPUT010000021.1, read on the forward strand.
CGTTATAGTGGCTGTTTTCGCTTCGGTTCTGCTGAAAGAAAAATTGAACATCGTTCGGATAATGAGTTTCGGACTGGCGCTGGCGGGCGTTCTGATGACCTCTCTTTCTGATATCTCCGGCGCCAATTTTAAACAGAACAGTTATTTGGCCGGCAACCTGATTTTTCTGTTCGCCTGTTGTTGCTGTGGTTTTTATAATACCTATTGCAAATTGCTGGTGGATAAAGGATTCACCGAACTGGAAATCCTGGTTTACGGATCCGTCATCGGCAGTATCGCCAGCATTCCTTTACTGATCTGGGTTGAACCTTTTCATTATTCGGCGTTCATACACAGTGGAAAGCTGGCGTTATTCGGCATGCTGGAACTCAGTTTAATCGTCTATGGCATTTCGATGCTGTTGTTTTTTTATATATTGAAAAGAATGGACGTGACCCAGGCCATTCTGGGGACTTATTTATTGCCATTTTTTATAGGCCTCCTGGGGGTTTTACTGTTGAATGAAAAAATAACTTTTCTGATGTTCGCCGGCGGAATCCTGATTTTACTCAGTACCCTGATGGTTACCATTTATGAAAATACTTTATTAAAAATGTTCTCAAAATGAGTTGGAATGAAAATTACTGATGTCCGGGCCATTGAACTAAAACTTCCTGAAATTTCCAGCGCCGCCGATGGAACACAGGACGACCTGATCATTGTGGTGGAAACCGATGAGGGCATTACCGGTTACGGAGAAGTGGATACGGCTCCCGGCGTAGGGAAGGCCATAGTGGATGCGTACATGTCCCATGGAACCTGTTATGGGTTGCGCGAAGTGGTTAAAGGATCCGATCCATTTGACAACGAGCAGATATGGAACGATATGTGGGCAAAAACATATTACTATGGCCGAAGTGGTCCCGTAATGCATGTGATGAGTGGTATTGACATGGCCATCTGGGACATCATGGGCAAGGCAACGGGGAAGCCCGTGCATAAATTATTGGGTGGAAGTTATACGGATAAGGTGAGGGCTTATGCGAGCGCACTGATGCCGGAAAATAAGGAGACCGTAAAAAAGATGGTTGAATCCTATGTTTCCCAGGGCTTCACGGCCATTAAGCTTGGGTGGGGTCCCCTGGGTTACGATGTGCATTTCGATATTGAACTGATCAGGACTGCGCGTCAGGCAGCCGGCGATGATGTGGAAATCATGATCGACATCGGTAAAAGATACCGGCTGAAACAGGCCATGTATGTAGCCAGGGCGCTGGAGCAATTGAATATTTACTGGCTGGAGGAACCGCTACCCGCAGAAGACTATGCCGGATACCGGAAACTTACGGAATCTACCACTTTGCGGATTGCAACCGGGGAGGAAGAAAGCGGCAGGCAGGCCTTTGCGCGGCTGATCAATGAAACCCATGTGGATGTTATCCAGCCAGATATATCCCGTTGTGGAGGATTGACAGAAGCCCGGAAGATCGCCACCCTGGCGGCCGATCAAAACCTGCTTTGCGTTCCCCATGCTTTCAAAACGGGTGTGCTGGTTGCCGCTTCGATTCAACTGATCGCTGCCATACCCCACGCCCCTTTCCTGGAATTTTCCGTTACCGAATCTGCCATCCGGAAGGAGTTGCTGATCAATCCTTTTATACAGAAAGGGGGTTATGTGGATGTTCCCCAAAAGCCCGGACTGGGTATTGAACTGAACCCGGATGTGATCAAAAAATATGGAATGGCAAAATAACGTCTGAAAAATGAATTCCATCACTCATCTGATTTCTCGGTTAGGGAAACTGAAACAAATTAAAAAGGCGAAACAGGTGGATGCCTTTTTGGTCACTTCGTCATCTTCTGTAAAATATTTCAGCGGATATTTTTTTTATTTTGAATATGGGGTTTCTCCGTTTCACCTGCTACCGGCCATACTGATGGTTGCGCCGGATCAGGATGCCTGCCTGGTTCTCGCTGACAACGAAATGGGCCAGGTTCCTTTCCTGGATCCGCTCCTCCGGGTGAGCACATACGAAAGTTATACCTTCGAAACGGTGCCTGATCCCATCGGGTCCTGTTTAAAAAAACTTTGCGAATTCATTGATCAGAATAACCTCGGTTCTTCCCGGGTGGGCATAGAGCCGCCAGCTTTTCCATACGCCATCGCGAATTCGTTAAAGGATCTGTATCCATTGCTGGAGTGGGTGAATGTGGCGCCGGAAATAGATCATTGCAAACTGATCAAAGATCAGGACGAAATAGATTTTATCCGCCAGGCTGCGGCATTGGCAGATATAGGTCAGGCTGCGGTTTTAAAATATGCCGATCCGGGCATCACCGAACTGGAACTTTTTGCCCTGGCACACCGGGATATGGAAGCGGCCATCGGCTACCGGGTTCCATTGATGTCCGATCTGAGCAGTGGAGCCAATACCAATAGTGGCGGGGGTATGCCTACAAATAAAATAATCAAATCCGGTGACCTGATCCTCTCTGATTTCCAACCCTGCCTTCAGGGATACTGGGGTGATTCCTGCAACACCATGGTCATCGGCACCCCCACAAAGGAGCAAAAGGAAACATTTATCCTGGTCAGGGAAGCATTGGAGATCGGAATCGCGGCTATTAAGCCGGGGGTTCAGGCGAAAACGGTGGACCGGCTGATGCGCGATCACATCGGAAATTATCCCCATCACAGCGGCCACAGTGTGGGTACCGCTTATCATGAATCTCCCCGGATCACCCCGTATAATGCCATGCCCTTGGTGTCCGGGATGCTGATTGCGCTGGAGCCGGCCATATACAGGGAACAATATGGTATCCGGCTGGAACATCTGGTGCTGGTGACGTCAACGGGATGTGAAGTGATCACCCAATTTCAACATCGTTTTGAACAGTAATAACGCGCATGAAACTTGAAGAAAACATCCATTACATGGGCTGGCCGGATTGCCTGCGTTTAAGCAATGCCGAAACAGAGGTCGTGATCGCAACAGTTATCGGCCCGCGCATTCTCCGATTTGGATTCATCGGGGGGCAGAATATTTTTTATCTTTCTGCAGAAGACCAGGGAAAAAGAGGCGGAGACAACTGGCGTATATACGGTGGTCATCGTTTATGGCTTGCACCGGAAGCTATTCCGGGATCCTATGCGCCTGACAATGATCCGGTCACTTACCGGTATGATCAGCAGATACTGAAAATCACCCAATCCAAAGAGCCAAGCACCGGGATGGTGAAGGAAATGGAAATCAGCCTTTCCCCCGATTCAAATCAGGTGACTGTTCTCCACCGCCTGATCAATCAAAATCGCCGGGATGTGAAATTATCCGCCTGGGCCCTGTCTGCCCTGGCCCCGGGAGGCAGAGCCATCATTCCCCAGGAACCCTTTGGTGAAGGGGATGCCTTTTTATTACCCACCCGCTCAGTGGCCCTTTGGAGCTATGCCCGCATGAATGATCCAAGATGGATATGGGGGAATAAATATATTCAGGCAAAGCAAGATGGTTCCCTCCCCACTGAACAGAAAATCGGGATTATGAATAAGCAGGGCTGGGCGGCATATTGTGTGAATGATGAAGTGCTCATCAAGCAATTCAGGTTCGACCCGGCGGCAGAATACCCCGATTTCGGAAGTAACAATGAGATATACATCAACGGGAAATTCTTGGAAATGGAAACCCTGGGACCCTGGATGAATATTCCTCCTCAGGGGAAAACGGAACAGGTGGAACACTGGCAACTCTTTAAGGGCCGGGTGGGGGTTACGGATGAATCCATTGACCTGGAAATTCTTCCCCGGGTTACTTCCGCCGGGTTATGAAATTATTATATGTGTTTTAAATTAATGTCCCCTTAACCAATGGGTAGATTACCTTATTTTGTATATTACCAGAGCAATTTGGATATAGTAAGTACAAAATAACAGAATATGAAACCTGCCTATAAGTCGGTTTCCCTGATAGATTCAAAATCTTTTAAGGTCATCCGCCAAGACAATAAACAGGAATTTGATTTCCCCTGGCATTATCATCCTGAGTTTGAGCTTACGTTTATTTCCAACAGCCGGGGAATTCGTTATGTTGGCAATAATATTGAAAATTTTTACGAGAATGACCTGGTTCTCTTGGGATCCAATCTGCCACATTGCTGGATCAACACCGGTGATCGGGAAGAACCGGCGAAGGCGGTGGTTATCTATCTGAATAAGGACCTTATCAAGTGGTTGTCTGATGAACAATTCAGCGCCATCAGTGCGCTTTTTGAAAAGTCGGATCAGGGAATTAAATTCGCCCACGCGGTGGCCATGAGGATTAAATCCAGGTTATACGATTTATTCGATGCTGATCCGTTTGAAAAATACATCATTCTCCTTCAGATACTTCATGAACTGTCCGCTACCACCGAGTTTCATCTGCTGAGCCAGATGGGGTTTGCTTATGAACTGAATCATACCAATAACGAACGCATCAACGCTGTTTATCAGTATGTAAGGAAAAACTATCAGAATAAAATTTCCCTGTCGGATGTAGCGACCCACGTGAATATGAGCGAAGAATATTTTTCCCGGTTCTTCAGTAAAAGTTTAATGAAGTCCTTTTTTACTTTTTTAAACGAGTACCGCATCAACCGGGCCTGTAAACTACTGATCGAAACAGACAAACAGGTGAGTGAGATCTGCTACAGTGCCGGGTTTGAAAGCATTCCTTTTTTCTACAGGCAGTTTAAAAAAACAAAAAACTGCGCCCCGCAGGCTTACCGGGCCAAATACCATACAGCGGGCGCATAAGGGTGCCGATACCTGTCATTTCCCGCGTTTCAGTGTTTAAAATGGTTGCTCATGGCGACTGGGTAATCAGCCAGGGCAATTTCCGGATCCGCTATTTCAGGGTGCCACAACTTCTCCCATTCAAAGCTGTAATAACCGGGATAGTGATCGTGATAAAGCAAATCAATCGCCTTAAATATGGGCACCACACCTTTGCCAAGTAAAACATATTCCTCTTTCCCGTTTACGAATTCCAGGTCCTTGATGTGTGTATGAAGTATGTAAGGTTTCAGCTCGGCATATACTGCTTCAGGTTCCTCTTTCGTAACAGACCACATGTTGGCAATATCCCAGACCAGGCCGACGTGGTTTTTCCCTGCCGCTTCCATAATGGCTTTGAGGTCTTTTTTATAAATGACCTCTCCATGGGATTCCAGCACTACATTTACTTTCGTTCCGCTGGCGTATTCTCCCAGATCCCGCAATCCCCTGGCGATTAAATCCAGGGTATGCTGACGGTCCTGATCCTTGGGGAGTTGATTGGGGAACACACGAACATTCGGACATTCCAGTCGGGCTGCGAGGTCAATGAATTTCTTCGCTTCATCGAGATTCTTGATCCGCTCCGCTCCCTCCGGAAAATGCATCGCAGCGGAAGATCCCAAATCGGTGAAAACCAGGTTCCGCTCTTTCATTTTTTGTAAACTGGCGGATATCTGTGTGGCAGAACTGAATTCAGGAACCCGGGTCAGATCCAATTCGCGTAAGATGCCGCGGACCTCGATTCCGGAATAATCATACTGTGAAGCAAATGCAAGAATTTTGTTGAAGTTCCAGTCCGGGCATCCCAGGGTGGAAAAAGATAATTTTAATTCCGGCGCATCATTCCGGGGTCGAAGAAAGGCGATGGGCAATAATGACAAGCCAGACAATAAAAATCTTTTCCGGGAAAAGTTTTGCATAGCTATTGCTTATGCACTGAAGATAAGAATTTTTCGCCATCCATTAATAAGCGACCCCGATCAGCGACTGATCCTTTGTTTCCAGCATCGAAACGCCCATCAGGTATTCATCTACCTTGCGTGCACATTCCCGGCCTTCACTGATGGCCCAGACCACCAGGGATTGGCCGCGACGCATGTCACCGGCGCTGAATATCTTGGCGATGTTGGTCTGAAAAGATTTTTCTGTTGCTTTTACATTTCCCCGTTCGTCCAGTTCCACACCCAGTTCCTGAAGCATGCCCTCATGCTGCGGATGCACAAATCCCATGGCCAGCAGGGCCAGTTCGCAGGGAAGGGTCTTTTCCGATCCGGGTACTTCAGTGAAACGGGCGGGACGGCCATCCTCGGCCAGTTTCCATTCCAGCGTGGAGATTGTCAGCGCTTTCAGGTTGCCCTGATCATCCCCGATGAATTCCTTGGTGCCCACTGCCCAATGCCTTTCAACACCCTCTTCATGCGAAGAGGACGTTTTTAATATCATCGGGTAGGTAGGCCATGGCATATAAGGCGTTCTTTCTTTTGGCGGCTGTGGAAGCAATTCAAACTGCGTGATGGATGTTGCACCATGCCGGTTCGAAGTTCCTACACAGTCGCTTCCGGTGTCCCCTCCGCCAATTACGATTACATTTTTATGGGTGGCAAAAATATTTTCTTCCTTAAATTCGGTTGTGCTTACCCGTTTATTCTGCTGTTTGAGAAAGTCCATGGCAAAATGGACCCCTTTCAAATCCCTTCCGGGTATGGGTAAATCCCTCGGTATAGTGGATCCGCCAGTGAGCACAATGGCCTGGTATTCCCGCATCAGGTCGTTGATGCGTATATCCACACCTACGTTCGCGTTATTGCGAAACACGATTCCTTCCTGTTCCAGAACCGCAATTCTGCGGTCGATCACCCATTTTTCCAGTTTAAAATCCGGGATGCCGTAGCGCAGCAATCCGCCCGGCGCATCGTCCCTTTCAAATACGGTAACGGAATGTCCCGCGCTGTTCAGCTGCGCGGCCGCCGCCATGCCCGCCGGTCCTGAACCAACCACGGCAATCTTTTTACCCGTTCTTACATTCGGCTGCCGGGCTTTCACAAAACCCTTCTCATAGGCAATTTCGATGATGTGCTTTTCGATTTCCTCAATCGTAATGGCCGGCTGGTTGATGCCCAGTACGCAGCTGGTTTCACAGGGCGCCGGACAAATCCTTCCTGTAAACTCCGGAAAATTATTCGTTGAGGAAAGGATCTCGTAGGCTTCCAGCCACGAATTGCGATATACGGCATCATTGAATTCCGGTATGACATTTCCCAGCGGACAACCATGACTGCAAAACGGAATTCCGCAGTTCATGCAGCGCGCTGCCTGATGATTCAATTGGTCAGGCGTGTAAGGATTTACAAATTCCCGGTAATCTTTTTTTCTTTCCTGAACGGGGCGCTTGCCCGGAAGCTCGCGCTTAAATTCCATAAACCCGGATAGTTTACCCATTGGAAATATGCTCTTTATAGTTATTGATCAATTATGAATTTATACCCACGCGGGCCTTTTTTTCCAGCAAAACTTTCTTGTAGTCTTTCGGAAATACTTTTACAAAATTACGTAACTGGTTTTCGAAATCATCCAGTACAAACCGGGCAACATGACTTGATGTATAGTCGTAATGTTTTGCTATCATGGCTTTCATCTCAACGGCATCTTCCTGGTCCAGCGGATCCAGGTCGATCATTTCCGGGTTGCACAGGGAAGCAAATTTCCCATCCACATCGTACACATAGGCAATGCCCCCGCTCATCCCCGCCGCAAAATTCCTGCCGGTGGAACCCAGGATCACCACCCGGCCCCCCGTCATGTATTCGCAACCGTGGTCCCCGATGCCTTCCACTACTGCGTTTGCGCCGGAATTACGAACGGCAAATCGTTCCCCCGCCTTTCCTCGTATAAAGGCCTCCCCGGAAGTTGCTCCATAGAAGGCAACATTGCCGATGATGAAATTTTCTTCCGGTACAAATCCGGCATCTGCGGCAGGATAAACAATTAACCGGGCGCCGGACAGCCCCTTGCCGAAATAATCATTGGCATCTCCTTCCAGTTCCAGCGTGATCCCCTGTGTATTAAATGCACCGAAACTTTGTCCCGCCGTTCCGGTGAGTTTAAAGTGAATGCAGTCCTGTGGCAAACCTTTTGCCTTGAAAATTTTGGAGATCTCATTGGACAGCAGGGTGCCGATGGTCCGGTCTGTATTTTTTACCCGGAAAGAACCAGACACTTTTTGCCCCGATTCCATAGCCGGTTTTGCTGCCTTCAGTAATTTCCAGTCCAGGATACCGGACATGCCATGGTCCTGTTCTTCCAAATTATAAATACCGGTATCCGAGGACGCTGGTTCTTTAAATAAGATCGGTGAGAGATTGAGCTTTTTCGCTTTCCAGTGTTTAACGTGATCATTTACCTCCAGACATTCCACCTGGCCCACCATGTCATTAATGGTTCGAAAACCAAGCTCTGCCATGATTTCGCGGAGCTCACGCGCCAGGAACTTAAAGAGATTTACCACATGATCAGCATTCCCCGTAAATCTTTTTCTCAATTCCGGGTTCTGGGTGGCTACGCCCACGGGACAGGTGTTGGTATGGCATTTCCGCATCATGATGCATCCTTCCACAACCAGCGCTGCCGTGGCCACCCCCCATTCTTCTGCGCCAAGTAAAGTGGCAATGGCTATATCGCGGCCGGTTTTCAACTGGCCGTCTGCCTGTAGCACTACGCGGCTGCGTAATTTATTTTTGACGAGTGTCTGCTGGGATTCCGCCAGACCCAATTCCCAGGGCAACCCGGCGTGACGGATCGAACTGATGGGCGATGCACCCGTTCCGCCATCATGTCCCGATATCAGGATCACATCTGATTTTGCTTTGGCAACACCCGCTGCAATGGTCCCCACACCGGCTTTGGAAACGAGCTTGACACTGATGCGCGCCTTCCGGTTGGCATTCTTGAGGTCGAAAATCAATTGGGCCAGATCCTCGATGGAATAAATATCGTGGTGTGGCGGTGGAGAAATGAGGCCCACGCCCGGCGTGGAATGACGAACCCTGCCGATCCAGTCGTCCACTTTATATCCGGGTAATTGTCCACCTTCACCCGGCTTGGCACCCTGGGCCATTTTGATCTGCAGTTCATCCGCCTGTGTTAAATAATAACTGGTTACCCCGAAGCGCGCAGAAGCAACCTGTTTGATGGCCGACCGCATGGAATCGCCATTCGGAAGCGGGTCAAAACGGAATTCATCTTCTCCGCCTTCCCCGGTATTGCTTTTTGCGCCGATCCGGTTCATGGCAATCGCCAGGGTGGAATGCGCCTCATGGGAAATCGATCCGAAACTCATGGCGCCGGTGGCAAAGCGCTTCAAAATATTTTCTTCCGGTTCCACTTCCTCGAGCGGAATGGATGGCCGGTTTCTTTTAAAAGCCAGCATGCCGCGCAGGGTGGCCGCCTTTTCCGTTTGATCATTGACCAGTCTGGAATATTTTTTGAAGGAGGCATAATCGTTCATGTGCGTGGAGTACTGCAGATAATGAACGGTGCCGGGGTTGAAGAGATGAAACTCACCCTTCCTTTTCCATTGGTATACGCCGCCGGCAGGTAATCGGTCTACCGGAATGTCTTTCCTGCTGAACGCAAATAAATGTTTGGAGAGTGTTTCCCGGGCAATTTCATCCAGGCCCATCCCTTCAATACGGGAAGTGGCGCCGGTAAAATATTTATCCACTACATAATGATTCAGGCCGATGATTTCGAATATCTGGGCGCCCTGGTAGGATTGCAAGGTAGAAATGCCCATTTTAGAGAACACTTTCAGCAGGCCCTCATTCACGGCTTTGATATAATTTTTCTTTAGGTGGTCGGGATCGAGTGGCGACTGCAATTTACCGGTGTTTTTTGCGTCCCGGATGGTGGCAAAAGCCAGGTAAGGGTTGATGGCCGTGGCGCCGAAACCAATCAGGCAGGCAAAATGATGCACTTCCCAAACGTCTCCGGCTTCAACGATGATGCCAACCTGTCCCCGGTATCCTTTCCTGATCAGGTGATGATGAACGGCCGCAGTGGCCAGCAAAGACGGGATGGGAGCGTGTTCGGAATCAATGGCCCGGTCGGAAAGCACCAGGACTTCAAAACCATCCAGCACGGCGTCTACCGCATAACGGCAAAGCCTTTCCACGCCGGCCTGCAGGGATCCGGGTTTGCCGTCGGCACGGAAATAAGTCTGCAGGGTTTTTGCCTGAAACACACCGGTGTCAATACTCCTGATCTTTTCGAGTTCATGATTGGAAAGCACGGGATGTTTAAGCGCCACACTGTGACAGGCCAGTGGATCTTCCACGAGCAGGTTCCCGTTGTTTCCGGCGAAGGTGGCCAGAGACATCACCAGTCTTTCCCGGATCGGATCGATCGGAGGGTTGGTGACCTGGGCAAACAACTGCTTAAAATAGCTGCTTAGGTGTTGGGGTTCATCACTCAACACGGCCAGCGGGATATCGGTTCCCATAGAACCGATGGGTTCCTTTGCGTCGAGTGCCATCGGGGTGATGATATTCTCGATGTCCTCTACAGAATAACCAAAGGCTTTCTGGTATTTAAAAATCTGGTCGTGGTGCAGTTCGGTAAACAGCACACGCGGTTCGGGCAATTCTTCCAGGCGGATCTTATACTTATTCAGCCATTCTGCATAGGGTTTGGAAGAGCAGATGGATTGTTTTAATTCATCGTCACTGATGATGCGGCCCTGTTCCATATCGACAACGAACATCTTGCCGGGCTGGAGCCTTCCTTTTTCGCGGATCAATTTCTGATCTATCGGAAGTACGCCGGTTTCCGATGCCATGATCACCCGGTCGTCGGTGGTTACACAATATCGGGAAGGTCGAAGGCCGTTTCTGTCCAGCGTGGCGCCGATTATTTTTCCATCCGTGAAGGATATGGAAGCCGGTCCGTCCCAGGGTTCCATCAGGGAGGCATGAAATTCATAGAATGCTTTTTTCACGGGGTCCATCTGCTCGTTGCCATCCCAGGCTTCCGGGATCAGCATCATCATCACCTGGGGCAGGGGCCTTCCGCAGAGCAGGAGCAGTTCGATCATGTTATCGAGACAGGCCGAATCGGACTGGCCCTCGGTAATGATGGGCAACAGCATGTCCATCTCTTCTTTTGTAAAATAAGGGGATTCAAATCCTTTTTCGCTGGTTTTGAGCCAGTTCAGGTTTCCCTGAACGGTATTGATCTCCCCATTGTGGGCGATATACCGGAAGGGCTGCGCCAGCTTCCAGGAAGGAAAGGTATTGGTGGCAAAACGGGAATGGATCAGACCGAAGGCAGAGACCACCCGGTTATTTCTAAGGTCAGGGAAATAGTCACGAACCTGCAGACTGGTGAGCTGCCCTTTGTAAACAACAGTTTTATAACTCAGGGAAGTCACATAAAAGCCGATGGGATCTTTTTTAACGGTATTGGCGATGGTATGACTGGAATAATTCCGCAGGATGAACAGTTTACGTTCTAATTCCTCCGGGTTGCTGATGTGATCCGGGCTCGCTATAAATACCTGTTCAATTTCCGGTTCAACGGATAGTGCGGTAGCGCCAAGTCCGTCGGGATCTACCGGAACCTTCCGATAACCAAGTACTTCGAGGCCCAGTTTTTCTGCAGCCCGGTTAAAGATGTCCCTGCATTCTTCTTTCAGCATAATATCCCTGGGAAAGAACAGCATACCCACACCATACCTGCCATAGGCAGGAAGGTGAATGCCCAGCCGGATGCATTCATCAAAAAAGAATTCATGCGGGGTCTGGATCATGATGCCCGCACCGTCCCCGGTATTGGTCTCACATCCACAGGCGCCCCGATGTTCCATATTTTCGAGAATGGTCAGGGCATCAGAAATAATCTGGTGGGATTTGTTTCCTTTAATGTTGGCCACAAACCCGATGCCACAGGAATCCCGCTCAAAGGAAGGATGATATAATCCCTGATTGATTTCCATTAATTTCGATTAAGCAGTGAATGGCATCAACGAACAATCGTCAGTTCTGATTTTTCTAAGGAAAGAAGTGAATCGTCTAAAAATATAAAAAAATGCTGATATTTTACTAAATAAATATCAACAAATACCGCACTTATATTGTTCAAATCAGGTACCCGTAAAGGGTGTCATTTTTTATGATTTCATTGAAATCGATCTGTCGGTTCTTCAGATTGCCGAGCAATACTTCGTAATCGCTCCTGCTCTGCAGTTCGATGCCCACCAGGGCCGGCCCGGATTCCTTATTCGTTTTTTGCATGTATTCGAACCGGGTGATGTCGTCATTCGGCCCCAACACATTGTTTACGAACTCTTTCAATGCTCCTGGTCTTTGAGCGAAACGGATCAGGAAATAATGTTTGAGCCCTTCAAACTGCAGGGATCTCTCCTTGATTTCGGGCATCCGGTCTATATCATTATTGCTGCCGCTGACGATACAGACAATATTCTTCCCTTTGATGGAGTCCTTAAAGGATTCCAGCCCGGCAATGGACAGGGCCCCGGCAGGCTCCACCACTATCGCGTCTTCGTTGTATAACTTCAGGATGGTGGAGCAGATGCGGCCCTCGGGAACCAGCACCAGTTGGTCCAACACCTCTTTGCAGATGGAGAATGTGAGGTCGCCGGTCCTTTTCACGGAAGCACCGTCCACAAAGCGGTCTATTTTTTCCAGGGTAACGGGATGCCCGGCTTTGAAGGCTTCAAACATAGAGGGCGCTCCTTCGGGCTCCAGCCCTATTATTTTTGTTTTGGGAGAATAGGTTTTGAAATAAGAACCCGTACCGGATGCCAGTCCCCCGCCACCGACGGGAACGAAGAGGTAGTCGATGTCAGACAGGTCTTCCAGAATTTCCAGGGCTACTGTTGCCTGTCCTTCAATAATCCGGAGGTCTTCGAAGGGTGGGATAAAGGTCATCTGGTGATCGGCAGTGAATTTCTTCGCCGCCACGGCGCAATCATCAAATGTATCCCCCACCAGTTTAATCTCAACAAAATTCTCTCCGAACATTTTGGTCTGATCCACTTTTTGTTTCGGCGTAATGATCGGCATAAAAACCACCCCTTTTAGGTTGAGCTTCTTACAGGAATAGGCAAATCCCTGGGCATGGTTTCCGGCGCTGGCGCAGACCAGGCCGTTGCGCAGTTTTTCTTCCGGGAGACTGCTCATCATATTGTATGCACCCCGGATTTTATAGGAGCGGACCATCTGCAGATCTTCCCGTTTCAGGTAAACATTACACTGATAGCGGCGCGAAAGATTATGATTCAGCGTGAGCGGTGTGCGGAGCACCACTTTTTTGAGCCTGTCAGCGGCCTTTGCCACATCCATCTGCGGAAGGGCCAGGGATCTTGTTTCCATGATTATACTTTTTCTGCCAGCTTTTTATCTGATTTGGCTGCGGGTGATGATTGATTTTCGGGACGGAGGCTCCTGACCGTTTTGCCCGCCCGCCACATTTCACTATCACGGAGTTCTTTTAGTTCAACTTCCAGTTTTTCCCGATAATCCGTTTTGCTGTTGCTGTCTATCGAACGCTGGGATTCTTTTCCGCTGGCTACGCTTTCATATAATTCCTTAAAAACAGGGGCCGTGGCATCACGGAATTTTTTCCACCAGTCAAGTGCGCCGCGCTGAGCCGTCGTGGAACAATTGGCATACATCCAGTCCATTCCATTTTCGGCAACCAGGGGCATCAGGCTTTGGGTGAGTTCTTCCACTGTTTCGTTGAATGCCTCGGAAGGGGTATGGCCTTTGTCGCGGAGTACCTGGTATTGCGCTGCAAAGATTCCCTGGATGGCGCCCATGAGGGTTCCGCGTTCGCCGGTCAGGTCGCTGTATACTTCCTTTTTAAAATTCGTTTCAAACAGATATCCGCTGCCAACGGCAATGCCCAGGGCTATCACGCGGTCTTTTGCTTTGCCGGTCGCATCCTGGAAAATGGCATAACTGCTGTTGAGGCCGCGGCCCTGCAGGAACATTCTTCTTAATGAAGTTCCGGAACCTTTGGGGGCCACCAGGAAAACATCCACATCGGCAGGCGGAATGATTCCGGTCTGCTCCTTAAAGGTGATCCCGAATCCATGGGAGAAATACAGGGCCTTTCCCTTGGTAAGGTGTTTTTTTACAGTGGGCCACAATTCTATCTGTGCAGCATCACTCAGCAGGTAACAGATGATGGTCCCTTTCTCCAGGGCCTCTTCGATTTCAAAAAGCGTTTTACCCGGTACGAACCCGTCGCGAATGGCCTTATCCCAGGTTTTGGAATTTTTACGCTGACCAACGATCACATTGATGCCATTGTCTTTCTGGTTCAATGCCTGACCGGGGCCCTGTACCCCGTAGCCAATCACGGCGACTACTTCGTCCTTTAATACCTGCTGGGCTTTCGAAAGCGGAAATTCCTCACGGGTTACCACCGTTTCATCAACTCCGCCGAAATTTAATGTTGCCATGTTTTGTTTTTTATTGTTGTTATATTTAATTAGGTGACGATTGAAAATTGACAATTGACAGTTGTCGGCCAGACCTTAATTCTCACATTCTCACATTTCCACATTGGCTTTACATGCTGAACACCTCATCCTGTTTATCGAGGTATTCATTTTCGATCAGGTTTTCGCCGGGCTCGGTTTGCTCAAACTCCTTTAATTTTTCATGGAAGCCACTGCTCGCATTGATGATGGCCACCCGCGCGCTGCGCACGAATTCGATCACGCCATAAGGCTCAAGTGCTTCCAGTAATCCATCCGTTTCTTCCCGGTGTCCGGTGGTTTCAAAAACCGTGTAATCTTTTCGGATCACGACAGCCCGAGCACCATATTTTCGCAGCAGCCTTTCCACTTTTACCTTTTCCACGATCTGATCGGTGGAAACTTTATATAATGCCAGCTCCTGCCATACGATTTCATCGTTCTGGTTGAAATATGCTTTCAGTACTTCCACCTGTTTTTCAATCTGCCGGCACAGTTTCTTCACTACTTCTTCTGTTTCGTTAATCACAATCGTAAAACGATGAATGCCTTCGATCTCAGAAGGGGAAGTATTCATGCTTTCGATATTGATTTTTCTTCTTGAGAAGATGATCGCAATGCGGTTGAGCAATCCGATCTGGTTTTCTGTATACACTGTTATGGTGAATTCCTGCTTTATCATGATGCTGTATTGAATGCTATTTAATTTGAATCATCTTAACTATTAATATAATTCCGGCTGCGCACTGTCTGTTATCTTTTACTTTTAATCCCACTCAGCTCAGCCTGATTTCACTTACACTGCAACCCTGCGGAACCATCGGGAATACATTATTCTCCTTACCAACCATCACTTCCAGTAAATAGGCTCCGGGATGATCCAGCATTTCTTTAACTGCATTTTTCAACAGGGAGCGCTCGGTAACTTTTTGGCCCGCGATCCGGTAGGATTTTGCAAGCGCTACAAAATCCGGGCTCTGAATATCCACGAAAGAATATCTTCTGTCGTTAAAAAGTTCCTGCCATTGCCGCACCATGCCCAGAAACTGATTGTTGAGTACGATGATCTTTACATTCAGACCTGTTTGCATGATGGTGCCCAGTTCCTGAAGCGTCATCTGGAATCCACCATCACCGGCGATGGCGATAACTGTCCTTTCCGGCGCACCGTATTTTGCACCAATGGCTGCCGGCAGGGCGAAACCCATGGTGCCGAGGCCTCCTGATGTAATGTTGCTTTTGGACTGATTAAATTTTGCGTACCGGCAGGCGACCATCTGATGCTGCCCCACATCGGTAACCAGGATCGCATTTCCTCCGGTTAGTTCATTCAGTGCATCAATCACTTCCCCCATGGAAAGAATGTCGGAGGCGGGATGCAATTCTGGGTAAATACATTTTTCGTCTTCCTGCTTCTGATAATCTTTAAATTTCTGCAGCCATGCAGGATGTGTTTTTTTCTCTATGAGCTTTGTAAGCAGGGGAAGGGTTTCCTTGCAGTCGCCCCACAGGGGTATTGTTGATTTGACATTCTTATCTATTTCGGACGGATCAATATCCAGGTGTATCAGTTTTGCCTGTTTTGCATATTTGTCGAGGCGCCCGGTAACCCGGTCGTCGAAACGCATACCCACTGCAATGAGCACATCACATTCGTTGGTGAGTACATTCGGGCCGTAATTTCCGTGCATACCCAGCATACCTACGGCCAGCGGATGGTCTGTTGGGATGGCGCTCATGCCGAGAATGGTCCAGGCAGCAGGAATGCCTGATTTCTCGAGAAACTTTTTAAACTCGTTTTCTGCCCTTCCGAGAATCACGCCCTGGCCGAAGATGATAAAGGGTTTTTTTGCTTCGTTGATTAATTTGGCCGCTTCTTCCACATATTTTTTACGCACAATTGGCTTTGGACGGTAGCTGCGGATGTGTTCACAGGGAACATATTCTTCGAAATCAAATTCCTGCAGCTGGGCGTTCTTGGTAATGTCAACGAGTACGGGGCCGGGCCGGCCGCTGGCGGCGATGTAAAATGCCTTGGCGAGAACGGAAGGAATCTCGGTGGCATCGGTAACCTGGTAATTCCATTTCGTTACCGGCGTGGTGATGTTGATCACATCGGTTTCCTGGAATGCATCCGTACCCAGTAAATGCGCATATACCTGACCGGTAATGCACACCAGCGGGGTGCTGTCTATCATGGCATCCGCCAGTCCGGTCACCAGGTTGGTTGCACCCGGGCCGCTCGTGGCAAATACAACGCCCGTTTTGCCGGAGGTCCGGGCATAGCCCTGGGCGGCATGCGTGGCGCCCTGTTCATGACGCACGAGAATGTGTTTTAATTTATCCTGGTAATCATACAGAGCATCATAAATGGGCATAATGGCACCACCCGGATATCCGAAGATGGTATCCACTTTTTCCTCCAGGAATATTTCGAGCAGGGCTGCAGATCCGGATAATTTCCGAGTCTGTTTTTTTGCCGGAGCCATCTTGTCTTTCTTAATTGTCAGCGCTTCCATCCTGATTTGTTTTACAGTAAAAAAAATTAATTTCCGTGTTCAAACCCTGTACACCCGCCCTCCAAAAAGATTCCTGCAGGCTAAGTATTTTCAAAT
>JBEPUT010000022.1:0-72753 GCA_041691395.1 Chitinophagaceae bacterium
GAACAGTAAAACCGCCCCTGATCATCATTACTCGTTTCCAATAAGGGGAAAACTGTCAAATCATCTTTGTTTGCCCAGTGATAATCAATTCACCATGCAAGGATCGTAATTTTACGTGGTAAAAGACCCTATGACTAGCCCCAGAAACGTATTATCTTTAAACGAATACGATACAGTTCTCCGGCACAAGTTGAAAAACCCAAACGTCCGCACCCAGCGGAAATTTGCTGCACAAATTTTTCCAATATACTGTATTCCATGTTTTTCTTTAGTAATCCAAATCCTTTGGGTCGTTATTTTATCCTAAGGGTAAAACGTCGTTAATAACTCAATTAAGTTAAAAATAAGTAAAGAATAGTGTATGAAAAAGATTACGGGTTTATTTGGTATAGCTGCTGGAAAAGTAATATTTGCCATATTGGGGATATACCTTCTTAGCATTTCATGTACGAAAGAGCTAAGCGCAGTAGCTCCCCCAACTACCGGATCAGTGAGCATATTTACAACTCAGGTTCCTGGGGGCCCAACGTATAATGATAGTACAGGTGGAATTGAACTGGGTTTAAAATTCCAGTCATCAGCTGCCGGATATGCTGATGGCATTAAATTCTATAAAACCTCCGGTAACGCCGGAACGCATACAGGGCAGCTATATTCTTCTGATGGAACACTGCTGGCGTCAGCAGTGTTCACAAACGAAACAGATAGTGGATGGCAGCGTGTACTTTTTGCCACAGCAATTCCAATTGCTGCAAATACAACTTATATAGTTGCTTATTTCAGTAGTTTGGGAAATTATACTTCAACGGTTTTCGGATTAAAAACAGCCATAATAAATCCACCGTTAACAGCTTTAGCTGATAGTACTGATGGAATAAACGGGTTATATAAATATACCAATACCCCGGCTTTACCCGACGGTGGATATCTGTCAAATAATTACTGGGTAGATATTATAGCAAGCGTACATAATATACAACCGTAAAGCTGTTAGAGGGGAGATTTGCCCAGCCACGCCGTATATTGTTTTATTCCGATTTGGTTGTGTGCTTGCCATGATGCAATTATAATTATGATTGGTCGTAAGCCGCTGCAAAATCCTTCATCGTCACTTTTCACAGGTTAGATTTGTTTAAATGATAGTCATCGTAAAACGGACCATTGAGCCTATTTGCTTGCATCTCTACCAAACCATCGGCAATTTTTTTATTCATCCCAAACTCTTTATAACGACTTTGTAATCGTTCGTCGATAATAAGTGCCTATTGTAAACCTGGCTTACCAATTGTTGGAGATGCCCAAGATATTACATCATTGTCACCGTGGTTATTTGATTTATGGGGCATGCTGTATCTCTTCATATTCCTGAGTCCTTATTATGCCGGATGTTATCCATATCAGGCCAACAGCCATTAAGATGGCACAATAAAATAAAATAATATTGGCACTTTTTATTGGCTCTACATCCATCGCTTCCAACCCCTGTAGCATCAGTACTATTTCCTGCACTATGAAACCGATTACAAAAATAATAGCCGCAATACCACTCACATTCCCTCGAAAACGATGAATAAATTCATTGATATAACCCAATATAAACAGGCTTATAACGCCTACAAAGGAAAGATGCAGATAACCAATCACTATAGGCCTGAAGCCGAAAGCGAAGTGATTGAGGAATGGTAATGTCGATAGCAATTGCAGGAGTATTTTCAAAACAAACGCTATGGATGAAAGCCTCCATAACCATCTGGTAGACCAATTTAATTTTATGCCTTCACTTTTTTTAATTGCAGAAATAATTTTGAAAAAATAAATCAATATTATGAGTTGCAATATTCCGGATATGTTAGCAATCCAATGAAGTGCAGGTGGTAGCTTTAACCATAAAATGGATAAGAAATAAGTAGGCACTACCGTAATAGCCATGATCATAAATAAACGCTTACTCAAAAAAGAAATACAATAAAGCCCCAGCCGGTGCAAATAGGAAAAGAATATTCCGAAACACACAAATAAAAACCATCCGTTATATTGAAAATGCATAAAAAAGTAAGCGGAAGCAAAATAAAGATCCTGTATCATGATATGGTTGGCCATCAAATAGGCCAGCACAAAAGCGCCTAATGATGAAAACGCCCAAAGAATTAAGGCAGCCTTAAGCCAGCTACGTGAAAATCCGCTATCGGGCGCTTTATTAATATCTCTCCAATAAAAAATAATAAAGAAGTAAGAAATTAAAATCGTAATGCTAGAAAAAGTAATGGACCAAAATGCGTATCCCTGTATTATAAAGGAAACGAACATGGCGTAAGATGCAATAACTTCAGCAATTAAAATCCAATTATATTTTTTATAATCAGTTTGTACATTATTTCGAATCAGATAACGTACCATCAAAATCATAAGCGCCATAGCCATCCATCCTACAAATGCAAAATTTGAATGTCCATTCAATAAGTATTTCTGATCTACTGCGGGCAGGGCAAAATTGATCTTATAGCGCAGGGTAACGCCCGCCAGTGCTACCACACAAAAATTGATCAATGCAATTTCAATCCAGCGTTTGGTATTAAAAGCAGGTGAACTCATAAAGTATATTAATTGGCTTTTTAAATAAAGGAACGGCCTCAAATCTATAACATCTTTAGGTTAAATTTTCTTACTTTTATGTAGGTAGGACAAATACGTCTCAAATATGATTTAAATCATTTAATATTTTTGATTTTGATGACGAGGCTCATAAAATAAGATAGTTCTCTATTGCAATATTGCAAAGTAAAATTTAAACATTTATCAGTTATGAAAAAAATGATCATTTTCTTTTCTTTTGTTTTCTCAATGACGTTATTGGCTATTTCCTGCGGTGCTGGTGGAGAAAATAATTCGAAAACCTCAGAGTCTGTAACTTCAGCACCTATATCCGATACCACACAGAACGGAAATCCTTCTTATGATCCCAACCGTGGTGAAGGTAAATTTCATGATGTGCAGGTAAGTGATAAATTAGATGTCGCCATGGCAGAAAAGGGTGAAAAAATCTATGATCTCAAATGTTCTGCATGCCATAAACTAACTGATGAAAAATTGGTTGGGCCAGGATGGAAGGGAGTTACCAAAAGGCAAGCATCCGTTTGGATTATGAACTTTGTGACTAACACAGATGAGATGATTAATAAGGATCCAAAGGCTCAGGCGATGCTTGAGATTTGTTTGGTGCGTATGCCTAATCAGGGTTTAAGCGATGATGATGCGCGAAATGTCCTTGAATTCATGCGTAAAAATGATGGCGTAAAATAAGTTTTTCATTGTTTCAATTATACCACCGGGTATAGGGACTTTATGCCCGGTTTCAGGTTATTTTTTAATAATATTTTTAACCGACGAAATTGATTTTTTATCGGATCAATGGTTCTATGCCCTTAATTTTTTAAAAGGTCTTCTTTTTTACCCAACAAATTACATTTTATGAAAAAGATTTTTTTTCCAATGCTAACACTTTCGGCCATCATCTTGCTGAGTGTTTCCGGTTGCAAACCAAAAAATACATCCGATGCCATCAGCGGAGATGCAGCACAAAGAGTATATGTAGCACCAGGAAAATATGATGAGTTTTACAACTTTGTATCCGGTGGTTTCAACGGGCAAATGATGGTTTATGGTTTGCCTTCAGGAAGGCTTTTAAAGGTTGTGCCTATATTTAGTGTGTTTCCTGAAAACGGCTATGGGTACAGCGAAGAAACCAAACCCATGCTAAACACGTCTCATGGTTTTATTCCCTGGGACGACCAGCACCACCTGGATCTTTCTCAAACCAATGGGCTAATAGACGGACGGTGGATTTTCGCAAATGCAAACAATACACCACGTGTGGCCAGAATAGACCTGACCACTTTTAAAACTGCGGAGATACTTGAATTACCCAACAGCGCCGGTAATCATTCTTCACCTTTTATTACTGAGAATACGGAATATGTAGTAGCAGGTACTCGTTTTGGAGTTCCGATGGATAACCAAAATGGAGATGTACCCATAAATACTTATCGTAAAAATTTTAAAGCTTCCATCAGTTTTATCAGTGTTGATAAAGATTCCGGTACTATGAAGATTGCATTTCAATTACGATTACCACCTGTTGACTTTGATTTAAGTCATAGTGGTAAAGGCCCTTCACACGACTGGTTTTTCTTTTCATGCTATAATACTGAACAGGCAAATACCTTGCTGGAAGTAAACGCTTCCCAACGTGATAAAGATTTTATTCTTGCTTTAAACTGGAAAAAATTAGAACAGTATGCAAAAGAAGGAAAAGGGAAAACAGAAGCGGTAAGATATGCTCACAATGTGTATAATGAAAGGGCACACTCAGCAACTTCCACTATTGAAAAACAGGTAACTGTTTTGGATGCTAAAGATTTAAAAGACATATGCTATTTTATTCCCTGCCCCAAATCCCCGCATGGTTGCGATGTGGACCCAACAGGAGAGTATATCGTGGGAAGTGGGAAACTGGCCGCATTAATACCTGTATTTAGTTTTGAAAAAATTCTAAAAGCAATAGCTGATAAAAAATTTATTGGAGATTACGATGGGATACCCGTTATAGAATATGAAGCTGCATTATACGGTGAGGTGAAAAAGCCCGGGCTTGGACCTTTGCACACAGAGTTTGATGGCAGGGGCAATGCTATTACTACCATGTTCGTTTCGTCAGAAATTGTAAAATGGAATATCAAAGATTTGAAGATAATTGACAGGGAACCTACCTATTATTCCCCAGGCCATTTGTGCATACCTGGCGGAGATACAAGGAAACCCAACGGTAAGTATGTAATCGTTTATAACAAAATTACTAAAGACAGGTACCTGCCCACGGGGCCTGAACTGGCACAGGCGGCACAGCTTTTTGATATCACCGGTGATAAAATGAAACTGCTTCTTGATTTCCCAACAATAGGCGAGCCCCACTATGGACAGGCTGTGGAAGCATCATTGATAAAAGACAAATCTGTCAAATTCTTTAAGATTGAAGAAAATAAAAATTCTTTTGTGACAATGGGAGAAAAAAATGCTAAGGTGGTGCGCAATGGAAAAAGGATAGATGTTTATATGACGCAGATACGGTCTCATTTAGTACCTGATAATATTGAAGGAATTAAGATGGGAGATGAGGTATATTGGCATGTGACTAACCTCGAGCAGGATTGGGATGTCCCTCACGGATTTGCCATTAAGGGAGCCAATACAGCAGAGTTATTAGTAATGCCGGGCGAAACACAAACACTTTATTGGACGCCTGAGAAACCAGGTATGTACCCCTTCTATTGTACCGACTTTTGTAGCGCACTTCACCAGGAAATGCAGGGATACGTGAGGGTTTCCCCGGCTAACAGTAATGTGCCGCTTACTTTCAGTACTGGTACCAATATGCCGGATTCTACAGATACGCCGCCATTGTTGACGCAATAAAAATATTATAAACCGGGAAGGTTTTCTTTTGATGAATTAATTGATGAATAAAATGTTCAAAATCTCTAAAAAACCTTGCTGGTTTTAACAATTTTAATTCATTTAAAAATGGATTTATCATGAAAAAGATAACCTCCCTGTTTGTAATGTCACTGTTTTTAGTGATCATTTCCTGTAACCAGGGCACAACTGAAACGAAGGGTGGGGCAACCACATCTGCTGAAAACGTGGATTCGGCCACAGGTGGCCAGGAAAATGTTAAGGACGATCAATCGGAAAAGGACGTCGTAAAAATGGCTGTTTCCTCGAAGGATCTTACCACGCTGGTAGCTGCATTAAAGCAGGCAGACCTTGTTACTTCCCTTTCCAATGCTGGTCCGTTCACGGTTTTTGCGCCTGTTAATTCTGCCTTTGACAAGTTGCCTGCCGGCACAGTTGATGGCTTAATGAAAGACGATAAAAAAGGCGATCTGCAAAATATTTTGCAATATCATGTTGCCCTAGGTGGACTTAAAGAAGAAAGTTTTAAGGATGGACAAAGTCTGGGAATGGTTAATGGGGATAATGTATCAGTTAATGTAAAAGACGGAAAAATAACCTTGAACAATTCGGTACATATTACTTCCATGGTACAGGCATCCAACGGCATTATATATTTAATTGATGGTGTATTGATGCCTCCGGATAAGAAATAGCGGTATAAAATACGCGTAAAAAATGGAGTCATGAAAAATAATGAGTTACCCCGATACGGAAGATTGCTTTTGGTTCTCAGCAGTATCATCATTTTTGCCGTTTTATATTTTCCTTTTTGGCAAATTCAACTTTCTGCACCGCAATATCCCGAAGGGTTGGTGTTGCTTATTTATGCAAACAAACTAGCTGGCAATGTAGATATCATCAATGGATTAAACCATTACATCGGCATGAAGACTTTACACACCGGTGACTTTTTTGAATTTACTATTCTTCCATACATAATAGTTTTTTTTTCCTTAGCCATTTTGCTTACTGCTATAATTGGAAAAAGAATTTGGCTCAATATTATATTTATTCTATTCGTTTGTTTCGGCATTATTGCTATGATTGATTTCTGGAGGTGGGATTATAACTATGGTCATAACCTTAATCCTAATGCAGCAATTATAGTTCCCGGAATGGCTTATCAACCTCCACTGATAGGGTATAAGCAATTACTCAATTTCGGTGCTTATTCTATTCCCGATGTTGGTGGATGGATGTTCATTGGTGTTGGAGTTATTTTATTGACACTGGTGGTTTTGAGTTGGAAGACTAAGATCAATTTGAAAACAGATTTTAAGACGGCAGGTATCGCTGTAACTTTGGCTTTTCTTCTATTGGTTAGTTCCTGTAACACACAAGTTGACCCGATCGTTGTTGGAAAGGATCATTGCGATTATTGCAAAATGCCATATAACGATAATCGTTTTGGTGCTGAAATAATAACTACCAAAGGGAAAATTTATAAGTTTGACGATGCGCATTGTGTGCTTTCATTTATGCATGAATCGGTATTTAAGAATGAAAAAGCTTACTTGGTTTATTTTGTTGAGTTTTCAGGACCCCATTCTTTTATCCCGGTAAAAACCTCTTTTTTTTTAAAAAGTGATGCACTTAGAAGTCCGATGAATGGCAACATTGCAGCTTTTGATAATGAAGACAGTTTGCAATTAATGAAGAGTAAATACCCTGGCACTGAATATACATGGGGCCAATTAATTCAATAGTGAAAAAATCAATATCAATAGTATTCTTCTTATTAGTTCTTGGGTGTGGATATTTATTTGCCAATGTTCATCATGTAGGTACTAACGGTCAATTTCATTCTATTCAGGAAGCTATAAATAAGTCAATAAACGGAGACACCATTTTAGTTTCTCAGGGTGTTTATAAAGAAAAGAATATTGTTATAAATAAATCTCTTATTTTGATAGGAGATGGCTACCCTGTTCTTGACGGTGAGCACCAATTCGAGATCATTTCCATAAAAGCAGATAATGTAGCCTTAAAAGGTTTCAAGCTGATTCATTCAGGTATTTCAAGTCTGGTAGATATTGCAGGGATAAAAGTATATACAAGAAAAGGGATAACGCTTTCTGATAATATTCTTGAAGGGACTTTTTTTGGTATCTATTTGGAAAAATCATTTAATTGCCTGGTTGAAAATAATAAACTTACAGCTTATGCCAATACCGACCAAAGGAGCGGCAACGGTATTCATTGCTGGCAATGCGACAGCATCCGCATCCTCGGCAATTCAGTAACGGGGCATCGGGATGGAATTTATTTTGAATTCGTTACCAACTCGGTGATTTGGCGAAATAAATCCATCAATAATTCGCGTTATGGATTACATTTTATGTTTTCCCATAATGATGCATATATTTCAAACGTATTCCAAAACAACAGCGCCGGAGTTTCAGTAATGTTTTCCCACGGTGTAAAAATGTTTAATAATTATTTTGAGGATAACTGGGGCGATGGAAGTTATGGGATCTTCTTAAAGGAGATCACCGACAGCTATATACTGGGAAATAGATTTTTAGGGAATACAACAGGTATTTCCATGGAAGGCGCCAACAGGGTACTGGTGGAGAAAAATGAATTTATTAAAAATGGATGGGCATTAAAAGTCGATGCCAGTTGCATGGACGATACAATTACACGCAATAATTTTTTAGGTAATTCTTTTGATGTTGCTACCAATGGCACCTTGGTGCTCACCTGTTTTGATCATAACTATTGGGATAAATATGAAGGATATGACCTCAACAAAGATAAAATAGGCGACGTTCCCTATCATCCGGTAAGTATGTTCTCCATGATTGTTGCAAAAAACCCTACTGCTATGATCTTGTTCAGAAGCATTATGGCTACATTGTTTGATAAAATTGAAAAAATAATTCCGGGGATCACACCTGAGAATTTAGTGGATCATTATCCATTTATGAAGCCTTTGAAAATATGATTATTGCCAGTAACGTAACAAAAACATTCGGAAAATTGGTTGCTCTGAATAACGTATCCGCTACCTGTAACAAAGGAGAATGCATTGCATTAATAGGCCCAAATGGCAGTGGGAAGACCACATTGGTAAAATGCATTCTTGGAATGGTGGTGCAGGATAGCGGCTTTATCACTTTTAATGATAAACATATTTTGCACGACTGGCTATATAGAGAACATATCGGTTATATGCCGCAAATTGGTCGCTATCCTGAAAATATGACTATTGGCCAGATACTGAATATGATGAAAGACATTAGGACAACAAAAAATCATGATCAGTTTGATGAAGATTTAATTAATGCTTTTAAGATTCCCGACCTGATGGGAAAACGAATGAGGACTTTGTCGGGTGGTACCACTCAAAAAGTAAGCGCATCCCTGGCATTTCTATTTAACCCGGATGTTCTCATATTGGATGAGCCCACGGCAGGCCTGGATCCATTGGCATCTGAAATCTTGAAAGAAAAAATAATTTCTGAAAAAGAGAAGGGGAAACTGGTGATCATCACCTCACACATATTGAGCGAACTGGATGATCTGGTAACCCAGGTAATGTATATGCAGGACGGGAATTTATTGTTTCATAAAAGTATTGACCTGCTTCGCGAAGATACCGGAGAAGAAAAACTTTCCAAAGCGATTGCATCAATTATGAGATCAAAATAAAAAAATGAGGAAAATCATTAAATATGTAATAGCAGATATTCTTAGAAATAAAATTGTAATCGCCTATACAATTCTGTTACTGGCGATTTCATTCACTGTATTCAACCTTCAGGATAATAGCACCAAGGGGCTTCTTAGCTTAATGAATATAGTTTTGATCATTGTCCCGTTGATTTGCATTATTTTTTCAACCATTTATGTTTATAACAGTACTGAATTTATTGAGCTATTGGTAAGCCAGCCATTGCAAAGGAAACATATCTGGATAAGCCTATATGCGGGGATGGCTTTCGCGCTAACCTTTTCTTTCATTGTCGGAGTCGGAGTTCCCGTATTAATTTATTCATTTACTCCTACGGGCCTGATATTGGTAGGAGTAGGATTGATGCTTACATTAATATTTGTTTCCATCGCTTTATTAGCCGCAGTTTATACGAGGGATAAGGCCAAAGGGATTGGAATTGCCGTTTTACTGTGGCTTTATTTTTCATTGATATTTGATGGCCTGGTGCTATTTATTTTATTCCAATTCGCTAACTATCCGCTGGAAAAGCCAATGCTTATTTTAAGCGGGCTCAACCCGATAGATATGGGCAGGATTTTGATCCTATTGAAAATGGATGTATCGGCATTGATGGGTTATACAGGTGCAGTTTTTCAAAACTTTTTTGGCACTACCTCAGGCACCGTTATTACCATAGTGGTATTGATGCTGTGGATTTTTATACCGGTAGGTATTTCAATACGGAAATTTAATAGGAAGGATCTCTAAGGGAATCGTTTTTTTATGAATGGCGTGGTAAACTCATCTGTTTGCCTTTCAAATTAATCCGTTTTTCTTTACCAGCTAAAATCATTAATAGTTCTTCCTGAGCACCATTTGGATCAATCCAATAGGTATCTTCGTTACATCCGAAGGTCCAACACACCCCTTTGTGCCAATACGGTACAGATGCCTTTTTTATTGACAGTGGAATCTGTGGAGCCCACACCAATGATCCATTTGCAGTATCGTCTACTCCAAGCATCCCTTTTCCCACACACCAAAGATAAGCACCCGCATGTTCGAGGTAATCACCTCCGCCTCCTGTACCAAATCGCTCATTGCCCTCCATATCCAGGCATTCAGGTACTTTACCAAGCTTTACTACAATCTCTCCGAATCGCAATATCAATTTCAAAGCATGATCTTGCTGACCTAAACGATACCGGGCCAAAATATCACCGGATCCCAATCTTCCGAACCATGTATATGGTCTTAAATCCGGACACATATCGGCTCCATATTTCCCATCTGCCCCATAGCGGGGGTCTTCGTCTCCCGGTGCTATTGGTGCGCACCATCGTAATGGAACACCTTCGAAAACCTCTGGAGAACCGTCAATTCTTTGGAGAATTGTTGAGGCTTGTTCTTCAGAAGAGTAACCATAGGCAATAGGCCATATCTGTGAGTCGCACCAGAACCGTGCAACTTTTCCTCCTTGGAAATTCAGATTGTCCCAATATGCCTTCCCGTTCCAAAAATATTTATTTAACCCATCATATTGTCGCTTTCGCCGTTCTGCGCACATCGCTTCTGATTCCTTATCTCCCAGAGTGCGGAATATATTCACACTACATTCCAGGGCTCGTACATACCATGTGTGATATACGCACGTTGATCCCTCCATTCGCTCGGGACACCAATCTACCCAATCTGCTCCTTCTGAATATTGCCAGTCATCTGCATCTACCTGGTTCACTATTCCTTCAGGTGATGTTCGGCTTTCGATATATTTAAGACATCTCAGTAGTGGTTCGTGATGGAACTCCAGTAATTTAGTATCTCCTGTGCCAAGGTAAATCTCCCATATCCAGATTGGATACATTACTTGTGTTAGAACCCGGTCTGCACCTGACAAAGAGTCTTCGCTAATAAAGAACTTTCCATTCCGTCGCATATTTCGGGGCAGGTTATTCAAATGTCCCCGAAAAGTATCCAGATAGTCTCTGTTCTCTACAAACCTGCTTCCCAACATTCCGAAGGTTAGGTCAGGGCACATGCAAATCGCAACAGGATATCCGTTAACATCAGTTCCTTTGGGCGATACTGTCATCCGGTATCCCGATTTATTAGTGAAACTCAAAATATCACTTGTACGATTTTTAGGATAGGTGTCGGTACAAATTTGCAACGCTTTATCCAAAGAATCTGCCCCTTCAATCCGAATAGCGTTTTCTTTCGTATTCACATTCCCTTTTGCTAAAGATGGTACACAGCATATCGCTGCTGTAGACATAAGTCCCATTCTTAAGAATGATCTCCGCTCAAATCCAACCCCAACTTTTTGAATCTTGCCTTTATATGTCATATTTTATAATATTTAAATATCTAAATTGATTTTTTAAAGCCCAAAATTCACGTTTACACTGCTTCGACATCGGGGGGACCCTCACTCTATCAGGCTTCCATTTTTGCTCTACGCAGGCGTTCTGTAGCGTGGCTAAACTGTATTATTTAAACTACTTCAGGATTTTTAACCCTTCCGCAGAATATTTCTTCACCAGATCGTCAGCGCTGATAAGGGTATAACCGTTACGGATAGATTGCCAAATTAGCATCCGGTCAAAAGGATCTTTATGGTAAGTCGCGGTTAATTGATGATATGTACTGCTATCAGTTGCTGAAAGCGGTTCAATGTCAAAACCGATTTGCAAACACGCATCGGGTAAATCTTCCGGACAAAATCCGGTTAGTTTCAGCTTGCCCAGCGAAGACTTTAAGGAAATCTCCCAAAAACTGATTGTACTGACAATGATAAGATTTGCAGGATGGGTAATTATTTCTCTAATTTTTTTAGAAAGCTTCTTGGTGTCGGCCAATGCCCATAGCATATAGTGCGTATCAAGCAGGTACGTCATAGACCTAAAAATTCTTTGGCGGTCATCTTAAAATCCTTTGCAAAATGTACAGCACCCTTACCCTCGAAAATACCAATCTTCCTTTTAGGTGTCTTTATCGTGGATTTGGGGACCAGCCTTGCTACGATTTCTTTTCTTTTACCATAAGAAATACCAATTTCTTCTCCGGCCAAAACCTTTCTTAGCGCTTCGGAGAAGTTGGCCTTAAATTCACCTACACTCATGGTTTTCATAGTTCCGTATTTATACAAATATATAACTTATTTGACAAGTTGACAAGAAAAAACCTCGCGTATTTATCATCCTGTGCGAACGGCTCTCTGAAAAGAAGTATTCGAGAGCTCTGGGACAATGAAAGGACATCTTTCTTCAAAATGACCTTAGCACGCTGACCTATTGGTCCCGAATTACGGGAGTCTAATATATCGCTAATTCTCAGCCAACTACCAACTTATATACAACCAAAACAAAAATTATTTCGTACTTTATATTCAAGGGTATGAAAAAGTTTATCTTTGCTGTAGTCGTTCTGTCCGTTTTCACTTCAAATACTGCGTTTACGCAAATGTTTTCGGTTATCATTTCCGGACCGACTGATTCCATCTGTTCTGGTGCTGCCATCCTTTTTGAGTCCAGGGCCGAAAATGCGGTATCTATCCCTTCCTATCAATGGAAAATAAATGGATCAGATGTGGGCGCTAATGATTCCAGTTTTCAAACTTCCGCACTTCAAAATGGAGATGTTGTTTCCTGTGTCGCGACTGTCCCGGCTAGTGGTTCCGCCGATTTAACGGCAATATCCAATAAAATCAGGATACTCGTTAAAACTGCGCCCTCACCGGCGATTCGGATTTCAATTTCTGCCAATCCATTTTGTGAAGGCACATCGGTTACACTGACCGCATTTTCACAAAACGCCGGAGATAATCCATCCTATATGTGGAACATCCAAAAACAACATGTTGGAAACGGTGATTCAATATTCACAACAAATAGTTTTGTTGAGGGCGACTGGATAAACTGTCTGTTAAGAGCTGACAATTCGAAATGTTCTGGTTTTTACGTTGTATCAAATCTCATTACTTTGAAGGTTTTACCTGTACCTGTGATTACCATTACCGGCAAACCCATTTTTTCAAATCCGGGTGCAACTCAATTAACGGCAACGATTGTCGGCAATCCAGGTTCATTTACCTGGTCTCCATCAACATCACTTGACAATGCTTCAATACTGAATCCAGTCGCGACACCTCAGTTCACTACAAACTATTTACTAAAAGTCATTGATCAGGATGGATGTAAAGCACAGAAAGATTACACCATAAAAATTGATCGGAAGATCTCTATCCCCAATGCATTTACGCCGAATGGAGATGGGGTGAATGATGTATTTCGTGTGTTCTATGGTTCCGACATCTCACAGGTTTCCCTCACCGTATATAACCGATGGGGGCAGCTTGTGTTCGTCGACAAGGAGGCAAATAAAGGCTGGGATGGAACCATCAGCGGTCAACGCCAGCCTTCCGGCAGTTACGTCTGGTATTTTAGTTACCGTGATGAACGTGGTGTTTTAAATACCATGAGAGGTTCTGTTCTTCTCATCAGATAGTTACTTATTGATAGGCACGACATTTTTTATGATGTCTACTATATAATTGTCGGATAATTCGCCTCTATGTAGTTCATGATTCTGTATTTACAATTTCCGGGTTGCATTTCCCCAATACCGGTAAATCTTCATTACCCCAGGCTGGAAAGTATTCCGGCTTGTTCTGTAAGTCCCCCCTTTTTCCTACAGCCCGAAGGGCGACAAATTTGTTTCCCTAGAATTACTAAAAACCTTCTTCATGTACATTCTGTCGGTGTTTGATCTGGCTCTCGGTAAATTTTGACTTTTTCATAATCTACAATATTTGAATTTAGACATTATTGTCTACTTTAATACTGTAGGATTTTCGGGGGACTTATAGTTTGTTGTCATTGTAAAGAGTAATGTTTATCAAAATATTTAAAGCCGACAATCCCTACATTGTTTGCAATATAGACTGAATCAATAGTGTCCGAATAACCAGGATTATGCAAAATTAAAATTACTTCTTTATAGGATTTGTTACCAACAGAATATTTACCTAAGGTTTTCGCTACAACTTCTTCTTTTGTTTGTCCGAAAATATTGCAAATAGTCATATTAGGATTGTTGTTGCTGTAAGCGGTCATACATAACCAACCCCCTGAAGCTAGGCTAAAAAATATAGAGTCCGTAATACTTTGGTTGAGGTAAAGCGATGCTGTTATGAAGTCATAATTATAAGATGTGCCACATTCTTGATTAACTGCTGTCTCTGTAGTATCTACAATTTTTAAACGAAAGCTTGTCAAATTACCAACACTGTCTAAAAATGTTAATTGCGTTTTACCTTTCAGAGGAAACCAGCTTCGTGTTGAATCTAAATGCAAGTCTCCCGTTCGACATTTATTGCATTGAAAAGAAGTTATTAAACAAAAAGTCAACAAGATAAAAATGATAAGTTTAAATTTCATGGTATTTTCAAATTACAGTTATCGTATGCCCATTGACGATGGCTGGGCATTCAAAGAATTTTCAGCCCGGAACTGTAGTTCAATAGCGAACAAAAAGTTGATGAAATGCACGTCGGCCCTACTATTGCCAATGCGATGTTGCATGCTGGCTTATTTTGTCGATACGATACCCTTGTATTCTTTAAGTTGAGAATAAATTGTCGCTCCAAGTAATTTCCATTCTACAACTCCACTAACGAAATATTCAAATTTATCATTGTCGTCTGTCCTGCTTATAGAAATTGATATTGGTTTCCAATTTGTCCCACTGGTGAATCCGGTTGTTGAAGAGCAAACACTAATTGGAATGTTGATTTGTCCTTCTTTGTCTTTACCATACTGGATGAATAAGTAATTATTTGAAATCAATGTTTTTTCCAAATTTATGGACTCTGAAGAAGTCGGATTTCTGCTTACACTGTCATCTAATGCGAACTTCCAGGATTTGATTTGATTTGTATTTGGTTCAATGCTGTCATTATTATTATTTGAGTGTCCAATAAATGATAGAAGTCCGAATACAAAAACAATAGAAGCAAGTAGTCCAAAAGTTTGTCTGACAAGTTTTGTAGCTCTGAAACAGATTACAATAAAAAAGAGAAAAAGTCCAATGTTTAACAAACCCCAAATTAAGTATAACATGGTCGTTTAATTTAAATGTTCTGAGAAGCTAGCATGCAACGTTGAAGCATTTGCGATGGCATGGCACTAGCGAACTGTCAGCCGGAACAAATGCTTAATTGAAAAGCTAAAGTTGAAGATAAAAACAAAATGCGCAATAGCGAAATGTCTGCTGGAACTAAAGCTTATAAATGATTTACAGACGAGTTTATTCCATCAGCCATGCTATTGCAAATGCACTTGTTGTAGGCAGCTTTGTCACCATACATTTGTTTAGAAAAGTACAGAAAACAAAACTGTTGCAAATAAAATTAGATTGCAAAGAACATCCATTCCTGTCATTTTTCGTCTTGCATCTTCATTTGTCCATGTTTTTTGTCGATATGTATTAACTATAAAATTCCCAGTTAGTTTTTTTGAGAGTTGATTCAAAACCCAATATACAATTAAGAAGAAAAATATTGATTTCAATGCAGCCGTTGAATGGTCAGTCATAAGCGAATTCACTCCCGAAGACTTGTTAAACTGCGCAGAACGCTGAATTATAAATTGACTGTAATTTTTTGTTATGATACTTATTAGTAGCGGAATTATTGAAAATACCAACCAAATAAGGAAAACTTTATTGTCGTTCAAGTCCATAATTGTTGAAAAGCCAAGAAACAAAAAAGGAATTCCGAAGCTATAAATGAAAATGAATGTATTGATTGTGTCGTGAGAAAAAACATTTGTTGTCGAGCAAAACCAAATAAGGAATCCAATACTTAACGTCAAAATAAGCAGAAACTTTTGTCGAGCAGGAAGATTTGAAATGAGTGCTGTCATAAAATTGCCTACAACACTCAAATTTATGTTATTACACGTTGTGTCAAGAAAATATTGTTGATGATGTTAGGCGGATAGGAGTTATACGAATCATATTGTTGTTAGGACAATCCGTCTCGTTTTACTTTCATATTGCTGGAAGACGATTTTGATATAGTTTTCATATTGTCGACAGGACGAATTTTTGGAATATCTGGTACAGGTCGTTAAAATGGCAAGTGATCTTCATTGGTTTCCCGGATGTCTTCAGTACCGGATTTTGTTGAGGACTTTTTATCTAGTATCAGGAGCAGATCGGCAATGATTTCTGTAACAACGTGTTTCTGCCCCGCCCCGTCTTCGTATTGTCGATGCCGGATCTTCCCTTCTATATATACCAGGCTTCCTTTGTGCAGGTATTGCCCTGCCAGTGTAGCAAGTCCACGCCAGGTGATAATCTGATGCCAGTCGGTCTGCGCATGATTGCCGCCATCTTTTAACCGGTATATTTCGGTTGTGGCCAGCATAAACTTTGTAACAGGTGTACCGGCATCCAGAATTCTACATTCCGGATCCTTTCCCAGATTTCCAACTAATATTACCCGGTTAATTCCTCGCATACCTAATCGGTTTTGTTGGTGTTGGGATGTTGTTTCATATTCATAATCGCATTAGACGGTATTGAAATGGTTATTCATTACCAGTTGATCTGCTCCTTTTTCCACAAATCATCAAAGGGACTGCCGATATTTACGAGCTGCTTTTTGCTGACGTGCAAATACCTCTCGGTAGTCCTGATGTTGAAATGTCCAAGTAAATCTTTTATGTATTTAATATCGGTTCCCTTGTCGAGCAGATGGGTGGCAAAGCTGTGCCGCAAACTATGTATGCCCACGTCCTTCTGAATTCCTGCTTTGTGTTTGGCATTGGAAAATATCTGTTGCACGGTTCGGACAGGATACGCGGTAAGGGTTTGCTCCGATTCAAAAAGATAAATAAGTGGCCTGGGTTGATAAGTTTTTATATACTGCCTGAGTATGTCGAGCAATACCGGACTCAGATTTACATACCGGTCTTTCTTTCCCTTAGCCTGCTCAATCAGTATCTGCATCCGCCCGCTGTCAATATGGACTATTTTTAAATGCACTATTTCGCTGACCCGCAATCCGGCACTATAGGCAGTGAACAGCATGGCTTTGTGCTTTCGGTTTTTCAATGAATTGAAGAGTGCCGACAACTCTTTTTCATTTAATAATTTGGGAAGTTGCAGGCGTTTCTTGGGTCTCGGTATTTCGTAAAAGAATTTTTCCCTGAGCAATACTTGTTCATAATAGAATTTCAACGCATTAATCCGGCTGTGAAGGGTGTTCTCCGAAAGTTTCAGTTTCTCAAAACAGTAAACCAGGTATCGCCGGAGATGTTCAGGAGTAAGCACATCCGCCGAAACCGGATCGATCGCCTGTATCAGCTGTGCCATTTCATTGAGATAGGTCTTAATGGTAGATCGGCTATAGGCTTTTAATGAAAGTCTTTGTTTCATCAATGGCAATACATGTGCATTAACGGATAGTATCGTTCCTTTGCCGATGCACGCTATTCCCTCCGATGGTAAAGGATCCACTCCGGTTTCATTCATCCGTTATGATTGTAGGAATGAATGTAGCAGTATTCTTTTTCAGGAAAATGATAGAAACACTTAATATCTGGGGGTGAAAATTCCCGGGGTTTTCACATCATTTCTAAACTTATTCATTTCCTGGTGAGTTACGGATTGCCTGATGGTGTCACCTATAAATCATGGGTGGCACTATTTGCTACATCGTTTGTGAATGTGCGTGACTACCTGTAAAAAGAAAACCCCTGACTGGCAAGGGTTTAAGAAGACCTTCGTTTGCAGTTGACTACTGCTGACTAAACTTATCGTGATCCCGCTGGGATTCGAACCCAGGACCCTTACATTAAAAGTGTAATGCTCTACCAACTGAGCTACGGAATCGTCCGGTTAACAACAACCCGTGATAAACGACCGGATCTCAAAATCAGGGATGCCCCTTGTTTTGAGGGTGCAAAAATAAAGGAAACCAAGTCTTTATGCAAATTATTTATACCTGTATGTTGATAAGTCGGCGATTCCTGTTTTTGTGCTGCGTCACACACAATAAACCCGTTAGGAATACCGGATTTCTGCCCCGATGAACCCCTTCTTCAGCCTAACGGTCTTTTCATAACCTCTGTTATCATTATCTTTAGGTTATACACTGACGTTTTCCGAAGAACTTCGCCACCTTATTTTTAATCCTTTAAAATGCATTTTGCCATGTATAGACTTGTCATGCCATTCCTGTTCCTCTTTTGTATGTTATTCCAAACGTCGCGGGCGCAGACGGCGGAATGGACCTCCCTGTTCAACGGGAAAGACTTGTCCGGATGGAAACAGCTGGCAGGAAAAGCAGATTACCGTGTGGAAGACGGCGCCATTGTGGGCAGAACGGTTCCCAACACGCCCAACAGCTTCCTGGCCACCGATAAAGAGTATGGAAATTTTGTCCTGGAACTGGAGGTGAAAATAGAAGATACCACGTCCAATTCGGGTGTCCAGTTCAGGAGCCATTACGATCCCGCCGGAAACGAAGGCAGAGGAAAGGTTTTTGGTTATCAGTATGAACTCGATCCTTCCTCCCGCCGGTGGACTGCCGGTATATATGATGAAGGACGCCGCGACTGGCTTTATCCTTTATCCCTGCGCCCGACTGTACAATCTGCTTTCAAATTGAATCAATTCAATCAGGTGAAGATTGAATGTATTGGCAATAATCTTCGCACCTGGATCAATGGCCTACCTGCCGCCTATTTAGTGGATACCATGGACCATAAAGGCCTCATCGCTCTTCAGGTGCACCAGATCGATAAGCCTGAATTCGCCGGTGAAAGGATTTACTGGAAACACATCCGGATCAAACCGCTTTCTGCGTTTACCGATGATTTTCCCAAAGACGGATATGTGGTCAACAACATGCCCAATCAGTTATCCGCTACGGAAAAAAAGAACGGATGGAAATTATTGTTCGATGGCAAAACTTCCAAAGGTTGGCGTGGTGCATTCAAAAAGGGTTTTCCGGAGAAAGGTTGGCAGATCCAAAACGGGGAAATCACCGTTCAGGGGTCAGCAGGTAAAGAATCCGCTAACGGAGGCGATATCGTTACCCTTGATGAATACAAAGCGTTCAATCTTTCCTTTGATTTCAAACTTACCCCGGGCGCCAACAGCGGGGTCAAATATTTTGTCACGCTGAAAGAAGACAGCAAGGGTTCTGCCATCGGACTGGAATACCAGGTGCTGGATGATAAACTTCATCCGGATGCCAAACTCGGCAGGAACGGCGATCGCACGTTGTCTTCCCTCTACGACCTCATCCCCGCGGCTAAAGCTAATCGTGTTGTGCGTGCCATCGGTCAGTGGAATACCGGACGTATCGTTGTTTTTCCCAATAATCATGTAATACATTACCTCAATGGGGTCAGGGTACTGGAATACGACCGCGGTTCGCCGGCTTTCCGTGCACTGGTGGCCATCAGTAAATATAAAGTATGGCCGAACTTCGGCGAAGCGCCCGAAGGACATATCCTGCTGCAGGATCATGGGAATGAAGTGAGCTATAGAAGCATCAAGATCCGGCTACTTTAGTCATCTTGAAAAACAAAAAATGAAAAGAAGGGATTTAATAAAAAAATTCATCCATGGCGACCTGGCCAATATTTCCGGGCCCACGGGGCACGACCTGCACTGCGATCTCAAAAACGGACATATCCTGAATGATTCCGCCGTTAGCATAAATATTTTCCACCCGCTTCATTTAATAAATTCAAATGCAAAACCGACTTTCAACCATTAAAATGACAAACAGGATCAGAAGTTTTTTTTTAGCGATGATGGCCCTGCTGCTTTTTCAACTGGGATTTTCACAGAAATTTGAACAACTGGCCCTCACACCGCCCATGGGATGGAACAGCTGGAACAAGTTTGCCTGCGATGGCGTGAATGAGCAGGTGATTCGTAAAACGGCGGATGCCATGGTCTCCAGCGGAATGAAAGACGCCGGCTACGAATATGTGGTGATCGATGACTGCTGGCAGATAGACCGCGACAGCTCCGGCAATATCGTGCCTGATCCAAAAAAGTTTCCCTCCGGAATCAAGGCCCTGGCAGATTATGTGCACAGCAAGGGATTGAAATTTGGGATTTATACCTGCGCAGGCACACGCACATGCGCCGGCCGGCCCGGAAGCCTTGGACACGAATACCAGGATGCCATCAGCTATGCCCGCTGGGGCGTGGATTATCTGAAAGAGGACTGGTGCAATACCGAAGGACAAAATGCGCAGCAATCCTACAAGCTCATGCGCGATGCGCTCTATAAAGCCGGAAGGCCGATCGTGTTCAGCCTTTGCGAATGGGGTTCAAATAAACCTTGGGAATGGGCAGGAGAAGTGGGCCATCTGTGGAGATCCAGCGGGGATATTTCGGATTCCTGGAGTAAAGCCGGTGCTGGTGACGGAAGAATCTGGGGTGGGAGTGTGCTGGTGAACCTGGATCTACAGCAAGGGCTTGAAAAATATGCAGGGCCCGGCCGTTGGAATGATCCCGATATGCTGGAAGTGGGCAATGGCGGATTGACCACCGCCGAGAACCGCGCTCATTTCAGTCTCTGGTGCATGCTGGCCGCTCCGCTGATCGCCGGAAATGACCTGAGTAATATGTCCAAAGAAACCGTGAGTACACTCACCAACAAGGAAGTGATCGCCCTGGACCAGGACAAACTGGGCAAACAGGGATACCTGATCGAAAACGAAGAATATTTTCAGATTTATCTCAAGCCCTTATCAGGCGGAGACACCGCGATATGTTTGTTCAACCGCGGGGATCAGACTAAAGAAACGAATATTGACTGGAAGAAATACAAGATCGGCGCCGGTCACTCCATCCGGGATCTCTGGAAGAAACAGGCAG
This sequence comes from Chitinophagaceae bacterium, assembly GCA_041691395.1. Taxonomy (GTDB): domain Bacteria; phylum Bacteroidota; class Bacteroidia; order Chitinophagales; family Chitinophagaceae; genus Puia. Next base: position 21,080 of record JBEPUT010000022.1, read on the forward strand.
CCGGCACAACAACCACATCCTTCAAAGCCAGCATTCCCAAACACGATGTAGTGGTGCTGAGGCTTTCCAATTGACAGTTGACAAGAGTGATCGTTGACAATGGAGAATTAACAATGGACAATGAAAGAATTGTCCATTGTTAATTCTCCATTGTCCATTCCTAAGACCCTCTCTGGGATCCTCCTGTGAGTTTTGTATTCCGGGTTACCCCTTTGGTATTGGTTTTACCTTTCTGCACCGGAAGGTTTGATTTGGCCTTAGAAAGCCCTCCTCCGCCCGGACGGTCATCTTTTTTATTCTTTTTATTCGGGATCAGTGACATATCGAGTTGTTTGACTGTAAAGATAAATGATTGTTTTTGAAACGGAAATGTCCGTTTTCGAACAGTTCTCGATTGTTAACAAAAACCTACTGTGGCTGATTTACAGGGCTTTGATGAATTGGCATGGCGTTGTAGTTGTATTTGCGGCGAAAGATCCTTTAACAGTAACGGAAACGGCTACCGTGCAAATATTATTCACCGGTAAAAAAAATAAAAAAATAATTCTGCAGGCTGCAACATCATGAAGGGGACTGCGTCTTATAAACAGGATTAAAAAACAAAATCAATAAAAATCTCCAAAATGAAAAAGTTAGTGCTGGCTCTTGCTGTGATGATAACTGCGGGCCTGAGCCAAGCCGCCAAGGTGAAACCGGTGGACGTAAATAGGAAAGTGGTCAGCGCCTTTTATTCAGCATTCAATCAGGCAAAAAATGTAAGCTGGCGTGAATCGGCCAATTTTTTGGTTGCGGAATTTAATCTGAATAACCAGGTGATGTATGCTTACTATAAACCCGATGGCAGTTTCGTCGGCATCATCCATCATCTCCTCTCCACGGATCTTCCTTACAACCTGAAGAAGAGCCTGAGAAAGAATTACAGTGACTATTGGGTAACCGACCTGTTTAAACTGGAAACCGACCAGGGCGATGTTTACTACGTAAACCTGGAAAACGGAACCGAAACGGTTTTGCTGAATACAAATGAATACAACGTGTGGGCCACGTATAAAATAACCGCCGATTCCGAAAAGGGAACGGCATCCTTTTAGCTGTGTATCTTTTGAGTTTAGGTTTAAATCCCGCCGTTTTCCACGGGGGGATTTTTTTTGCCTCCGCCGGAAGGCAAGTTGAACACGGGGGAATTCTCAGGACCTGGCGCCGGACAGAAATCGCTGCCTGTATGCTTGGGGTGAAAGCCGCACCTGTTTTGCAAAGTGCCTTTAATAATCTGTCAGGTGTTCCTTCTTCATCAGATGTAATTTTTGTTTCACATTGTAAAATAAAATAGTTTTAACGGTGCGCCGGAGAATGAGCAATGGTGCGTAATACATAACCAATGAATAAACGATTCGAAAACAAGGTCGCGATCATAACTGGTGCGGCGGTCGGAATCGGCAAAGCCGTGGCCCGTCGCCTGGGAAAAGAAGGCGCAGCCGTGGCCCTTTTTGATAACAATGCCGGACTGCTGCAAAAAGCGGCGGAGGAATTTGAAAAGGATGGTGTGCGCGTTAAGGCCTATGTGGTGGATGTGCGGGATGAAAGCCAGGTAAACGAATCGGTTTTTCAGGTTGAAAAAGAATGGGAAAAGATAGATGTTTTGGTTCATTCGGCCGGCATCGTGGGATTGACCAGTACAAAAATCACAGCCTTTCCTGCGGCGGATTTTGATAATATCTACCAGGTTAATTTAAAGGGAACCTTTCTCATGGCAAAAGCCACACTGCAGGTGATGGAGAAATCAGGCACGGGTCGGATATTGTTGATTGCATCCATTGCCGGCAAGGAAGGAAATCCGGGCATGGTGGGATATTCTTCCACCAAAGCAGGTGTTATCGGTCTGGTGAAATCGATAGCCAAAGAATATGCCACATCCGGGATCCTGATCAACGGCCTGGCACCCGCACTGATTGAAACGCCGATGAATCTGAGTACCTCCAGAGAACAACTGGATTATATGATTGCAAAAATACCCATGCACCGTTTGGGAACGGTGGAAGAAGTGGCGGCCATGAGCTGTTTTATCGTGTCGGAAGAAAATAGTTTTTCCACCGGATTTATTTATGATATATCCGGCGGCCGGGCCACGTATTGACTGCCCGTTTTTTTTCCATACTGCTAATATATCTGGTAACTTGTGAAACACATGGCAAAAACACTGGTGGTGGTGGGGGGCGGGGCGGCCGGGTTTTTTTGCGCCTTAACAGCGGCCCGGCTAAATCCAGCGTTGCGCGTATTGATCGTGGAGAAAACGGGAAAACTGCTCAGCAAGGTAAAAGTAAGTGGCGGGGGCCGTTGTAATGTAACGCATGCCTGCTTTTCCATTCCTGAGATGATCCGCAACTATCCCCGGGGCGGTCAACTGCTGAAAAAAACCTTTCATCGGTTCTTTACCACCGATACCATACAATGGTTTGAGGAAAGAGGCGTAAAATTAAAAGCGGAAGCAGACGGCAGGATGTTCCCGGTCAGCAATTCTTCCCAGACCATTGTGGATTGCCTGATGGAAGAGGCGGCAAAATATAAGGTGGAGATCCGCCTGCATCACGGGATTAAATCCGTGGTTCCCATCGAAAACGATACGGGGTTTAACCTGTGTTTTTCAAATGAATGGACCCTTCGGACCGACTACCTTTGCATAGCCAGCGGCGGATATCACAAATCGACATTGTTTGAATGGATCCTGCGAACGGGCCATACCATCGAGGCGCCCTCACCTTCCTTATTCACTTTCAACATGCCGGAAAATTCCCTCACCCGGCTGATGGGCGTTTCAGTGCCGGAAGTTCAGGTAAAAATAACCGGAACCAGTCTCAAAGAAAACGGCCCCCTGCTGATTACGCATTGGGGGATGAGCGGCCCGGCGATACTCAAACTCTCGGCTTGGGGGGCCCGGCTTTTACAGGAAAAGAATTACCATTTCGAAATATCCGTGAACTGGCTACCGGAAATCCGGGAGCAATCCCTGCGGGATGAAATACAGTTCCTCCGGCAGGAATCCGGTTCAAAAAAAATCATGCATAAAAACCCCTGGAACCTTCCGCAAAGACTCTGGGAGTGGCAGCTTGAACAGACTGGTACCGGGGATATCCGCTGGGCCGACCTACCCGCTGCGCAGCAAAATAAACTCATCCGGAATTTAGGCAGCCAAACATTTTCCGTGCAGGGAAAGACCACTTTCAAGGAAGAGTTTGTTACGGCAGGCGGCGTTCGGCTCAACGAGATCAACCCGCAGACGATGGAAAGCCGGATCCATCCGGGATTATTTTTTGCCGGAGAAGTGATGGATGCAGACGGCATAACCGGCGGGTTTAATTTCCAGCAGGCATGGACCAGCGGTTTTGTTGCGGGAAAATCCATCGCTGAATTTCCGGGTTAACTGATGGGGATCAGATCCGGGACTTTTCTGAATACATTTGCCTAACTTTATTTCCCCCGCAAAGATTTTTTTCTAAAACATGGACCATATATGAAATTCAGGGTGCACCTGCCTATTTTCTTCCTCTTATTTATACCTGCCTGTCACACCGGAATCAATATGGATGATCTGCCGATCAACTACATTCAGGTGATCGGATCACACAACAGTTATAAAAAAGCCATTGATCCCCTGTTGTTCAAAGAGATTATGAAAGCAGATTCAGCCGGGGCCCGCGGGCTTGCTTATAGTCATATTGATTTGAGCAAACAGCTTGATTTGGGTTTGCGGAACCTGGAAATAGACATCTATTCAGATACCCTGGGCGGCAGATATGCCCATCCCAAAGGCTTGGACTGGGTAAAGGGCCAGCAGGTATATGATACGGCGGGGCTGATGCTTCAACCCGGATTTAAAGTATTTCATGTGATGGATATTGATTTCAGGAGCAATTGCCCGACCTTCAGAAGTTGCCTCACGGAATTGAAATCCTGGTCGGCCAACCACCCGGATCACGAACCCATATACATTACCATGAATGCCAAAGATGACGGATTGGAAAAACCCGGCAGTACGGTTGCTGAACAATTCAACGAAAGGGTTTTTGATAAACTGGACAGTACCCTGCTGAAGGATCTGGGCAGGGGAAATCTAATTGTTCCTGATGATGTGCGCGGTTCGGCAGAGACCCTGGAAAGCGCCGTTCTGGCAGGTCACTGGCCAAAAGAAAAAGAAGCCAGGGGCAAATTTATTTTCATTCTGGATGAAAACGGTGCCAAAAGAACGCAATACAGCCGTGGCCATCCTTCCCTGAAGGGGCGCGTATTATTCACCAATGCGGATCCCGGCACGGCGGAAGCGGCCATCCTGATTCGGAATGATCCGCGGACCGACCCCATTCGGGCTCTCGTAAAAAAAGGATACATCGTACGCACACGGGCAGACTCGGATTTGGAAGAAGCCAGAATGAATGATCAGTCCAGGTTCCGAGCAGCCTGCAGTTCAGGGGCACAAATCATCACGACGGATTATTATCAGAAAAGCGCCTTTTTTAATTCTGATTACGAAATCAGTTTCCCGGATCGAAAATATGTGCGGGTGGATTCCGTGCTTGTCAACTGATACATTATTGATGATGCGGATTTCAAATCCGCCATAAAACATTAATTAAAAATCTGATCATGGAAGAAATAGAAGTGCCCACGGAGCATCTTCATGAAACCATTGAAGAAACGGTGGAGGAATCTTTGGAACGAAAAGAAAAGAAAGGGATGATGGGCATTGCCATTTCCACGGCGCTGATGGCGGTTTTTGCTGCGCTGTCCAGCCTGATCGCCGGGCATCATTCGGATGAAGCCCTGCTGGAACAAATTCACGCATCCGATCAGTGGGCCTATTACCAGGCAAAAGGTATTAAGGAGGAAATCCAATCTCTCAGTGCCAATCCCGACAAGGAAACCCTCCGGACGAAATATAAAACCGAACAGGCCGATATTAAAAAATTGGCTGAAAAGGCGGAGGAGGATTCTCATAGTCACCTGGAACACCATGCCGTACTGGCCAGGGCGGTCACGCTCTTCCAGATTTCCATTGCCATATCGGCCATCGCGATCCTGACCCGGAAAAAAATACTCTGGTTTGCCGGGCTCTGTATTTCCTGCGCGGGACTGTTTTTTTTCATCTCCGGATTATTCTGACGGGTGTCGTGGAGAAATTCTGTACAGTCAATACCGGACGGCAACCATTCTGCCCGGATTAATCGGTAAATTGGGATCGAATTCATTTTCATCCTGAAATCTGATTACTGATTTGTATGCGTGGACTCAAGACCATTGTATTTCTGCTGATCTCAAATACCTTCATGACTTTTGCCTGGTATGGTCACCTCAGGTTCAAGGATTTTTCCTGGGGTAAAAGCCTCGGTTTATTTTCGGTGATCCTGATCAGCTGGGGACTTGCTTTTTTCGAATATCTTTTTCAGGTTCCTGCGAACCGCGCTGGCTTTAACGAAGACGGCGGTCCCTTTAACCTGGTTCAGTTGAAAACCATTCAGGAAGCCATCACGCTGATTGTCTTTACGGGCTTTACGCTTATTTTTTTCAAAGAAGAAAAACTGGCCTGGAATCACCTGCTGGGTTTTGGACTGCTCGTGGCTGCTGTATTTGTTATTTTCAAGAAGTGGTAAGTATAAACATGTATTTTTTACAGCATATATCCACTTCCGGAAATTTCTTTCTATAAGGGCATAAATCATTGTTTTTATTCATCGGTTTGTGTTCAAACAATGAAATTTCATTCAATAACGACCCGTTTAAATAAAAAATTAAGAAATCTTTAGTGTTAGTGCTTAAGTTTGCTTCTATTAAAATTTCGCCATAATGAAGAAAATATTCAATATAATTTTCATTTTCATTATTTTTTGTGCCCTTTCCTGCAAACATAAACGGCCGGGGATTCCGCAGATTTTGGTCTTCGCTAAAAATCTCTCTTCGGCTGAAACCGGCAACCAGGTACAGGCACTGGAAAAGCTGGGTCAGAAGAATGGTTTTGATTTAAGGGTCACCGACACCACCCTGGCTTTTTCCGATGATTCCCTTCAAAATTATGCCGCCGTTGTTTTCCTGAATTGTTCAGCCATGCCGCTGAACTATCTCGAAAGGATCGCGCTGGAAAGATATATTCAGGCCGGTGGCGGTTTTGCCGGCATTCACGGACTGGTCAGCACATTGGACTGGCGCTGGTATGGTCGGCTGATCGCCGCTGATTCAAGCCTCCCGGCCGTATTCCATGATGTTGACGGGGGAAGGGCTTTTTATACCCGGGATACTCTCAATCCGGAGCGTACGGCCAGTCAGGATGATTTAAAAAAAGTATTGAATGGCATTGAGTATGCCATCGGGGAATATCAGCCGCTGGACTATACCAAAGCAAGGATCGGATACCCTCCATCAGAAAACCATTTTACCAAACACAGCCTGATACAGGATACTTTTCTTGAACCGACGGAAATGACAATCCTTCCGAATCTGGATATCCTCGTGATACAACGCCGGGGAGAGATCCTATTATATAAAAAGGAAACCGGTAAAATCAAACAGGCAGGTTTTCTTAATGTTTACTGGAAGACCAATGTGAAAGGCGTTAATGCCGAAGAGGGCATGCTGGGTCTTTCCAAAGATCCCGCGTTCAGCAAAAACCACTGGGTATATATTTATTACAGTCCCATCGACAGTTCCGTCAACCGCCTGTCCCGCTTCACCCTGACCAATGACAGCATTGATAATTCATCGGAGAAAGTGATACTGGAAGTAAAATCACAGCGTCAGATCTGTTGTCATACGGGCGGATCCATTGCTTTTGGACCGGACAGTTTATTGTATTTTTCAGCAGGGGACAATTCGACGCCCTTTAATGAACCCGGCGCCCGGTTTGTGAATAACGGTTTTGCGCCGCTCAATGATTGGCCGGGTCATGAACAGTATGATGCGGAAAGATCTGCCGGCAATACCAATGATCTCCGCGGAAAGATTATGCGCATACGGGTTCATGACGATGGCACCTATGAGATACCGAAAGGAAATCTTTTTGCTCCCGGAACGCCCAAAACCAGGCCGGAGATCTATGTGATGGGCAACCGCAATCCTTATCGTATTTCTGTAGATCAGAAAAACAGCTTTTTGTACTGGGGAGAAGTAGGGCCGGATGCGGGAGAAGACAGTTTCGGTACCCGCGGCACCCGCGGATATGATGAAATAAACCAGGCCCGGAAAGCCGGATATTTCGGATGGCCGTTTTTTGTCGGGAATAATTATGCATACAATGCCTTCAATTATAATACCGGTGAGTACGGACCAGCCTTCAATCCGCAGGCACCAAAAAATCATTCGAGGAACAATACCGGACTGGTTGATCTTCCGCCGGCCCAGCCCGCCTTTATCTGGTATCCTTACGCGATATCGCCCGATTTCCCGGATTTGGGAACCGGTGGCCGAAATGCTATGGCCGGCCCGGTTTATTATACTGACCTGTTTCCGGATTCAACGCGCTATCCGGATTATTATAACGGAAAATTATTTATCTATGACTGGATCCGCGGCTGGATCAAGGCGGTAACGCTTCAGCCCAACGGCGACTTCGAACAAATGGAGCCTTTTATGGAGCACACCAAATTGCATAACTGTATCGATATGGAAGTGGGCCCGGATGGAAGACTATACCTGTTGGAATATGGCACCGGGTGGTTCACTAAAAATGCAGACGCCGGGTTATCCCGTATTGACTATAATGCCTCCGTAGCGAGCGTTGCGGCCGTCACGGAAACGGTGACTGATTCCTCTTCTGCTGCCCACGGTCCTTTTGCTGCCGGATATGCACTCACGCAGGTGTTGGATTGTAAAAGCTGTCATAAGGAAAACGCGACTTCCATCGGACCTTCTTTCCAGAAAGTGTCGGCAAAATACGCCAAAGACAAAAAAGCTATGGAGTACCTGAGTAACAAGATCATGAAGGGAGGGAGCGGCGTATGGGGTGATGTGGCCATGGCTGCCCATCCTGATATCGCCCGCAAGGACCTGAACGAGATTGTGCAATATATTCTCTCGCTTTCCAAAACAAATAGCACGCGTAAAGGAAAGTAGGTCCTGGCGAAAGAAGCAAAAAAATATTTCTGATGAAATATGAATGCCTCTTTTATTTTGGACTGGGAATTATCCTGTTCTCGGGATGCCATGATTCCCGAATGGTCGATGCGCGTTTCCTACAGGATGAGCAGCCGCTGCTGAATCTGCTCAATCAGAAAGAATATTTTAAACTGGAGGACCGGCTGAATCTGGCCGGCGATGATATTCCAGCAGGACAAAAATTATATTTCCAGTCCTATATTGACAATGCATTCAACCGCAATGAGCGGACCATTCAGGATGTAGATGCTTTTCTGAAAGACTACGCTGCCGGGCTTCCGGATTCTTTAATGGCATCCCTTTACATGCTCCAGAGCGACAGTTACTTTAAATTATACCGGTATGCGAAGGCGGCGGCGGCCGACAGCCTGCTGCTGACACGATATTCCCTTTCGCTGGACAGTGAAAGGATCAATGATATCAAAAATTATCTGCTTATCCGAAATGCACTGAAACCCGTTGCAGCCCAGGAAACCATCATCCTGGCCAGTGAAACGATTTACTGGAATAAAAATAAGATCGGATTAATCGAGATACCCGTTATAGCAAACCATGAGCAATATGAAGGGATCTTTGATACGCGGGCCAATATCTCTTCCATTACACAGACCTATGCCAGGAGGCTTGGATTGAGGATGCTGAATGTGTCCTACGAAGAAAGAAGCGGCATCACCGGTATAAAATTTAAAACCGGACTGGGTATTGCGGATAGTTTGCATATTGGCAGGATACTCATCCGGAACGCGGTATTCCAGGTGATGCCCGATTCCATCCTGTATATTGCTCCGCTGAAACTGACACTCAACCTGATTATTGGTTTCCCGATCATAGAACAATTGCAGGAAATCCATTTGTACCGCAACGGTAAAATGTTCATTCCCCTGATCCCCTCCAAAAGTGAACTGCACAATTTTGCGCTGGACGGACTGGATCCTGTCATTTCCTTACTTTCGGGTGGAGATACTCTGTGTTTTCACCTCGACCTGGGTGCAGATAAGACCATTCTTTACTCCGGATACTTTGAAAGATATACAGCGCAGACCCTGAAAGAAGGGATAAAAAAAACGGCCCGCTATGGCGGGGCGGGAGGGGTGCAGGAAAAGCAGGTATATGTTATACCTGCACTTCATTTATCCCTGGGAGGTAAAAAAATCACGCTGCACAGCGTGGATGTGCTCTCCAAAAAAATATTTCCGGATGAACGGTTCTTTGGGAACCTGGGCCGCGACTTCGCAGATCAGTTTGATGAACTGATTTTTAATTTCCGGTATATGTATATGAAAGGAAAGTAAAAACCATTTTCTAAAAATGGGTTTACCCACAGACTATTCAAACCGGTTTACCCTGTACATCCACTGTCCACTGGTAAAATCCGGAAAATCCACCGTCTGGCTTCCCATTTCAATGCTCATTTCGCTTAAAGGCGTGATGGAACTCCAGGCCGCGGCATCGTATACATCCATGGGCGTTGGTGTTTGCTGTTTGATGGCTTCCACAAAGGCCCGCAGCACGAAAAAGTCCATGCCGCCGTGTCCCGCACCAATCGCTTCTTTCGCATAGCGTTTCCACAGGGGGTGATCGTATTTATCCAGGTAAGGCTTCGCGGCTTCCCATTCATCGTGGGCAGCGCTCACATCCTCCAGGTAAATGGAACTGTTCACATCCATCCATATTCCCTTTGTTCCCTGCACGCGGAAGCCCAGCGAATAGGGCCGTGGTGAACTGGTATCGAGCTGAAGTAAAATGGTTTCTTCATTGGCCGTTTTGATTTGCGTGGTAACCATGTCTCCCAATTTGAATCTTACTTTGGCATTGGGATTATTTTCTCCGCCGTGCTTTACAATGTAATCATGCATTCCCCTGGATTTGGAAGAGAAAGAAGAAAGGGAAACAAAACGGTTTCCGTAGTTGATATTCAGCATCTCCGCAACTGGGCCGATGCCGTGGGTCGGGTAGAGATCGCCATTCCGGTGAACAGAATGATTGGTACGCCAGCGGGCTTCTGAAAATGCCTTCTCGCCAAATTCAACGCCAACGCCACCTCCGGGTTTGCCGTCATTCAGTTTTATTCCGCGCAGATCGTGCTGGTAACCTGCCTGCATATGGAACAGTTCGCCGAACATGCCCTGCCTCACCATCTGGAGAATGGCCATAACATCCTGGCGGTAACAAACATTTTCCAGCATCATCACGTTGGCTTTATGATATTCCGCTGCCTTTACCACATCCCAATGATCCTGAAGGGTGATGCCGAGTACCACTTCCGTTGCCACGTATTTTATTCCGGCCGCCAGCCCGTCGAGGATCATCGGCGAATGCCATTCCCAGGGGGTGGCAATGAGAATTCCCTGAAGATCCTTTTCTTCCAGCAGTTTACGGTAGGCGTGGGGGTCACCCGTAAAAATTTTGGGCATGGGCTTCCCGGATTTTGTAATGATGTCCCTGGCTGATTGCAACATATAGGGGTCTATATCGCAAATAGCCACAACATCCACATCGTCCCTTTGCAAAGCATTGTGCAAATGATTCTGGCCACGAAGTCCGACCCCGATGATGCCGAGCCTTATTTTCGCAGCAGGGGGGTGTTGGGAAAAAATCTGATAGGGGCTAACCAGACCCATGCCTGCTCCGGCAATGGACATATTCTTTACAAAATCTCTTCTTTTCATGTTTGTTTATTTATGCTTGATGAGCGAATTTAAAATTATGGTGATTGAGCCGCAATGGCTTTGATGTTGACAAATTCCCGGATTCCGGTTTTCCCCAGTTCCCTGCCATATCCGGATCGCTTAATGCCTCCGAAAGGAAGACGGGGGTCGGATTTTACCAGGGAATTGATAAACACGGCGCCCGATTCCATTTTCCTTGCCAGGCAAAATCCTTTCTCCAGATCGCGTGTCCAGATGCTGCCACCCAATCCATAGGGCGAATCGTTGGCGAGGCGAATAGCATCATCTTCATTTTTTGCCGTTATCAGCACCGCGAGAGGGCCGAAAGTTTCTTCCGTATACACCGGCATGCCATTTTTTACGCGGGTGAGCAGACCAGGCGCTACGTTACATCCATCTGCTTTTCCCCCATGCAGCAGTTCTGCCCCCTTTTTTATGGAATCCTGCATTTGTTTTTGAATATGTTCTGCCAGGTCGGGCCTGGCAACAGGTCCCGTGGTTATACCTGTTTCAAAGGGATCTCCCTGTCTGAGTTTTTTAATCTCCTGCAAAACTGCGCTGGTAAAATCCGCTTCGGCCTCCTGCACCACAACAAACCGTTTCGCTGCAATGCAGGACTGACCGGCATTCTGCATGCGGGATTGAATCGCGGTTTTAGCCGCCTTTGAAATATCTGCGTCGGCCAGTACGATCAGCGCATCGGAACCGCCCAGCTCCATCACGGATTTCCGGATGTGTTTCCCGGCCAGGCCGGCAACGGAACTTCCAGCCCGGTCACTGCCGGTAACGGTCACCGCCTGAACAAAGGGAGAAGCTATTATTTTTTCCACTGCCGGAACGTCCACGATCAGACTGGTAAAGACGCCGCAATCAGCGCCTGCTTCCCGGAATACCTTTTCTATGGCCAGGGCACATCCGCAAACATTTGGCGCGTGTTTTAGCAAACAGACATTTCCGGCCATCAGCGTAGGCGCCGCAAAACGGAACACCTGCCAGAAGGGAAAGTTCCAGGGCATGACGGCCAGCACCGCGCCAATGGGTTCAAAAGAAACAAGGCTTTTGGTATATCCCGCTTCCATCAGTTCATCCTTAAGAAAAAGTTCCCCGTTTTCCGCATAATAATCGCAGACCCAGGCACACTTTTCAATCTCGGCGCGGGCTTCACTGATCAGCTTTCCCATCTCGCGGGTGATAAGTGATCCCAGGGCTTCCTGCTCCCTGCGCAGGATCACCGCCGTTTTTTTCAGTATATCACCCCGTTTGCTGAAGGATTTATTTTTCCAGCCGGCATAAGCTGCCCCGGCATCTGCCATCCGGCTTTCCAGTTCCCGATCCGTAAGCAGTGGATAAGTGGAAATTAATTCCTGATTCCATGGGAAAATTGAATTGAAAACCGGAGCCATTGGGCGAATTTAACGAAAACCCTTAATATAGGTGATGGTTTATGGTGAATGGTGGATGGATTCCAGGGACGGATTAGCAATTGCGAATTCAGAAATAAAGGCCATCTACCATCCACCATCGGCTAATTACAAACTGACCAGCTGATTCTTTATTGCATATAGCACCAGCCCCACGCGGTTGCTGACATTACATTTTTTAAAAAGGGATTCGCGGTAGCCGTCCACGGTGCGCTCACTCACAAACATTTCGCGGGCGATCTGCAGGTAATTCTTTTCGCTGCAGGCGTGTTTTAAAAATTCCAGTTCCCGGTCGGTCAGCTTTGGAAACCCGTCTCCGGATTCCGTTCCCTGGTGGATGGATTGCATCACTTTCCTGGTGAGGATCTCGTTGTAATAATATCCCTTGTCCAGTATTTCGTCAAAAGCCAATTGCAGTTCCTTGGGATCTGCGTCCTTTAAAATATATCCCCTGGCGCCCTGGTGGATCATCTTGATGATGGACATGTCCGAATCCATGGTACTCAGGGCCATTACCCTGATCGCGGGATAGTGGGCACGGAGCCAGGCTGCCGTGGAATAGCCGTCCATTACCGGCATATGAATATCCAGCAGTACAATATCCGGAAGCTGTTCCGGATTCAGGGTTTCCGTAAATTCTTTTCCGTTGGACACATCCAGCAGCACGTGGCAGGCAGGAAATAAATTGATCAGTACCGCCAGGCCCTTCCGGAACATGGTGTGATCATCAACGATGGCGATGTTTCTGGATTCACGCATAAGCAATTTGTATTTCCAGCGTTGTTCCTTCTCCGGGTCTGCTCACAATATTTGCACTGCCGCCTACCAGTGCGGCCCGCCGGAGAATATGCTGAAGACCCAGGCCTTCTCTTTTATTCAATTCTTTTTCAGGCTCAAACCCGATGCCGTTGTCAAAGATCGAGATATGGATCCATTCTTCCTGATAACGGATCGAAACTTTTACTTCCGAAGCCCCGGCATGCTTGATGATGTTCTGAAATCCTTCCTGTACCATCCGGAAGACAATGAGTTTTTGCTGATCCGGTATATTTCTTTCAATACCCTCCACCTGCGCGGTAATTTTAATGAATCCGCTGCGGTTGATCCGGCGGATCTCCTGCGCAATGCTGTCGGACAGGCTGAGCAGCTGCAATCTTTCGCTGCTGAGGCTTTTGGCAATATCACGTAGTTCCGTCATGGCCTGGCTGATGCTTTCCTTGACATCGCTCACGAGCCCGCCTTCAACCGTATGCCGCTGCTCCAGGATGCCCAGCTGTACTTTGGCGAGGCTCAGGATCTGCCCCACATTGTCGTGGATCTCCTGGCTGATCATATCGAAAGTCTGTTCCTGTATTTCGAGCTTGGATTCGAGCAGTTGCTTGTCGAATGTTGCTTTCATCAGTTGCTGTTCCTTACTCATCTGCCCCTTTTTGTTATTGTAATAGAACAGCATCACCAGGAATAATACCCCCAGAAATAGCAAAATGAGAATGACTGCAACAATGGTGAAGATTACCTGGTCCTTTGTGTTCTGCATAAAATAAAAGCATAACTATAGCCTGAATATACAATCGCGTTCAAGGTAGGCAAGATGACATAGTATAAGGTTTTATGGGCGATCTCTATATGGTTTAGTAAGATATATTCCTGAAGGCCCAGCACCACCAGGGTAATTAGCCCGAACAACAGGTAGGCCGAATTGATCCAGAAAAAGGGCTCTCGCATAAAATTAAGCTCATGCTGGTCCAGTATCGTCAGCCTCACCAGGCTCAAACTGGAAAATACAATGGTCATGATCTCTATGAGCACAAGCGAAAAGGTATTAAAACGCGACCTGCCCTGGATGAAAAAGAAATTAACGTACACCAGGATCAGACAAAGCAGGCAGATCGTATAAAAAACGACCGTTTCCTTACCCCTTAAAAATAGCATTTTGCCTGCTATATAAAAATAGACCGGGGTGGAAATCAGCAGGTAAAGATTATAAACGGGGTAATTGCCTTCGCGTGCCGTAAGATGAAAGTTGATTCCCACGACCTCGGTGATATTCACAATAATCAGATAGGGGATAAAAGCCAGCAGGGAACAATTCCGCAGTCCGCGGTAGCAATAGATCGCTACCAGCAGACTCAGCATCTGAAAATATTGAAACCATGCAACGTGCATATTGGTTAAGGTTGAATTCCGCCCAGGTCATAACCAGATATGACGGGTGGTGTTTTCCCGGGTGTGACGATCATGGCATGCATTCCCGGTTGTCCGGCCTGGGCACTGTCGTAGGGGATCAGGAAAATGGCAATCCGGTCCAGGTTCCTGCTTTTCAAAGCTGCATTGCTCTGATACGTGTTCAGATAGGCGCTGTCGTATATACCCAGCTGAATTTTAACCATCAGCGTTTTGCCCGCAGTGCTGTATTGGGCCTGCGTGCTGGTCAGCCAATCCAACAGACCCTTACCCTGGAATACTTCCCCGGTTGTGATCATGCTGGTCCGGGTGATGTGGATGTTCACTTTCTGACCGGCCTTATCGGAGAATCCATGATTTTGCATCACTATTTCAAACCGGTTTATGCAGCGCTGGGCAGAATCCAGGCTAACGGTGCGGCCACCAGTATCCAGGTTATTTCCCATGGTTGTATGCCGGGAGCTGTAAAAAAGATTACCGTGGTTAAAGCTTTTTTTACCGTGTTCTGATTCACCAAAGCTAAAAAGAATTACGGAACCCAGGAGGGTGAAAAGAAAGATGAAATTTTGTTTATTAATCATTTTTTTCATTTTAAAGGCTATTGAGTGCCTTAAAATACTAAGAATTGCGGCACAAAATGCCAACTGCTGGAAGAAACGGGTATTCTACCCTCCGGTACCGGGGAAAATACCCGGGTCAAAAACGGCCTTTACCCCCTTGTTTACAGGTTCCCGATTGCTGTATGTTTGAGGTCAGGTCCTACTTCCGAATTCATTAACCATTACCTTATCCGGAAGGAGTTCGAAATGCAGGTACAATTGAACATTTTCTCGTGGACTAGCAATCGTTAACCGCCCCCCTGTTCCCAGGGGGGCTTTTTATGGGAGGCTATTGGGAAAATATTAATACCACCTGGTTCAGGATTTCTTACCTTCCGCTATTATGAATTTTTCAGAATCATTGGGCAGTTTTGGCGTGGGCATCCTCCTGGTTGCCTTTGTGCTGAACCTGTTGAAAATAATCCAGACGGATGGTCTGACCTATGGCCTGCTGAATTTTGCCGGTGCCGCCATCGCCTGTTACGCAAGTTTCCTGATTCCTTATTTTCCTTTTGTTATTCTGGAGGGGGTGTGGACCATATTATCGCTGGTCGCCGTAATTAAAATATGGCTGCGGATGAAAAAGAAACCGGTCCTGATGAAGGACAAATCATTTTTCCATTAAAATAAACTCAGCTGACGAAGAACGATTTTTTCTTTTTTCTGTAAGCGGACAGACATATTGGGTATTAAAACCGGAGAGGCCATCGCCTGCGGGGGCAAGTTCTCAAAGGAAACGGGGTATAACTGACTTTCATGATGGCGCGAAGCGATGATCACCCGGGTATCAGCCGTTTTATGGGCATCGAATAAGGCCTGCAGCAGTTCGGGGGAATTGTTTTCTTTGGAGAGATGGGATAAAAGCAGGTGACTCAGGTGGGCTGACCGGTGATTTTTGTACAGTTCAAGCGCCTGGAGATTCGATAAATGACCGTTTCCTCCCCGTATCCGGTTTTTTAGGAAATAAGGATATTTTCCGTTTTGCAGCATATCCTCATCATAATTAGCTTCCAGGAAAGCGGCATGACACTGCCGGAAATAATGTATCACGTGCTCGCAGGGCTGACCGATATCGGTAAAAACGCCTACGGTGGTTTCCTGGCAACGGATTACAAAGCTATGCGGATCTCCGGCATCGTGTTTTTTGGGAAACGGCGTGATGCTCAGGCTGCCGATAGTCACTGGCTGGTGACTTTCCATCGGGCGGGTGTGAACCTTCAGTCTTTTGCTGTGAATTCCTTTTAGGGTACCGGCATTGATGTATACCGGTATTTTATATTTCTGCACGATGGCCGAGAGGCCCAGAATGTGATCGCTGTGTTCATGCGAAATAAAAACGCCGCGGATCATGTTCATGTTCAATCCCAGCCTTTGCATACGCAGTTCGGTTTCGGAGCAGGATAAACCGGCATCTACAAAAATGGCTTCTTCTCCGTTGCCAATATAGTAACAGTTTCCATTGCTGCCGGAATTTAATGAGGCGATGTATAGGGACATGCGTGACCGCGAATTTAGTGCTAAGTTTACGTTCATGGAAGAACCTTTTTTCACATTCCGGAAGTTCAACGATCCGGAACTGGCTGCCGGTATGGCCGCGAAATTGGAGGAACACCGGATTCCGGTGGAACTGGAGGACAGTGGAAAATTATTTGATCCGAGTTTTGCCCATAATTTTTTGCAAAGGGAGATACAGCTTAAGCTCAGGGCAAAGGATTTTAAGGAGGCGGACCATATCCTGCTTTCTTTTTACCGGCAGCAGACGGAGCAGGTGGGGCCGGATTATTACCTTTTCCAGTTCACTGATCTGGAGCTGATGCAAATCATCCGTAACCCCGATGAATGGGGATATCTGGATTATGCGCTGGCCCAAAAGATCCTGAAGGAACACGGAATATCCATTCCATCCGGTGAATTGAAACGATTTCAGGATGAAAAAATAAAATTGCTTTCCATGCCCCGGCCTTCGGATAAATCCCTGACGTGGACGGCCTATCTGCTTGCCCTGATCGTGGCTCCTCTGGGCATGATCATCGGATTCAGCATGGCCTATACGAAAAGGACATTACCGAATGGTCAGCGCCTGTTTGCCTATAATGAATCGGATAGAAAAGAGGGAAAGAGAATATTGACCCTGGGTGGCGTTTGCCTGCTGCTTTGTATAGGGACCTGGCTCTGGTTCTGGAAATGATAAAGCAGAAAAAATCCCCGTATATTTAACCCATCCATATTTTAATTCAGGAGGATGGCAGATCAGCCCAGAGGTAAACAGTTATTGATCATCACCGGTGCCTTTTTGGGATGGTCTTCCCTTATCTTTCAGTTCTATCTCATTCTGGCGAACCGTCAGGCCTCCGTTCCCGAAACCATTATCCGCTATTTTACCTTTTTTACCATCCTGACGAATCTGCTGGCGGCTCTTTGTTTTACTTTCCTGCTTTTAGGTCAGCATTCCCGGGCGGGAAAATTCTTTTCTTCCGCTTCAACACTAACGGCCATCACTACCTACATCATCCTGGTGGGCATTGTATATAATGTTGTTTTGCGTTTTCTCTGGAACCCGCAGGGTTTGCAAAAGCTGGTGGATGAATTGCTGCATACGGTAAATCCTTTGCTGTTTCTGTTATTCTGGATTTTATTTGTACCCAAAACCGGTTTGCAGTGGAGAAGTGTTTTCGTCTGGTTGATTTACCCGGTCCTCTACATCGTCCTGATTTTGTTGCGCGGTGCCGGTTCGGATTTTTATCCTTACCCTTTTGTAGATGTGACCAGACTCGGATATACTAAAGTGTTTTTTAATACCTCGCTTCTGATCCTGTTTTTTCTCCTGATATCCCTGCTGTTTGTCGGGATGGGGAAATGGCGGAAGTGAACATCATTTTTTTTCATGAAGTCATATGTTTTTTTACCCCTGTTCCTCGTTTTATTCCATTCGCTTCCTGCACAGGAAAAACTGGGTTACCATGATATCCGCACGGATGCCCGGGGCCATATAAAACCCTGGAACGAGGATGATCCCGGTACGGCTTTCGATGATGTGATCAACCGGGTCTGGCAATTCTGGGATACCATGCGCACGGATATCAACGGGCTTCCATATTATATGAACCACATGGTTTGGACGCCGGGCCTGGATGATGCACGGGGACTCGGCGGGGACCAGTTGCAGATGGCCCTGTCTTCCTGGCAATGGCTGTATGCCTATTCCGGGAACGAACGGGTAAAACAGAACATGAAATTTATTGCGGATTATTATCTCGGCCATTCCCTTACTCCGGCCGGATGCTTGTGGCCATCCCTGCCTTTTTCTTACAATACCCTGGTTTTTTCCGGGACCTATGATGGGGATATGATCCTTGGCCCGGGTTTCCTGCAACCGGATAAAGCCGGTTCCCTTGGCCTTGAGCTGATTCACCTGCATAAGATGTGCAGCAGGGACATGGCTTTCGAATCCACGTCGGCAAGATACCTGGACGCTGCCATCAGCATCGCACGTTCTCTGGCTGCGCATATTCAACCCGGTGATCACGATCATTCCCCATTGCCTTTTAAAGTAAATGTGTCTACCGGAGAATCAACCCCGTTATCGATATATACCAGCAACTGGAGCGGCACCATGGAGCTATTTCTGGCATTGAAGGAACTCGATCCTGGACATGCGCAGGTCTATCAGCACGGTTTTCAGGTTTTACTCGAATGGATGAAGGCCTGGCCGCTGCAGAATAACCGCTGGGGACCATTCTTTGAAGACGTGCCGGGGTGGAGCGATACCCAAATCAATGCCGTTACTTTTGCGCGTTTCATTATGGAACATAGAGATTATTTTCCGGACTGGCAAAAGCAGGTGTCCGCCATATTCGACTGGGTTTATAAAATGCTCGGTAATGATACCTGGAAAAAATACAGGGTAACGGTCGTGAACGAGCAGTCGGCTTATCATTCTCCCGGGCAAAGTCATTCTTCCAGGCAGGCCGCAGCGGAACTATTGTATTGTTCACTTTCCCATGATACCACAAGGAAAACAAATGCGATCCGACAGTTGATCTGGTCAACCTATATGGTAGATGGAAGCGGAAGAAACCGTTATCCGAAAGATGAGATCTGGCTGACGGACGGTTATGGCGATTACATCCGTCATTTTCTGAGGTCCATGGCAGCCTTTCCGGAGCTGGCACCACCGGCATCGGACCATATTGTATCCAGCAGCTCGGTGATACAAAGAGTGGATTACACCGGGCAGGCCAATAAATTCCTGCTGACCGAAGTGAAAGACGAAGAAATCAGTCGCCTGCGCGTGTTCTACCGCACTTACGACAGTGCGGGAATAGAAACTATCCGCATGAAGCGGAAACCTGCTGTCGTTTTACTGGACGGGAAAGCAATGCGGGAAGAAAAAGAAAACAGACTGGAGGGATACCGGTGGGTATCCCTGGATCAGGGTGGCGGCGTGTTGTTCATCCGTCGTTCATCAGGCATCGCGGTTACGATACTCGATTAAGGATTCCGGAATATTATTAAAGCAATAAGGAAGACTTGCGGAGAGAAGGAGACAAATTTCGAACCTTTCTATCAAAGATTTCACTTATCAGTTGAACTCAGCTTATATAGATGTAATATCCAAAATGAGCGCTTGGGTGATTATTGCTCCAGTCAGAGACTTCCGGTATAAAAGCAGGACGCGCGGTTCTTTATTTTGACTTAAACAGATAGTGAAAATAAACTAGCTTTAACAACCATGAAAATTAGTCCATCAGCCGGCAAGCCCGCCGACGATTCCATACTGGTCAACATTCCTAAACTCATCACTGCCTATTATTCAGATAAGCCGGATCCCGCTATCCCAGCCCAGCGGGTCGCTTTTGGAACTTCTGGTCACCGTGGTTCTTCATTTGCCTGTTCCTTTAACGAATGGCATATTCTGGCCATCAGCCAGTCGATATGTTTGTATCGCAGGCAGCAAAAAATTGATGGGCCATTATTCCTGGGGATTGATACGCATGCGTTATCCATTCCGGCCTATACTACGGCCATCGAAGTGCTGGCCGCCAACGGCGTGGAACTGATGCTGGCCATTCAGGATGAATATACCCCGACGCCCGTAATTTCCCATGCCATACTCACGTACAACGGCAACCGCACAGCAGGGATGGCGGACGGCATCGTAATCACCCCTTCGCATAATCCGCCGGAGGATGGCGGATTCAAATACAACCCGCCAAACGGCGGCCCTGCCGATACCAAAATCACAAAATGGATTGAATCCAAAGCCAATGAATTCCTGGAGCAGGGGCTAAAAGATGTAAAAAGGCTTTCTTATGAAAGAGCCCTCCGCGTTTCCTCCACGCACCGTTTCGATTATCTGAATCATTACATCGGAGATCTGGGCAAGGTGATCAACCTGGACATCATCCGCGATTCAAAGATCCGGATGGGCGTGGACCCCCTCGGCGGGGCAGGTGTTCATTATTGGGAACCGATCGCCCAGAAATACGGGCTGAATTTAACCGTCGTGAATAAAGTTGTCGATCCTACTTTCCGCTTCATGTCGGTGGACTGGGACGGAAAGATCCGGATGGATCCGTCTTCGCCATATGCGATGCAGCAACTGATTGGAATGAAGGACCGTTTTGACATATCCATGGCCTGTGATACGGACCATGACCGGCATGGCATCGTTACGAAAAGCGCAGGATTGCTTCCTCCCAATCACTATTTATCGGCTGCCATCTTTTTTTTGCTGCAACACCGCCCGCTGTGGAAAAACGCATCGGCTATTGGCAAAACGGTCGTAAGCAGTCAGATGATTGACCGGGTAACGGCTAAGCTTAACCGAAAATTATATGAAACACCGGTCGGCTTCAAATGGTTTGTAGACGGATTATTCAATGGCTCGCTTTGCTTCGGCGGAGAGGAAAGTGCGGGGGCCTCTTTCTCCCGGCTGGATGGCTCTGTATGGACAACCGACAAAGACGGTTTTATTCCCTGCCTGCTTGCTGCTGAAATCACGGCTACTTTAAATCGCGATCCGGGTGAAATTTACCAGGACCTGACGAAAGAATTAGGTGAATCCGTATATGACCGGGTGGAAGCAAAGGCAACCGTTGAGCAGAAAGCCAAACTGGGCAAACTTTCTCCGGAAAAGATTCAGCAAAAAACACTGGCAGGCGACAAAATCATTTCGATCCTCACCAACGCTCCTGGAAACGGCGCCCCGATCGGCGGACTAAAACTCGTCACGGAAAACGGATGGATTGCGGCGCGGCCATCGGGAACAGAGGATATTTATAAGATCTACGCGGAGAGTTTCCGCGGAAAGGATCACCTGCAGAAAATGCTGGAAGAAGCGCAGGCGATTGTGGATAGCGCGATAATGTGAACGTCAACCGTCATCCAATCAAATCAATGAGATATTTAAGGGTCCTCTACATTCAGGTCCTCATCGGCATCGTCCTGGGTGTTTTCGTGGGCTGGTTGTTTCCCGGTTTTGCCGCTGCGGCAAAAGGGATTGCGGATGGGTTTATCAACCTCATCCGCATGATCATTGCACCGGTTATCTTCTGTAGCATCGTGGTGGGCATTGCCGGTGCCGGCAGTATGAGAAAAGTGGGCCGGCTCGGGGTGAAGGCCCTGGTTTATTTTGAGGTGGTTTCCACGCTGGCGCTGATCATCGGACTGGTTGTTGCCAATGCCATAAAACCCGGGATCGGTATTGTGCATCCGCAGGCACATTCGACCGTGGTTACCGATATTACCAAGCAGGCCAGTGAATTCAGCTGGGGCGATTTTTTTTCACACATCATCCCTTCCAGTATAGTAGATGCCTTTGCCAAAGGAGATATCCTGCAGATCCTTTTCTTCAGCATATTATTTGCCGTTGCCCTGAAACAAACCGGTGATTTTGGAAAACCGATTTTGACCGGGATCGGGAGGATCAACAAGATCATCTTCGGCATGCTGAATATGATCATGCGGCTGAGTCCAATTGGCGCGTTCGGCGGCATGGCCTATACTATTGGAAAATTCGGTTTTGGCAGTATTTTTCTGCTGGGTAAGCTGATGCTCTGTTTTTACATTACTGGATTGCTTTTTCTTTTTGTCGTGCTCAATGCCATCTGCCGTTATTTTAAATTCAGTTTCTGGAAACTGTTGCTGTATATTAAAGAAGAGATCCTGATTGTACTGGGCGCCAGCAGCAGTGAAGCCGTTTTCCCCTCCATTATGCAAAAGCTGGAAGCGGCCGGATGTGAAAAAGAAGTGGTCGGTCTGCTGATCCCTACAGGATATAGTTTCAACCTGGATGGCACCACCATTTACCTGAGCATGAGCGTGATCTTTCTAGCCCAGGTTTATGGGATTGACCTGAGCCTCGGGCAACAATTGGTGATTCTCGGGATCCTGCTTATTACCAGTAAGGGAGCAGCCGGCGTAACGGGCAGCGGGTTCATTGTACTGGCCTCTACGCTGACGGCCATGAAGGTGATTCCGCTGGAAGGACTGGCCCTTCTGATCGGGGTAGACCGGTTCATGAGCGAAGGAAGGGCGCTCATCAATTTCATCGGGAATTCTGTGGCCACGGTAGTGATTGCTAAGAGTGAAAGGGAAATTGACGAAACTGTTTATCGGCGTGTGGTGGAGAAAATAAACGTTCCTGATCCAGCCGGCATTCGTTCGCTGTAATATATCGGATAAAAAATAAAATAGGATGACTAAAGCGTCTCAGATAAATAACGCGAAAATATTTCGCGAGTTGCATTCGGGCAAATCGCTATTGATCCTGCCCAATGTTTGGGATCCCTTGGGAGCGGCCCTGCTGGAGGAATTGGGTTATCCTGCCGCGGCCACTGCCAGCGCGTCCATTGCTTATACACATGGGGTAGCAGATGGTGAAAATCTGGCGTTTAGTGACCTGCTGATCCTGCTGAAAAAAATAGTCGCCGGTGTACATATTCCAGTGACGGCGGACATAGAAAGCGGATATGCCCATTCGCAAGAAGAACTCCGTGAAAATATACATCGGATCCTGGAAGCCGGCATTGTAGGCATTAATATCGAGGATTATGATTTAAAAAATAAAATGCTTTACCCGGTGGAAGTTCAGTGCAAAAGATTGCGGACGGTCCGGAGGACGGCTGAAGCTACGGGCATCCCACTTTATATCAATGCGAGGACCGACGTGTATTTGAAAGGCACCGAATGGGTAAGTGCCGGTGAAAAATGGGAAGAGACCCGGAAAAGAGGAATGGCCTACCTGGAAGCAGGAGCCGACGGTATTTATCCGATCACGATGAACGGGGAACAGGATATTGAAAAACTGGTTACCGCACTTTCCTGTCCGGTAAATATTCTTGCTATCCCTGGCATTCCGGATTTAAAGCGGTTGAAACAAATGGGGGTGGCAAGACTAAGCACAGGGCCCGGATTTCTGAAAATAGCAGTCCGCGCAATGAAGCAGGCCGCGCTGCAATTATTAAACGGCGAAGGATTGACCAGTATTACGGGTAATGAAATCAACAATGAGTATCTGAAAAAGCTGGTGAGCCATGCGGGATAAAATCCTTATTGCGGCTCCCGTATTGATTTTATTCCGCTTTATCGGTGGTCAACCTGGCGATTAAACTCTTTTCTTTTTTCGGTATCCAGAAACTGACCATGAAAACTGCTGGTGATGGTGCTGCTGTTCACGTCGCGGATTCCCCTGGATACCACGCAAAGATGGGTTGCTTCTATTACGACTGCCACATCCTCGGTATGTAGCGCTTTTTTCAGATAACCGGCGATCTGCACGGTTAATCTTTCCTGTACCTGGGGCCTTTTTGAAAAATAATGCACGATGCGGTTGAGTTTGGAAAGCCCGACCACTTTTCCATTGGGAATATAGCCGATATGCGCTTTGCCTGTAATGGGAACAAAATGATGTTCGCAGATGGAATAGACGGCGATGTTTTTTTCAATCAGCATCTCCGAATAGTGGTATTTATTTTCAAAAAGTGTTATATCCGGTTCGTTTTCTTCCAGTAACCCGCTGAACGTCTCTTCGATGTACATCTTAGCCACCCTGTCCGGCGTATCCCTCAGGCTGTCATCGTTCAGGTCCAATTCAAGCACGAGCATGATTTCCCTGAAATGGCCTGCAATGGCTTTAATTTTTTCTTCTTTGGTTAATCCGGCCTTATCTGCCGGGAATGTGGTGCCGGGTATCAGTTGTTTTATAATGGAATGTCCGTTCAGAAAGGGTTTGACCTCTGGAGAAATCATTTTTTTGTGATTTGGTGAATAATCAGGTAAAAAAAGGCCGGCCATCGTTAACTCCTGGATTAGATCGTCGCGGGAAGGAAAGGTTACAAAAGAAAAAAGTTCTTTTCTCAAATTTGTCCGGTTTTATGATATCCATCACAAACTATAGGAAACAGGCAGCGGCCGCACGCTTACCCCTATAATCCTTTATGTTATTTAACCTGCAACGCATAAAAATACCCATCTGCACTTCCGAAATAAACTACTCCATCCTGAACAACCGGAGAGGAAACAATAGATCCCAAAGTATAAAAAGCGTCCATCACCTTTTTATTCTCAGCATATTGGTAAAGATCTGCTCCTCTTGCAGCATATCTGAAATCCAGGGTATCGTTTTTCAGAACAGCATGAGCATTTTGTTTCCGGCCCTCCGTTGAAAAAGCGGTCCACCTTTTCCCCGCCGAACCCAGGTCAATGGCATACATTTTCCCGGTAAAATCACCTGCATAAACCATGCTGCCGGCAATTGCGGGCGTGCCAAACACATACCCGTTTGTTCTAAACCGGAATTTCTCTCTGCCCGTTTTTTTATCGATGGCCAGTAATAAGTACGTGTCTGAAGTACCCACATAAACAGCATCGCCATATACCATCGGGGAGCTGATGATCCACGCATTTTCTGCCGGATATTTCCAAACGAGATTTCCGTTTTCGGCATTCAGCGCATATAGATTTGCATCCCGGGCGCCGAAATAGACCCGGCCATCATCTGCGATTGCGGATGAAAGTATGCCACTCATCGCCGGTTCGCCGCCGGTTTTAAATTTCCATTTTTCCTTTCCTGTTTTCGCATCCACGGCATAGAACCAGGTATCCCAGCTTCCGATAAACAGGGTGCCGCTGTCAAATGTGGGACTGCTATGCAAAATACCTCCCGTTTTGAATTTCCATTTTAAGGACCCGTTCCGCCCATTCACGGCATACAGGTTTCCATCGCTGCTTCCAAAATAAACAGTTTGTTCTCCGCCTTCGGGGATAACCAGGGGAGAGGAAAGAAAACAATCCCAGAGATCGTTCATGTCCGTGTCAACCGGCTTCATGCCGAAATATCCTTTTCCGCCGATCTGCTTTTCACCTTCAGTTTTGAATTTCCACCGCAATTTTCCATGACGGATATCCACGGCATAATAATAACCATCAAAACTTCCGAAGAATACCGTATTCCCATATACAGCTGGAGAGCTGTGTACCGCACCGCCCGTGGCAAATTTCCAACGCTGTTTGCCGGACTGCACATCCAATGCATACAGGTTTCCATCTTCACTGCCGATGAATGCCATCCCGTTAATCACCGCAGGAGATGAAAATATCTTTCCGCCGGTTTTAAATTTCCATTTGATATTCCTCAGGGAACGGTACTCCTGGCTTCCGGCAGTTTTCGGTGCATCATGAAACATCGCCGAAGCCTGTGCAGACGGTTGCTGCGCCTGAACATTGCCAGCGGTTGATAAAAACAAAAAGAATAAAAGCAAGGGCCGCAGAATATTATTTAGATCCATTGAGCAGATTTATTTTGATAAAGAAAAGATTTGTTTTCTGAAATGGCCGACGTATAAAGCCGTACTACTTTAGCTGTCCTCTGCATATCGGATACCGGCAATTTTCCGGATGCGATCCAGGGTATCCATAAGTAAGAGGCTGTCGGTAAAAGTCATCACCGGACTCTCCGTTAATCCTTTACGCAGGCATTCCCCTACATGCCGTGCCTCATAGTGGTAGCCAATTCCCGGTTTGCGGGGAACATCCAAAACCTGTTTGCTGTCGGCCCGTCCCGGATAAAATTCAATGCTGGTGCCGGGCTCATAAAAACGATGGGTAAGGCGGATTCTGCCCCTGGTGCCGCTGATGTCGGCCTCCGTGGCGAGGTTGGTGGAAAAACTGGAAAACAATTGCGCCAGTGCGCCATTTTCGTATTTGAACAGCACGGCACACTGTTCATCTACTCCGGTGGAAGCCGGTGTCATGCGGGCCTCGATATCATCCGGCCTTCCCAAAACCGAAATGGCCATGAATACATTATAAACACCGATATCCAGCAGCGTGCCACCGCCCAGCACCGGATCAAACAATCTTTGGGGAACGGGCGCATTGGGAATGAATCCAAAGTTTGCCAGGAAATTTTTTACGTCGCCCAGCGCGCCTTCCCGCAGCATAGCCTGTGTTTTTTGATAATGGGGAAGGAATTTCGTCCAGAAAGCTTCCATCAAAAACACTTTTTCCTTCCGGGCTTTACCAACCATTTCCATAACCTGCCTCGAATTAATGGCCAGCGCCTTTTCACATAGCACGGCTTTTTTTCTTTCCAGGCACAACAGCGTATGCGCATGGTGCAGGGAATGTGGTGTGGCAATATAGATCACATCCACTTCGGGATTTTCCGCCAGCGCCTCATAACTGCCGTGCCTGTAAGGTGCCTGGAATTCTGCACCAAATGCATCTGCTGTGGCCTGGTGCCGGGAACCCACGGCAACCACTCTGGCACCCTCCACATAACGAAGATCTGATGCAAATTTGCGGGCAATATTGCCGGAGCCCAAAATACCCCAACGGATGTCAGTCATTTGCCTTATTTCATTACAAGTTAGTGGATGAATGGTTACAGATCCTGATTCAGCTATTTTCGCCCACGATTATCTGAAAATGCCGTTCTGACCCCTCTTCCAAATAAACTATTCAGATCAAATCATCCCCAGCGGTTTGCTGTGTAACATCATTTACCTTTGCAGGCTTTTTATTATGAATATGTCCCGGAACTGGCGAAATACGGAAGCTTATAAAACGATACGGCTGGCTGTGCCGATCATTATTGGGGAACTGGCGCAGATGTCCCTGCATCTCGTTGATACGGCCATGGTAGGGGCCATCAGTTATAAACACCTGGCTGCAGCGGCGCTGGTGATGAATGCTGTGAACATACCTTTTGTGATAGGTATTGGCATGACTATGTCCGTTTCCCAGATGGTATCCATGGCCAATGGCCGGCGGGATGACCAGCAGGTATCTCATTATCTGTTTAATGGTTTTTTTCTCTGTACCGTGTTTGCCATCCTGATCTCCCTGGCACTTGTTTTCTGCCGGCGGATCTTATTTCATCTTGGACAGGATCCGGAGGTTGCGGTGCTGGCCTATCCCTTCATGCTGATGGTTGGTATCTCCATTATTCCCATGCTGCTGTTCATGACCCTTAAACAGTTTACGGACGGACTGGAATACACCCGAACAGCCATGATCCTTTCCCTGGGGGCTTTGCCGTTGAATACATTTCTGAACTGGCTATTCATTTACGGCAACTGGGGATTTCCGCGCATGGAACTGCGGGGTGCGGGGTTGGCCACGCTGATCACACGAACGCTTATTTTTCTGGTGCTTGGCGCCATCATCCTGAAACACGGAACTTTCCGGAGGTACAGGAAGGTTAGCCGAAGGCAATGGAAGTTAAATGGAAGGACCATGATGGAGCTACTCCACATCGGCATACCCAGCAGCTTGCAGCTGGGCATGGAAGTGAGCGCATTTGCTGTTTCCGGCATTATCATCGGTACCATCGGCGCCGTGGCCCAGGCCGCCCATCAGATCGCGTTAAGCTGTGCATCGTTTACTTTTATGGTTTCCATGGGACTTTCCCAGGCAGGTTCCATCCGGGTAAGCAACGCTTATGGAAGATCCGACTGGAATCAGATCAGAATCATCGGAAGAAGCACATTGATTACGGCGCTGATCTACGGAAGTTTCTGTGCCTGTTGTTTTATCTTACTCCGCTGGCAATTGCCCGGCCTGTTTAACCGGAATCCCGAAGTGGTTCATCTGGCTTCCATACTTTTATTATTTGCTGCCGTTTTCCAGATTTCGGATAGTACGCAGGCCATCGGGGCCGGACTTTTGCGGGGAATAAAAGACGTTAGAATACCAACCCTGCTGATTACGATCGCTTATTGGGTGATCGGACTACCGGCAGGTTATCTGCTGGCTTTTCATTATCACATGAAATCACCCGGCATATGGCTCGGATTCATTGCCGGATTAACCATGGCTTCTGTTTTACTGCTGATGCGGTTTGTGAAAAAAGTAAAAATTAAAAAATAAAGGCTATGGATTATTCAGGAAAGTCCGGCATGGAAGAAATCCGGAATCGTTTTGACCAGGACGTGGAGCGGTTTTCCAACCTGGAAACCGGACAACAAACCATCATTGATGCCCCACTGATGCTGGATCTGGTGACGCGGGCAGCTCTATTTGTGAATCCACAGGCGAAACAGTTGCTGGACATCGGTTGTGGTGCGGGGAATTATGCGCTAAAGATGCTGGAAAAGATTCCGGACCTGGATTGCACCCTCATCGATCTGAGCATGCCCATGCTGAACCGCGCAAGGGAAAGGGTTTCCGCCGCTACAGCCGGTGATGTGAAAATAGTGCAGGCCGATATCCTTAAGCTCCCGTTGCCGGAAATACAATTTGATATTGTGCTGGCCGGTTCCGTAATGCATCATATGAGGGGAACAGCGGAATGGACTGAAGTATTCAGAAAAATTTATCAGGCATTAAAACCGGGAGGAAGTTTCTGGATCACGGATCTGGTGATACAGGATTCCGAACCCCTGAACCGGCTTTTTTCCGGTCAGTATGCCAGGCATCTGGAATCGCTGGGCGGGGAGGCGTACCGGGACAAAGTGCTGGACTATATAGTTCATGAGGACAGTCCGCGTTCGGTGACTTTTCAACTCGATCTCATGAAGCATGTGGGTTTCCTTTATACGGAGATATTACACAAAAACGGAAATTTTGCGGCTTTCGGGGGGATCAAATAAGATTTCTCCGGGAACAGCAGGCCCTTGCCCGGCTGCTCTATAGTTTGCCAATCATTGTGCATGTTGATTCTGGACGATCTCATCTTTAACCTGTCTGTTCTTCAGAATATTTACGTAATGGAGGGCGAGCGGATTATTGTAATTTTCGTATGATCGTTGCGCCCATTTAATTGCCGTATCCAGATCCCCGTTTATCTCGTTAATGATCGCCATATTATAGCAGGCCCTGCCGGCAATCTTTTTATTGCCGCTGCTGGTTTCGCTTTGCCAGAGTTTAGCTGCGTCATCCCAGTTTCCCGTCTGTGCCTTTCTTTTTGCGATGACCAAATTATCTGTTCCCCGCACGTAATAATCCCGGTTCACCCTGATCCAGAACGGAATAATTCGCTGGGCATATGCCTGTCCTGCCTGACCGCCAACCTCTTTTACGGCTTCATTCCTGTTCATTACGGCACTCGCCGCTGCAACGGGATTGACACCACTTCCGGAAAACGACAATTGCCTGGACATCGCATATTCATCCAGGATTGTTTTGCTGGACGGGTCATAAATCCGCCATCCGGTTTTTACAATGGTCAGCATATTTGCCCGGTGCTCTATTCCAGGAACATTCCCGACAACAGGCACCTGTATGTTTACCGGATTCGCGGAATAACTGAGCTTGGAATCCGTATCAAACACTTCCAGCGCAAAGAGTGCGTCCATTTTATTTTCCTGGCATATTTTTTCAACTTCATCCCAACTCAGGGGAGCGGGAAATACGTCCAGGCCGACGGTTTTTAGTCCGGCGGGATTTAACGGTTTTACCTCATTGAAATTTCCATTCTTCTGTAGTTCGGTGGTAAGTCCTTCAATGCTTGCCTGGGCACCGTCTTTATCCAGGTTTTTGCCTTCCAGGGAAAGGGCTTTGTCAACGGCATCAATTACCTTATTGCTTTTTGACGAAGGCATGGTCCTGTTGATTACCCCGATGTTTTTTATATTGGAGGGTATGGTGACCGGTGCGGGTTCTTTTACACTAATGTAAACCAGCTGCGTTGAGGTGCAGGAACACAACGTGAAAGTTGCATAAAGGAGCGGGGTTAGCTTTTTCATGGTCATGGATAATTATCCTACAAAACGCATAGTACCGCAAATTATTACCTGATTTAGGTCAGTAAACCGCTGAAAAGGGAGAATTTGACATGCGGCAATGCCTGTAGGCGGATTTTGCCGGGAACGGGGTTTTTAAATGTATTGCGGGGTTTAATGATTAAATCCGTTTTTCAGATCCTCAATCAGGTCGTCTATGTATTCCACACCAATGGAAAGACGCAACAGATTATCCGGGCTTTTAGGAGATTGACCTTCGGCTGTTCTCCGGTGTTCGACGAGACTCTCCACGCCACCGAGACTCGTAGCATGCTTGAAGATCCGGAGAGTCCCCGCAAAGCGCAGGGCCTCTCTTTCACCCCCTTTAACCTGGATTGAAATCATCGATCCGAACCGGCCATTCATCTGTTTCCCGGCTACCGCGTGATTGGGATGGTCCGGCAATCCGGGATAGTAAACCTTTTCCACAAGGGGATGGGTTTTCAGAAAGTGTACAATGGCGACTGCATTTTGAACCTGTCTTCCCAGCCGGAGGGACAGGGTAGAAAGACTTCGGTTCAGTAACCAGCAATCGAAAGGAGCGGGTACCACACCGCCGGTAACCTGGAACTCCCGGAGCCGAATGGATATGTCGTCTTTCTTTTTTACAATCACCACGCCGCCCAGGACGTCCGAATGACCGCCAAAGAATTTAGTGGAGGAATGGAATACCAGGTCCACGCCAAGTTCCAGAGGTTTTTGTATCAGTGGCGTGGTCCAGGTATTGTCGCACGCCGTCAGAATTCCACGGGCCCTGGCGATATCGGCCACTGCGGCAATGTCCGTGATCTTTAACATCGGATTCGACGGTGTTTCCAGGAGTATGAGTCCTGTGTTTTTTTGAATTGCCCTTTCCACCTGCCGGGGATCCGTCATGTCCACCTCCGTATGGGTAACCCTCCATCGGCCCAGCATATTTTTAATCAGCGACGCGATGCCATGATAGCAATCATCCGGCATAACCAGGTGCATGCCGGGCTCCAGAACTGCCTCTGCGATGGCCAGTGCGGCCGAATTTCCGGAAGGGAAAGCGATGGCCTCTTCACCGCCTTCCAGCAGGGCCAGTTTCGTTTCGAGCGCCCTTCTGTTCGGATTATCCATCCGCGTATAAATAAAACCCTTTCCACCGATGTTCCCGGCCTCATCACGCTCAAAAGTGGTCGATAAATTGATGGGAGGAACAACGGAACCAATCAAATCATCGGCATTACCTGCATGAACGGATAAAGTATCTGGATGCATAAGTGTGAATTAATCCTTTTTTTTGGAACGTGAATGAAGTGCCGGAAAGATCGCGCCCTCCTGATGGGTAAAGGTAATCAATTCCCAATTTTCAAATCGCCAGGTTCTGCACCTCGACAATTTTAAAATGCTTTCTTCCTGCTGGAACCGGCCAGCTTATTTCCTGACCCTTGCGATAGCCTAAAAGTGCAACCCCAATGGGGGCCATAACGGAAACTTTTCCTTTACTGAGATCCGCTTTTTCCGGGAGGACCAGTGTCAGGTCAAGTATTCTACGGGTTAAGCGGTCCTCGATTTTCACTTTTGAATTAATACGGACGGCATCCGCGGGAAAATCTTTTTGCTCAATCACTTCGCCTTTTTTTAATTCATCCAGCAATTCCACTGCGTTTTTCCGGTCGAATGAACGGTTATTCCGGCTGTCTTTTGAATAGGAAAGCAGTATATCGTAATCGTGTTTCAGTAATACGAGTTTGTTTTTATTGTTTTTCATATTAATCCTGTTTTATGTGTTTATTATTAAATTTTGACGGGCTGAACATGGTCACGATTTCGCGGTATAGGAGGTGAAACCGATGATGCGCATATTCGGAGAGATCACGGTACGGCCTGCAGAAATCATTATTTGATTTCGTACGATGGTAACCGGTTAATGTTTAAAAAATGGTGTAAATCGTAAAACCCCGAACCGTCAACTGGCTAAATGGCCGGGGTATGCGTACTGAAGTCCTTGACATTGGACAAAAGCAAATATTTCGTGGTTTTGATCCCCGCAGAGACGCGCAATCGGGCAAGAGATGATATGTGATATGACATCTTCACGAGGTGCAATAATAAGCATTCTATCTGAAATAATACCAGGGAAAGCGGAAAAGGAAAAGTTAAAAACCGGGGCTGCGATTGGTGTTGCCGGATTGCCTCTCTGTTGAATAATACCCAAAAATATCGGTAACTTTAGTTAAACAGATGTTCATGTCATCAGAAAAAAAATCTTTTCATGACCTGATTCACGGTGATCAGCCGGTACTGGTAGATTTTTCTGCCGAATGGTGCGGTCCTTGTAAGATGATGCCGCCTATTCTGAAAGAGGTGAAGGACAATTTGAAAGAGGCAATTACCATCATCAAGCTGGATATTGATAAAAATCCGCAGGTTGCCAATGCGTATCGCATTCAAAGTGTACCTACCCTGATTATCTTTCAGAAGGGCGAAATAAAATGGCGGCAATCGGGTGTTGTGCCGGCGAAGCAACTACAGCAGATCGTATCGGAATTGAGAATAGACAGTTGACAATTATTCATTCTTAAAGCATCATATCCAGTGTGCTTTCCGATTTTTTAAAGCGCAGGGCCTCAAATACATTAAAGGCGCCCATCAGCAGCGCGAATAACCCGATCGGCTGGGTGATGCTGACTGCTTTGGGAGAAGGGCCGTTGAATACCCAGATGGAGAACAGGACCGAAATAATGCCTTCCGTGAGAATAAAGCCCCAACCCCGGAGCGTCCTTTTTAAAGCCAGGGCGGCTGCCATTTTTAAACCGCCCACAATGCCCATCCAGAGTCCGATAAAAAAAGGCAAAACAAAAAAGGAAAGTAAAGCGTTGAAAAAAAAGATCATGACAAACAGAAAGTCAATGATGCTTTCTGCTAGTACCCAATTCCTTTCCCGCGCATGTCGGGTTCTGGAGATGGCTATATAAAGCAGGAGCAGGGCGTTCAGCAGCAGCAGGATGCCCGTATATTTTGTGAGCCGGTAATAGGCATGCCAGGGATAGAGAAAAACAAACACGCCGGTAACAATAAAAATAAAGCCGATCACCATCAGAAGCCAGCCGGTAGGAATCCTGTTTTTTGGGGCCATGGGAAGTTTTATGATTATTCTCCCTGGTCTTCTTCCAGGTCGTTGTGGTCGTCTCCCCCCAGGCTGTAATAGTTGTTCTCCTCGTCTTCTTCTCCAATATTCTCGTCTTCATCATCCAGGTCGGCGCCAGGAACATCAAGGCCCTCGTCCAGCTTGCTTTTCAATCTCTGTTTTTTTACTCCCAGTTCATCGAATGGCTCTTCTTCGTCCTTTTTGTAAATGTCTTCCTTTGCGGGATACTCCGGCAGGGGAAACTTTTCATTCTCCAGCTTTTCCGCTTCGCTTTTCTTAATTTTCTTTTCCATAAAACACATTTGTTCTATATCATACAATACTTGTTCCACACTACGCCTACAGTTATGGGAAACGGATAGTTTTACAAGCGTTCCTTTTCACAAGGTATTGATTATTATTCGCCTGGATGCCGGCATTTTATAGGGTGATTATTCCTGTTTACCGGCGTTGCGCGCATGATGATGGTCGTATGATGTGAACCCGTTTGTTTTTTAGTATGAAATTTTGTGGGCGGCCATATATGCACACCCGGGATGCGCGGAACCTCGGTGAAACGGAACAGCGGCTGCATCTGCTCAACGCCTGGAGGGAATCTCCGCAGTTTAGCGAAGAGGAGCGGGTGGTCCTGGCGCCGACGGAAGAAATAACGCTCATCAGTAAACGCGCGCTAACCAACGAAACCTACGATAAGGCCATTCAGCATTTCGGTGAGACCGGAACGGCCCAACTGATCATGATGGTGGTTTCCATACCTCCTCCACCTAGTATCCTGGCAGCAAGGGATTACAGCTGATTTAAACCGACTCTGGTCGGACAGCGATATTTATTTTATTGAAACCGGTACTTCAATATTCTCCCAGCTTAATACAAAACCGGGACTCGTTACCTGATAAGTAAGCTTTTCCCGCATGGCGGATGATTTGCGGGGTTTGACCATCACACTCAGCACGTCTTTGGCGGGATCGCGGTTTGCCTCTCCCGACCTTTTGATTCCCCATTGGCCGGTTTCTGAATTCA
The DNA here is from genome assembly GCA_041691395.1 of Chitinophagaceae bacterium. GTDB lineage: Bacteria > Bacteroidota > Bacteroidia > Chitinophagales > Chitinophagaceae > Puia. Next base: position 55,451 of record JBEPUT010000022.1, read on the forward strand.
GGATGATGGTCCATTCATTTTCTCCCGGTGTTGCAAACAAGCTGTATTTGCCGGCTGGCAGTTGCTTGCCCTCCACCTGAATGGCTTTGTCCGTTTCGAAGATTGTTGCTTCATTAGCGCCGGCACGCCACGCTTTGTCGTAGGGAACCAATCCGCCCCAGATCTTTCTTCCTTTAACGGAGGGGCTGCTGTAGTTGATGCTGATGGTTGCACCGCCTGCCGTTCCTGTTGCGGTTTCCGGGGGGCTGGGCCTTTTGGATTTATCTCCCTGTGCGTGAACAAGGGAACACAGGAATAAGCCGGTCATGGTGAGCACAACGGTGCGGGTAAAAATTACTCGTTTCATTTGATTATCGTTTTAACTGTTATGCGTTGTTATCCGCAAATACCAAACCAGATGATCGTTTGGAAGGAAAATTGTAAAAGTAAAAAAAGGCCTGATTTGTTTACCCTATTTTTGCGGCCTGCATACAGAAGGGTGGTCAGCCGGGTCATCTGAACCGGGCGAAAAGTAAAATCAGATCAGGGTATGGATCATTTGCTGATATTATTGTTGATTGGATTCGGGGTCGGTACGCTGGGCACGCTGATTGGAGCCGGTGGTGGTTTTATCCTTGTCCCTATACTTATCATCACCCATCCCGAATTTTCTCCGGACATCATCACGGCCATTTCCATGGCCATTGTTGCCGCCAATGCCATCTCCGGTTCTTTTGCCTATGCCCGGTCTGGCCGGATTGATTTCAAAGCCGGGATTCTTTTTGCCCTGTTTACCATTCCGGGATCCATATTGGGCGTTTATTCGACCGCTTACATCCCAAAACTCGCTTTTCACATGATTTTCGGCGCATTGCTGATTTTACTGGCCATTTTTTTGTTTATTTCCAAAAAGCATGTCATGGTACAAGGCTATAAAATGCCGGAGGTCCGGAGGCCTTACAAACATCATGTAATTATGGATAGGGAAGGAACGACCTATGCTTACACCTATAACCAATATTACGGCATTGTGATCAGCATACTGGTCGGTTATCTGTCGCCCCTCCTGGGTATCGGCGGGGGCATCATCCATGTTCCCGCGCTGGTAAACTGGTTAAATTTCCCGGTTTATGTGGCTACGGCAACATCGCATTTTATTTTGGCGGTGATGGCTACGGTGAGTGTAATAACCCATATCATAGAAGGTAATTATAAGAACCCACAAGTTTTGCGAATGGTGCTCGGGATAGGGGCGGGAGCCGTTGCGGGCGCGCAACTGGGCGCTTTTTTGTCCCATAAAATCAAAGGAAAAATAATCATACGCGCACTGGCCCTCTGTCTGGCCCTGGTAGGCCTGAGGATCTTTATCGGAGATCTATAATAACATTTTCAGTTTACCGGTAACTCACCTGATTATTAATTCATTATAAGATATAACGAAAATTTTTCCGGTGGTTAAACTTTTGATTCCGGCACCAGTCAAACGGCAAACAAAACATCCTTTATGCAAAAACACTTATCCAGGGTAGCCATTTTAGCGGTTATTGCCCTGATTGGTTCTTTCACTGCCTCGGCCCAGATCTATGTTAGGATCAGGCCCGTGGCTCCTGTTGTTGTCCGAACTGCGGCACCTAGTCCGGCTCATGTATGGGTCGGTGAAGAATGGGAACCCCGCAATGGACAATATGTTTATGTTGGTGGTCATTGGGCTGCACCGCCCCGTCCGGGATCCGTTTGGGTGCCGGGTCACTGGAGGCGTCACGACCGTAACGGAGAAGAATGGATCCGTGGCCATTGGAGAAGAAGGTAATCAGATTGCAGAATTGATATAGGTAATAAGCAAAAGATAAGGCCGGTCCCATGACCGGCCTTATCTTTTGCTTCGTATGATTAATTAAGGATGGTTCAGTTTTTCAACCTGCGCATCATAATAATTTTTGGTGAAAATCACATCCGTCAGGCTGTGGTACCAATTGGATTCGTGTTCAATGGAAAGCATTCCGCTGAAGTTCTGTCGTTTTAATTCGGCCAGTACTGCCGGGAGATCCACAATGCCTTTGCTAACCACGGTATCAGCTGCGGTGCTGTCTCCGAATTTAACCACATCTTTCAGATGAACACCAATGATGTGTCCTTCCAGTTTTTTCAGGGCATCAACGGGATTTACTCCGTTTCTTGCCCAATGGCCGATGTCTGCACAAGAACCGATATGGCTGTGACCCTGAATGGCTGCGAGCACGGAGTCAGGGCTCCAGTACATGTTGGGTTTTGGGTGATCGTGAATGGCTACCGGAATGCCGTATACGCCAGCCAGGCTGTCCGCCATATCCCATTGTGACTTCAGGGGTTCAGCGGTTACATAACTCAGTCCGAATTCTTTTGCCAGCTCGAATGCCTTTATCCATTCCGCTTTATTCTTTGGATCGATAACGCCCATGGCGACGATATGAATTCCCTTGACCTGCAGCAGTTGTTTCAATTTTTCCCGGTCATCTTTGGACATGTCCGTTCCAAAACTACCCTTCATGCCATCACCCAGTTTCTGACCATAAAAAGCCTCAATATTCTTTATCCCGGCGCTGTCTACTTTGTTCAATGCATCGGTAAAGGAAAACTTGCGGAAGGTCCACATCTGAACCCCTAATTTAAAACCGGCCGTGGATCCGCTGGGCACCGAATCGGTTTTTACCGCTATGCTGTCTGCTGTTGAAGCCGGCTGCGAATTGTTATTACAGGAGGTCATGGAAACCATGCCCAGGAAGGAACTAAAAATAACGGCAAACCATTTCATGTTCGAGGTTTTTTTAATGAAAGAATGTGCTTTTTACATGCAAGCGCTGACAATTTAATTCAATTTTTGGAAAAAGCCGGAATCCGTTAAAGCGCCCCTGGTTTTCGTGATTAAAGAAACCGGCCCAAACGCCGGTTTGAATGATCAAAAACCCATCTTGCTGGTGATGGAGGAAAGAATGCCCTCCGCTTTGGATTTCAGTTCGTCTGTTACGTTCGTTCCGGATGCGGCGTGATCCAGCAGGCCATGCACGGAATCGGGCAGTTTGCTTTTAAAATAATCAATAACATGATTAACGGCGGCGGTGGCCTGATCACTGGTCAGACCTGTTTTTTGCTGAAGTGTTTGAATGAGCTCGGTCATGATTTCTTTTTTAATGATAATCTTTTATGAAAGTGGTCTTCGGCGGGTGTGCCGGCGACTGTAATTTATCCCATTGGAGGCGTTATGAAAAATTTCTGTTTGCCGGATGGGGGCCGGATGGCAGGTATTTTTTAAAAAGGGAACTGGCGGTATGTCCCCCGAATCCAAACGTATTGTTCAGGGCATAGTATACCGGTGTTTTTAGTGACCTGCCCAGCAGGAGGTTAACCTCTTTTGGGGCCTGATCATCCAGTTCTTCTGTATTGATCGTTGCCGGAATGATATCGTGTTTTACGGCGAGGATACAGAGGATGCTTTCCACCGCTCCTGCGGCGCCCAGTAAATGACCGGTCATGGATTTGGTGGCACTAACGGTGACCTGTATCCCTTTGAATACTTTTTGAATGGCAAACAGTTCGCTCAGGTCGCCCTGGATCGTGGATGTGGCATGGGCATTTACATACTGGATCTGGCCGGCAGTAATTCCCGCATCTGCCAGGGCCCTCGCCATGCCCAGTTCCGCACCAAGACCGTCGGGCGGCGTGCCGGTTAAATGATAGGCATCTGCGGCCATACCACCACCTGCGATTTCGGCATGAATGGTTGCGCCTCTTTTAACAGCGTGTTCCCATTCTTCCAGCACGAGTGCCCCGGCGCCTTCACCGATCACAAATCCATCCCGGTGTTTGTCAAATGGCCTGGAGGCCTTTTGGGGATCATCATTTCTTTTTGAAAGCGCCTGTGCCGAACTGAACCCACCCAAAGATGCCGGCGTGATGGCCGCTTCCGAACCGCCGGCGATCATGATGGTTGCTTTTCCCAGCCGGATGGTATCGAAGGCATTGATGATGGCGGTATTCGAAGAAGCACAGGCCGAAACGGTGCAATAATTGGGACCGTGGAGCCGGTGCCGGATGGAGATGACGCCGGCGGCAATATCAACGATCATTTTAGGTATAAAGTAGGGACTGAACCGCGGTGTGCCGTCACCCGCATAAAACGCTTTCAGTTGTTCCTCAAAGGTGCCGATCCCCCCATTTCCCGAGGCCCAGATCACCCCGGTTTCATACCGCAGCTCCGCCTCCGTGGATTTGAAATCCAGCCCCGCATCCTGAATGGCCTGGTCACTTGCGGCAATGGCGTATTGGGTAAAGAGATCGTATTTTTTTATCTCTTTCTTTTCTATATAATCCGTCGCTTCGAAATCATTCACCTCACATCCGAACCGGGTCTTGAATTTGCCGGCATCGAATTTGGTAATTGGTCCTGCGCCGCTTTTTCCCGCAAGCACATTTTGCCAAAAGGTATCTGTTGAATTGCCCAGGGGGGTGATGGCGCCGATTCCGGTTATAACAACTCTTTTCATGTCATTCGATTTAATGCCGTTTTTTACTATTTCGCCGGCGGATAAAAGTACAAACCTATCACGATTCAGCTAGGCGACTCCCGATTGCAGAACCACATCTCCGTGAACGGGATGACCCACACAGGTCAGGGTCAGTCCCTGCGACAATTCTTTTTCCGTCAGCACCTCATTGTAAGAGAGCCACACTTCTCCCCGGAGACAGCGTGCCACGCAGCTTCCGCATTTGCCGGTTTCGCAACTGTAAGGAAGAACGATGCCCTCTCTTTGCGCGGCCCTCAGAATGGTTTCAGGATACTCCACTTTAAAATGATGGGTTCGGCCATTTACTTCAAGGCTCACCTGGTGCGTTCCGGTATCCGGCGGTCTGGCTTTGGTAAAAGCTGAATGACGCGGATTAAAATCTTCCCTTTTGATGTGGTCCTGAGGAAAACCCTGTTCCTGTAGCAGATAAATGATCATGCGCATATAGGCCGCAGGACCGCAGGTATAAAAAAGTGTGCTGTTTTTTTCAAAGGCCTGCAGGGTTAAAAACTCCAGCATCAGTTCCCGGTTTAAACGGGCCCTTCTCAGATCGGACATGGAGCTGAATAAAAAATGTATACGGAACTTCTTTCCATACTGCTCTTCCAGCAGTTGCAATGGTTTGTAAAATACAGTGGTTTGCGGCGACTGGTTGCTGTAGATTAGAAACAACTGTATGACAGGATTTGTTTTGAGCAGGGTTTTGATCAGGGAATAAACAGGTGCAATGCCGCTGCCTGCCGCGAAAAAAAATACAGCACCAAAGGATCCGATATTTTCAGGTAAACGGAAAAAACCGCCCGCACCCGTGCACAAGATCGTATCGCCTATAAGGGCCGTATCTATCAGCTTGCGGGAAAAAATGCCATTGGCCAATCTTTTAACACCAATAGAAAGGGGTTCTTTCCAGGCAGGAGAGGAGGTGATGGAATAGGAGCGCCGTATTTCCTCAATACCCGTTTTATGCACCAGCGTGAGAAACTGTCCCGGTTGATATGTGATCCGGTGATCCCCCCGGAAAACAAAACTTTTAAAATCATCGGCTTCCTCAATAATGTTTTGGATCGTCAGACTCTTGTATAGATTATCCGGGATTTCTTCAATCATAACCGGCAATAAAGTTAACTTCAATTCTCCAATTCAAAACACACCAGAACGATAAATGATTTGCATGAAAAATTTTTATTTAATGCTGATTCCGGCTCTATTGGCCGGCCAGACCGTCCTTGCCCAGGCAGTCAGTGAATCCGCCTTGCTCATCGTAAAAACAAATGACGGCATGCTGGAAGGGACTTATGCTTCCGGTATAACCATTTTTAAAGGGATCCCTTTTGCACAACCTCCGGTGGGGAATCTGCGATGGAAGGAACCACAGCCAGTGAGACCCTGGACCGGCGTTCGCAAAGCAGATCATTTCGGTCCAAGGGCTATGCAGCTCCCGATCTATTCAGACATGAATTTCCGTTCAGACGGAGTAAGTGAGGATTGCCTTTACCTCAACGTATGGACCCCCGCAAAATCCGGTAAGGATCTGCTTCCGGTGCTGGTTTATTTTTATGGTGGCGGACTGATGGCGGGGGATGGCTCCGAGTATCGGTACGATGGAGAAAGCATGTCCCGGAACGGCATAGTGGCCATAACGGTTAACTACCGCCTGAGTATTTTCGGATTCTTCTCTCATCCCGAACTAACAGAAGAATCACCCCATCACGCTTCCGGCAATTATGGATTTTTAGATCAGGCTGCTGCGCTTAGGTGGGTAAAACAAAACATCAGGGTTTTTGGTGGCAACCCGGAAAAAATCACCATTGCGGGTGAATCGGCAGGTTCCTATTCGGTCAGCGGCCTGATGGCCTCGCCGTTGAGCAGGAAAATCATAGCAGGCGCTATCGGGGAAAGCGGTTCCCTGCTGGATTTTGAACCGCTGTCAACACTGGCAGATGCGGAGAAGCTGGGTCTTGCTTTTGCGGATAGTCTTGGGGTAAACTCCCTGTCGGCGCTTCGTTCGCTTCCCGCTGATCAGATTTTAAAAGCCTCTTCCAAAATGAAAGAAGGAAATCTTCCCGTAGATGGTTATTTCTTTCCCAAACAGCCATTGGCCATTTATGCATCCGGTGAGCAGGCAAAAGTTCCGTTGCTGGTTGGCTGGAACTCCGAGGAAGGAAACTGGAGAGATATTTTGGGATCGGATCTGCCGACAAAAGAAAACCTGGCCAGGGCCCTGAGGGAAATGGACAGCGAACATGCGGATGAAATTTTGAAAGAATATTATGCAGCCACAGATGCCGATGTGGAAACCGCAGCAACCGACCTTGCTTCTGACCGTTTTATCGGATTCGGTACCTGGAGATGGTCCGATGTGCAGGCAAAAACGGGTGTCAGCAGGGTTTACCGGTATTTGTATGAACACCCGCGGCCGGAAACCCGGGAACCCGAAAAATCACCGCCGGCAAAAGGGGCCACCCATTCTTCTGAAATTGAATATGTGCTGGGTAACCTGCCGACAAACCGGGTTTATAACTGGCAACCGGAAGATTACCTGGTCTCGCAAATATTCCAGTCTTATTTCGTCCATTTTGTAAAAACGGGTAATCCGAATGGGTTGGGACTTCCGCAATGGCAAGCCGTGATTCCTGATGAGCCCGCAACAGTAATGCATGTGGATGTGAATACGAGGGCAGAAACAGAAAAGAACCGGCAACGGTATCTGTTTCTGGAGAAAAAAATAAGTAAAAAATAGAACAGTATAATTCAATAATTAAAGGATGAGTAATTCAAACAATAGCCGGCAACGCAGCTACCTGCAAACAATAGCCAGAAGGGCGATGACGGACAGGGGCCTTCTTCCTGATTTTTCTCCTGAGGCAATTTCTGAATTGAATTCCATCCATGAAGTGCCGGTGGTAGTTGACGGCGCGGTACAGGATCTGCGGCAGCTGGCCTGGTGTTCCATAGACAATGATGATTCACGCGATCTGGATCAACTGAGTGTGGCTATTCCTTCAACTGCCGGTGTCACGAAAATCCTGGTCGCCGTGGCCGATGTGGATTGCGTTGTAAAAAAAGGAACGGCCCTCGATAATCATGCGAAACAAAATACCACATCCGTTTATACGGCAGCGATCATATTCCCCATGTTACCGGAAAAATTATCTACCGGGATCACTTCTCTGAATGCCGATGTGGATCGCTATTCCCTGGTGGTGGAGATGGGGGTAGGCAACGATGGTTCATTGCAAAATTCAAATCTGTACCGGGCCGTGGTCCGCAACCACTGCAAGCTGGCTTATAACAGCCTGGCGGCCTGGCTGGACGGAGCGGGGCCGAAGCCAGATCCTATTGACAAGGTGCCAGATCTTGATGGGAATATCCGGCTTCAGCATGAAGTTGCAAAAAGTCTCAACACGCTTCGTTTTGCACAGGGTGCGCTGAATTTTGAAACGATAGAGGCGCGCCCCGTATTTGCCGGGGATGAGATCACCGACCTGAAAGCTGAAAAAAGCAACAGTGCCAAACAAATTATTGAAGAATTTATGATTTGCGCAAACGGGGTCGTCGCCCGCTGGCTGACGTCCCGGAAATTTCCATCCATGCGCAGGATTGTCCGCACACCCAAACGTTGGGACCGTATCGTGGAACTGGCGGCAGAAAAAAAATATGCGTTGCCGCCGCAACCCGATTCAAAGGCGCTGGATCAGTTTTTATTAACGGAAAAGAAAGCGGATCCCGATCGTTTTCCGGATCTCTCCCTGTGCATCATCAAATTATTGGGTGCCGGTGAATACGTGATTGAATTTCCCGGGGAGCAGTCACCCGGGCATTTCGGACTGGCCGTGAAAGATTATACGCATTCCACCGCACCCAACCGTCGGTTTCCTGACCTGATTACCCAGAGACTATTAAAAGCTGCATTAGCCAATGGTCCTGGTCCCTTTGGGCAGGATGAACTGATTGCGCTGGCAGCGCATTGCACGGAACAGGAGGACGATGCAAAAAAAGTTGAAAGGCAGGTGGAGAAATCAGCCGCGGCTATGCTGCTGCAGCATAAAATCGGACAGCAATTCGATGCCATCGTAACCGGGGCCACGGATAAAGGCGTATGGGTGAGGTTGCTGCAAATGCCCGTGGAAGGCAAGCTGGTCAGTGGTTCCGAAGGGTTGGATGTTGGGCAGCGGCTTCGGGTGCAGCTGGTCAGCACCGATGTGAACCGCGGGTTCATTGATTTGAAACGCGTGAGATAAAAATAGATGTATATTGACCGGAAAGGGTGGTGCGTTAGGATTTTTTTACAACAATAAGCCCGGCGCTCAGGGTTCATGAATAGGAGTTGACTACTGATAAATATTCACCCAGTCTTTCCCAGGTTAATGCAAAACCCTGGCATACCTGTTCGCGGCCAGCTTCAAATGTTCTGCATTCCAGGGCGGTTGCTGAAAGAGGAATTCCCCGCATCGCCATGGTGGTTTTGCCCCCCTCTTCATTAAAAGTTATTGTATTCAGAATTTGCAGCGGCCAGTCCGGCATCAACGGATGTTTTACCGGATTACCATCTTCATCTGAAAAGGAATTCAAAAAAATGAGCCGGTCCGGTTTTTGGATTTCAAGATATACAAATCTTCCCCACATGTCCCCCCCGTCGGGAGCCTGCATGCAGTAATGAAAAACGCCGCCCGGATACAAATTTAATTGTCCGCCGATCCAGCGGAAATCTTTTGGTCCCCACCAGTGTTTCAGCGCGTCCGGTTCTGTCCAGGCTTTGAACAGCGTTTCCTTTCCCGCATCAAAGACGCGTGTTATGAGAAATTCATTTATTTTATTTTTTACCTCCACCGGGAACTATATTAAGATCATTACCGGATTACTGCCCCTTAATGATTTTGGTTTTTATCGTAGTTCAGCATCCAGCGGATGCCAAATTTGTCGTCGAACACACCGAAGATTGCTCCCCAGAATTGCAGTTTTAACGGATCAATGATTTTTCCGCTGGCGGAAAGTCTGGCAAAGAAGGTATTTATTTCTTCCTCGCTGCTGCAATTAAGTGCGAGTGCCATGTTGTTTCCTTTTTTTATTCCATCCGGGCCGGCCATATCGGAACCCATCAGGAGCAAACTTCCTTTGGTTAAACTGGCATGTAAAATCTGGTCCTTCATGGCGGCAGGACATTGGGCTTCCACCGGTGAACTGCCAATGGTTTGCAGTATCAGTTCAGCCCCCAGGCAAGTCTTGTAAAATTCCATTGCTTCCCGGCAGTTGCCGCTGAAGTTCAGATAGGCATTGATTTGTGTCATGGCTTTGTTTAATTGAGACACAAACTTAAGCCCGCATCCCCACTTGGAAGGGTTGTGAAAACGACAATCTAAGGGGTAGAATGCGACAGGTATTTTCTTTATTTTTGAACCATGAAAATAATATCCATACTGGTACCAAAAGGAGATGTGGCCCTAAGCTGCATTGAAGGTTCATTCACCGTATTCAATAAAGTGAATGATTTTTTAATAGCTACGGGTAAACCTGCTTTGTTTAAGGTGCAACTCGTTGGATTAACCAGGGAGCCGCAGGAATATCATCGTTTGTTTAAGGTGCAGCCCGACCTGGCGCTGAGTGAGGTGAAGAAAACGGACCTGATCATAATTCCTGCGGTGAACGGGAACATGGACAAAGTGATTGCCCGGAATGCAGCATTCATTCCCTGGATGGTTAGCCAGCATCAGGCCGGTGCGGAATTGGCCAGTCTTTGTGTGGGCAGTTTTATCCTGGCTTCGACCGGACTGCTCAAGGGAAAAAAATGTTCCACCCATTGGCAGGCCGTCGATGATTTCAGGAGAATGTTTCCGGAGGTGAACCTGGTATCGGAAAAAATCATTACAGATGAACAGGGTATTTATTCCAGCGGGGGCGCCAATTCTTTCCTGAACCTGATTTTATACCTCGTGGAAAAATACGCGGGCCGGGACATGGCCGTTTATTCTTCCAAAGTATTTGAGATTGAAATTGACCGGATTACCCAGTCGCCTTTTATCATTTTCGGAGGACAAAAAGGCCATGATGATGTGCCCATTCTGAAGGCTCAGGAATTTATTGAACAAAATTTCCAGGATAAGATCAGTGTGGAGCAACTGGCTTCCATGCTGGCAATCAGCCGCAGGAACCTGGAACGCCGCTTCAAAAAAGCAACCTCCAATACAGCCGTGGAATACATGCAGCGCGTGAAGATGGAGGCCGCTAAGATGAGTCTGGAATCTTCCCGTGAAAATGTAAATGAAGTGATGTACAAAGTGGGCTATACAGATACAAAAGCCTTCCGGAATACTTTTAAAAGGATTACCGGTCTGTCTCCCGTTGAATACAGAAACAAATACAACCGGGGAAATCTAATGGCCGTTTAATCAGGCCGTAACTTTCAGCCGCTTTGCCCTTCCTGTTTGGCTTTTTTCTAACAGTTTTCGATTAAACCGGGGCCTTTTTAAATGGTCTTATTAAAAAGGTTTACCATGAAAAAGATCATCCTGTCCGTTACGTTTTTCAGCGTTTGTTTGTTGTTCAACCAGGCGCAGGCCCAACCGGGTTTTCAGGTTCATGTTAATTTAGGCGTTCAGCCTGCCTGGCTCCCCCAGGCATATGCTGGTGAGGATTACTATTATCTTCCGGATATCCAGGCCTACTATTGTGTTCCCCGGCGTGAGTTTGTTTACCAGGAAGGTGGAAGATGGATGTACCATGCATCCCTCCCCTATAGGTACCGTTCCTATGACCTGAACAGGGGTTATAAGGTAGCCATCAACGGACCAAGGCCCTATTTACATCATGAAATATACCGGGACAGATACAGTCATTACGGTAATTATGGCAATCATTTTTCTGACCGGAGAGTGGATTATGACAGACGGGGAGATGACAGGGGCGGATACGGTCGGGAAAGGGGGCATGACCGCCGTTACTAGGCCATGACATGATTGAATCAATTTCTTTTTGTTGAATGATCATCGGGTCCGGACGAATTGTCCGGGCCTTTTTTATTTACCCGCGATGGTTTACATTCTTCCCGGATAAATATGAAGGAATATTTCGCCCGACAAGGGCGTGTTTCCGTACAGTTTGCCTAACGTTTGGTCTGATTTGTATAACGATAACTGGCCTCCTCCGGCAACGGTTATGCGTTCGACGGAAAATAAATCATAACCGAGTCCCGCTGTGATTGCATTTACCGGGAACTCCACATCTTCCTTACCATAAATGGCCGGATCCAGGGCCAGTTCTTCCACGGACTTCTGAACCCACTCGTACCGGGCATACAGGGCAAGCCTTTTTAATTTCCAGGTGGCTTCGAGCAGCACCGAATTAGACGCAGCCTGGTCCGCAATTTTATTCTGTCCCCAGATCAGCGTAGAGGCCAGGTAAGATTTATGGTTAAAGGGGAACACACAGGTAGCCGAAGCCGTGGTGCGGTTTACGTTTTCCTGCGGATGCAAGGCCTCGGGACTCTTTATAAAACCATGGGAAACCTGGAGTGCCCAGTGTTCATCCGGGTTGTAAGATAACCTGCCGCTCCAGGAATCGAACCTCGGTTTGTCGAAATTGTACCGGTTCTCATCGGGTTCCCTTCCCGTGAAGGACGAGCCTTCCAGCCTGAATTGACCAAAACGGAAACCTAAGGTGGCCACCCCAAAGCTGATGTGTGTGGCATCTGCCCAGTGATGCCCGATCGGTGCATCGGGTATAAACATACCGGATGGACGGTGCATAAAAGCCACGGGACCCAATGCCGGTTCGCCCGGATAACCGAGATAGGCAAAGACATCTGATTTTTCAGAAAGCGCATAGGCATAACTGATGGAAAGTTCGGAAAAAAGGTCATGGGGATGCTGCCGGTCAATCAGTGGTTTGCCGTTCCAGGATTCGCCGGTTTGAAATAACAGCGGATAACCACTGCCGCCGCTTATCAGGGCATCGGTGGACAACATAAAATTAAAATGGAGCAAGCCGCTGTTGCCGATTTTCCTTTGGCCCATGGCCATCAGCATATCCGGCGCATCCCATTTTGCTGCCCCTCTTTTACCCTGGTTAAACAGATCAGCTTTATTGTATCGTGGGAATACATCGCCATGGAACATGAACATCCAGGCATGGGCATGCAGCATATATCCGTACTGTGGGGAATCATCCGGTGCCCAGCTTGTTCCGGAGCCATCCCGGTTCATGGGCAGGTTCAGGGAAAGCGCGTGGTTCATGGGCATATCACCATCGCTCATATTCATGCCCTCCATGTTCATCGCCTGAGCAGAGTCATGCCGGTGCTGAGCCCGGAGGGTTGTAAAAACAAGGCATGCAGCGAACAGGGTCAGGATGCGGAGATATTTCATGGACACACTTGTTCTGTTTGATGCAAAGATACCCGCCTGGTCATTCGGGTCTGTTATATAATTCCGGAATTGATTTATACGATTTTTGTTTCGGCTGATGATCCGGATGACCGGGGCCTTTCATGCCGTTTTTTTGTAATTCCAGATTGCCCAGGTATTCAGCAAAATGGCAAATATCACCTCATAGCCCAATTCGGTTTTGATATCTGAGAGACTGCTTCCTTTGAGCATGATCATCCTGACTACTTTTATAAAATGGGTAATGGGAGTAAGGTCGGCAATTGTCCTGGCCCAGCGCGGCATGCTTTCAAGGGATGTGAACAGTCCGCTCATCAGCATGAAGATCATCATGAAAAAGAATGCCACGAACATCGCCTGCAGCTGGTTATCACTATAGGTGGAAATAAGCAAACCGAATCCGAGCAGCGCAACCAGGTAAACGGAGGCAAAAAGATATAGCACAGCGAGGCTCCCCGCCGGATGGATTCCGTAAATCAGCCGGGTAACCAGCAACCCCAGGCTAAATACAATCATGCCCATGATCCAGAATGGAATCATCTTCCCGAGAATGAATTGCCATTTTTTAATGGGTGTCACATTGATCTGCTCCATGGTGCCGGCTTCTTTTTCTTTAACAATGTTCAGGGCGGAAAGAAAGCCACCGATCATGGTCAGCAGCAATACCAGCACGCCCGGCACGATATAATATTTGTATTCGCCTGATGGATTGAACCAGTTTGAATAGGTAACATCGATTACGGGACCGTCAGCGATTGCATGTCCATCCAGGTCCGCCCGGACATGCTGATTAAAATCAGCCATGACGGTTGTCAGATATCCTGCGCCCAGGGATGCCTTGGTGCCATTGATGGCATCAACAGAAAGAGAGATCTTCTGAGATCCTTCCCTGACCAGATTTCTTTCGAATCCGTCCGGAATTTCCATGATCAGGTCCGCTTCTTCCTTTTCAATACTTTGCAGGGCTTCCTTATATGATGCAGACGTATTTATAAAACGAAAATATCCCGAGGAGCCAATCTTTGTAATCAGTCTTTGGGACAAGCTGCTGTGGTCAAGATCAACAACGGTTATATTGATGTTTTTCACATCGAAATTCATGGCCAGCGGAATGATGATCAATTGAACGGTGGGCATCACGAACATCATGGCCAGGATGGCTTTGTCCCGGAAAAGCTGCCGGAACTCTTTTTGCAACAAATACTTCATCATCATGACAACCTGGTTTTAAAATTTTTCATGGAGATGATCAATAGAACTAACGTCATACCGGTTAGCACGAGCGTCTCCTTCCAAACGTATTCAAAGCCAAGGCCCTTCAGCATGATCGATTTCACGATCAGGTAATACCAGCGGGCAGGAATCAGATTGGAAATAAGCCGGAAGATCAAAGGCATATTTTCCAGGGGGAATAAAAAGCCCGTGAATACCAGAGTGGGTATCATCATGCCCATAATCGAAAGCAGCAAGGCCGATTGCTGTGAATGGGTTATGGTAGAGATAAGTAATCCAAAGGACAGACAGGCCAGGATAAATAAAATGGTTTCCAGGAACAACAAAACGATGCTTCCCAGTATTGGAACATGCAATACCCAAACGCACAGCAGCAGAATGAGCAAAAAGTTAACCAGCGATAAGATCAGGTAGGGGATGGCCTTGGCGATCAGCACCATCACTGGTTTGAAAGGGGATACCAGTAAGACTTCCATGGTTCCCAGTTCTCTTTCCCTGACCACGGCCACGGAGGTGAGTGCCGTACAGACGATCATTAAAACCAGGGCGAGTACACCGGGAATGAAATTCAGGGACCCATTGCCTTCTTCATTGTACAGCATCCGGGTTTCCGTGATGATGGAATAGGGTAATACTTCCGGAGTGCTTATTTCTTTTTGATAGTCGGCGATGATGGCGGTCAGGTAATTGAGGAGGGTCCTGGCCGTATTGGGATCGGAACCATCCGTAATAATCTGTACCCGGGCGTTTCCCAGATGAATGAGATCATTGCCAAAACCGGGAGGGAAAATGACTACACATTTAACGTCGCCTTTTTTAAGGACCGTATTTATTTGGTTGGGATTTATCGGGTCGCTGTCAACCAGAAAATTGGAAGAAGCTCTTATTTTTTGAATGATCTGCAGGGAATTCACATCTACTGCATTATCGGAAATGGCAATTCTTGCATTTTTCACCTCGCTGGTCAGTGCAAATCCGAATAACAGGATCTGGGCCACGGGTAGTCCGAACATGATAAGCAGGGTTCTTCTGTCCCTGAAAACCTGGTAAAATTCCTTTTTTACAAATACTAATAACTGTTTCATTTATTTAACGGGCAATGGACATTTGTCTCTTTTCAATCGTCAACTCTCTTTGCTTTTCTGGCCAGCTGATAGAACACATCATCCATTGAATCGGCTGAGTATTGCTGCTTTAGACGGCCAGGGGTATCCAGGGCCGCTATTTTCCCATCTACCATCATGGTTATGCGGTTACAGTATTCGGCTTCATCCATATAATGTGTGGTGACGAAAATGGTGATGCCGGATGCTGCCGCTTCATAGATCATATCCCAGAATTGCCTTCGGGCCACCGGGTCAACACCGGCGGTAGGCTCATCTAAAAAAACAATCTTGGGTTGGTGGAATACCGCGACTGAAAAGGCCAGCTTCTGTTTCCATCCGAGAGGAAGGGCTCCGACCATTTTTTTTGCTTCGGATTGTAAACCAAGTTTTTGGATGAGGGCATTGCTCCGGCTACTTATTTCTTTATCCGGCACGCCATAAACGCCGCCAAAAAACTGGATGTTTTCAACAATGCTTAAGTCTTCGTACAGCGAAAACTTCTGGCTCATATAACCGATATTCTTCTTAATACTTTCCTGTTGTCTGAAAACATTAAAGCCCGCAACGGAGGCTTCTCCCGAACTGGGAAAGGAAAGGCCGCATAGCATACGGATGGCCGTCGTTTTACCGGCGCCATTCGCACCCAGGAAGCCGAATATCTCTCCCTTACCCACGTCAAATGAGATCTGATCAACCGCCACAAAATCCCCGAACCGCTTTGTGAGCTTTTTGCAAATGATCACCCTTTCATCCATCCTGATTCATTTAGTTTTTCGTTTGATCCTTTTCTACACATTATGTTCTTGCAATCCACTGCCATGCTCCTCTACCGGTTCCTCATGCTCCGCTCTACATTCCTAACTCTTCATTTTCCCTTCTCAATTGTCCTCTGGCCCTTGTCAATTGCATTATTCATCAGCCGGATAAAACTGTCCTCAATGCCCGGCGTGATCTGTTTAATTTCAAAGTGGGTATGCCCTTTTTGAATTCCATAATTCTTTAATTCGGCGGCATTTGATTCGCTGGCTTTTTTAAAGGTAACGTGCAGGTATTCACCAAAAGGATAATTGCTTTCCACCAGCTCATTGGCGCGGAGGTCGTTCAGGAGTTTATAGATATTATCTGCTTTCACCCCATATAATTTACGCGGATAGGCGGCAATGATGTTTGCGGGTGAATCAATGGACATGATCTTTCCATTTTGTATCAGGGCAATCCGATCACACAAATTGGCTTCGTTCATGTAGGAGGTGGATACCAGGATTGTGATACCCTGGTTCTTCAGATTCTTAAGCATGTCCCAAAACTCCCTTCTCGATACGGTGTCCACGCCCGTTGTGGGTTCGTCCAGGAACAAGACCTCGGGTTTGTGGATCAAAGCACAACACAAGGCTAGTTTTTGTTTCATGCCACCGGATAATTTTCCTGCCCGGCGTTTATTGAATGGCTTGATCTGGTCATAGATGTCCCTGATCAGGGGATAGTTTTCCTGTAAGGTTGTGCCAAACAGGCTGGCGAAAAAATTCAGGTTTTCCTCAACCGTCAGATCCTGATACAATGAAAACCTGCCGGGCATGTATCCGATCCTGTTGCGTATCTCCTGATAATCCCTGACCACATCAAACCCCTCTACCGCCGCTTCCCCCTTATCAGCCAGCAAAACGGTAACCAGGATCCGGAACAGGGAAGTTTTGCCGGCGCCATCAGGGCCGATCAACCCAAACAGCTCTCCTTTTTTAACATTAAATGAAACACCATCTATTGCAATCACTTTTCCCTTCTCATAGGTTTTTGTTATGTCTTTGGCGATGATGGAGAAGACATCGTTCCGGGTGCTTACTGGTGAAGCCGGTGGGTTGCCGTTTGTCCCATCATTTATATTTGCTTTGCACATACTGTAAAAGATTAAGGATATTCTGCTACCCATAAAATTTTGAAATTTCCACGCTACACTACGCTGCTCTTGCTGCCCCGCATTGTCAATTGTCCCTTTTCCATTGTCCATGGAATAAAACTTCCCCATACATCCCGATCTTCAACAAGCCATCGTTCTTTATCCCGATTTT
>JBEPUT010000023.1:0-71818 GCA_041691395.1 Chitinophagaceae bacterium
AATCAATAAGTCCATATGCTTCGATGGGAAATAATCCGGTATCAAAAAGTGATCCACTTGGAGATGTCGAAGACGGATGTTGTGGCGGTTTGATTGACGCGGCAAAACAATGGCTAGATGACCATGCAGAAAGATTTAAGAATCACACGACATATGAATTCAACGCGGTAAAGGATGCCGCTTCATCCGCGATAGATCAGGCAGGGGATAATTTTAAGGCCCGCTGGGAGGCTAAGGCAGATCCTCTCCACCAAATATTAGCCAATCCTTTGTCCATTATTGGTGGCCCTGCAGGAGAGGAATTTTATGTAGCGGAAAATGTCTTAGGATTGGAGGCCAATAGCGCGAAAACTGTAGCTTCTACCGAAGTCAAAACTGTTGTTGCAAAAACTACGGAAGAATTAGCAACTAAAGTTCATGGCAATTCATTACAAAGCACTAAACCTACTACCTTATATAGGTTGGAGAAATCGACTGGTGAACATTTGAAAACAGGTATCACTTCCAAAGCAAACCCCGAAAAACGGTATTCTAATGCATTTATGAAAGATAAAAAAATGACCCCGTTAGACAAGGGAACTAGGTCTGAAATGGCCAAAAAGGAAAGGGAAATAGTTGAAAAAAATCCAGGGCCATTAAATAGGGAGCCTTGGGCCGGTAAAAAAAAGGAATAATTTAAATATTTAAGCAATGATTGGCTATTTTCTTAAGTCTGGGGACGAAACCGTTTCGGATATGTTTTCGCCATATTTGTGGATGGATTATGGTTTTTCAACTTTATTTGAAAAAAGGTTTTCAGAAAAGAGTTATGGAAATGATTTAACTCTTTTACTGATAAAATATTATGTTGAAGGTAAATTCGAGATAAATGGGCCACGAAATTTGAAAGTAAATAACTATCTTAAAAAGGACAAAGATATTAGTGTGGATATTGCTGTTAGAGAGAATCAATTTCATAAAAGGAGTGAAATTGAAAGAAGAAAATTTATTGTTGATAGTACACGTTCCGCAGTTACGAATGTTAGAAAAAAGCTAGAGAATAAAAATTTCAGTTGTAATTTCGGTGAACTATTATCAGATTTAAATGTTATCTCGGAAGAATATTTGGGAGTGTAAAATAATAGGTTAATTGATTTAGATATTTTAAAAGAATACCTCGAACATAGGAAATACAGCGAAAGAACGGTCAGCACATACGCACGTTACAGCAATGTAAGCCACCGGGCAACCCATTACATTTCCGGTAGTTTTTTCCAGTTTTGCGGAAGCAAGCCTTCGATGTTTTCGGTTTTATATCGGTGCATGTTTTCCAATACATCTCTGAGCCAGTAATAGGGATTGATGTTATGCAATTTGCAGGTGGCAAGTAATGAGTAAATCATGGCAGCACGCTGTGCAGCTTCGTGACTACCCGCAAAAAGGTAGTTTTTACGCCCAATGTTATGTAAAGCTTTACATAACGTGGGACGCAAGAATTATTTATTTGCCGGCAGCCATGAAGCTGCCCAGCGTGCTGCAATGCTTTACTCGCTTCTTGGCACTTGCAAGCTGTATGATATCAATCCTTTTTTCTGGCTTAGAGATGTGCTGTCCCGCATCGGAACATATCCGGCCAATAAGGTGCACGAACTACTTCCTCACAACTGAAAGCAGCCACAGTAATCCCATTTTTGCAATATATTTATAGGTAGTTTACCGGAGGGATACCTTTGAGTTCGAATCCATTTACCATGCCCAAATGATCATCGACCGCTATTATAAATGGTACAATGAAAAAAGGCGCCACGGGTCCCTGAACTGTCAGACTCCGGAATCTGTGTACAAAAAATTTAATCCGATCCCTTTTGAAAATCAAAAACTACTAAACTACCTTTAGAAATCTGTCCAGTTTATAGGGGGTCAGGACAAAAGAAGGTGCAGAAATGAGTCAATATTCAAAGGAACAAAAGAAGAAAAATGGATTTAACTAAAATGCAAAAAGAGGTTTGTAAAAAATATGGGGTTATTTACTCCCCGCCCTCGCTAGAGATGAAAGTTGGATTATCTCTGAACTTGACAGGAATAGTTTATCCCATTAACGGCCTTCGTCATCCAATTAAAGATGAAACAACAGGATGGTACATTTGGGCCGGTGAATTTTCGGACGATCCCAATTTTTTCTTGCCAATACACGTTAAACATTTAGTTGAAATGTGCCCACATGTAATTAAGTATCTTGCATTACCTCCAGGCTGGCGCTTCTTAGTTGCCGATCAATATGAAGATGTATGGGAAGACAGAGACCAACTAAAAATTGATTGAGAACTAAGTTTAATCATTAGCGTTTCTTAGTTTGAACATTTTCAACCGATTATCATCTAACTCTTTGGAATTTTGTTGTAAGGGTTTAGCGAATAGCTCGTGTAGGTGTCAGCTTCCCCAAAGTTCGGCCAGGCTGGTTAGGGTTAACAAAGGAGATTCTTCCAATACCGTATCGTATCCGAATAATATTGTTCCGTTTTCAAGAGCATGGCATTCTGCAGCAGGGGCGCATCGGGGCCGTCCGGAATTTCCAGTTCATTGTTGGTAATCACGCGCGCTTCATCCCATAGGCCGGAGTCAATAAAGGATTGTAATGTTTTTGCGCCGCCTTCTACCAGTACACTGAGTATGTTTAGGGAATATAAGGCGGATAGAATGGCCGGGATGAAAAGCTCGTGGACATTGATTTTTTTATGGATCAGATTTTCAGATTGGCTTTCTTGTTTTTCATTTAGAATGATCGAGAGAACTGACCGGTCGAATATTTTTAATGAATCCGGCAACCGGAGGGTTCTGTCCACCACAATCCGGACAGGATTTTTGCCGGGCCATAAACGGGTGGTAAGCGAAGGGTCATCTATTAAAGCGGTTTGCGCGCCAATCAATATGCCCGCTTCTTCACTTCTCCATTGATGCACGAGGCGGTTGGAATATTCATTTGAAATCATCAATCGTTCCCCCGATGCGCCGGCGATTTTATGGTTGGCAGTTGCCGCCCATTTCAAAATAATATAGGGCCGTTTTTGCTGATGAAATGTAAAGAACCGGCGATTGCATGCCATGGCATCCTTTTCCAGAACAGGGAAAATCAGTTCGACGTTATGGGATAAGAGTTTCTCAATTCCCTTTCCATCCACTTCGGGAAACGGATCCCGGCAGCCGATCACCACCCGGGGTATTTTTTCGCGGATGATCAGGTCGGCACAAGGTGGTGTTTTCCCGTGATGGGCGCAGGGTTCAAGGGAAACATAAAGGGTGGATGCGGGAATCAGCGGCCTGTCCCCCGTTTTTACAGAATTCAGGCAGTTCACTTCTGCGTGTGCTTCGCCGAATTTTTCATGATACCCTTCCCCGATAATCCTGCCTTCATGCACGAGAACAGCGCCCACCAGGGGATTGGGAGCGGTATACCCTGCGCCAAGCTCCGCCAGGTGAAGACATCTCTGCATGAAGGCATCATGCCGGGATGCGGCGGATATTTCATCGCTGGCGGGGGGATCAGGAACCATGGGTTGCAATTTAATTCATTGTAAGTTTGCGGCCATGACCATTGATGCAGCCCACCGGCAACTGATCTCCCAGCTCGCCACCCTGTACGACGAGCGGGAAGCGGCTGCCATTACTTCCTTGGTCATGGAAAAGCTCACGGGAATGGACAGGGGTCTGCGGGTGATGCATAAAACGGATTCGCTAAATGAATCCGGGATCATGCTGTTTCATCGGTGTCTGGATCAGCTGATGAGGCACCGGCCTGTGCAATATGTACTCGCCGAAGCCTGGTTCGCAGGACTTAAATTCTATGTTGATGAAAAGGTGCTGATTCCCCGCCCCGAAACAGAAGAACTGGTGGACTGGGTGTTGGCCGACTCGCCATTTGTGGGCGCGGACTTCAAAGCCCTGGATATCGGCACCGGCAGCGGTTGTATTCCTGTAAGCATAGGGAAAAAGCTGCCGGGGATTCAGATGATGGCGTGCGATATCAGCCCGGATGCCCTGCAGATTGCCTCTAAGAATGGTTTGGATAATCAGGTGCCGGTGAATTTTTTTTTGTGTGATATCCGGGATCCGGCTTCCTGGGACCGCATTCCTGCCCTCAACCTCATCATGAGCAATCCGCCTTACATCCCGGAAAAACAAAAGGATCTGCTGGACAATCTCGTAAAAAATTTCGAACCGGCCCTGGCCCTTTTTGTGCCGGATGACGACCCGATTATTTTTTACAAGCTGATCGGACGGTTCGCGCAAAAGAAATTGCTGCCGGATGGCAAACTATTTCTGGAAATACACCATGATTTTGCCAAAGAGATTGTCTTATGGTACCAGCAAAACGGTTTTTCCGTGGAATTGCGGAAAGATCTTTCGGGGAAGAACCGGATGATCAGGGCCCAATTTTTTAAATAGCTTCTTTTGCTGCGGATTTACCCAATCCCTTTACTTTTGCACATCGGAAAAATCTATGAAATTTATACCCTTTGTTTACTGCATTTGTTTATTATTGACGGGGTCGCAAGCCCATGCCCAGACCGGTGACCCTCTGCTGAAGGATTCCGGCTGGAGCTTTCATTTCCAGTTTACCGGCATCATACAATACCACCCCGGTATCCATTCCCCTTATAGCGGGAAGAACAGTTTCCAGGCAGCCCCTGAACAGGCCTATTCCGTGACCACGACGGCTTATATCGGTAGAAAACTCTGGAAGGGCGGCGCGATTTATTTCAACCCGGAGATGGCCGGTGGCGAGGGCCTGAGTCAAACCCTGGGCATTGCCGGATTTCCCAATGGAGAAACCTTTCGTATCGGGGAACCCAAAACAGTGGTGTATGTGGCGCGGGTTTTCATCAGGCAGCAGTTTTCACTTGATAAACAACATATGTTGGACCTCGAAGACGGAGTAAATCAGGTTAAGGAAACGGTCAGCACTTCGCGTATAACCGTCACTGTGGGTAAGTTCGGCATATCGGATTTTTTTGATCAGAATGCCGTCAGCCATGATCCGCGCAGCGATTTCATGAACTGGGCCCTGATGAACAATGGCGCTTTTGACTATGCTGCCAATACCCGGGGTTATACTGGCGGGATCGTGGTGGAATATTACCGGCCCGGCTGGGTGCTGCGGGCTGCCACGGCACTGCTTCCGGAATATGCCAATGGACCCACGCTGAATTTTAATTACGCAAAAACGAAAGAGGAAACGGTGGAACTGGGAAAAGATTATTCCATTCAAAAACATCCCGGATCGGCCAGGCTTCTTTTTTATTACAATACGTCCAAAGCCCCGGCTTACCGCAAAGTGATAGATAATTTTAATAACGGTGCCGATCCCTCCATGGATGTGATCTATGGTAAACAATATGGAGGTAAAAAATTCGGGATGGGGCTGAATGCTGATCAGGAGCTGAGCGACCGGCTGAAAGCTTTTTTCCGCGCCGGCTGGAACGATGGAAAAACAGCTACCTGGGCCTTTGCGGAAATTGACAATACGGCCAGTGCCGGCCTCCGGTATTATGGCATCAGCAGGAACAGAACGGCTGATAATATCGGTATTGCCCTGCTTTCCAACGGCATCTCCAAAGATCACCGTGATTTTTTAAATGCCGGAGGTTATGGGTTTATGCTCGGGGATGGGAAATTACCGGATTATGCCCGGGAGAATATTGCAGAATTTTTTTACCAGGTTAAACTCTTTGAACACCTGTATGCATCGGCCGATTATCAATTGGTGTTGCATCCCGGCTATAATCCGGACCGCGGACCCGTGCATTTATTTGCGGCCAGGGTGCACGTTATTCTTTAGTCAGATATTTCCTTTTTTCAGTTCATTCACAGCAAAATCGCAGGCCCGGGCAGTCAGCGCCATATAGGTCAGGGATGGATTTTGCCAGGCGGAAGAAGTCATACAGCTTCCGTCGGTAACGAACAGGTTTTTTACTGCGTGCACCTGGTTAGATCCATTCAGTACCGAGGTTTTAGGATCACGGCCCATGCGCATGGTTCCCATTTCATGCACCGCGGATCCTGCGGGCTGGTCGTAACTGAAGGTCTGAATATTATGAAATCCGGATTTCTCCAGCATGTCCGCCGCCGTTTCCTCAATGTCTTTCCGCATGGTTTTTTCGTTTTCTCCATATTGAAAATGGATATGGACAAGCGGAAGCCCCCATTGGTCTTTTTTCAGATCGTCGAGGCTGATTCCATTTTGAAAATAGGGCAGTGTTTCTCCCCAACCGCCCAGCCAGAGCGTCCAGGGACCAGGCTTCAGCAACTCATCCTTGAAATTTTTTCCGAATCCCTTTGTTTCCGCGCCCTGCAATTCCCAGTTTTTCCTCGCCCCGCTGCCCTGAAACCCCCAGCCCCGGATATAATCGGACCGTTGCGTCCGGGCATCGATGTTGCGGAATCTCGGGATGTAAATGCCTGCCGGTTTACGTCCGTAATAATAGCTGTTCTCCATGCCGGCATGGTCGCCATAGGCACCGCTTCCGGTAAAATGATCCATTAAATTCCGACCCACCTGTCTACTGTCATTACCGAGTCCGTCCGGGAAACGGGCCGACCTGGATTGCAGCATCAGGGCAGCAGAGGGAATGGTGGAGGCATTCAGGAAAATGATCCGGGAAAAATATTCGGTCACCTCTTTGGTGATGGCATCCATCACCATCACCCCGGTTACCCGTTTTTCCTTATCGTCATACATTATTTCAATGACGACGGCATCAAAAACCACGGACAGATTTCCGGTTGCAGCCGCTGCGGGCAGCGTCGCAGAATTGCTGCTGAAATATCCGCTGTAGGGGCATCCCCGGGAGCAAAGATTCCTGAACTGGCAGGGACCGCGATCCTTCCATCCTCTGGTTAAATTGGCCACCCTGGCCGGAGTAACGATGCGTTCCGGGTAACGGGAACGGACAGCCGATGCAAAATGATCTTCGATACAATTCATTTCTATCGGTGGCAGAAATTGTCCGTCCGGCAGATGCGGCAAACCTTCCGCCCGGCCGCTGATGCCGGCAAAAGTTTCCACGTAGTTGTACCAGGGCTCAATATCCTTATACCGGACCGGCCAGTCAACACCATGTCCGTCTTTTTCATTGGCCCCGAAATCCAGGTCACTCAGCCGGTAACATTGCCTTCCCCAGGTTAAGGATCTTCCGCCTACCTGGTATCCGCGGACCCAGTGAAAAGGCGTGTCCTGGATATAGGGATGTTCCCGGTCACGCACATAAAAAGCTTTATTTCCCGGATCATAATTCTGGGAAGACACCGGATCGTCCTGAGTATCCTGAATGGTATTGTTTAATCCGTGCGGAAACTGCCAGGGCGCCGTGAAAGCCGTTGTATAGTCTTTCACATGCACCACGTTCCTGCCCCTTTCGATCACCAGGGTCTTTAATCCCTTTTCACAAAGTTCTTTGGCAGCCCATCCCCCACTGATTCCCGATCCGATAACGATGGCATCGAAACTATGCTGTTCCAGTCCTTTTGTATTTACATAAACCTGTTTTGGATCGCCCATGGGATATTATTTGGTGGCCCAGGCCCTTTGACCTGGTTCCATGGGCATGCAACCCTGGTATCTGCCCGGTACCGGGATATAACGAAGCGCGAGGCTGGCACCTTTTTCGGATATGCAGAAGCTTTCCACGGTATACTGTTTGAGCGTTTTAAAAAAAGGACTGCCCAATACTTTATTTTTAGCGCGGCCCAGGCGATCACTGACCGTTTGCGAGAGTTGCTCGAAATAAAGCAGGGTTTTTTCCTTTTCCTGCCCCGTGCACTGTAAGAATTCTTTTTCGTAACGGGAACGGGTATGCGCCTCCAGATCCTGAAGGCCCCGGATGAACCGGTTGAGGGTTTTCTTATCGGTGCATTGGGTAAGCAGCGGGATCATAAACCGGATCACACCGGCTTCTGTTGCTCCCGGCGTGTCGGTGGCTGGTATGATGGATTCAGACAGAGCGGTAAGCAGCGGAATTTTAGCGGACAGGTATTGGAGATCGGGATTTTTGGTCAGGACAAACCATTCGTAGCTGCCATAGGCCGCGGCCGTTGCTCCGCCGGCGAGCAGGATTCTGCCAATGGCTCTGCGTCTTTTCATCCCTTCCCGTTTTTTTAAGATTTGCCAGCCATGCCGGATCTGACCGGATTTATCGGCTGCCTGATGACCAAAATTTTACGCCGGTAACAATTTTACTTGACCCCGGATTTATCCACCGCCAGCACCGTTCTGGCCCCGAGTTCCCTGGCCACGCGCATCACGGCCACCACATCGTCGATGGGCACCGTTTTGTCTGCGTTGATCACGATGGATGGCTGTTCTCTTTCCCTGGCCAGGAAAGGCGCGAGATGGGCCTTCAGTTCTGCCACAGTCACCTTGGTGGTTCCCACATAAAACTGTTTATTGGCGTCAATGGATACCACGACGGTCTGTTTTGCCTTGGTATCACTTTTGGATTTGGGCTGGGAGAGTTTCACCACATTGGGATTTGCCATGGTGGAAACAATGAGAAAGAACAACAGCAGAATGAACAGGATGTCGTTCAGGGGACCTGTGTGCACTTCACCCTCTTCTCTATGTTTGTTGCGTAAATTCATATAGCTAATTAAGGATGTGGAAATGTGTAAATGTGAAAATGAAATACAAGCGCCCTGTCTTTAATTTCCACATTATCACATGTCCACATTTACACATTATCTCGTCGGTTCCTGCAGAATATCAATAAAATCAGCACTTGCCACTTCCATCCGGTTAGTCGTTTTATCAATCCTGGAAGTCAGGTACCGGAATCCGATATAAGCAATGATGCCGATGATCAGCCCGCCTGCAGAAGAGATCATTTTCACATAAATGCCACCGGCGATATTAGAAATGCTGTATTCTCCCGTGGAGGCAATATTGTAAAACAATTCGAACATCCCGATGATGGTTCCCAGAAACCCGAATAAAGGGGCGATATAACCGATAACCGATAAAATGGATACATTCTTTTCCATTTTATACAATTCCAGCTTGCCTATATTTTCCATGCTTTTTTCAATGGCGTCGATGGGTTTGCCAATCCGCTGGATGCCTTTGTCAATCATCCGGGCCACGGCATTGTTGGTATTTTTAGCCAGGCTCCGGGCAGCCATCACGTTGCTGTTTACAATATGATCCCGTATGATGTTCATAAAATTGTCATCCATTTTGGATGCCTTGTTAATGGCCAGCAACCGTTCTATAAATACAAAAATGGCAATCACCAGCAGGATGGCCAGGGGAATCATCAGCGGTCCGCCCTTCTCAAATACATCCCAGAGGGTTTGTTTATCTGAAGTAACCAACACGCCGGCGCGGGCAAGACTGTCTTTAATTTTCGCTGAGTCTATGATAACCTGCAGAAAGAATAAATTCATCCAATACTGGTTTTTGTGCGGTAAAAGTAAAACTTTCGGATTATAACGGATTGAGCCGCTCCTTATTTTTTAACAAAATGCTAAATCGTTGTTTGTTGGTAAAATCCAGCTCCCGCCACGGATCAGCGCTGTTCCAGGCTTCTCCGGCGGATAAGTTGTGAATGTACTTCTTTTTGAAGCACCGGAAAGGAATCAAGGGCTGTTTTATTATGTTATAACTTTACATACAATGGATCAAAATTTTGACATCGTGATCATCGGTGGCGGACCCATCGGACTGGCCTGCGGGCTGGAAGCAAAAAAGGCAGGATTGCGTTACCTGATTCTGGAAAAAGGCGTGCTGGTAAATTCATTGTATCATTATCCCGCAAACATGACTTTCTTTTCCACTTCGGAAAGGATTGAAATCGGCGAAGTTCCGTTTGTCAGCAATAATCCAAAACCCACCCGTGCCGAAGCGCTGGAATATTACCGGCGGATCGCCGTGTCTGGCCAACTGAACATTCATCTGCAGGAGCCCGTGGAAGATGTAATTTCCGTCGGCGATCAATACGACGTCATCACGCCGCGGTCCACTTACCGGACCACCCACATCATCATCGCCACCGGCTTTTATGATATCCCCAATCTGATGCATATTCCAGGTGAGGACCTTCCCAAACTCTCACACTATTATAAGGAACCACATTATTATGCCATGCAGAAAGTGGTGGTGGTGGGCGCCAGCAATTCCGCGGTGGACGCCGCCCTGGAAACCTGGCGCAAGGGCGCGGAGGTCACCATGGTCATACAGGGTGACGGCATTGGGAAAAGGGTAAAATACTGGGTGAAACCGGACATTGAAAACCGGATAGCGGAAGGCGCCATCAAGGCCTACACACATTCCAAACTGGTGGCTGTTCGTGAAAAGGAAGTGGATATACAAACCCCGCAGGGCTTAATCAGCATTCCCAATGATTACGTACTGGCGATGACCGGATACCAGCCCAATTTTAATTTTTTGGGAAAAATGGGAATAGCACTTTCCGCAGACGAAAAAAGGTGTCCCGTTTATCAGGAAGAAACCATGGAAAGCAACCGGAAAAATATTTACCTGGCCGGCGTGGTTTGCGGCGGTATGGACACCCACCTCTGGTTCATTGAGAATTCGCGGGAACATGCGAAGAAGATTGTTCAGCATATAAAGCAGGAGGAAGTGTGAGGATGTGGAAATGTGTAAATGTGAAGATGTGAAGATGAAGGAATTTCTTCGCAAGCTGCCAATTCATTTCCACATCTTCACATTTCCACATCTCCACATCTTCCCCCCCGTTCTTCCCAGATCTGGCACAGGTACAGCAGGGTTTCCAGACTTTTTTCCATGTCCTGCACGCTCACGTATTCGTGTTTTCCATGAAAAGCCATTTCGCCGGTAAAAATATTCGGACAGGGAAGACCCATAAAAGACAGGCGTGATCCGTCAGTGCCTCCACGGGCAGCGGATTCCCTCAGCTCAATACCGGCGCGGAGAATGGCTTCGCGCGCATACTCCGAAACCTGCGGATGTTTTTCCAATACTTCTTTCATATTGCGGTATTGTTCCTTTATTTCATATTCGTACCGGGCCGTGGGGAAAGACCGGAGCACCGTTTCCGCTTTGTCTTTCAGGTATTCTTCATAAGGCACCAGCTTCGACGTCATGAAATCCCGGATGATGAATTCAACCGTTACTTTTTCTGCATTGCCCTCCATGCGGACGGGATGTACAAATCCATAACGTCCTTCTGTGGTTTCGGGAGAAAGTTCGTCGCCGGGCAGGGAGTCGATAAAAGCAGAAGCCAGTTTAATGGCGTTGACGAGTTTGTCTTTCGCGTGTCCCGGATGCGCCGCAACGCCATGGAAAATAAATTTCATGCCATCTGCGGAAAATGTCTCTTCTTCAAAAGAACCCCGTTCCGCACCGTCCAGCGTATAGGCGAAATCAGCGCCCAGCCGTTCCAGGTTAATCTTATCCACACCCCTTCCTATTTCTTCATCAGGCGTGAACAGGATCCGGATTTTCCCATGTTTTATCTCCGGATTTTCGCGGAGGCGGTCCGCCAGTTCCATAATAATGGCCACGCCGGCCTTATCGTCTGCACCCAGCAGGGTTTTGCCGGATGCCGTAATGATATCGTCACCGATTTTTTCCAGAAGGTATGGATGTTCCCTGGCTGAGATGATCTGCGTCGGGTCATCGGGCAAAACCAGGTCCGAACCATCATACTTGCTGTGTACGAGGGGCCTGACATCTGTTCCGCTGCAATCGGGAGCCGTATCCACATGGGAACAGAAGCAGATTACCGGAACCACTTTGTCAGAGTTGGAAGGGATCGTGGCATATACATATCCGGATTCGTCCAGTTCCGCATCGGTTATGCCTGCGGCATGCAGTTCTTCCACCAGCATGCGGGACAGGTTTTTTTGTTTTTCGGTGGAGGGTTGTGACGAGGATGCCTGGTCGCTTTGGGTATCTGTCTGAACATACCGGAAAAACCGGTCCGCGATGGCGGAATATTGCCCCGTTAACATAATGATGTATTAAAAATGATTTCGAATGTTAAAAATATTATGTTTATGATGAGCGGCCATGAATTTCTTTTGAGCCGTTAGTAATGGCTTTCCGATATTCGCAGTGCGATTGTTTGATTAATTTTCTTTTTATGACCACCATCGAAGTGCGCAGGCCCCGCATCCATGCCGGCTGGCTGCGTGTGCTTATTTTCTGCGTTGCCTACCTGCTGCTGATCCTGAGCGGCGTTTTTCTGATGGGCCTCCTCATTCACCGGTTAAAAGGAGAAGCTGCCAATGCTGACTTACTGATGAAGGGAGAAATGCTTTGGGCAGTTATCCTGGCTATTTTTGCGGGATCCCTGGCCGTCACCTATATTTTTCGCCGGTGGATTGACCGGAGATCTTTCTTTTCCCTTGGCTTCAGTTGGCCTAAACGCGGTGCCGATATAGTTGCCGGAATAGCCCTGGCCCTTTCCATGCTGGGGCTGGCCACGCTGATCCTTTGGGCAACGGGACACCTGAAATGGACGGATATAATTTTCGACGGCCCAACCCTTTTTATAGCCATGATCAACCTCATGCTCGTGGCCGTTTATGAGGAAGTGGTGTTCCGGGGGTATATACTGGGCAATCTCATGGAATCTTTTAAACCCTGGACC
This sequence comes from Chitinophagaceae bacterium, assembly GCA_041691395.1. Taxonomy (GTDB): domain Bacteria; phylum Bacteroidota; class Bacteroidia; order Chitinophagales; family Chitinophagaceae; genus Puia. The sequence continues at coordinate 12,606 of JBEPUT010000023.1, forward strand.
GCCCTGGCCCTGTCCGCCGGATTATTTACGCTGTTCCATCTCGCAAATCCCGGATTTGATTTTTTATCCGTGGTGAGCCTTTTTGCCTTTGGTCTGTTGTTGGGCATGAATTACCTCTACACCCGTAATCTCTGGTTTGCTATTGGTTTTCATTTCGCCTGGAACTTTCTGGAAGGACCCATCCTGGGTTATCCGGTCAGTGGCATCCATTTCGGCACCTTATTGCAAACGGATATGACAGGAGATGATAACATCACCGGCGGTACTTTTGGATTGGAAGGATCGTGCATCGTCACGATTCTCTGCATCTTCGCGCTGCTGGCTCTTTATTTTATCCTGCAAAAAAAGTTCAGACCGGGTTCCCGCTCCGTTAGCGATTTGAAATAAACGGGCAACGGCAATTTAACCCACAATCTCCATCAGTTCAAGATCGAAGATGAGGTCCTTTCCCGCCAGGGGATGATTGGCATTGAGTATAATGGAATCCTCATTTACTTCGGAAACCACCACCGGAAACTGTTCTCCGGATGCATTGTTCATATTCAGTTGCATGCCGATTTCCGGATGAAGATCCTCAGGCAGCTGCTGCTTTGGAAATTCAATGATCATGGAAGGATCTTCCGGTCCGTAAGCCTCGGGAAAAGGAATCTCAATGGTTTTCTTTTCGCCGACGGACATGCCCTTAACGCCGTCATCAAAGCCCTTGATGACAGAGCCGGCGCCAACCGTAAATTCCAGGGGGGGCCGGCCGTTGGAAGAGTCGAATACGGTTCCATCGTTCAGACGGCCGTGGTAATGGATCTTAATAGTGTTTCCGGATGCTACGGGCATAAGAAGTATTTTGATGCAAAAATAAGATAAAAATGGTTGCTGGTTTATGGTGGATGGTGGATGGTGGATGGAATTCGGAAGCGAATCCGCACTTAAATTCCATCCACCATCCACCATAAACCATCAACTATATTTGCAGTCTCATGCACCACAACCACCCCACCCCCCGGATCGTCTTCATGGGAACGCCGGATTTTGCCTCCGCTTCCCTGAACGCCCTGCTGCAGCATGGATTTCCGGTGGTTGCCGTGGTCACTGCTCCGGATAAACCCGCAGGAAGGGGTATGAATCTTTCAGCATCCGCCGTTAAAAAGTTTGCTGTGGAGAAAGGCATTCCGGTGCTCCAGCCACTAAAGCTGAAGGATCCGGAATTTATCGGCGCATTGAAGTCTTTCGGGGCGGATATACAGGTGGTGGTAGCATTTCGCATGCTTCCGGAAATGGTCTGGAACATGCCCCCGATGGGCACCATCAATCTTCATGGGTCCCTCCTGCCCCAGTATCGGGGCGCGGCACCCATCAACCGTGCCATTATGAACGGGGAGAAAGAAACCGGGGTCACCACATTTAAATTGCAACAGGAAATAGATACGGGTAATATTTTGCTCATGGAAAAATTATCCATCGGCCCTGATGAAACAGCCGGTGAATTGCACGACCGGATGAAAATCGCGGGCGCCGGGCTGGTGGTGCGGACCCTCGAAGGTCTGGTTACCGGAACTTTAAAGGAACAGCCTCAATCCATTCCGGATGGTATGCTGGTCAAACAGGCCCCCAAGATTTTTGCGGCGGATTGTGAAATCAATTGGAATCTTCCGGTTGCTGTTATTCACAATCACATCCGTGGCTTATCGCCTTCTCCGGGAGCATTTACCCCTTTTCATGGGAAAACGCTTAAAATTTTCAGATCACGACCGGAAATCAACATCCAAAAACAGGCTGCCGGAACCACCGAAACAGATGGCAGGTCCTGGTTCCGCTTTGCGGTGCCAGATGGGTATATTTATGTAGAAGAAATGCAGCTGGAAGGTAAAAAACGCATGCGGGTAACGGATTTTCTCAGGGGTTTCCGGCCGGAAAACAGGAGTAACGGTTAACGAATTTTTTTTCCCTTGTACAGGATACTGACGGCCTGTGCCGCCAGCAGTAAAAACAACGGCTCCGTTTCAAAACGGAAACGCATGTTCTCATAATGCTCAAACAAAGAGCTGATCACAAAAACGAACCCGATCGTCAGCAGGATAAAAAGATTCCAGGAGCTGACGGACCTGGTTCGCAGGATTTCCCGGATCAGCACAAAAAGTACAGACAGATAAATAAGCAGTTTGGGAATGGATGAAACCATGAGCGCAATCCGGCGTTGCAGTTTCCCGTTCGCAAATGGGGAAAGATTAAAAGAATACAGCACATCATACCATGTCATTTTTGCCACCCGGTCCAGGGCGAGGGAATATACCGTGGCCGGCGTAAAATACAAAATGGATGATTGCATTACATTTTGCACGTAAGCGAGCGGTCCCGATTTGATCCGCTGGATGCTGGCCCGCTGGTATAAATCAGAAATCGGAATATAGTTCACGTTGTTTTCATTGATGAAACTGTCGTTTTTCATTTCCTGCAGCAGATCACGGTCATTCAATCCCTTAAATTTTTTTTCATAGCCAGGGTCAATGAATTTTTTGTACGTACTAACCGGGCTAAAAGGGGCATAAGCCGCAATATTGTTTGAATCGGTTATTTCATTGTCGTGGAAAACATTTCTCGCCAGGTTCATGCCCAGCCAGCTGGATGCCGATAATTTATCAAATATTATTTTATTTTTTACATACCAGCTGCCCACCAGCACCAGGCTCAGGAAGCCCAGCGGCAGCATTTTGCGCGAAGCCGCTGTGCCCCGGAAACAAAACAGCAGGGCAAAGATGACCACGGATAGCCACGCGATGTGATAAACGCTCCTGGTGAGGCAAACCAATACCAGGGGCAGGAAGAATCCAGTCATGTTTGACCAGGTTGATCTTGTCTTGAGCCTGATCAGAAAATAAACAGAAACCAGCAGCAGCATGGATATGAAGCTGGTGTAAAATAATTCGCATTCATAAATCAGGGTTGCCGGGCTCAGCAGATAGGCCAGGGCAACAATTAAAGGAAGAAAACGGAGTGGACTGATTTTTCTCACGATGGACATCAGCAGTAATCCATTGAACAGGGAAATGAATTTGAATACGACCGCAAAGAACAAAACGCTTTGGTTGCCGGAGACCTTCAGCATGATGCCCAGGAACAAATTGAAAGCAGGCGGTTGTGCATGGTCATACCATACACCCCTGAGCAGGTGGTGTCGCAGTGTTTCCACATCCAGATACTGCCAGTAAGCCAGTAAGGGTTGCCAGTTCATCCGGATGCCCAAAGCGATCATGAGTGCCCGGGAAAGGACGAAGACCAGAATAAGTATACCAAAATCGTTGAACCGGAAATTTCTATTCATCAATTGTACTGGATGCCCGTACAAAGTAGAGAAAATTCACCTCATATTAAAGGATGGTTACCCCGATCTGGTTAATTTTAGAAAATGAAAATAGAATTCTGGGCACTGGGGAAAAATCATGAGGACTATGTAAAACCGGGGGTGGAAGATTTCACTGCCCGTATTCAGAACTATCATGCAGCAAGCTGGCGCATCATCACGCCAAAAAAGAATACAGCCGGCACGCCGGAAAAATCGAAACAGCAGGAATCAATCATGGTCCGGGCCTTGTTGAAACCAGACGATTATCTCGTGGCCCTGGATGAAAAAGGAAAATCATTCAGTTCGGTGAAACTGGCAGGCTTCCTGCAGGACCGTGCCAATGAAAGCGTGAAAAGGCTGATATTCCTGATCGGGGGCGCCTACGGGCTGGATGGAAAAATCCTCCTGGCGGCTAAATTAAGCTGGTCACTATCTGCGCTTACTTTTCCGCATCAGCTGGTGAGGCTTATCCTGGCTGAACAAATTTATCGTTCCTGCAGTATCCTCCGGAACGAGCGCTATCACCATGGCTGAAACATTTCTATTTTTTAATTATACCCTATCTTTAAACCCTTATCATCCGGCATGTTTACCATTACACTCAGCATTATTATTATCACTTCAGCTATTTCAATTGCAGCGTTCAGGAACGGTAAAATAGTCGACGATCTTATTTTCTGGCCACCGGCAATTACAAAAAAGCATCAGTATTACCGGTTCATCACCTGCGGGCTCATCCATGCCGATTACATGCACCTGATATTCAACATGCTTACTTTCTATTTTTTCGGAAGGATCATGGAAGTATACTATATGGGTATGCTGGGGCTGCAGAATTATTATTTCCTGGCCCTGTACATAGGGGCCCTGATTGTATCCAATATCCCCACCTACCTCAAACACCGAAACGATTATAATTATAGGAGCCTCGGTGCTTCCGGAGCCGTATCGGCGGTATTGTTTGCCTTTATTCTTCTAAAACCCTGGGTTACTATTCAAATTATTATTATTCCCATACCGGCCATCATTTACGGTGTGTTATTTCTCCTTTATTCGGCTTATATGTCCAGAAAAGGCGGTGATCACATAAACCACGACGCGCATTTTTACGGTGCCATTTTCGGCGTCCTGTTTACCATCCTTTTGCACCCCGATGTGGTCAATGTGTTTTTAAACGAACTGAGGCATCCGCATTTCGATTTTTAAAATCTTTTTGGTGGATGGCGTCGCAGAAAAGCGGTTATCTATCCGGTGACCCGCAACCCAGATGATGCGCTGGTCGGATTCGAGTACCCACACTTTTTCTTTGGCCGTTTTTGATAGTTTCTGGTCGATCAGGAACCGGGCAATTTTCTTTTTCTTTTTCATACCCAGAGGATAGAAATAATCGCCGGCTCTCCATTTCCGCAGCAGCAGTGGGAAGGATATTTTGCCGGCATCAAGCCATGCCAATGCAGGGTCTTTTGATATTTCGGTATATCCTCCGTCCTGCAGGGTTTTCAATAGCAGTTTCCCTTCGGGGAAATCAACCGTTGGCTGATCCGCGTCAATAATCACATGAGCGGCCAATAATTCTTGTGCCGGTGCAATGATCAGCCAGGCGCGGTTACGGATGATGCGATGCGTATCACTGGCCGTGTATTTCCCGTTTTCGGCATCCAGGAGTTTCAGGCAGTCATCTACCTGCGCCGGAGAAAACCCATAGTGACGGACGATCTCGTACAGGATGCTTCGAATGGGCCGTGATTTTTTCAGCAATAAAACAGGAACATGCATTTCTGCTCCCATGGGTTTCAGCAGTTTCCTTTTATGTTGTTCTATGGCCTGCAGGTACAAAATTTCTGTTTCTGCAAACCGTTGCAGGTTTTCTTGCAGGTTGTGTCTCGTTTCGGGGAAAACCGTTTCCACGTCCGGGATCAGTTTTCTCCTGAAATAATTCCGTGTGTATTTTTCCGACGCATTGGAACTGTCTTCCACCCAGGATAGGGCATTTTCTGCTGCAAATTTTTTTATTTCGGACTTCGGAAAAGTCAGCAGTGGCCTGATGATATTTCCTTGTATAGGCAACATGCCTCGTAATCCCGCGATGCCCGTACCACGGAAAAAATGCATCAGCATGGTTTCTATATTATCATCCAGATGATGCGCTGTAAGCAGGTACCGGTAATTTTCCTTTTCGAGCAGGGACTCAAACCACGGGTATCGCAGGTCCCTTGCAGCCACCTGTATGGAAACAGCGTGCTGATCCGCATAGCCCGTGGTATTGAACTGCCGGATCCAGACCGGCTTCTGATACCGGTCGGCCAGTGCCCTTACAAATTGTTCATCCCTGTCACTCTCCTGCCCCCGCATCTGAAAATTGGCATGGGCGATGGCGAAGTCATATCCGGATTCAAAACAACAGGCTGCCAGCACAACGGAATCCAGTCCGCCGCTAACGGCCAGCAACAACTTATCTGACTGGTTAAACAAATGTTGCTTTTTAACCGATGCCTGAAAACGGGAGATGAAATTATCCATGTTTATTTTTAAATGAGGTCCTCATAAGCCGCCTGGAGTTCATTATACGTATGCTGATCTCCCTTTTCTCTGGCCATGGCCATGCCCTTCTCATACCAGCTTATGGCAGCACGCGTATCTCCTGTTCTTTCCAGGAGACGGGCTAGGTGATAATAGGTGCCGATATAAGCCGGATCCCGGGCGAGTATGTCCAGGAATAATTGTCTTGCCGGTTCCTCTGCGCCTGTTTTTATATATTCCAGCGCCAGGGCATGTTTTAAAAAAGGATCATCCGGAGAATTCTTTAAGAAACTGAGCAGCCGTTCCATTTTCTCCATTTGTCCGGATTTTTTACTTTTTACTTTTAAATTTTACTTTTAAATCTTCTTATCTTTGTTTTAGTTGCATAAACAACTTTAATGTAGACTTTATTCAATATGAAAATTCTAGTCTGTATCAGCAAAACGCCGGATACCACTGCAAAAATAGCCTTCACGGATAACAACAGGAAATTTGCTGCCGAAGGCGTGCAATGGATCATCAATCCCTATGATGAATGGTATGCGTTGGTCCGCGCCATTGAACTGAAGGAAAAGGATCCTTCCTGCATCATCCATTTAATCACCGTGGCTACGGCCGATGCCGATCCGATCATCCGCAAGGCATTGGCGCTGGGCGGCGATGAGGCCCTGCGCGTGAACGCTGACAGTCAGGATAGTTATTTCATTGCGGCACAAATTGCCGCAGTGGCCAGAGACGGTGGCTATGATATTATTTTTACAGGAAAGGAAACCATTGATTACAATGGATCTTCCGTTGGTGGTATGATCGCCGGCATACTGGATCTGCCCTATGTGTCTCTGGCCGCAAAATTTGATCTGAACGGCAACAGCGCAACCGTAGTGCGGGAAGTGGAAGGGGGTGAAGAAACGGAAGAAATTGCGCTGCCGCTGGTGGTGAGTTGTCAGAAAGGCATGGCGGAACAACGCATACCCAATATGAAAGGCATTATGGGTGCCCGTTCCAAACCATTGAAAGTGCTGGCTCCGCAGGCGGTGGAGCCGCTTACGGAAATTGTCTCTTTCGAATTGCCTCCAGCGAAAAAGGGCGTTAAAATGATCCCTGCAGATCAGGCGGAGGAACTCATCCGGCTGTTGCATGAAGAAGCGAAATTAATTTGAAAATGTGCTGATGTGGAAATGTGGGCATGATGAGAGTCGTTAAAGTTTTAAAGTATAATGTATTTAATTTCCCGATTTCCAAATTACCGCATCAATACCTCTGTTTATAAATTATTGAATCCAAAAAATTCACCCCATGTCAATTCTCGTATTTCTTGATCACACAGATGGGCATTTCAAAAAAACCACGTACGAGGCGCTGAGTTATGGCGCGGCGCTGGCTAAGCAGACCGGCGTACAGGCGGAAGCTATTTTATTGGGAACCGTTTCCGAAGATATAGCCGCTTTGGGGAAATATGGTGTACAGAAGGTGCACCAGGTGAAGCAGGAGGCGCTGAATGCGTTTGATCCGCAGACTTATATCCGGATCATAGCTGCAGTTGCGCAATCCACGCAGGCGACCGTAATTATTTTTTCGCACAACAGTTCAGGAAAGGCCATTGCCCCCGGTTTGTCGGCCCGGTTAAAGGCCGGCCTGGTAACCGGAGTCATTGACCTGCCGGATACCAGCCAGGGATTTGTGGTTAAGAAGAATGTTTTTTCCGGAAAAGCCGTTGCCAGGGTATCCATAAAGACCCCGGTTAAAATCATTTCCCTTAATGCCAACGCATGGCCGGTGGCGGCGGGGGAAGGATCGGCAGAGGTGGTACAGGAACCAATGGCGCCGGAAACGGCTAAAGTGAAATTGAAGTCCGTGGCCAAAGCATCCGGCGAAATTCCCCTTAGCGAGGCGGAAATCGTTGTGAGCGGCGGACGTGGATTGAAAGGGCCGGAAAACTGGGGACCCCTGGAAGAGCTGGCCAGATTGCTGCATGCGGCAACGGCCTGCAGTCGCCCGGTGGCCGATGCCGGATGGCGGCCGCATGGGGAACATGTGGGACAGACCGGATTGGCCATCGCGCCAAACCTGTATATTGCCATTGGCATTTCAGGTGCGATACAGCATCTTGCCGGCGTTAACCGCAGCAAGGTGATCGTGGTGATTAATAAAGATCCGGAAGCGCCATTTTTTAAAGCCGCTGACTATGGAATTGCCGGCGACGCATTTGAAGTTTTGCCCAAACTCATTCAGGCCGTGAAAAAGCTCAGGGGCGTTGCTTGAAAATGGAAATAATCTCTTGATTCTCCCTAAATTATATTTAAGTCTTCTGAAATTTTTGGAAGGCTTTAGTTTTTTATATTTGTCCTTTTATTAAGCCATCCAATCAGTACAGCCTGCGGGCAGATCCGTTTTATGAAGAAAATCGAATTGGAAATTGTAGCCCTGTCTCACAGTATTACACAAACGCATTCTTATGCCGTGGTGCTGGGTGAGATCAATGGCCTTCGCCGCCTGCCGATCGTGATCGGTGGTTTTGAGGCGCAGGCCATTGCTGTTGCCCTGGAGAAAATGCATCCCAGCAGGCCTCTGACGCACGACCTGATGAAGAATTTCATGAGCGCCTTCACCATTGACCTGCAGGAGATCATCATCTCGGATTTACAGGAAGGCATCTTTTATTCCAAGCTCATTTGTACCAGCGAACACGATACCGTGGAGATCGACTCCCGTACATCGGATGCACTGGCCCTCGCCGTCAGGTTCGGATGTCCTATTTTCACCTATGAGAATATCATTGAAAGCGCGGGCATTCTGATGGAAGACAGTGCGGGAAAGAAAAAATTACCCAAAGAAACGGTTACCACGGAAGGCGGCGCCAAAGAAGATCTCGGGGGTCTTTCCCTGGAGGATCTCAACAACCTGCTTTCCGAAGTATTGGAGCAGGAAGATTATATCCGGGCCATCAAGATCAGGGATGAGGTAAACAGGCGAAAAAAGGGCCGTGACGGATGATCGGGTTTCCCCATGCCAAGATCAATCTCGGTCTTTCCATCATCTCCAAAAGATCCGACGGGTTTCATGATCTGGAATCGGTTTTTTATCCACTTCCCTTCTGCGATATCCTGGAAATTGTTCCAGGCAGCACCACCTCATTGAGTTTATCCGGAATTCCATTAGCCGGAAAACCTGCTGAAAACCTGGTGATCCGGGCATTTCAACTACTAAAAAGACATTATCCGCAAATCACGGAAGCCGCAGTTTATCTGCATAAACACATTCCTTCCGGAGCCGGCCTCGGTGGCGGATCCTCCGATGCCGCCACTATGCTACGCCTGTTGAATGATTATTTTGGTCTTCGTATAAAACCGGAGGAACTGAAGGCTTACGCCCTGATGCTGGGCAGTGATTGTCCTTTCTTCCTGCAGCCTTCTCCCTGTTACGTCTGCGGCCGGGGAGAGATCCTGGAACCCATTTCCCTGGACCTCTCCGAATATTCTGTTTTGCTTGTTCATCCCGGCGTGCCTGTTTCCACTGCCTGGGCCTATTCGCAAATTCAACCCGCTTCACCCGGATTTCCGATCAGGGAATTAATCTCCGGGCCGGTGATAAACTGGCGCGACCAGCTTAAGAATGATTTTGAGATTCCTGTTTTCCGGCAATATCCCGCACTCGGAGCAATAAAGGATCAGTTATATCAAGCCGGCGCTTTGTTTGCCTCCATGACCGGAAGCGGATCCAGTTTCTATGCCCTCTTCAATAAGGGACGCATCCCTCCCGGGGGTATTTCCACCGCCGGACAACAAACATTTCTGCCCTGACCGGCTTGTTGATTTATAAAGCCGTTTAAACATGTTTTGAAAACGAGGTATACGGACATAAGGCAGGCATTTTTTTGAATAACCGGCTGATTTCGTATCTTGCGCCAAAGCCAGATTTATTTTCATCACATCTCCCATATCTTTTCTCTCCGGCAATCTCGATTTCCTCGATCATCGATGATCGTTAGTTGCGTTTTGTTCCGCATACAGCAGTATTTTCTTTTTTTCTTTATTTTATTAAATCCACAGCATTTTTTATGCCATTGACTTCATCCTATTCAGATAAGACCGCCCGCTTCCTGGATCTCGAAAACGAATTCAGCGCCCATAACTATCATCCCCTTCCCGTGGTGCTCAGCAAAGGGGAGGGCGTACATGTATGGGATGTGGACGGAAAAAAATACTATGATTTCCTGAGCGGGTATTCTGCATTAAACCAGGGTCACCGTCATCCGAAAATCATGGCCAGCCTGCTGGAGCAGGCACAGCGCTTAACCCTTACTTCGCGGGCCTTTTCCAACGACCGGTTCGGCGCCTTCGCCCAATACATCACCAGTTATTTCGGTTATAACAGGGTGTTGCCCATGAACACCGGTGTGGAAGCTGTGGAAACCGCCATTAAACTATGCCGCCGATGGGGTTATGCTGTAAAAGGCATTCCGGATAATAAGGCCAGGATCATCGTCTGCGCCGGCAATTTTCACGGCCGTACCAGCACCGTGATCTCCTTCAGCAGTGATCCGGCCTCCCATGCCGGATTTGGACCTTATATGCCAGGCTTTGATGTGATTCCGTATAATGATCTGGAAGCGCTGGCGCATGCCCTGCAAAATAAAGAGGTTGCGGGGTTCCTGGTTGAACCCATTCAGGGAGAAGCCGGTGTTGTAGTTCCGGATGAAGGTTATTTAAAATCAGCCGCGCAATATTGTAAGGATGCTGATGTGCTCTTCATTGCCGATGAAATTCAGACCGGATTAGGCAGGACGGGTAAAATGCTTGCGTGTGATCATGAAATGGTGCGGCCGGACATCCTGATTCTCGGCAAAGCCCTGAGCGGCGGAACCCTTCCGGTTTCTGCTGTTCTGGCAGATGACGAGATCATGCTGACCATCAAACCCGGCGAGCACGGATCAACCTATGGCGGAAATCCCATGGCCTCCGCGGTGGCCATTACCGCTCTCCAGGTTTTACGGGATGAACATATGACGGAAAATGCGGACGTACAAGGTGCCTACTTAAGAAAAGGACTGGAATCCCTGAACTCACCGTTTATTGAATCCATTCGCGGAAAAGGATTGCTGAATGCGATCGTGATACGGCATTCCAATCCGGAAGCTGCCTGGGATATATGTATTGAACTGAAAGAAAATGGCCTGCTGGCCAAACCTACCCATGGGGATAAAATCAGGTTTGCGCCTCCGCTGACGATCACCAAAGTTCAGGTGGACGAATGCCTCGAGATTATTGGGGACAGTCTCCGCATCTTAAAATAGTTAGCCTGATTATTGCCTATCTTGGAAAGGAAAATTTTTTGAATGAATAGCCGGGAAAGGGCAGATTTGGCTGCGAAGTCTTATAATGCCCACAGGGAATCACATGTTGTTCGGGCCGATGTGCTCCGGGATGTGGTCATTGGCATGTCCGACGGACTCACTGTTCCTTTTGCATTGGCAGCCGGATTAAGCGGCGCCGTTTCCAGCACCAACCTCATCATCATTGCCGGTCTCGCTGAAATCGCCGCTGGTTCCATCGCCATGGGGCTGGGTGGATACCTCGCCGGAAAAACCGAAACGGATCATTACAATTCCGAATTGAAAAGGGAATACGAAGAAGTGGAAAAGGTTCCGGACATGGAGAAAGAGGAGCTCAGGACTTTTTTTTCCTCCCTCGGCCTTAGCAGGGATGTACAGGATCAGGCCGTAGAGGAAGTGAGCAGGGATAAGGAAAAATGGGTGGAGCTGATGATGAAATATGAACTGGGCCTGGAAAAGCCCGACCCCCTTCGGGCCAAGAAAAGCGCCTTCAATATCGGATTCTCCTATATCATTGGCGGATTGATTCCGCTCAGTCCTTATTTTTTTGTTTCCACCGGAATACAAGGATTAAAAATTTCCACCGTCATCACCCTGATCTGCTTATTTACCTTCGGATATTTTAAAAGCAAACTCACCGGGGTCAACCGTTGGGAAGGCGCTTTGCGTGTGATGATCATCGGCGCCATTGCAGCAGGGTGTGCCTTTGCCATTGCGCGCCTGATTCAAACCGGGCACTACTGATTTTTTGGTTCTTCCGGAAGTTTAACTCCGGTGAACAGGCTGGCTGCCAAAATGAATAAGGCAGCCAATAACACGAGAAAAATTCCCGGTTTTTTCTCGGGGCAGATGCCCGCATAACAGGAAGAAAAAAGAATAAAAGTTTTTATAGCATAAGCCAGGATGATGACGGCCGTAATCTGACCGACCCGCTTCGCCCAGATTTTCGGGATAAAAAATGAAATGATGCTGAACACCGCCAAAAAAATAAAGGCTTTGCCCGGTTTCCCGTAATTGTCCTGATGCGAATAAAATCCGTTGAAGGTCTGGTGGATATCCGGATAATAGGTCCAGGGCATAAAACAAGCAGTAATAAGCAGAATGGCGGCGAGGGTGCCGATATAGGGAGCATACTTCATCTCGTGGACTGTAATTTTTATTCGCCGGTTTCTGTTTTTCCTTCAAATACCTTTTCCGCCGGTCCGCACAACCAGATATTGGTATAGCTGTTGTCGTTGAGCCGGTCATACTTCACTACCAGCTCACCTCCTTTGGTGGTTACCGTGACGTCATTATATCCTACCTCATTATGGTAACAAACAAGAGCGCTGGCAGTAACACCGGTTCCGCAGGAAAAAGTTTCATCCTCCACTCCCCGTTCGTAGGTTCTTACCATAATCCCATCCGGTTTTTCCTGTTGAACAAAATTTACATTGATCCCTTCCTTGGTGAATTCTTCATTGTACCGGATTTCAATTCCATTTTTTACCACGTCATAATCCATGACATCATCCACAATCTTAACGAAATGCGGCGAACCCGTATTCAAAATGTAGCTGCCATTGGATTCCCGGATGCCCGGAACATCATTCATTTTCAGGTTGATGATATTGGTGCCGTCATCAATTTCTGCTTCGTGCTCCCCGTCAGATGCGAGAAAATGATATTTGCTTTTATGAATGCCCAGATGATAGGCAAACCGGACCATACACCGTCCCCCATTTCCGCACATGGAGCCCGGATTCCCATCGGCATTGAAATATTTCATTTCAAAATCATAACCTTCTTTCTGGTTGAGCATCATGAGCCCGTCTGCTCCAATGCCGAACCGCCGATCGCATAAGCGGGCAATCGCCGGTTGAGTAAGTCCGGAATAAGTCTGCTGGCGGTTGTCCAGCAAAATAAAATCATTGCCCGTTCCCTGGTATTTGTAAAATGGAAGGATCATATAAGCCTGCAAAGATAATTCTTAATGAGCCATGGAAGCCACCACATCCAGGGTTTTCTCAATCAGCCGTTCAACCGCCAGCAGCCCATTGGTGGAAAATGTTTTGGAGATGCGGTTGGCCACGATCACGTTCAGACTGAGACATTGATGACCGAGCAGATGCCCCAATCCGTAAATAGCCGATGTTTCCATTTCAAAATTGCTCACCCGATAGGGGCCGAATGCAAACGAGGCAAGGCTTTCAATCAGTTCCGGCTGGCTGAGTCCAAGCCTTAGTATTCTTCCCTGAGGTCCATAAAAACCCGGACAGGTTACGGTTATGCCATGGAAATAACCAGCGGTAAAATGCTTTAACAGGAATGTGGAGGCACTGGTGATGGTAGGATGGGCAAATCGCTGCTGCATTTGTGTATGCGTGATGAAAGCCTGCAGGATCTCCTGTTCTGCTCCCCGGGGTTCCATGCGGTAAAAATTCAGCAGGTTGTCTATACCCAGTCCGTGACTGGATGCCACCAGGCTGTCTACCGGGATTTCTTTTTGGAGTGATCCGGAAGTGCCAATACGTATGACCTGCAAACAGGTCAGCCGGGGTTTAATCGTTCTGCTGCTGAAATCGATATTAACCAGGGCGTCCAGCTCATTCATCACGATATCAATATTATCAGTTCCAATGCCTGTAGAGATCACCGAATATCTTTCGGAGCCGATATATCCTGTATGGGAGATGAATTCCCGGTGTTGTTGTTTGGTTTCGATCCGGTCAAAATGTTTACTGACCTGTGGCACGCGACCCGGATCGCCCACCAAAAAGATTTTATGGGCAAGTTCCTCCGGTAGCAGGTTAAGATGATAAATAGCGTTTCTGGAATTCAGGATCAGTTCGCTTTCTTCAATGGGCTGCATAATGGATTTGCAGGTTAGGCAAATTAATCCGAATATACTACTTTTGCCCAACCTCATTAGGTTTCGTGGCCGAGTGGCTAGGCAGAGCTCTGCAAAAGCTTCTACAGCAGTTCGAATCTGCTCGAAACCTCCAAGCCTTCCTTTACAGGATAGATTTTAGCCAATGGCCACCCTTCAAATTCGAAGGGTGGCGGTATGTACGGATTTCGGATATTTGAGGCTGTTTACATTAAGACTATGGTTACATGAGTCAATTATTCAATGTAAGGGTGTACGGAATCCTCACCGGTAAAAATAAAGAAGTGCTTGTTTCGGATGAACTGATCCGCGGGGATTATATCACCAAATTCCCCGGAGGCGGATTGGAATTCGGAGAAGGAACCCGGGATTGCCTGAAAAGGGAATTCAAGGAAGAGATGAACCTGGATGTAAAAGTGAAGGATCATCTGTATACCACCGATTTTTTTCAGATGAGTGCCTTTAATCCCGAACACCAGATCATTTCGATTTACTACCGCGTGGAAGCGCTGGAAGAGATCCGGGTTCCGTTGCGGACCTCCTTGTTTGATTTTGATGAACAGCAAATGGAAACCTACCGGCGGACCGGCGAAACGGAAACTTTCCGTTTTATTGACTGGCATGCTTTTAACGAGTTGGCTCTGACGCTTCCCATTGATAAAGTGGTGGCGCAGATGCTGAAAACCGTTAGCTGATCATGGGTTGGGTTTGTTTGATCACCCCCATCACAAATGTGCTTTGCACCTGTCCGATATTTTCCACCTGGCCGAGCTTGTTTACGTGAAAATCGTAATAGTCGTCCATGGCTTCCGCCACAACCTTCAGCATAAAATCAAAGGCACCGGATATAATGTAAAATTCAATCACTTCCGGAAATTCCTGAATGGTTTTGATGAATCTTGCGCCCGATTTTTTGTTGTGTTCTTTAAGTGTTATGTAGCAGATGGCCATCAGTCCTTTTTTTATCCGCGCATGATTTACCAGAGTGGCATACTGCAGAATGACCCCCTCATCTTCCATGCGTTTTATGCGCTCATGAACCGGCGTGGTGCTCAGGTGAACGGTTGCTGCAATCTCGCGCACGGTCATCTTGGCGTTTTCCTGTAACAGCCTGAGGATGGCCCTGTCCTTTTCATCCAGAGGAACCGGCTGTATAGCCGAATTTTCTTTTTCAGCGGCTTTTTGCATGGTGGATTATTTATTTATCCTACAAATCTATCCAAAACTATCACTTTCTTCTAAATTTATTGGTATTGGCTATATTTTTGTTCTACTAATTTATCTTTACAGCCATAAAAACCATCATCATGTCTACAAAAACGAAGCCTATAGATCTGGCGCTGCCTTATAAGATAAAAGACCTGAGTCTGGCTCCATGGGGTCGCAAGGAAATCCGGCTGGCGGAAGCCGAAATGCCGGGTCTGATGTCCATCCGGGCAGAATTCGGAAACCAAAAACCATTGAAAGGAGCCCGGATTGCCGGATGCCTCCACATGACGATCCAGACAGCCGTGCTGATTGAAACCTTAATTGAACTGGGTGCGGAAGTACGATGGAGCTCCTGTAATATTTTCTCTACCCAGGATCATGCGGCTGCTGCCATAGCGGCAACGGGTGTGGGTGTTTTTGCCTGGAAAGGGCAATCCCTGGTAGAGGCCGACTGGTGCATTGAGCAGACCTTGTTTTTCGGGAGTACGGACCGGCCGCTCAATATGATCCTGGATGATGGCGGCGATCTGACGAATATGGTGCTGGATACTTATCCGGAGCTGGTTCAGCACCTGAAAGGGATTTCCGAAGAAACTACCACTGGTGTTCACCGCTTATATGAAAGAATGGCTAAAGGATCGCTGCCGGTGCCTGCCATCAATGTGAATGATTCGGTGACCAAATCCAAGTTCGACAACAAATACGGCTGCAAGGAAAGCCTTGTGGATGCGATCCGCCGGGCCACCGATGTGATGCTGGCCGGAAAAGTGGCCGTAGTAGGTGGTTACGGTGATGTGGGTAAAGGTTCCGCCCAATCCCTGCACGGAGCAGGCTGCCGGGTAATCGTCACCGAGATCGATCCGATCTGTGCCCTGCAGGCTGCCATGGATGGTTTTGAGGTAAAGAAAATGGCAGATGCCGTTAAGGAAGCGGATATTGTGGTTACTGCTTCCGGATGCCGGGACCTGATCACGGAAAAACATTTCCGGTCACTCAAGGACAAAGCCATTGTGTGCAATATCGGTCATTTTGATATCGAGATCGATATGGCTTGGCTTAATAAAAATTACGGCCACACAAAGGATACCATCAAGCCCCAGGTTGACCTCTATACCATCGAAGGAAAAGATGTGATCATCCTGGCCGAGGGACGTTTGGTGAACCTGGGTTGCGCCACCGGTCACCCCAGTTTTGTGATGAGCAATTCATTCAGCAACCAGACCCTGGCGCAGATTGAATTGTGGCAGAACAACAGTAAATATGAGAACAAGGTATACGTGCTGCCAAAACACCTGGATGAGAAAGTAGCCCGTCTGCATCTTGCAAAAATCGGCGTTGAACTGGATGAACTGACCATAGCGCAGAGCGAGTATCTCGGAATTCCGAAATCAGGTCCTTTCAAAGCGGATCACTACAGATACTGATAAAATAGTCATTAGCCGGCTTTAAAAGGTCACGCAGGGAAAATAATTCGTGCGTGGCTTTTTCCGGTCGTCAGTACCCCCAATTTTTCATGATCCGAAAATCCTGTTTCGAACTGTCCAGGGGTGTTAAACCCTGATAAGATTCCTGTTCGATGATGAAATAACGGGTTCCACCGGATTTCCGGCCAAGGTCGCAGACCTGCCGGGTTCCGACAATACCCTTACCCAGGATTGTGCTTTCGTATTTCTCTTCTTTGTTTGTGGATGGGATTTCGTCCTTCACGTGCATGAGTTCAAAACGGCCCGGGTATTTTTTGACGATATCAATGGCTTTCGCGCCACCATTATATAAGTTTCCCATGTCCAGCTGCTGGGCAACGAGGGATGGGTCAGTATATTCCATGATGAGGTCGTACAGCACTTTACCGTCCAGCTTGGTGTCGAATTCAAAATCATGGTTGTGATAGCCGAACGTCATACCTGATTTGCGACAGAGTTCGCCTGATTTATTGAAAACGTCCATATAGGCTTTGAAATCGCTCATGTTTTTGCGAAGGCTTTCATCCAGCCAGGGGGAAACCAGAAATTGCTGACCCGCCGTTGCCGCATCTTCCACCGTGTGTTTCCAGTTGTCAGAAAAATCTTTTCTGACATAATCATAGTCGGCCGGCGTCATCACCACATGGCCGCTGGGCATTTTGAGGTGAGACTCCTCCAGCAATTTTTTAAACTCCGCCGGAGCGTACCCATAAAATTTGCGGTTGTGGTAGTTGGCATGCTCCACATACCGGTAACCCATATCCGATAATTGTTTTAGTGTTCCGGAAGGATCTTTTTCCATATCGTCGCGCACGGTATACAATTGGATTCCCATGTAAATGCCGGGATAGGTAGCGGCAAACAGCTTATGGGATCCGATCGCTGCGGCGGCAAGGGATAAGCCTCCTGCTTTCAGGAAGCTTCTGCGGGTGGTAGTCATGACAAATTCGTTTGGTGAAAGATCTTTTAAAGTTATCGGATTCGGCCGTGTTTGGGAAAAACATTTTCTGCCGGAAAGAGGATCCTAATCAGCATCCTGCTCCAGACGGATTTCATTTTTGAAAGTAAAATTTTTCTGGGCCAGGTAACTAAACACGACCACAATGCCGGTGGTGATGATCTTGCCCACCGTGGGATAAATGTGAAATTCCTCCACGAATAAACGGATAAACACATAGTTCAGCAGGATGCAGATCACCACGAGTAGAAAATACCGGAAAAGCTGTACCCTGCCGTGCAGACTGGATCCGGGGAACACCACATATCGATTCAGCAGGAATCCGGTCGGAAAACTCACGAGGAAAGACATCATGAAGGCGGCAACATACGGTTTGAAAGCCAAAAAACCCACGTGTAAAACCTGTTTGTGCAGGATATAATTGTAACTGATGAAAAAAATGAAAATATCCAGCAGGGTATTCGTGCCACCACAGGCCGCATACCGGAAGGTCTGTATGGGCATCAGCTTTCTGAACGGCGGGTAAAAGAAATCAATAAAAGAAATGATCTGCTTTTTTGGCATATAATCCGGAAATTCCCGCGCGAAGGTAATATAAAGGGCCTTACATAGTGTAACCAACAAATCCTACTTTTGCGTCAATAAATCTATGAAGGAGATTGTTCAGCGGATCAAAGAATCCGTTCAGGTTATCCTGAATCAGAAATACAGGTACAAGACAGAGGTTAGTGACATCCTGGTAAATGAAACCAAACCCGAATTTTCCGGTAATTACACCGTGGTTCTGTTTTCGATAGTTAAAAAACTGAAGTCGGATCCTGATACCCTGGGCAGGGCTTTGGGAGAATCCCTACTGGAAACCCAACCTGACTTATTTTCAGGTTTTAATGTGATCAGGGGATTTTTGAACCTGGAGATCCGGGATGGGATTTTATTGATTTTCCTGGAGGATCAGCATAAAAATCCCACCTATGGGATCAAACAGGCCAATGGGCGCCGCGTCATGGTGGAATACTCCTCTCCCAACACCAATAAACCTTTACATCTTGGTCATCTCCGGAATAATTTCCTGGGATGGAGCGTAGCCGCTTTATACAAGGCCAACGGATATGATATCATAAAAACCTGTATAGCGAACGACCGCGGCATTCACATCTGCAAAAGCATGCTTGCCTGGAAACGCCATGCCCATGGCGCCACTCCGGAAAGCACCGGAATAAAGGGGGACCATTTTGTGGGCGATTATTATGTGCTGTTCGGCACAGAACTGAAGAAGGAGGTTGAGGACCTTATGACAACGGGCCTGACGAAGGATCAGGCTGAAAAAGAAGCGCCCCTGATGAAAGCGGCCCAGCAAATGCTGGTTGAATGGGAAGCCGGTGATCCGGAAACAATCGCTTTGTGGAAGCGCATGAACAGTTGGGTGTATGCCGGTTTCGACATTACCTACCGGCGTATTGGTAGTGACTTTGACCGGGTTTATTATGAAAGCGAGACTTACCTGCTGGGAAAAGATCTGGTGGAAGAAGGGCTTCTGAAACAGGTTTTTTATCAAAAGGAGGACGGCAGTGTCTGGATAGATCTCCGGAACGATGGCCTGGACGAAAAGATCGTTCGGCGGAGTGATGGAACGGCCGTGTATATAACACAGGATATTGGTCTTGCCGTACGCAAATTTGAGGAATATCACATGGACCAGAGCATCTATGTGGTTGCCGATGAACAGAATTATCATTTCAGGGTGCTGAAGCTTATTTGTCAGAAACTGCAGCTTCCTTCCGCTGAGGGTATTTTTCATTTATCCTACGGCCTGGTGGAACTTCCTTCCGGCAGAATGAAAACACGGGAAGGCACCGTAGTGGACGCAGATGACATCCTCGATGAAATGAATAACATGGCGGCGCGACATACCAGCGAATTGGGCAAGGTGGATGATTTCAATCCGGAAGAACGATCGGAATTATATGACACCATCGGACTTGGCGCATTGAAATTTTTTCTTTTGCGTGTGGATCCCAAAAAGCGCATGATCTTTAATCCGGACGAATCGATCGATTTTCACGGATTCACCGGGCCTTTTGTTCAGTATACACATGCGCGCATAAAATCCATCCTGAGAAAAGAAAGAATGGGAGAACCTGCTGGCGGGGTGGCTTTCCCCCTGCTGCCGCTGGAGAAAGAAGTGATCATCAGCCTGGAAAAATATGCTGCTTTACTGGAGACCGCCTGCCAGGAAATGAATCCTTCCCTGGTGGCTAATTTTGCTTTCAGCCTGGCGAAGATCTTTAACTCCTTTTATGTTGAGCATTCCGTGGGCCGCGCAGAAACGGAAGAAAAAAAACAGTTACGCCTTCGCATTTGCCTGCTTACGGCAAACGTTTTGAAATCGGCGATGGGGATATTGGGTATCCGGGTGCCTGAAAGAATGTGATCATTTTTTTTAGTCCGGAGAATTATTTTGACGGTTACCATGGACTCAAATAAAAAAAAGCTGGTCGTTCTCACCGGAGCGGGCATCAGTGCCGAAAGCGGATTAAGAACATTCCGTGACAGTGACGGATTGTGGGAAGGATACGAAATAACCCGGGTGGCAACCCCGGGGGCCTGGAAGAATGATCCAGGCCTGGTACTGGATTTTTACAATATGCGCCGCCGCGATGTAGTGGATGCAGCGCCCAATGCCGCCCATCTGGGTCTTGCCCGGCTGGAAGATCATTTTGACGTGCACATCATTACCCAGAATATCGACGACCTGCATGAGAGAGCCGGTTCTTCCAAGGTCTTGCACCTTCATGGCGAGATTTTTAAAATGCGGAGTGAAATGAATGAGCGCCTGGTTTATGAAATCAGGAAGGATATGCAGTTGGGCGACAAGGCATCTGACGGCGCGCAATTGCGCCCGCACATTGTTTGGTTTGAAGAGGCCGTGCCGATGATTGAGCCGGCGGCTAAGCTGGTG
The DNA here is from genome assembly GCA_041691395.1 of Chitinophagaceae bacterium. Taxonomy (GTDB): domain Bacteria; phylum Bacteroidota; class Bacteroidia; order Chitinophagales; family Chitinophagaceae; genus Puia. The sequence goes on from JBEPUT010000023.1 coordinate 33,253, forward strand.
GCATCTGCGGATATTTTTGCTGTGGTTGGAACTTCTCTGGTGGTATATCCCGCCGCGGGGCTGATTCATCTGGCAGGCTCCCGTGTCTCCAGATACATTGTTGATAAAAGGGTTCCTGATACCGGGATTCCGAACCTCATCAAAATTGAAAAACCGGCTACAGAGGGCATAGCCGATTTGATGAAGTTGTTGCAAAATCAATTTTAGTCGTATTCCCCTTTTTCTCCCGTTCTCCGAAATCCAAAGTCAGCCAAATCTTCATCCAGCATTACTTTATGTTTTCTTATGAAATAAATTTTACTGGTTACAATTTTATCAGGAACAACCTGTTCATTTTTCTTTGCCATACAACCTTTTTCAGGCTGTAAAAGTATTCAGTAGTTTCGCTAATTGGTATACCCTGATCGTGGTATTTCTCATTAAAATAAAGAAAGTGAGCATTGAACTTGAGGAGCCAATCCGGCACCTCAAGATGCCATCACTGTCCATTATAATTTGTCCATTATTATTGCTCCAGTCTGATCTCCTGTTTGAGGTTTTTAAGTGACGGGTCGATGGCGATGGCTTTCTCGCAGAGTTCTTTTCCTTTCTGCGTATCTCCCTTTTTCTGATAGGCCATACCGATCATATAGAGGGCGCGTCCATTTTGTTTGTCGTAGGACAAGATCCTGTCCCAGTATTCGATGGCCGCATCATATTTTTTCAATTTGTAGTTGGTGAATCCCAGGCTGTTGAGCAGTTCCAGGTCGGCCGGTTTTTTTACAACCAGTTCCTGAAGGATTTGCAGACCCCTGGATGCCTGTCCGGATGCGATGTAGGAATCCGCCAGGTTCTCATAAAAATCATTGTCTTTTTTATATCCTTTGGATGCGGCGATGTCGTAGTATTTTATTGCCGACACGTCATCGTAGATGGTGGCATATACCAGGGCGCATTCATAGATCCACTGTACATTTGAGGAATCCAGTGCAATGGCTTTCTGAAAATAAGAGATGGCCGGCTTGTAGTTGTTCATATCCACATAGGCGCGTGCAATCAGGTAGGGAATCTCGGCATTTTTCGGATCTTCCGTTGCTGCTGTGGGAAGATAACTGAATGCATGTCCATAGTCTTCCAGTTCATAATAACTTTTGCCCAGGATATAATAGTTATTGCGGCCTGTATGCAATTGAAGAGACCGGGAAGCATATTTCACTGCGGAATCCCATTTTTGCGTCCAGAAATAAAGTATTGCCAGTTGATTATTTCCGGTGGTATCATTTTTCAGAACCCGAAGTAATTTTTCAAAGTAAATGATGGCATTTTCATATTTTCTCAATTCCACTGCCGTGAGGCCGGTTTCCCTTAATAGATCTGCGCCGGTTGAATCATATTGCAGGGAACGCTGTAAATCGGTATAAGCAGGCAGGAATAAACGATTTGATTTTTCGTCTGCGGCTTTGAGGAAGAAATAGCGGGAACTATCGGCTGACTGTGCTTGTGCCTTCAGCAGAAACACGCCGGTGAACAAACACATCAGCCCACTTTTTATACAGAGATTAATGTCCATGATCAGTGTGAATCTTTAGCATCAGCCGCCCGCTTATGCAGGTCATCATTTCAGGATAACGGCTCCCAACGGAGGCAGGTGCACATTTATTTCGTACCGGTTTTGGGTTTTATCCACGAGGTTTACCACCGGATTCGGGTTGAGCGTGTCTCCGGTTCCCCAGTATTTTTTTTCGTCGCTGTTGAAAATTTCTTTCCATACAGATTTACCATTGGCATAAATTTTCCAGTTCATTCTCACGGTGGGGGTCATGTTGAGGATGATCAGCAGATCATTTTCCGGCAGTTTTCCTTTCCTGCTGAAAACGATCACTGATTCCTCCCGGTGACTCAGATCAATCCATTCAAATCCATTTTGATTGAACTGATTTTCATATAATGCCGGTTCGCTCCGCAACAATAAATTCAGGTCGCGCAAACAGTCTTTCAGCATTCGGTGGGAATCATATCGCAGCAGTTCCCAGGGCAGTTCACTCTTGTGGTTCCATTCCGAGGTTGCGCCGAATTCATTGCCCATGAAAAGCAGCTTACCGCCAGGGTGGGTAAACATATAAGCATACATCAGGCGGAGATTGGCGAATTTCTGCCAGTCGTCGCCGGGCATTTTATAAAGCATGGGTGATTTACCGTGAACCACTTCATCATGGCTCAGCGGCAGCATGAAGTTTTCATCATAGTAGTACATCATGCTGAAGGTGAATTTATCCTGAAGGCCCTTCCGTAACAAGGGGTCGGCTTTGAAATAATCCAGGGTATCGTGCATCCAGCCCATCATCCATTTCATGCCAAATCCAAGGCCCCCGGCAAAAGTCGGTTTGCTGATGCCGGGCCAGTCGGTGGCCTCTTCGGCAATAGTCTGTATGTCAGGGAAATCACGAAACAAGGTTTCATTCAGATCTTTGATGAATGCGATGGCCTCTATATTTCCATCGCCGCCATATTCATTGGGTTCCCACTGACCCCGGGTGCGGGAGTAGTTCAATTTCAGCATGGAACTGACGGCATCCACCCGCAATCCGTCGGCATGGAATTGATCACACCAGAATCTCCCGCTGCTGATGAGGAATGATTTTACTTCTCCTCTTTTATAATTGAAAATATAACTGTTCCAGTCCGGATGAAATCCTTTACGCATATCCGCATATTCATAGGTGTTCGTTCCGTCGAACATAAACAAACCGTGCGCGTCATACGGAAAATGCGAAGGAACCCAATCGAGCAGCACACCAATTCCTGCAGCGTGAAATGCATCCACCAGGGTCATGAACGACTGGGGATCCCCAAACCGGGAGGTCGGTGCGAAATATCCGGTGCCCTGGTACCCCCAGCTTCCATCATAAGGGAATTCCATCACCGGCATGAGCTCCACGTGGGTGAATCCCATTTCTTTTACGTAGGGCACGAGTCTTTCGCGGATCTGATCGTAGGTATTGTAAGATTCTTCATCATATTTATCAGGCCGCATCCAGCTTGCGAGGTGCACTTCATATACACTCCAGGGCCTGTCCAGCGCATTGTGTTCCTTCCGGGTGTTCATCCATTCCTGATCTTTCCAGGCATATCCGAGTTCCCAGGTAATGGAGGCGGTATGCGGTCTTTTTTCCCAGAAATTGGCAAAGGGATCTCCCTTTACCGTTTCCTGGTTATTGAATCCCCGGATGTGGTATTTATACACTTCCCCTTTCGCCAGATCCGGTATAAAACCTTCCCAGATCCCCGATTTTTCCAGGCGGACAAATAAAGGATGCGCCGCCTCATCCCAGTCGTTGAAGTTTCCGATCACCGATACATACGTGGCATTGGGAGCCCAAACCGCAAAATAATATCCCGGTCTGCTGAGCACGGTGCGTGCATGGGATCCGAAAATTTCATACAAGCGGTAATGGGTGCCATTTTGAAAATTGCTGATGTCCGAATCGGAAAATAAAGAGTAGTTCCAGACAGGTTTTGTGGAATCTACAAAATGGGTATGTTCGTAAGTGGTTATCACATTTTTGCCCTCTTCTAAATGTACGATCTTATTCCCAGCCAGCTGAGTTTTTCAATGCAGGAACAACGATTTTAAGCAGCGGTTTATTTGTGAAACTTTTAAAATCAGGCCGGTGAAAGTTTTTCCTCGTTTATTTTTATCGCCCCCGGATCGTAAACATAGATCACGCTAACGGCGCCACAGAGCATAAATATGCCAGCCAGCACCAGCGCATAAACCGGCTGGTTATGATAAAGATATTTTACGGCAGGTCCCCCGGTTACCCCGTTGACTATTTGGGGAATAGTGATGAAGAAATTGAATATGCCCATATAGACCCCCATCTTACCGGGAGGAATGGAGCTGGAAAGGATCACATAGGGCATGGCCAGTATACTGGCCCACGCTATTCCGACGCAGGCCATTGAAAAAATCAGGAACTCTTTACTGGGTGCGAAAAAGAAAGAGATCAAACCAATGCCTCCGATGATCAGGGAAAAGGCATGTGTTTTTTTTCGTCCGATTTTCCTGGCCAGGGCAGGCAGAAAAAGAGCATAGACCGCAGAAACGCCGTTGTAAACCGCAAATATAACACCGGTCCAGTCCTGGGCATCGTGATAGAGTTTCGAACTCTTATCGGATATGGGTAACCCGAAGATACGGGTCGCAATGGAATCGGTGGTAAATACCCACATACCGAACAGGGCGAACCAACTGAAAAACTGAACCAGTCCCAGCTGTTTCATGGTCCGCGGCATTTTCTTCAGGTCCTGAAATATATTTCCCAGTCCTTTTTCGTGATCCTCGTTCCGGCCATGGTATTTTTCATATTCTGCCGGCGGGTATTCTTTTGTTTTCAGGATGGTCCAAAAAATGCTAACGATAAAAACAGCAGCCCCGATATAAAAACCGAGTTTGGTATTCGGGGCCACGCTGCCTTCGGGCGCTTCATTGGAAATGCCAAATCCATGATGCAGAATATAAGGAATGAATGATCCGGCCACGGCACCCACACCGATCAGAAAGGTCTGGACCGAAAATCCCAGGGTTCTCTGGGAATCCGGAAGATTATCCGCCACGAGTGCCCTGAAGGGTTCCATGGCGAGGTTAAAACAGGCATCCATGATCGCTAAGAATCCCGCGCCGATAAAAAGAATGGGACCAAAAGCCGTAAACAGGTTGGCATTCGGCATCAACACCAGGGCCGTGGCGGAAAGCAGGGCGCCGGCCAGGAAATAAGGCCGTCTTCTGCCGAGCCTGTTCCAGGTACGGTCGCTATAATGACCAACCACGGGCTGGACGATGATCCCTACAATGGGTGCCACCAGCCAAAACCAGGAGAGCTTATCCACGTCGGCCCCGTAATTGCGCAGAATACCGCTCGCGTTCCCGTTTTGCAGCGCAAACCCAAACTGTATACCCAGGAACCCAAAACTCATATTGAATATCTGCCAGAAAGATAGCCTGGGTTTGGGTATGAGAGCGGCGTTTCCCTGCGTTCCGGGTTTGATGGAAACTGACATAAGGGAATGTTCTTTGATTAGATCACAAAACCATTCGGAAGTACCGCTCCTTTTTTAATGACTACGATACCGTCTTTCACGGTGTATAGGGCATGGTCAGTATTTTCCAGGTGTGATCCACCATTGATGCGCACATCGTCGCCGATACGGCAGTTTTTATCTACAATGGCATTGCGTACATAACAACGGTTTCCTATGCCCACGGAAGGTAATCCGTGATTTTTATCGTGTTCAATTTCTTCTATGGTTTCGTAGAAGTCTATACCCATTAAATAACTGCTTACAATGGTTGTACCGCTTCCGATTCTTGTGCGGATACCAATTACGCTGTTCTCGATCCGGGAAGCGTTAATGATGCAGCCTTCGGCAATAATGGTCTTTTCCAAAGTGGTCCCGCTGATCTTTGCCGGCGGCAGCATACGCGCCCTGGTATAAATGGAATTGTTGTTGTCGAAAAGATTAAAATCCGGGATGTCGTTGGTCAGGCCCAGGTTTGCTTCAAAGAAGGAATAGATATTTCCGATATCGGTCCAGTAGCCGTCATACTGGTAACTGATCACTTTGTATTTTCCGAGTGACTGCGGAAGGATTTCTTTACCAAAATCCGTTGCGTTCACATATTCATTCTGGAGCAGGTCCTGCAATAACTGCCGGTTAAAAATATAGATGCCCATGGATGCGAGGTAATGCCTGCCCTGGGACTGCATGGCAGGGCCTGTATCGCTTACCCAGTCTGCATGAATTTCCTTTTTGGGCTTTTCGGTAAAGGAGGTGATAAACCCCTGCTCATCTTTTTTCATGATTCCGAAATCGGAAGCCTCACGGCCTGCCACGGGGATGGTGGCAATCGTGATTTCCGCTCCGCTGTTAATGTGGTTGTTGATCATGTCCATGAAGTTCATCTGGTATAGCTGGTCGCCAGACAGGATCAGGATATAATCCCCTTCAAAGGGTCCGAGATGACGCAGGCATTGACGAACGGCATCGGCGGTTCCCTGATACCAGGTGGGGTTGTCCGGCGTTTGCTCCGCCGCCAGAATGTCCACAAAAGCCTTGCTGAAAGCACTGAAGTGATACGTATTTTTAATGTGTCGGTTCAGGGAAGCGGAATTGAATTGGGTCAGCACAAACATCCGGTCAATGCCGGAATTCAGACAATTGGAAATGGGGATATCCACCAGGCGGTATTTGCCGGCAATGGGCACGGCTGGTTTGGAACGGCTTGCAGTTAACGGGTATAAACGGGTTCCGGCGCCACCACCTAAAATCACAGCTAGCACTTTATTTGTCATAACAACGAATTTTAATGATGTCTTTTACAAAGAGGCATAAAGTTCAAGATAATGTTTCATACTGGATTCCCAGCTAAAATCCAGCCGCATCATTCTGCGGCGCAATTCGTCCAGGAGTACCGGGTCTTCATATAACTGAACAGCCCGCCACACCGCCTGGGTGATGTCCCCGACTATAGCATTGTTAAATCGTATGCCATAACCATCCGGATCCCCAAAATCCTTAACGGTATCTTTCAAGCCGCCCGTATTCCTTACTATCGGCAACGTTCCATAACGCATGGCATACATCTGGTTCAGGCCGCAGGGTTCTACCCGGGATGGCATCAGAATGAAATCACTTCCGGCATAGATCTGGTGACTAAGTGTTTCATCATATCCAATATAAATACTGCAATCTCCATCGCTGAGAGTTCTTGCTTTTTCCAGGTTCTGGACAATAGCCGGCGAACCGCTACCGAGGATCAGGAAATTCATTTTCCTGCCGATATAATAAAAGGAGTCCCCGATGGCCGCCGGTAAGAGATCCGCTCCCTTCTCTCCCACCAGTCTCCCGATAAAGGCAATCAATGGTTTTTTTTCATCCAGCGCGAAGCGCTCACAAAGAATTTTTTTATTCTGCGCCTTCCCTTCAGCTCTTGATTTGGCATTAAAATGATTTTCGATATAGCTATCTGTTTCCGGATCCCAGACTTTGGTATCGATGCCATTGAGGATCCCTGTACATTTGCCCTTTTCATATTCAAAAAGCGTCTCCAGTCCGTTGGCCGACCAGCGAAGTTCTTCCAGGTAACTCTGGCTGACGGTGGTCACCTTCCAGGCGCAGCGGATGCCGCAGGCCAGCGCATTGATGGAGTTATTCCACTCCAGTAATCCCGATTTCCAGGTATCCCAAGCCGGAATAAAATAACTTTTATCCCATCCCAGCCATCCCTGGTATTCTGCATTGTGGATGGTAAGCACGGTGGGTATGTCCCGGAGCTGCTGATAACGGTACGTATGTTTGATCATGAACGGGATGAGGGCTGCCTGATGATCGTGCACATGGATCACATCCGGCTTATGTTTCCACGCCGCGAGCCAGTCAACCACCGCAATCTGGAAAGAAATAAAACGTTCCGGGTCATCGTCGTATCCGTAAATTCTCTCCCTGTCCAGCAGACCGTTTATGTCCACCAGATACAAATCAAATCCCAGTGTATTGTGTTTTTCCTTAATGATGGTGTATATAAACCACCAGTTTCCCAGATTCGTATACCCCTTATGCACCACCTCCCATTCGTGGGTGTTAAGAAATTTTGTCTGGTACATCGGCATCACCACCTTGGCAATATGTCCCGCCTGGTGTTGGTATTTGGGCAGCGCACCCACAACATCGCCAAGTCCCCCCGCTTTTGCCACCGGATAACATTCTGCTGAAACATGTAATACTTCCATTGGGATGGCATGACTGATTAGTAGAGCAAACCGAATTGGTATTCAATTTAGGAAGGATTTGTCTGATTATCACGTGATATGAAAAAATTTTTCATCAAGCAAAAACTTAACTACTTTCAGCACTCATTTAAATTTCTCCCTGCTCATGAGCCAACCTACCAAATGGTCCCAATTCAGCGTTCTGATCAGTGTATTCTTTTTTTGGGGATTTGTTGCGGCCAGTAATGATATTCTGATTCCGGTCTTTAAAGAGAAGCTGCATCTGGAACAATGGCAATCACAGATGATATCCTTTGCTTTTTATGTTGCGTATACGGTTGGTTCCATTATCTATTATTTTATTTCCAAAGCGAATGGCGGGGACATTCTCAACCGCCTCGGATACAAGAATGGCATTTCCCTGGGGCTGATTATTTCGGCTATTGGCACTTTGTTATTTTATCCTGCCGCCCAAACAGCTTCCTTCGCGCTGATGATCACCGGCTTGTTTATTGTGGGGCTGGGATTTTCGCTTCAGCAAACTGCTGCCAATCCGCTGGCCATCATCATGGGCGATCCAAAATCGGGATCACAACGATTGTGTATGGCGGGCGGAGTGAATAATTTCGGCACCACCATTGGTCCCCTGCTGGTTAGTTTTGCCATTTTCGGAACGGTGGCCGTGGGTAGTAAAGGTGTTGCCAGTATTCAAAGCATCAAAACACCTTACCTTATATTGGGACTTGCGTTTTTAGTGGTGGCGGTCATTTTTAAATTTTCTTCCCTACCCAATAAGATAGACCTGGATGCGGTGGCTTCGGATGAAGCGGCTGCGGGGGGAGGAAAGGTAATCGACCGCGGGAGCCCGCTTAAATATCAGCAGCTGGCCCTTGGCATGCTCGGCATATTTGTTTATGTTGGCGTGGAAGTGAGTACAGCGAGCAACCTGCCTGAATTTATGAAGGAACACGTTTCCACGGGCGACGGTTTACCCTTTCCCACAGAAAACATCGCTCCCTATGTTTCCCTTTACTGGGCGAGTCTGATGATTGGCCGGTGGACCTCTTCTGTAGGCGCCTTCGGAGTAAGCCCCAGCCTGCGAAAAATATTGAATTTTGTAATGCCTTATCTGGCATTCGGCGTTTTTCTGCTGGTCACTAAAATTGCGCGGCACGATATCACCCCTTTTTATATTTATGTTTTTGTGATCATTGCCATGATCGTCGGCACTTTGCTGAGCAGGGGAAATCCTGCGCGGCAACTCCTGATCTTTTCAGGCATGGCCATTGTCGCCCTGTTCATCGGCATGATGTCCCATGGAATGACCAGCGTTTTTGCATTTATCAGTGTAGGTCTGTTCTGCTCCACCCTCTGGCCCTGTATCTTTACGCTGGCCATTGCCGGATTGGGAAAACATACCAATGAAGGCGCCAGTTTTCTGATCATGATGATCTTTGGCGGTGGCATCATCAGTCTGCTCCAGGGCTGGCTGGCCGGCAATCAGTATCTGGGAATTCAATGGTCATACCTGGTGGGCGTAGCCTGTTTTGCCTATCTGGTATTTTATGCCATCAAGGTGAAAGCCGTATTGAAGGGTCAGGGCATTGACTATGATGAATTGCAAAGCGCCGGGGGACATTAACAGGGCATTCCGGAGCGAAAATCTTTAAAATCAGGGCATGGCAAAAGCAACTTCCTCACCGGCTTCCCTGGAAGCACTGGCGATTGGAATAGATATCGGCGGTACCGGAACCAAATTTGGCATTGTAGATCGCGTGGGCAATGTTTTGTTCACCGGTGATATTTCCACCAAAAAGCACAAGCAGGTCGATACCTTCATGGACGAACTCCATGAGAGTCTTTCTACGCTTATCCAGAATGTAGGCGGCCCCGGTCGAATCCGGGGTATTGGAGTTGGTGCACCCAACGGAAATTATTACACCGGGACGGTTGAATATGCGCCAAATCTTCCCTGGAAAGGCATCATTCCGCTTGCGCAGCTCATCCAGGATAAGTTTCAATTACCAAGCATTCTTACCAACGATGCTAATGCAGCAGCCATTGGAGAGATGATGTATGGCGCCGCCAAGGGTATGAAGGATTTTATCATGATTACCCTGGGCACGGGTGTGGGCAGCGGCATTGTGGCAAATGGTCATCTGGTGTTAGGTCATGATGGTTTTGCAGGGGAGCTTGGGCATACCATCATCATTCCCGACGGGCGATATCACGAAGGAACCGGCAAATACGGATCTCTCGAAAGTTATGCATCAGCGACGGGCGTTACCTTCACGGCGAGGGAAATGCTGGCAAAAACCGATAGGGCAAGTCTGCTTCGGCAAATACCTCCCAAGGACATCGATTCCAAAAAGGTGTATGATGCCGCTGTGCAGGGAGATATCATTGCGCGCGAAATCTTTGAATATACCGGGAAGATTCTCGGTATGGCCCTGGCCAATTTTGTGATGTTCTCCAGCCCCGAGGCCATTATTTTATTTGGCGGCCTCACCAAATCCGGCGATTTTATCCTTAAACCCACCAGGGAACATATGGAATCCAACCTGATACAGGTGTTCCAGAACCGGGTGAAGATCCTGGTCAGTCATCTCCGCGAATCGGACGCGGCCATTCTGGGTGCCAGCGCATTGGTTTGGGATATGGCCTGAGGAGTTTCTAAAGTCTGTAGCCCTTTAATGATTTGTTGATGGTATGGTCTGTCACCCGTCAACTCTTTCCCGCGAGCCATTGTCTTCTTCCAAAACCTTTCACCACATGCCTTTCACTGTGATAGGAAGAGCGGACGAGAGGGCCGCTTTCTACGTAGTCCAGGCCCAGCCCATAACCTATGTCCCGGAGTTCGGCAAATTCGTCGGGATGAACGAAACGCTGAACAGACAAATGTTTTTTAGTGGGTTGCAGGTATTGGCCGACGGTGATCACGTCCACGCCCTGGTCTGCCAGGTCCTTCATGGTCTGGATCACTTCTGCTTTGGTTTCACCAAGGCCCAGCATAATGCCGCTCTTGGTGCGCATGCCACCCTTTTTCAGAATGCTGAGGGTTTGCATGCTTCTCCAGTATTTTGCCTGGATCCGCACCTGTTTCGTTAGTCTTTCCACGGTTTCGATGTTATGGGAAACCACTTCAGGCCCCACGTCGATGATGCGCTGGATATTTTCCTCTTCAGCCTTGAAATCCGGGATCAGGGTTTCCAGCGTAGTATCCGGATTCAATGACTTCACCGCGCGGATGGTATTCTGCCAGATGATGCTTCCGCCGTCTTTGATTTCATCACGGTCCACTGAAGTGATCACCGCGTGTTTTACTTTCATCAGGTGGATGGCTTCTGCAACACGCTGGGGTTCGTCCCAGTCCACAGCCAGCGGCTTCCCAGTTGCTACGGCACAAAAACCACAACTCCTGGTACAGATATTTCCCAGAATCATGAAAGTAGCCGTGCCGGCACCCCAGCATTCACCCATATTCGGGCAGTTGCCGCTTTCGCAGATGGTATGCAGTTTATGCTGATCCACCAGATTGCGGACCTGTTTAAAAGTTTCTCCAATGGGTAATTTAACACGCAGCCAAGCGGGCTTTTTAACAGCAGTCTCTGATGGACTGACAGGAGTAAGTACTGGAAGTTCTTGCATAGTTGTAAGGAAAGTGCAAAAATAGTCACTTTCTCTTCCCAAACATAATGCTTATGTATGCGTTGAAAAACAGCTGTTTCTGGGTGACCAGGTAATCCAGGGGGATCTTGCTGAAATAATATTCCGCAGTAACGCCCACTTCAATGGCGGTTACGTTCTGATTGAATCTGCCGTAATCAAACCGGATGGCGGTTTTTGCGTTCAGTCCGGGTTTGATGCTGAGTTTATCCCATCCTGATCCGAAACCCAGGGCATCATTCACCAGGTATCCGCTGTCCAGCACCTCGGGATAGGAGCTGGTGGACAGATCGTTGTTGTTCTGGGACTTGTAAACATGGAGCAGATAAGGTTTCAATATGCCGACGGAGACGCCTCCGGTGTACAGGGCCGTAACGGCGACACCATTTTTATTTCCTTTTCCGCCAATCAGGTATTGTTCGCCTATGGCTGCCTTGAACTGGTAAAAATTATTGAGCCTTCCTATGGCAATGGAGTTCAGGGTATACCCGTTGAACCCGCCAACGGCTACTTTATGATCCTTGGGATCCTTCTTTTCATTTAATTCAAATTGGAGAAGCCGGGTTTTACGGACGGATTTAAATTTTCCCCTTTCATAAAAAATACCATATCCGTCCGTGGCAATCCGTAATCCGAACGCACTGTGGTGGTCAAAAACGAGATCGCCTTCTTCTTCCATCTTCATCATGCGGTTGATTCGGTCCTTTTTAGCCGCATTGCGGGATGAATTGTAGTTGGGTGAAGGCGATTGCTGGGCAAGGAGCGTAAAGGTGGCCGTAGAAAAGCAAACCAGAAACAACAACTTTTTTAACGCCATGATTAAGATTACTGCTGTAAATTTATGGAAAAATACATGACCTCTACTGTTATTTACGAGGGAGAACTCAGAACGGTTGCCCGGCACCTTTCTTCCGGCACCCAAATAGAAACCGATGCGCCGCTCGATAACCAGGGCAAAGCCGAAAGATTTTCTCCAAGCGACCTGGTGGCCACCGCGCTGGGCAGTTGTATGCTCACCATTATGGGCATTAAGGCCCGCGACATGCAGACGGACCTGAAAGATACCCGCATTGAGATTCAGAAACTGATGAAATCCGATCCGCGGCGCATCGGTGGGATCAACCTCAGTTTTCATTTTCCGGATACCTTACAGTTAACGGAAAAACAAAGACTGATCCTGGAAAGGGCCGGAAATACCTGTCCCGTCAGGCAAAGCATCCATCCGGATACAGAAGTGGTGATCCACTATAACTGGCCTGCTGTTATACCTGCGTAGCGGTTCCGGTCTGATCGCTGGTATTTTTTCCGGATGACCTCAGCAGATGGTTCCCGATTTCACATTCCAGGCATTTTTTCTGCAGGCAGAATTCGTTTTTCAGCTCCAGCAAGGCCTGGGATCCTGCGGCGGAACTTATTTTCATGCCCAGAAGTTTCCATCGGGAAAGGATTTCATTCTGTTCCGGGGGAATCTCCTGCATCCAGCGGAGTGCTTTCTGACAGCTGGGCTTGTCCGGATGAATTTTCCCATAAGCATATAATAAAGGGATTATAGTATTGATGATGAGATTTTCGACGGTCCCTTTGCCCAGGCTTTTTACTTTGAACCGGGATTCTTTATCAAATACATAATGGTAGAACCAGTAATCGTTGGCTGTGAGCATGAATTTCTTCCTCAATTCGGACAGCCCTTCACATTGGATGACCCAGGTAAATAAGTTGGTGGATTCCGAATAGAGGGACGCCAGCTGGGAAAGACGGATGGTGGGAAAATTTTCGGGACGCATTCTCAGAAAATGCACCTGTTCAAAAACTTTTCCCAGCCTGTATTTGGCTTTTAAAAACTGAAATTCCTTTTTGAGCATAACCGGATAGGATTCCCTGAAATTTTGCTCCAGCAGGTTGGCCTGACCGAATAATAATGCTTCCAGCTGTATGCGTTGCTGCCGGTGTTTGGCCAGCAGCACAAACGGGATGCTCCTGGCCATGGTTTCAAATACCGCTGCATTCACTTTCATCCCAAAATTCCCAGCCATCATCCACCAGAGCTGTTCCTCCCAATGAAAATGGTTAAGCGCCAGCGAATGCAGGATGGGCAGCATCCTGCGATCCAGTCTTTTGATCAGCAAGGCCGGTTGCCAGTACGCAAGGCTTTCCATTACTGGGTTTTTTAAAGACCTTTCACAGGGTACAAATGCGTACTGATCCATCCAGCCGGCATAGGTGTCCAGCATGATCCCGGACACACGCTGGCATAGTTCCAGCTGCGGAATATTCCGGGTCATCTCCGCCCGGTCCTGTTCCCATACCACATGCAGAATCACATTCCGGTAATGTTCATCCTGATCGTGACCGTGTTTGTCCCAACCGGAAGTGACCAAATGCAATTCAACGCTGCCGGCCCAATGCGTTCCGCTAATCCTGATCCGGGCATTGATAAAATCAGGTCCCTGATTATTATTTTCATCGCCGGGATAATCGATGTATAAAGTTTCTCCGGAAAGCAAACTCAGTTCCTGCTGATTGAAGTACCGGTGTTTCCAGATAAACTGTAGCAATTTTTCTGTCATCCGGATTCAAAGCTAGTGGCTGTATGATGAAAGGAAAAGGACAGGCACGAAAAAAAACGGAGAAAAAAAGCATTAAAAGAAAGTGTAAAATACCGCGGTTTTCAGGGAATTTTATTTACCCTGTAAAATTTTTGCAAATGCTGTACCACGCGGCTCACCGGCAAACCCATTACATTATAGAAATCTCCGCGGATGGCCCGTATGCCAGTGACGCCGATCCAATCCTGAATGCCATAGGCGCCGGCTTTATCGTAAGGTTTATACCGGTCAACGTAATGGCCAATGCTGCTAACGTCCAGCGGATGAAACCATACTTCTGTTGTTTCGGAAAATGCACTCTCCTCATGGGAATCCGTTATGTATACCCCCGTGATCACCAGGTGCTTTTTACCGGATAAGCGTTTCAGCATCCGGATGGCATCGGCTCGGTCCACCGGTTTGCCCAGGATTTCCCCTTCGGCAACCACCAGGGTGTCGGCGGCCAGGATGATTCTGCCCTGTTCAACCATTTGTTTAACCAGGTCCGCCTTGCGCCGGGCGATCCGGACCGGTATTTCATCAACCGGCAAACCAGGGGGAATGCTTTCATCTGCATCCGCGGGCATGCTGTCAAATGGCAGCTCCGCCCATTCCAGCAACTGTTTCCGCCGTGGTGATGCAGAAGCGAGTACTATCCGATCCATGAAGTATACATTTTTAAAAATAGCATGGACAATATGCCCATCATCATCACGGTCTTGATCATGGAACTGAGCCGGTGAAAATCGGATGGCCTTTCCGCCCGGTACATTTTTTTCAAAATCCACAGGATGGGCAGAATAACCAGGAAAGTGGAAAATATTATGCTCATCCACCAGCGGTACTGCAATACATAAAACTGAATGATGATGAGCGCGGCCACCAGCAGCATAAGCCAGGCGGAGGCGAATAGTTTGGAGGCATTAATCCCCCAAACCACCGGCATGGTCCTGCGCCCGTACCGTGCATCCCCTTCCAGGTCCTCCATGTCTTTGACCACTTCCCGCACCAGCGAGATAATGAACGCAAAGGAAGCGTAAACGATGGCGAATTTATACACCCGGGAAAGTGCGGCATGGAATTCGGGATTCACAAAACGATGAAAACGGAATTCGCAGAGATACAAAATCAGGATAACCCAGGCCGTCAGCAGGGAGATCAATACATTTCCCAGCAGTAATTTTTTCTTGAAGCTGGTGCTGTAAAACCAAAGTAGCAACACGCAAACCAGGTTGGAGGGCCCTATAAAAATATTCCTGAGTTTCCAGGACAGGTAAAACCCAATGGCAACGCCCAGGCCCGACAACACCAAGTGCCAGATGATGGCCCACCTGCGTTTGATGATTTTTTCCACCACGATCTTTTCCGGTTTGTTCACCCGGTCAATTGGCAGGTCGAAATAATCATTGATGATGTATCCTGCCGCGGCTATGAGCAGGGATGAAAAACACAGCAGCAGGAATTCGGGTGACTTTAAAATATTCTCCCGCGGCGGATCGGCATGGAAAAAACTGGGCAGCAGAATGCAATAATAAAAGAGCCATTGGGTAAGGGCTATGAATACCAGGTTCGGCCACCGGATCAACCGGAAAAAAGCTATGATGGCCCTTGGGTTCATGCTGATATTGATTTGCTGCTGTTCATCCGGATATCATTGGTGTTCATTTGGATGCAACCGGCGCTTCCAGATCCCAATGACCCTGGAGCCGCAGTACTTTTTCAATTACATCACGTACGCAACCGCAGCCGCCGTGAAAGGGAGAAATAAATTTCGCTGTCTGCAATACTTCAGGCGCCGCATCCGCGGGCGCACAGGATATTCCGGCCAGATTCATCACACCAAGATCCGGGATATCATCTCCCATATACAAAATATTTTTCCAGTTGAGTTTGTGTTCCTGAAGATATTCTTCCATCCGCTTTTTTTTATCGGAAACCCCAAGAAATACATCCTGGATACCCAGTTTTAACAATCTCTTTTTTGCCCCCTTTCCGTTCCCGCCGGAGACCACCACCACCCCATAGTTTTTTTTAACGGCCAGCTGCAGGGCATAACCGTCTTTTACACTCATTCGTCTCACCTGTTCGCCTGATTCGAAAACCAGCACATGCCCATCTGTTAATACACCGTCCATATCAAATATAAAACAGGAGATGGATTGGAAGGATTCAAGGAGGTTTTTACCGTTGGTTGACATGGAACTAATGTGAAAATGTGAAAAGGTGAAAATGCATGACCTCCCTAGCGTTCTCAACCACCCAAGCTTTTTCAACCGCCGAAGATTAAGCGAGGGTTGCTGCGGAGCCTTATTGCAAAAGTATTAGTTTAAGTGGAGACCCATGATGTTGGCTGATCCGATTATTTATGCTGGTGAAATTGTTGAATGCTTTTGGTCAGTACTTCGTATAGATCCGATAGCGCCGGATATCCAGACAGCAATTGCTGGTGTTTCTCCAGCGTCTTCGTATCATTCCGGATAGCCGGTCCGGTTTGCACGGTGGCCGGAGAAAAATATTCCAGTCTGTTCACGGTTTCCCGGATCAGGGGATGTAATAAGGAGAAAGCGATCCCTTCCTCCCGGCACCAGTCTTCCGACAGGGCAAATAAATGATTCGTGAAATTGTTCAACAGCACGGCGCCCACATGATATTTCAAACGGGCTTCATCATTGGCCTGGATAACCGTATTACTCAAGTCCGCAGCAAATATTTTCAATTCCTCCAAGGCAGCGGAACTATTGGCATCGACCAGTAAAGGAAATTCAGGAATGGCCTGCAGTTCCTTTCGCAGGCTTTGCAAGGGATACAAAACGCCATATCGGTCACTGGTATTTCCCGACACGGTTAAAGGTACCGACCCCGCAGTATGCGCCACAAAGGAACCTGTTCGCGGAAATTGCTGAAAGAAAGAGGCATAGGCATTGTCCGGAATGGAAACGAGTATCAGGTCAGCAGATCTTTCCAGATCTTTCATCGAACGGATGGGCTTTGCGCACAGCAGGCTGGCAAGTGCCGCAGCGTGATGCGGATCAGGACTGTATACCTGAATAACGCGATGACCCGCAGACAGGATCTTACGGCCAACTACGGTAGCCACGTTGCCCGAACCGATGATGATGATATCCATGGACCGGTTTGCCGGAAATATTTAGGAGGACTGAGCCCGTCACGCTTTCTTCTTCTGGGATTTGGGAGCCCAGATGGCCAGCATTCTTTTTCCTTCCATCTTGGGCATGCCTTCCAGAACGCCGAACTCATTTATCCTTTCGGCAAATTTCAACAGCAGCAGTTCTCCCCTCTCCCTAAACTGGATCGCCCGGCCTTTAAACTGCACATAAGCTTTTACCTTATCTCCGTCTTTCAGGAATTTTTCGGCGTGTTTCGCCTTGAAGTCAAAATCGTGATCGTCGGTATTGGGTGTAAACCGTATTTCTTTTACTTCGGAGGCCTTGCTCTTGGCTTTCATTTCCTTTTCCTTCCGTTTCTTTTCGTACAGGAATTTATTATAGTCAATGATCTTACAAACTGGCGGATCGGCATTGGGAGAAATCTCCACCAGATCCAATGCCTGGTCCTGGGCCATCCGGAGCGCTTCCTGGATGGGATAAACGCCAACGGTTATGTTTTCTCCAACGAGCCTGACCTGTGGTACACGGATCATACTGTTGGTGCGGTGTTCCTGCTGCTGCTCTTTTCTGAATCGGGGATTGAAATTACCTCTGGGAGGTCTCGGTGGAAATGCCATTTATTTTTTTTAAGTGAACGAAAGTTAAGTTCCGGGTAAGGGTTTTTTTATACTCCGGTCCTTAAAGTAATTTCTGTTTTTGCGTCGCGAATGAATGTTTCCAAATCCTGAGTGCCCAGATCCCCTTTTCCCTGCCGGCGAACAGAAACTTTCTGATCATTCATTTCCTTTTCACCGATGATCAGCATATAAGGAACCCGCGCCAGCTCTGTGTCGCGTATTTTTTTTCCTATTTTTTCACTGCGTTCATCAATGCCAGCGCGAATATCCGCTTTTTTAAGTGATTCCAGAACAGTTTGTGCGTAGGGTAAAAATTTATCGCTGATCGGAAGCAATTTAACCTGTTGAGGGGCCAGCCACAAGGGGAATTTCCCTGCATAATGTTCCAGTAAAAACCCTATGAACCTTTCGTGGGTGCCCAGGGGGGCCCGGTGAATGATCAGGGGGGTTGCCGGGTGATTATCCGGTTGGGTATACTCCAGTTTAAACCTTTTTCCCTGGGTAAAATCCACCTGGTTGGTGGCCAGGGTGAATTCACGCCCAATGGCGCTCCAGATCTGTACATCAATTTTTGGTCCGTAAAATGCCCCCTCGCCCGAGACCTCAATATAAGGTGTTCCGGTTTCCTGGAGCACTTTCCTGACCATGGCTTCTGTTTCCAGCCACAGTACCGGCTCATTGATGTATTTTTTTCCCAGTTCTGCGGGATCATGAAGACTGAATCGCATCACATATTTCTCAATGCCGAAAATTTTGAAATATTTAAGGTACATCGCATTCACCGCCTTAAATTCCTGCGCGAATTGTTCCTTGCTGCAATAAATATGCGCATCATTCATATGCAGGCAGCGCACGCGCATCAACCCGAACAATTCCCCGCTTTGCTCATACCGGTAACAGGTTCCGTATTCCGCCAGCCTCAGCGGAAGGTCCTTGTAACTTCTGGGTTCTGCCGCGAATATTTTATGGTGGTGTGGACAATTCATGGCCTTCAGATAGTATTTCACCCCGTCCAGTTCCATGGGAGGATACATACTGTCCTCGTAATAGGGCAAATGCCCGCTGGTGAGGTACAGATTCTCCTTGGCAATATGCGGAGTGACCACCCGCTGATATCCTGCATCCCGTTCTGTTTCCTTGGCCAGCTTTTCCAGTTCTTCAATGATGACGGTTCCGTTCGGCATCCAGAGCACCAGACCCGGACCTACATCATCATCCATGGTGTAGATCCCCATTTCTTTTCCCAGTTTGCGGTGATCCCTTTTTTTGGCCTCTTCCAGCATAAGCAGGTATTCATCCAGTTCCTTTTTTGATGGGTAACTTACCCCGTAGATTCGAGTCAGTTGCTTGTTCTTTTCATCTCCCTTCCAATAGGCGCCAGCAATATTGGTAAGCCGGAGGGCTTTGATCGATCCGGTGTCTGGAATATGGGGACCCCGGCACAGATCGGTAAAATTTCCCTGGGTATAAAAAGTGATCTCTCCGTCTTTTAAGTTCTGCAGCAGGTCTAGTTTGTATTCATCTCCTTTCTGTCTGAAATAGTCGATTGCATCAGCCTTTGAAACGGATTTGCGGAGGTAGATGCTGTTCTTTGAGGCCAGCTCATTCATCTTCGATTCCAGGTTGCGCAGGTCTTCTTCCGTTATATGCCTGTCACCCAGGTCCATATCATAATAAAATCCGTTATCCACTGCCGGGCCCACCCAGAATTTCACCCCGGGAAAAAGAGATTCCACGGCTTCCGCCAACAGATGCGCAGAGGAATGCCAGAAGGTGGATTTCCCTTCCGGGTCTTTCCAGGTGAGCAGTTTAAGGCTGGCATCCTGCTCAATGGGACGTGTGGCATCCCACACTTCTCCGTTCACCGATGCTGCTATCACTTTTCTGGCCAGGCCTTCACTGATGGATTTAGCCACCTGCATGGCGGTAGTTCCTGCTTCAAATTCCCGGACCGCCCCATCGGGCAAAGTAATTTTGATCATGAGCTACAAATATAGTTCCTCTTTAAGGGTTGCAAAATTAACAAACTCTTGCCAGATTAACTTTCAGCAGGGATCTCCGGAATAAAATATTCAATAATTTGTGAGTATATGAAAATGAATCTCCGTTTGTACCTGTTGCTGCAGACCACCCTTTCCTTACCCCTGTTGCTGAATGCCCAGGACCTTACGGGTATCTGGCGGGGACATTTCCGGTCGAATGATGGCTTTGAAAGATTGATATCCGGGGATGACCGCTATAAAATAGAAGTTCAGATTGCCCAGACCAGCAATATTTTTCATGCGGTTACCTATTCCTATAAAAACGCAGAATTCTATGGAAAGGCGGATGCCACCGGCACCTTCAATCCCCAATCTAAAAAAGTTTTGCTTCGGGAAATAAAACTGCTGGAGGTGAAAATGGCCAGCGGGGAAGTTTGCATCATGACCTGCTTTTTGCAATATTCCAAACTCGGGGATGATGAATTTCTCCAGGGTACCTATACCAGCGTCAGTACCGAGGACTCTTTATCAGCAGGATGCGGCAAAGGCAGCATTTTTTTACATAAGGTTCCGACGTCCGATTTTCGGAAGGAACCCTTTCTGGAAAAAAAGGAAAAGGAATTGCTGGCTGAAAAGAAAAAGGAGCCGGGCAACCGTAAACTGGTAACCACTCCCGCCCATTCCCGGAAATCAACGTCAGCCGACAAAAAACCAAGGCACGCAACGATTGCGAAATCAATCCCGCCGAAGAAAATAATCATCCAAAAACCATTACCGATACCGGATAAAAGATCCGTTACCACGGTTCCCGAACAACAACATCACGGCGGCGACAGCGCCATAACAATTGATAAGAAAACCATTCCGGTCATCATTCCCCGGGTGCTGGCCACCCGCAGCAATGAACATATTAAAACGATCACGGTAAATAATAAATCCGTATACCTGAATATATATGATGACGGGGCCATTGACAACGATACCGTTTCCGTTTATTACGATAACCGGCTGATCGTTTCCAGGGCCCGCATTTCGGATCAGCCGGTTAAAGTGACCATTGATGTTGAACCTTCCGATCAACCCCATAAACTGGTAATGGTTGCGGAAAACCTGGGTGATATCCCACCCAATACCTCCCTGCTGGTTGTCCGTGACGGAGAAAAAAAGTATGAGGTTCGCATTGTTTCCAACGAACAGAAGAATGCGGTCATTTCTTTCCGGTATAAAAAAATCGAGTGATCCGGCGCCCCGGCATTTCTAATGTTTTCAATTCTTCCTCGGTACTTTCTCATCGTCCTGGGCGGCATCATAAACAAAGGAGGCAATGATCGTGGCTGCCTGTTTCAGATCGTTTTCACTCAGGTGATCATAAGTATCCATATTGCTGTGGTGCGTGCGGCTGCCATATTCCATGGGATCCTGAACAAACTGGAATCCGGGAAGGCCAATAGCATCAAAAGATAGAAAATCCGTTCCCCCGGTATTTCTCAGCGTAAGTGTTTCCGCGCCCAGATCATGAAAGGGCTCAAACCATTTTTTGAAAACAGGTTTTGCCGCCTGGTTTCCCTGCAGGTAAATCCCGCGGATCTTTCCGGTTCCGTTGTCCAGGTTAAAGTACACAGAGAGCTTATCTCCTTCCACATTGAATTTTCTGGTGACCGTATCCATGAAATGATTCCGCACATAGTTTTCAGATCCATGCAATCCCGTTTCCTCCCCTCCCCATAAAGCAATCCGTATGGTACGCCGGGGATTAAAACCAACGGTTTTGAGTATTCTCATTACTTCCATCATTACGGCACTGCCCGCTGCATTATCCGTGGCGCCGGTTGCGCCCTGCCAGGAATCCAGATGTCCGCCGATCATCACCAGCTGATCCTTCAGTTTTTTATCTGTTCCGGGAATTTCGCCGATTACGTTGTAACCTTTCTGATCACCGGCATATGTTTTCGTACGCAGTTCCATGTCAATCTCCACCGGTATCTGATGCTGCAGCAGTCGTTGCAGCGTCATATAGTCTTCGTAGGAAATCGCCAGATCATTGAATGTATCCGGTGTTTCAGGACTGTACGCCGTTCCATTCTGTACAAATACGGTTCCATCCGAATTTCTGGTGCTGGTGCTCAGCATGCACAGTGCACCCTCTGCCTGTGCGAAATCCTTGGCCAGCGTCAGCATTTTTGCTGCTGCCAGGGGAATATGTGCCGGTTTATTATTTTCCTGAGCCGGAGCTGGAGGTGAAACCGCTTTTGCCGGTAGCGCCGGAGGATTCGGATCATACGCAGCGAGTTCTTTCAATTGTTCATCCGTATACCGTGTGGCGTCGGGTCCAAAACCCAGGGCTAAACTGTCCGTTCTGACCAGCATCACTATTTTGCTCCGTAACTTTCCTTTGTAGGCCTGCAGGTCCGCAGAATCCGTGGCATCCAGTAATACCACAGCAGCGCGTTCAGGTCCGCGGGTGCCCGTTGAAAACGTTTTCGGAAATCCGATCAGCGGTTTGTAATAGGGCACCGTTAACGCCAGGTAAAATTTTTCCAGTTCCCATCCCCTGCCCCAATGTCCCCAGGGCTCCAGGGTCACGCGCTGCAGACCCCAGGAGGATAGCTTTGTCTTTGCCCAGTTGGCAGCCTTGAAATAGCCGGGTGACTGCATCAGGCGGGGACCGTTTGCATCCGTAAGATAGAATGCGATGTCCATTACCTGGGAATGATTCAATCCTTCATCGCGGATTCTGGCCAGCATGGCACCATCCCGTTTTTCGTTCTGGGCAAACACAGCGGCGGCTGAAAACAAAATGGGCAGGAACCAGACTTTCCTCATGGTCATTAGTTTATTGGAATGAATAAAATTATTGGAATAACGCGTGTGCATACCAGACACAAATTTAAAAAAAAACAAAGCCGGATATCCCTGTTTTTTTTAAACGGCAAATTTTTAAAAATGAAAGTTCCAGGTAACAGATGGAAGGATGGGAAACAGCGATACTTTTTTTGCCTGAATCTGAAGACTGCCGTTATAGGCGCTTCCCGTTTGATCAAAATAAATAAAGTAAGGATTGAGCCGGCTGTACACATTGTATATGCTGAATACCCAGCTTCCCTGGATTTTCTTTTTCTTTTTGTGCCCGGGTGTATAGACTGCCGAAAGATCCAGGCGGTGATAGGCCGGCAGACGGTACTGGTTTATCCGGCTGTAATCCTGCGCCAGCGTACCTTCAATGATGTAAAATTTCTCCGGATAGGAAGTGGCGTTGCCGCTGGCATATACAAATACGCCGGATAGTTTCCATTTTCTGCTGAGCGCGTAGGTGGCCACCACAGAAAGGTCGTGACGACGATCATATTTCGCCGGAAACTTATTTCCGCTGTTCAGCTCAGGAAATATTCTCCAGGCCCACGATAATGTATAACCAATCCAGCCGGTAAGCCTGCCCTTGGCTTTGTTTATATAAAGTTCTGCGCCATAACTGCGTCCTTTACCAAAAACGAAAGCGTCTTCCGGATCATTCAGCGAAGGCGTATAGCCTTCCTTGTACTCAATCTGGTGATCCATCCGTTTATAGTAAAGCTCCACGGATGTTTCATACATATTGTTGTGAAAGTTCCGGAAAATGCCGGCAGCATACTGCCAGCTGGTTTGCGGTTGAACGCGGTACGTGCTTGGCACCCAGAGATCGGTGGGCAGCGTTGTTCCCGCATTGCTCACCAGGTGGATGTATTGCAGGTTTCGGGAAACGGAGGCTTTCAACGAGGTTTCATCGTTGATGGAATACCGCAACGTGGCCCTGGGCTCCAGTCCCCCGTATGCTTTTATTTTTTCGCCCCGTCCGTAAAAACTACTGTCGGTTTTATTTCCATTCACGTCTTCCTGGTAAATGGTATAGGGGCCCACCTGTTCAAATCCGCTCCAGCGTAAACCTACATTGAGCTGAAAGCGATTGCTGATCTGCCAGTCGTCCTGAACATACAGGGCTGCTTCGCGGGCGTATTTCTTATTGGAATTATTGGGTAGAAAACTGGTGGAATCCTGGTGACCCGTAAGGATATTGGGTGTGAAAGTATGATAAGTATAGAGTGCTCCGAACCGGGCCTTGTGTTTCGGACTGATAAAATAATCCACGTCTGTTTTGACCGTCAGGTCGTGAATTCCGGAAGCCAGGCTCAGTTGAAAATTATCCTGTGATCCGTTGAAAGCAAAGTGATAGTCGTTGTACAGCAGGGTTGTGTTGGCAAATAATTTTCTGTTGAACACATGGTTCCATCTCAGGGTGGCCGTTGTATTTCCCCAGGGAATATTCGTGGTGAAGGAACGTTTTGCATTTTTGAAATCAAACACATCCCGTCCGAAATAACCGCTCAGATAAAGCCTGTCCTTTTCGGAAAATATATAATTTACCTTCGTGTTCAGGTCGTAGAAATAATATCCCGACCCGTTGTAACTGCTGGTTTTGGGAATGAAGGGTTTGACTAAAAGATCCAGGTAGGTTCTGCGGGCGGAGACAATAAAAGATGCTTTTTGTTTTTTAATCGGCCCCTGAATGGATAAACGCGAGGCAATCAGTCCCAGTCCGCCATCCACTTCAAATTTATTCATATTGCCTTCCTTCATGGAAATGTCCAGCACCGAAGATAAACGGCCACCATACTGTGCCGGCATGCCACCCTTGATCAGGCTGGTGTTCTTAATAGCATCCCCGTTGAAAATGGAGAAGAATCCAAAGAGGTGGCCGGTATTGTACACAATGGCGTCATCCAGCAGGATCAGGTTCTGGTCAGGTCCACCGCCCCGTACGTAGAGTCCTGTATTGCCTTCGCCGGCGTTACTGACACCCGGCAAAAGCTGGATCACTTTTAAGATGTCCACCTCTCCGAATAAAACAGGCAGCGATTTTACCTGCGCCATGGAAAGATCAATTTTTCCCATCTGGGCATTCTTTACATTGGCATCGCGTTTTTTAGAATAGACCACTACTTCCTCATTGGTTGTTATCGCCGGATTGAGCAGGAAATTAAAGCCGGTATTTTTATCCAGATCAATTTCGGTTTTCACGACCTGGTAACCGACGTAAGAGGCGGAAATCGAATAATGTCCGGCGGGAAGCGTAAGGGAATAGAATCCAAAACCATTGCTGGTCACTCCCCTCACTTGCCCATTGACCGTTATTGACGCACCGATCAGCGTTTCGGAAGAAAGGGTATCCTTCACATAGCCGGTAATGGTATACTTTTTCTGAGCCGAAACAGAAAATACGGAGAATAAAATGCCCAAAAGCAATATCGTTCTGATCATTTTCCTTATGGCGTAATGGCAAAGTGTATGGAATCGTTCACTTTGCCGCAATCCAGCATCTTATTGCCGTATTTGGGATGTTTTTTACCGAGGTAGGGATTGACCACCTCACGCGTACGGCTCAGCCAGAATCCTTCCGAAGAATCACCAAAAGCCATCGGGCAGGTCATGTGATAAATGATGCTGCCATTGTACCGTACGGTGCGGATCAGGTTGTACAACATATCGGTGATCATGTTGAATTCTCTTTTTTTCTGCTCCATGTCGGTTTCCCCGTTGAGACCGGCAATTTCTCCCTTAATGGATTCTGCCAGGCTGACCGCCGTGAGAATAATGGCTGAATCAGCTTTCAGCTGATTTATCTTCAGACTGTCCACGCCAACAGCCAGTTTATTGGCACCGGATCTGATGGCTGCGGTGTCCCATTCCACAAAAGCATCGCTTAACTGGTAATAACCATTCATCATTTCGGAAAAGGACCTGCCAAAGGCGGAACTGCCGGATGAAACAGACAATGGATTGTCTTTCTTTTCGGGCTTGTCGGAAGAACTGCTCGGGTGAAGAAGCAGGTAGGTAATTGCCAGGGCAGCCGCCAGAACCACAATCAGTAAAAAGGCCTTCTTCATGAGTAGAATTTAATCAAAGATAATTGTAAAAACATTTGCTTTACTTTTGCGCGTTTGATTTAATCCCCATCTGATAATTATGTTAGCAGGACTGCAGAATGTAAGATTTGAGTTTGGCGCCCGGACCATCCTGGAAGATTCCACATGGCATATTCAGCCCAATGAACGCATCGGTTTGATCGGTTATAACGGAACCGGGAAGTCGACTTTGTTAAAATTACTGGCCGGCGAATATTCTCCGTCGTCGGGTTCTGTGGAGCGTAGCCGCAGCACCAGCATTGGTTATCTTCACCAGGATTTGCTGAGTTTTGATACCGGGGATCCCATATTACAGGTGGCCATGGGCGCATTTGAAAAAGTGCTGGCCCTGGAA
The DNA here is from genome assembly GCA_041691395.1 of Chitinophagaceae bacterium. Classification (GTDB taxonomy): domain Bacteria; phylum Bacteroidota; class Bacteroidia; order Chitinophagales; family Chitinophagaceae; genus Puia. Next base: position 59,270 of record JBEPUT010000023.1, read on the forward strand.
AAAGAACTGGAAGACCTGGCGCATACACTGGAAGCAGAAAACCAGCAGGAGGGGCCGGAAGCAGAAGAGCTGCTGAACCGGTACACGGACAAGCTCCATGAAATGGACCTGCTCGACGGGTACACTATCCATCATAAAACGGAAGAAGTGTTACAGGGCCTCGGATTTGCCTCAGGCGACATGCAAAGACCCTTTCGGGAATTCAGCGGCGGCTGGCGCATGCGCGTGCTGCTGGCCAAGATGATCCTGCAGAAACCGGATCTGCTCTTGCTGGATGAACCCACCAATCACCTCGACCTGCCATCCATCGAATGGCTGGAGAAATATCTCCAGCATTACCAGGGATCGGTGGTGATCGTGAGCCATGATAAATTTTTTCTGGACCGGATGGTGACCGAAATCGTGGAACTCTACCAGCAAAACCTGCACTTTTATAAAGGAAACTACTCTTACTTTGAAAAAGAAAAAGAGATGCGGATCTCTTTACAGCAGCGGGCATTCGAAAACCAGCAGGACTATATCCGCCAGCAGGAGAAATTCATTGAGCGGTTCCGCGCCAAGGCCACGAAGGCTGCCGCGGCGCAGTCTGCCATGAAACGGCTCGATAAGATGGACCGGATCGAAAATGTGGAAATGGAAAGACCCGATATGCGCATCCAGTTCCGGATCGGTAAAACACCGGGTAAAGTGCTGGTGGAATTAAAGGACGTCGGCAAACAATTTGGGGACATCGAAATTATTCGGGATGCCAATGCAGAAATTGACCGGGGCGATAAAATCGCCCTGATCGGGGCTAACGGGAAAGGTAAATCCACCGTGCTGCGCATCATTGGCGGAACCGAAGAATTTTCAGGTACGCGCAACTGGGGGCATAATGTGGAAGAAGGCTTCTATGCACAGCATCAGCTCGAATCCCTGAACGTAAATAATACGGTGCTGGAAGAAATGAAAATGTGCGGCAGCCAGAAAAATGAACTCGAATTGCGGACGCTGCTCGGTTGCTTTCTGTTTTCCGGCGATGATGTGGACAAAAAGATCCGGGTTTTGAGTGGCGGTGAAAAAGCACGGGTGGCGCTGGCCAAAACGATTGCAGGAAAGGCCAATTTCCTGCTTCTGGACGAACCCACCAACCATTTGGATATCCATTCCTGCGAACTGCTTGCCGAAGCATTGAACAAATACGAAGGCAGTTATATCCTGGTGAGCCACGACCGTTATTTCATTTCCAAAACGGCCAATAAGATCTGGGAAATTGACCATGGAAAAATAAAAGAATTTAAAGGGCCGTATGCGGAATGGGTGGAATGGAACAAGAGAATGAATGCCCAGTCAAAACTATCAGGGGCAAAACAAAAAAATGAAAAGCCAGTGGTTGAACCGGTTAAACCGGCCATGGTTCAGCAACCCGTTAACAAAGAAGCCAAAAAGCAACTGCAGAAGCAACAGCGGATCGTGGATCAGCTGGATGAAAAGATCCGTCTGTTAAAGCAGGAATGCCTTAAGCTGGAGCTACAGCTTTCAGCACCTGAAATCTATGCCGATAAAAATAAATTCCGGGATGCGGAAATGGCCTATAAAAAATCGGAACAGGTTCTGGCAGAGGTCCGGCTGGATTATGACACCGCACTGGAAAGGCTTATGGAACTGGAAGAAAGCAACACCTAAAGCAGATATGGAATCCTCCCTTGGTTTCCCTAATTTTATTCATAAAGTTTTCAATTATTAACCGTTTATCGTTTTTTCGTACCGTTGGCCGGAGCTGTTTTTTTGTTGGCTGTTTTCTCTGCTCATTCATCCCTGATGCGTTTGCTCAAATACCTGACCATTTAACTACGCGACCAAAAATCGGCCTCACCCTGAGTGGTGGCGGTGCGAAAGGGCTTGCCCATATCGGCATTCTCAAAGCCATAGATTCAGCGGGACTAGCCATTGACTATATTACCGGTACCAGCATGGGAAGCATCATCGGATCTCTGTATGCGGCCGGTTATTCCGCTGACTCCATAGAAAAAGTGGCGCATAATATGGACTGGGATCTGATGTTGTCCAACCAGCGTTCGCTGAGGAACATCATCATGGAAGAAAAGAGCGAATACAATAAATATGATCTTGAACTTCCCTGGGTGAATCATTTTTTCAGGCTGAACACCGGCGTGCTCGAGGGGCAGGAATTATGGCTCAAGTTTTCCGAATTGTTATTTTCTGCCCATCAGATCAAGGATTTCAGCGAGCTGCCGATTCCCTTTAAATGTATTGCCACGGATCTTTCCACGGGTGAGGCGGTGGTGCTGGATAGTGGCGAGCTGGTATCGGCCGTTCGCGCCAGCATGGCGATTCCCTCTGTATTCACTGCTGTGGATTATGACGGTAAACGATTGGTGGATGGCGGTGTTATCCGGAATTTCCCGGTCAGGGATGTAAAGGAAATGGGGGCACAGATCGTGATCGGCAGCAACGTGTCCCAGGGTTTACTGGCCGCCAACAAAGTGAATAATGCGCTGCAGGTTTTGCTGCAGGTTGCCTTTTTCCGGGAAGCCGATGATACCAAACGGGAAGTGCCCTTGTGCGATATCTATGTTCAGACGCCGCTCGATAAATTCAACATGGGCAGCTTTTCGCAGGCCGATGAAATTATAGAAGCCGGCATTGTGGAAGGAAGGAAAATATATCCCCGGCTGAAAAGGCTGGCAGATTCCCTCAATGCCCTTTACGGGCCGCATGAAGCAAAAAAAGAGTTGCCGGTAACGGATTCCGTATTGATCAATGAATATGAAGTGCATGGCCTGAATCATACCACCGAAAATTTTTTCATACATACGATGGGATTACTCACCCACCGGAAATACACGCCCGAAAACCTGGCCCAAATGATCCGCCGCGAAGGCGGAACGCGCTATTATAACCGGATCATTTACTCGCTTGTTCCACGGCCGGATAAAGGTTCAAAGATCATTTTTGACGTCACTGAAAACCCCCTCACTTTTGGAAAAATCGGGCTGCATTATAACCAGTTCAGTGGCATCAGCGCCATCATGAACCTGACCAGCCGCGATTTTTTTACTCCGAGTTCCAGGAGCATGGCCACCATTGATATCGGAGAAAATTTCCGTATTCGGGGCGAACACCTTCAATATCTCGGAAGGGGAAGAAAGTTCGCCCTTGCGTTATCCACTCAGTTTGATCAGTTTAACATTACTTCTTATAACGATACCAAAGAAGCCGGCATTTATAACCAGAATTATTTTGTCACCGATCTCCGGATGGGCTATTCCACGAACCGGAATCTGACAGTGGGTACGGGTTCCCGTTTTGAATGGATCCGGTACAAGCCTTCCATTTCTTCCACGCTGGCCTATAAGGGAACAAATGATTTCACTTCGGCTTATGTATATGTAAAACACAATTCACTGGATAAGCCGGTTCTTCCGCGCAAAGGAATTAAAACGGAACTGGAAGGAGACTGGGTGTTCCAGCAAAATCCGTCTATCCAGCTGCAATCCAATAATCTTGATATGGACACCGCCGCAGCCCATAATCCCTATCCGCGGTTGCTGTTTCACTTTGAAAGTTATTCTCCCCTAAGCAGCAGAAGCACACTGCTTATTCATCTCCAGTCCGGCATCAATTTCAGGTACAAGGGAAATATCATGAATGAATTTTCCATAGGCGGACTTACGCCCAGTTTTCACAACCAGGTAACGTTTGCAGGACTGCGCGAAGGATCCTATTATTCATCCGGGATGGCCGCTATGGAGGTGGGTCTTCGTTATCAGTTATTCGGAAATGTTTTCCTGACAGGGAAAACCAATGTGCTGTTCAATAACATTGCGGGCAAAAGTGGTTTCTATAACAGTCCGGATTTCCTGTCGGGCTATGCCCTCACTTTTACCTACAACTTTGCTCTTGGCCCGCTTGAACTCAGCGCCATGTATTGCGATCAGTGGAAACGGGTTATGGGGTACGTGAACATCGGGATACCATTTTAGGTGTTGACGGATGACTGTCATCCGTCAACCGCATTTAATGCAGATTCACCAATTGTAAAATCTCCCACTCCAGCAACACCGCTTGCGCCTCCATATTTTCTGTTTCGGCGAGTGTGGACGAGAATCGTTCTTTCATTTCCTGTCCGGTGATATTAGTCCGCACATTCAAACCGGCACCCAGCACAGCACTTCGCGCACAAAGGGCACCAACGCCCGCGTCGGAAAGAGAATGGGGATTCCCGTCGGTTGCCATGGCTTTAATAAGCTGCATGGAATGCAAGGCCAGTTTCATTACCTGGAAAGGCACGTCGATGGCCCGGGCTGTTGCTTCATCAATGGCTTTCTTCCGAAGGGCCTTTTCCGGTTCTGTTAATTTCGGAAGGGCATGAGCCAGCATGACATCGCGGAAAGCATGGGTATCGGCATCTACCAGATGCAGCAGGGCATTTTTACTGTTTTCGGCTTTTTCGGCCCAGTCACTGAAATATTCCCAGCGATCCTCCCAACCCTTTTTATGGGCGGATAAATTGGCCACCATGCCACCCAGGGAAGCACCGAATGCTCCGAGACACGCGGCCACGGAACCTCCGCCGGGTGCGGGACTTTCACTGGCTGTTTCATCTGCAAAATCCGACAGCGATAAATGAATCATTTTTTCGGAGGATTTATCCTTCAGCAGGTATTCAATGATCTTTTCTTCCGGCTTAAACGGTTGGAGTTCATCCAGCCCCAGGGAAAGAATGGCCGTGCGAATGAGTTCCTTTTCCGAAACACCGGCCGACCGCTTTTGCTTTTTTAAAAAATATTTTCCTGCATCCAGCATAGCCCTCAGGGGAACGATCCCGACCAGTTCACTGCCCGTCACCCGGATCCCGCGTTGTTCGGCCTTGCGGCAAACCTCGTCAAAGGCCATGTGTAAAGGCGTTGCCGATAAATTCGTCAGGTTCATGGAGATCTGTGCCCTCCCGTATTCTTCAATATACCAGCCAATGGCCTTGACGGATTTTAAGGAACCGGGAATATTCAGCGGAACGCCGTTTTCATCCATTACGATCTTTCCGTTCACCGGATCGCCATCGCGTTTTATTCTGCCGGCTTCCCGTACATCAAAGGCAATGCTGTTGGCGCGGCGAACAGAACTGGTATTGAGGTTTACGTTGTAAGCCACGAGAAAATCCCTGGCCCCGATCACTGTGGCGCCCCGCTGCATATCAAAAACCGCGGGGCCGAAATCAGGTTTCCATTCCGGCCGGTTTATCTTCTCCGGAAATCCTTCATACTCACCGGCACGTATAACCGATAAATTGCTGCGGGATTTATCTTTTTGGGCGGATTCATAGAGGTAGACGGGAATGGATAACGCCTTCCCCACCCGCTCGCCGAGTTTTTGGGCCCACAAAGCGGTTTCTTCGAGCGAAATTCCACTGACGGGTATCAGGGGGCAGACGTCTGTGGCGCCCATACGGGGGTGTTCCCCTTTATGGACCCGCATATCAATCAGTTCCCCGGCTTTTCTGATGGCCAGAAAAGCCGCTTCGACCACGGCCGCGGGTTCTCCCACAAAGCTCATCACCGTGCGGTTGGTAGCCTTTCCTGCGTCCACGTGTAACAATCGAACACCTTCCACCGATTCAATTTCGGCGGAGATGGATTGAATGATGGCGGGGTCGCGGCCCTCGCTGAAATTGGGAACACATTCGATGATGACGGGCATGGTATTTTCTGTATCCACAATGTTAAGGAAAGTAACTCATTCTGTTTCGGGAATATGCCTGCGGGGACGGATGAAATCCATTGGCCTTTTCCAGAAATATCGCCACAGAATACCCAGGAATTCAGGGTAATCCCTGAGATGAACACCACGGGATCTGACCGCTACAATAAAGGCAAAGGCAAAGCTGACCACAAAATTTAAAAGGCCGATGGCCAGCACACCCAGGAATACCGTGAGTAAATACAGGGGAGGTATGTTTTCAAAACCCAGACTGTAAACGGCAGACGCAACTTCTCCCGATGAGATGGTGATGTGGCGGGCATCGAACGGCAGCCCGATGAATTTGCTCACAACGGAAGACATGCCAATCATAAATCCCAGGGATATGCTGCCGGCAATGGTTCCGGCATTCTTCTCAATGTATGCTGACCGGCGATGGAGTTTTTCCGGCGAAGAAGTTACCCGCCACAGCGGATGATTTTCCAACCGTTCCCCAACGTGTCCATACCGGATCTTATTTTGTACGTAACCGGCAATGATCCCGCTCAGGAAAAGAAAAAAACCGGTATTGCAGGCATACAGCAGGGAAAGGCTGTGCCAGGGATGCTGATTTTCCAGTACCGCCATAGCTTCTCCGTCGTCCAGTAGCCGTGAATGGGTAAGCCGGTGAAACAACCATGCCAGCAGATAGGTTCCGGGAAAAACGATCACCAGGTTTCCCAGAAAAGAGGCGAACTGACTTCTGGATACCCTGGCTACGGTTACCGCCAGGTTATACAGGTTTGGCTTTAAGGTATTCTGTTTGGTATCCAGTGAACTGGCCACCGCGCTGGCTGTAAATGCCGGCTGCTTGGTTGCCAGGGTGGATCCGGTAACATCGATCAGAACAAAACCGGCACCGTCATTTACGCTGTATGCAAAGCCATGCCAGAAAATAGGAAGATTGGTTTTTGAAATCAGATTTTTAATAATGGCAACAAAAGAGATGATGACGCCCCCCATCATGGCACTCCAGATCATCCTACGGTATTCTTTGGGGTTCGATGTGATGTAGGCGCTTCCTTTCGTTCCTTTGTGTTCAGCGATCTGATAGGCGAGGTACCCCAGGTTCAGGGAAAGGAATTCACGGATACTGTTCTTTCTGTTTTCATTTCGAACCAGTGTTTTAAAAAAACGTACAAAGTTGGCTGTATTAAATCCCTGGTCGGTATCCAGCACATCAAGTATAAGCAGCATCCGGTCGAGTTTATTTTCCAGCACCACCAGGGAATAGGTCTGATGCAGGCTGGTGCCGCTGATGGAATGATTTTGCCGTATGTAGGCTATTAGCTGTAATTGCTTTTGAAGGCTTTCTTTCAATTCAAAAAAGAGATCCTTTAACTTTTTTGTTTCTTCCGGATCCCGGATCTGCTTTTCCAGTTGCTGTACGATGCTGTTTTGGTCAAGGAAAGGGTTTTCCGCCTGATCCTCCGGTGGCAGATGATCGTATACCTCTTTCTCCAATCCAAAGCGTGCCACCTGAAAACTCAGTATTTTCAGGGAATGTGCAAGCTGGGTGATGATCCGTTTATCATCCACGTGGATGGACAGGCCGAGCGCTTCGAAAAAACGGATCCAGAGTTCATGCGGGATATGCTCTAGCCATTGATAGTCGTTCTTCCGAAAAAAAATTCTGTTTGCGCCATGCAGGAAGTCATTTTCATGCTGAAGGCTGGGGAGGATTTTATGCCGTATCCGGCCAAAAAATTCCTGCCAGAAACCGCCGGCAAGGGAAATTCCGCTTTCGGTTAGCGCCGCAGAAAGATCCGTATTCACCAGTTGGGAAAGCAGCGCGAGTTTCAGGTTGGTAAGCAGCACCGGATGAGCGCCCATCTGATCCAGCACCCATTGCATATTCTTCGCTGCATCTTTTTTATCCTTCGTTTTACCTGGTCTGATGGAAGAAAAAAAAGAAACCAGAAAATCAAGCCCTTCTTTTTTATCAGCCACGTTCAACAGGGAACTGCGACGGGAAACGGATTCGACGAATTCAGGGGTATTTTTTTTTCTGGATAATGCCATGGATGCCTGCTTATTCAAGTATCTGCCGAATATACGATCTATTAACTGATGAATTCTCCACGGATCATTACCTGATCAATATGATTTGAACCAATGCCATAGGGCATGTAAGCCAGAGATGGCATGGGACGGGTAATGATCAGGCTGGCGAGTTTTCCCTGCGTAATGCTGCCGCAGAAATCGTCCAGTTCCATGGCAAAGGCGCCATTGAGGGTTGCTGCATTTATGGCTTCTTCCGGCAGCAGGTTCATTTGAATACAGGCTAATGAAACCACCAGGTTCATATTGCCTCCGGGAGAAGATCCAGGATTGTAATCAGAGGCCAGGGCGACTGCGCATCCCGTTTCAACAAGCTTTCTGGCCGGGGGCGCAGGGAGGCCCAGGAAGAAAGCGGATGTGGGCAGCAGGGTGCAGCATCCTTTCCAGGAGGTCGTTTTAAAGCTCTCCAGGTCCTCTTTCAACACCACTTCCAGGTGATCGAGTGAAACCGCATTCAGTTTAATGCCCGTCTGTATGCCGCCTATACTACTGAGCTGGTTACAGTGCAGTTTGGGTTTTAATCCATGGCGCAGGCCGGCTTTCAAAATGCTTTCTGTTTCCGAAAGGCTAAAAAATCCTTTTTCACAAAACACATCGATGTAGTCGGCTAGTTTTTCCCTGGATATCACAGGGAGCATGCCATCCATAATCAGCCGCAGATAGCCTTCGTGGTTTTCGCGATAGGCCAGCGGATAGCTGTGGGCGCCTAAAAAGGTGGAGCGGATGGAGAGCGCGGATTTCTGTTTGAGTTTTTTGATCACCCGCAATATTTTCAGCTCGCCTTCTACCGTCAATCCATAACCGCTTTTAATTTCCACGGCGCCGGTGCCCAGCCGGCTGATTTCACCCAGTCGTTTCCAGGCCAGTTGAAAGAGTTCATCTTCCGTGGTTTCGGCTACCTGCTGCACCGTGCTGAGAATACCACCTCCCCGGGCGTTGATCTCGGCATAGGATAATCCCCGCAGCCGGTCCACGAACTCGTTTTCGCGACTGCCCGCAAATACCAGATGGGTGTGACTGTCACACCAGCAGGGCAACACCAGGCGTCCGCTACAATCCGTTTCCTCCGCGGGTAGCTTCGAGTGGTCCTGATGCAGGTCGGCCATTCTTCCGTACCCTGCAATCTCCTCTCCTTCCGTGATCAGGTAGGCGTTATTTAGTACGGGGAGCCCGGCGAGTTCAATTCCGAAAAGGGGTTTTGAAATTTCGCGGGTGCCGATGAGCTGTTTGATATGGGTGAGAATCCGGCTGGCCATGAAGTATGATCAAAGATTGAATTTATACTTTGTTTGTTGTGCCAGTTCATAACCGGCATCAGCATGACGGATAACACCCAGCCCCGGATCATTCCGCAGTACCCTGCTCAGTCGCGCAGCTGCCTCATCGGTTCCATCGGCAACGATCACCATGCCGGCATGTATGCTGTATCCCATGCCAACCCCGCCCCCCTGATGCAGGCTGACCCAACTGGCACCGCCTGCAGTATTTACGAGCGCGTTGAGGATGGGCCAGTCGGCTACAGCATCGCTGCCGTCCGCCATGGATTCCGTTTCCCGGTTGGGGCTGGCCACGGAACCGGTATCGAGGTGGTCCCGTCCGATCACTATGGGTGCTTTCAGTTTTTTTATTCTGACCAGTTCATTGAATGCCAGTCCCGCCTTTTCTCTTTCTCCCTGTCCAAGCCAGCAGATCCGGGCTGGAAGACCCTGAAAGACAATTTTTTCCCTGGCGAGTTTCAGCCAGCGCTGAAGGGAATTATTTTGCGGAAACAGGCCGGCAATCACTTCGTCGGTAACGGCAATATCATCCGGATCCCCGCTCAGGGCAACCCACCGGAAAGGGCCCTTCCCTTCACAGAAAAGCGGACGAATGTAAGCGGGTACAAAGCCGGGAAAATCAAACGCGTTTTGTAAACCCCGTTCCAATGCCCGGGCCCGGATATTATTGCCATAGTCGAAGGTGATGGCGCCCAGCTGTTGCAAATGAAGCATCAGCTCCACGTGCAGTTTCATGGAGTCATAGGCCAGTTCCAGATATTGATCCGGACTATCCCTCCTGAGCTTTTTGGCCTCTTCGGGGGTCACCTGGTGGGGCCAGTAACCAATCAGCGGGTCATGGGCGGACGTCTGGTCGGTCAGCGTATCGGGAACTATATTTCTTTCCAGCAATCTTGCCAGCAGATCAATCGCATTACAACAGACTCCGATGGAAACTGCCCGGCCCTCTGCTTTGGCAATGACCGCCAGATCGATGGCTTTATCCAGGTTCCGGCTTCCGTAATCCAGGTATTTTGTTTCCAGCCTTTTTTGAATGCGCCAGTATTCCACCTCGGCAATAAGAGCTACGCCTTCATTCATAGTAATGGCCAGCGGTTGGGCGCCGCCCATGCCGCCGAGTCCGGCGGTAACATTTAATTTTCCTTTCAATGAACCCTGATAATGTTTGGCAGCCAGCGACGCATACGTTTCATAAGTTCCCTGTACAATACCCTGGGAACCGATGTAGATCCAGGAACCGGCTGTCATTTGTCCATACATCATCAATCCTTTTTTTTCCAGCAGGTCGAAGTGCTCCCAGGTGGCCCATTTCGGAACGAGTTGGGAATTGGAGATCAGCACGCGCGGTGCATCCGGATGCGTTTTCATGCGGGCTACCGGTTTCCCGCTTTGTATCAGTAAGGTTTCGTCATTTTCCAGATCCTGCAACAAGGCCAGGATATCATCCAGCGCCTGAAAATTCCGGGCTGCTTTGCCCCGGCCGCCGTATACAATCAGCTCTTCCGGACGTTCCGACACTTCAGGGTCCAGGTTGTTCAGGAGCATGCGCAGGGCAGCTTCCTGGATCCAGCCTTTGCAGCGTAGTGACGGACCTGTGGGGGTTTTGTATTTTACGGGATCGTACATGAGCGGTGGCTGGTATATAATTGATGGTGGATGGAGATGTCAGGTAAGTTAACGATAGATTTTAAATATGTTTAAAGGGAGAAAGATTCAAATCCCCTGTTCAGTTCCATATTGTTTTGTTCTGCAAAGCGGTTTACACTTTCCACCAGATTGAATTGGCAGATCATACTTTTGATGCTTCTTATGTCTTCTGCAAAGATCCGGTCTTCTTTGGCAAAACTCACCTGTTGTCTCACAAATTCATGAGCATGTTCCAGCACGCTACTGCTGCGCAGCGGCCGGCGGAATTCAATGGCCTGGCAGGCCGTCATCAGTTCAATGGATAAAATATATTCCAGATTTTCGAGGATCTGTTCGAGTTTTCTGCCGCTGATGCTGCCCATGCTTACATGGTCCTCCTGTCCCAGCGAAGTGGGAATGCTGTCGGCGCTTGCAGGAAAACACAGGGTTTTGTTTTCAGTCACCAGGGCGGCCGTGGTATATTGGGGAATCATGAATCCGCTGTTGAGACCCACGTCTTTCATCAGCAGCAGGGGAAGCCCCCATTTACCTTCCAGCAGCAGGTAACTTCTTCTGTCGGAAATATTGCCGGCTTCGGCAGCGGCAATGGCCGCATAGTCCAGCGGAATGGCCAGCGGCTGGCCGTGAAAATTGCCACCGCTGATGGTGTCGCCGGCAGAAAAAATAAGGGGATTGTCGGTAACGGAATTCAGTTCAATATCCGTGACTTCCTTTAAATGCAGCCAGGCATTCCGGCTGGCGCCGTGCACCTGGGGCATACATCGCAGGGAATAGGGATCCTGCACCCGGCCACAATCCACATGGCTCTGCATAATCTCCGATCCCCCCAGCAGCAGGCGCAGCCTTTGGGCGACCAGTTGATTTCCTTTAAAGGGACGCAGATCATGGAGCCGTTTATCAAATGGCGCTTTGGTGCCCGTAAGCGCTTCCAGGCTCATGGCGCCGATCAGATCTGCGGCTTCCAGGCAATAATGGAGTCGCTCCACGCCGGCAATCGCATAGGCCAGCATGAACTGGGTTCCATTGATGAGCGCTAGGCCTTCTTTAGGTCCGAGTTTCAGGGGTTTCAGCCCATTCTCCGCGAGCACCGCAGCAGCCGGAAAGATTTTGCCGTCAACCCAAATTTCACCCAGGCCTATCAGCGGCAGGAAAAGATGTGCCAGCGGAGCGAGATCGCCCGAAGCGCCAACGGAACCTTTCTCCGGAACCACCGGAATGAGGTTGGTCTCAATATGCCACAGGATGCGCTTCAGCGTTTCGGGATGAATACCGGAATATCCTCTGGCCAGGGCATGGACCTTGGTAATCATCATCAGCTTGGCCAGGAAAGGAGATATGGGCCTGCCTACGCCCACGCTGTGACTTTGCAGGATTTTATGCTGCAGGATCAGGGTGTCTTCTTCCGAGATCCTGGTATCCGCCAAAATACCAAAACCAGTGTTGATGCCGTAAACGGTTTTATTTTGGGCAACAATTTCAGCTACCTGATCCAGGCTGTCCCGGATTTTCTTTGCGGCCGCCGGATTGATGGATCCGAAGAGGAGTCCCCTCGCCATCGCAACGGCTTTACCCGGTGTAAGGGTATCCTGACCGTAATTGAATGAATCGGACATATCAGGTTATAATATATTTGCGAACAATTGACTGGCCGGTATTCCACAGCAACAAACATGCACAACATCACGAAAATAAAAATCTTTAGGATACTTCTCGGAATTACCTGGCTTCCGTCGGTCATTTTCCTATACCCGCTGGCCCTACTCAGGAAAAAAAGCCGGACGGGATTGTTTTTCTTTTTTGACCGTTATTCCATGGGAGGAGCGCA
>JBEPUT010000024.1:0-69198 GCA_041691395.1 Chitinophagaceae bacterium
ATACGCAGCGGAGAACTGGTCAGCATTTATTCCGATGAGATAGTGGTAAAATAGGAATTATCAGAACAAACATCCTGCCGGTGTTTCTGAATTACTCCTTTCGGAATTCAGAACCATTTTTTCCTTTCCACTCCGGCAGCAAATCCTATCATGCTTCCGTCGCTACCAATTACACGATGACGGGGTATAATAATTGCCAATCGGTTACGGCCATTTGTTGAGGCAATTGCACGGATGGCAGTTGGATTGTTCATCATCTCGGCCTGCTCTTTATAGATTCGATTCGCTATTATGGCAGACATTCTGGCCGATAATTTGATGGAGTATTTATAAAAAACTTATGATACAGGTCCACGACACTTTCGTTTGTAAACCCGGGAACGCCTCCAAGGTCGCCAAAAAATTCAAGGAAGCCATGAAGGATAGTCCCGATGTCAAACATATCCTGACGGATATGACCGGTTCTTACAACCGGGTGGTCATGATAAGTGAATATGAAAACCTGGCAGCTTACGAACAAAGCTGGGAGAAAATGCAAAAGGACACGGAGGTCATGAAGAAAATGGAAGAGGCTATGAAAGGCTATCAGGAAATGTATCTCACGGGTTCAAGGGAGATTTTCCGAAGCTGGTAAGACTAAATTACTTACAGGCTTTTCAGATTTCCATATAGAAATTCAAGAACGGGTCGGCGAAAAAAGACTTCTTGGCAACGCCTACGAGCTACATGCATACATACAGGTGAGATTATGGGTGCCAACCTACCGGCATGGTCACATCCTGGATGCTGGTTTCTGCATTTAGTTTTTTACCTGGCTTTGGGCAGCAAAATATAAGATTATGGCAGAACGGTCATGATCGTACGCATAGGTAAATTTAAGAGGTTAAAGCGGTTCATTTTCTCTGAATATATGCTTGCCGCATAAGGATTCGGGTTAGTGACGCAAAAATCGCTTTCATTACATAAGCGGCCGGTGAGGATAGGATGTCTTAATCTAATGGTTTACCTGTATGTAAGGAACGACCTTTCCAACGAAAAAAATATAGAACATCCTGTTTGTAAGCTGTCCTATAAATCAGGGTATCTCTGTCATTGAAATACAAGGTGCCTCTGAGTACCGAGAATATCGTACCTTCGCCCCATTTTATTTTAAAGCTATGAAACTAATCTCTGACCCCGAACGTCTTTATCAGCAGGCCTTCGAACATTCTTTACAGGCAAATATTATTTTTATTGTCTCCGATGGCCGGATCGTAACGGCTAACCGGGCCGCCTGCAAATTGCTGGGCTACTCCAAAAAGGAATTAATGGGCAAGAACCGGAACGATATTTTCCTCATATCGGAAGATGCCTATAAACGAATGCAAAAAGACAGAAAGGCGGTTGGGAAAGCGAAAGCTACTGTTTCCATTATTCAGAAAAATGGAAAATCAAGGCCCTGTGAAATCAATTCCGTCATCTTTATGGACAGTAGAGGAATCCCCAACTCCATCATGAGCCTTGGGGATCTGAAAATAAAGTTATTGAGACAAAAGAAAATTGATGCCCGCAATGAAAAACGGGTAGCCGGGGATATAATTATTGCACAATCCAAATCAGACGCACAGCAGGCGGACAATATGGACTGGATACAGTCGATCACCGCCAACTCGTACGATGTGATCTGGAACTGGGACATTGTGGCTGACCTGATCTCCTTTGGCGCGAGTTACGAGAGAGTGTTTGGATATTCTTTGCCAAATTTCAGAATCAGCTTTTCGGATTGGACTGCATATTTTTCGCCGGGAGAAAAAGAAAGCCTGCAAAAGCGGAGGAAAAGCATTCTTGCATCCGATAAAAAGAAGTGGAGCTTTTCCTTTCCCTTTCTGTGCCCCGACGGGTCGCCGGGCCTGGTAATGATCCGCTCAAATGTATTAAGGGATTTTGAGGGAAAAGCAATACGGATGATCGGGGTCATTCATGACATCAGCAAGTTGAAAAAACTGGAAGGCCTTCAACGGTCCACCCTCGTAAAAGAAAGACAGGCGATCGAGGCCATTGTGGATGCCAAGGAAATGGAAAGATCAGACATCGCAAAGGAGCTGCATGACAATATCAACCAGTTGCTGGTGGCCTCCTTATTATATCTGGGCATGGCCAGAAAAGATTTAAAAAACGGAGATATTTACCTGGTGCATTCATTGGAATATACCCGCACGGCGGTCGATGAGATCAGAAAACTCACCCGGGGCCTCACAGAAAAATCAGAGGAGGGATTTGAACTCCTGCCTTCGATTTCGAAAATCAGCCGGGATACCATGGAATCGAGCCCGGTAAGAATATTCAGCACGCTGGATCCGTCCCTGGAAGAGAAACTGAATGTCAAATTCAAACTGAATATATTCCGGATATTGCAGGAGCAATTGAATAATATTCTGAAGCATGCTAGGGCTTCCGCAATACAAATTACTCTTTCCCAGACGCGTAAAGACCTCTTTCTGACCATTTCGGATAACGGGATTGGTTTCGACAGCGCAAGAAAAGCCGAAGGCATCGGAATCGCCAATATCAACAGCCGCGCTGCGCTGTATAAAGGCCAGGTAGAATTCATAACCGAACCGGGCAAGGGTTGCCAGTTAGATGTCAGCTTCCCGACTAACAACATGATGTTTGCCGTTGCGGCGCTTTAGGCTCGCCAAAGTCCTTCGATAATCAAAAGGCCTCCTCCTAATTTTTATATATCTGACCGATCCTATTTACCAGGTTCATTCACTCGTGTATTTGCATTATCCATTACAAGCACCCAGTCGTTTCCGCTGCCGGTGTCGGGCGGAGTGAAAAACAGTACACGCTTCTTTATGAATAAACCAATTCTTATTGCCTGATCGCTTTTCGGATTAAACCACCAGGCAACTATTTTGCTTCCTTTAATTGCAGAGGGATTGATGCCTATTCTTTTCCCAACGGGCAAATATACCATGGCATAATTACTGTCGGCCCCATGGAATGCAGTAATGTATTCACCCCTTTTCCCCTGGCCGGCTTCAATAATTGACTGATCGGGGATCCGGTCGTTAATTGTACGGGATGCAATCAGTTTTTTCAAATACCCTGCCTGAAATGCGCCGGGCCGGTCCAGGGCTTCCGTCCAATATCTGTCAGCAAAAGTGATTGGCTTCTTGTCCGTCTTGCTATAAAACTGCCAGATGGCATGATGGCCATAAGTGACCCCGCATGCGCCCGCAAAAACAGAGCGGTAAAGTTGTTTGCGTACATCATAGGCTCGGAAATATCCGTTTTTATTATCCCAGTTCACCGGATGGTCTTCATAGTTGGGTTCACCATCGAGAACAGGCTTTGCCGGCGAATAGGATCTGTCTCTCTTCACCCATTCCCAAACCGGCAGATCATGGGTTCTGTGGCCTGACTGCATCATATTAAAGTCGAGGGTATTTTCATTCTTCCAATAAACGGTTGACGAATTTTCGCCCCAGGGATGGTAAGTTACCAGTGCCTGATTGCCTGTTCCCGTTCTTATGCCTTTTATCATGGACCGGAACACGGGCCGCCAGTCGGCACTGTCAACAAAAGCCGGATTGTCTCCACCGGCCACCCAAATGATATTCGGATAATCTTTGTACCGGTTTCCCAGGTACAGTCCAAATGCATACGCGTTTGCTTTGTTGAATATGGGTGGAACCTTACTGCGTATGCCGGTCACCATTTCTCCCCAGCAGGGCAGGATCGCCAGGATCATATTTTTTTCCTGAGCCTTCTTCACAACCCAGTCAACCAGGGTAAAGTATTTTTCCACCGGTTTTTCCGGATCATTGTTATATAGTGGAAGGTCGCCATACCGATCCGGAGTCCGGTGAAGGATCACACACTGGATCACATTAAATCCCTTTTTCTTCCGGTTGTCAAGATAGTTTTCAATTTCTTCCTTCTTTAATTTTGAAAACAACTCCCATCCGGTGTCTCCAAGCCAGAAAAACGGGGTGCCATCGCTATATTCCAGGAAATGCCCGTCTGCTGTAACTCTTATCCGTCCGCGTTCCGGACCGCTTTGTGAAAATAAGACAACAAATGAAAAGACAGATACGAATAGCAATACAGTTCTTTTAAGAATTAAAATCATAATACCAGTTTATATATTATTTCCGGAATTGATATTTCCATATTCAGGGGCAAGCGGGAAAATAAGTTTTTGGTTCTGTCCGTTTTCAAATATGATTTTTCTGGGCGCCTCATCATTTTCCAATTGCATCCATACCGGCCGAAACATCTTCAGTGCGGACAACACTGTATATATTGGTCCCCCGGTTCCATTATCCGGGATTCCGTGCTCTCCGTTGGTTTGATAAAAGCTGATGCGATCTGCGCCATGAAGAAAGTATAAACATAACAAGGTCCATGCTGCCCCGAACCATTGCGTCTGGCGAATGTCTGCCGGTTCTTCCGGAACACCCATGTTTGCCGCATCCGGTTTTTTAAGCTTGGTGAAACTGACCGGTGAAACAACTATGGGCTTTTCCGTGAATGACCGTATCGTTTCAATAATATCCGGAAGCGCTGCCAGGTTCTCCATCAGCGTTCTGGTATCTTTTGCATGCACCTGTGGATGGCAACTGAAACTCACAAAGTCGAATGATTCTCCGGCTGGTCGCTGACGGTTCAATTCCGTGAAGTGTCCATCCGTGCCGTATCCGATTTCTATGGCCGGAAAAGTCTTTTTTAGAATCGGATACCCGTATTCCGATAAAAAGTCGGGGGTGACCTGGTATCCGTCATATAAAGGGAGAATGCTTGCTATGTACCGGTCTTTACCTTTCAGCTGAGCCAGCAGATCCATCATTTCCGATTCAAATGATGAGGTGAAAAACAGGATGAGTTCCAGCTTCGTTTCTAACTGGCGGGCTTCAGAAATATATTTAAGCAGTTGTTCTTTCCAGTGTGCGTTTCCGAAATATATTTCCACCCGATACTGCTCAAACGGAAGTTTTCTCAATATGATTATTTCTTCAGGAGATAATTGGCAGGACGATCCATTCCGGGCAAATCCTATTTTGGGGAAAGGAACTTTTTTCCCCTTACCGGAGATAGACGGAATCAGGCCGACGGGTAGGTCCGGATCCGGAACGGTGACTTTCAGGATAACGCCTTGCTGTATTCTTTCGCCCGGATGGATCGACACCGGAATGGGAAGCGTCAATGGTGTGCCATAGGTTTTATATGATTCGTCCATCCAGTTGCGCTGGTCTTCCGTTTCAAAAAGATCGCCTTCGAAAAAAAGCGTCACTTTGATATTGTTGCGGGTTGTCCAGTCCATTTGCCGGATTTCCGTAAACAACTGATGCGGGCTTATCGTATTTGAAAATGAACGCTGATCGTTTTTTCCTGCTCCATGGTTTATCGTGACAGGTATTCCCCTGCATTCTTTTACTGGATGGAGCACGCATAACCCGATACGGTTTCGTTGGAATGCCCTAACCGCTTTACCACTCATCGTAAAGGCAATCGAATGGTCTTCCTTCCCTTCCATCAGGATGTCGGCCTGATAAACGACTGACAAATACCGATAAACTGCCGTATACGTTATACGGAAGCTCTTTTCTGATTGTTCAATATTTTCATTTTCGATGGAATAAGACGCCGTATCCCAGTGTTCATTGCGGACCGCAGCATAGATCATACGGAGAATTTCTGTCTGACCTTTTTTGATCCTGCGTAAATTCCCGTTTTCATACAGGCAGGTTAAATTACCGGCTCTTAATTCCCTGACCGGATACAATGAGGCATCGAAGGGTATTTTAAATTCAGAGTCGGGCATCTGCATTTATTTTTGCATAAACTGATCTACATTGTTTTTATCAATTTCAATGGCCCCGGTAATGATGGTGGAAGGTATGGGAATGACGCCCGCCCTGGCATCATTTGCAGACAAGGGCAGGGTTTTATGGCGCATATCGAATAATAATTGCGCTCCCAGCCAGCTGAATAATTCTCTTTTCTGTCCCACCAGGTAATCGATAACCCCTTCTTTTACCAGTTTCAGGTTTTCGGGTTCTGCATCTACCGAGGTCAGTTTTATTTTACCGGATTTGCCTGCCTCTTTCACGGCCAGTGCCATACCCGGACCTGAATTAGAATCAAATCCTCCGATTCCTGCCAGATCGGAATGAGCCGTCAGCAGGTCAGCCGTAATTTTAGCAGCCGTTTCCACGTTTGCTTTATCGTCAAACTTTCCGACAAACTCAATCCCGGGATATTTTTTTATTGCATCCTGAAATCCCCGGAAGCCGGCTTCCATATTCTCCATACCCAAAATGCCGATGCAGGCGAGTTTGCCTTTGCCCTTAACCAGCAGGGCCATCCGCTCACCCTGCAATCTGCCCATTTCGTACCAGTCACTGCCAATAAAACAGTCACGACCCGAGTTTGGGATTTCCGAATCGTACACAATGGTGGGGATGCCCGCATCCACCGCCTTCCTTATGGCTTCCGCTATTCCCGGATCCGTTCCATTGATCAGCAAGCCGGCAGGCTTACCCGGGATAACCTGTTCAATGGTTGAAATTTCTCCGGGAACATCCCATTCGGAGGGTCCTAATACAGACGTTCGTACGCCCATCTTTTTTCCCCATTTCATAAAAGCTTTCTGATCGTGATTCACATACAGGGGTAGATTAATCGCTGTCGTAACCATGACATATTCTTCATCTGGAGACACTTCATCGGACGTAATGAATTTATCCGCTCCGTTTTTTTCTTTTTTTGCAGTATCACCAGGTCGCGGGGGTGGCTCACATCCCAGCATGAACAAGAAAGCGAATAGCACCAGCAAACGATACATAGTAAATTTATTTTCCCAATTTCTTTAACATCCACTGATCCAGGCCGACTGCTGCGATCAGGATAATACCCAATATTACCTGCTGCCAGTAACCGGAAACACGGCTAAGGATGAGCAGGTTATTGATAAGCGCCATAAAGAGAACGCCTAAAAAAGCGCCCCATATCTTTCCATATCCCCCGGAGAGACTGGCTCCTCCGAGTATGACGGCGGTGATCACTCTTAGCTCGAGCCCGGCTCCGGATGTTGACAAGGCTGCGCCCAGCCGGGAAGACAGGAGTATTCCCGCAATACCGGCCAATGACGCAGAAATGACAAAGCCCCATATTTTCATTTTCTCCACGCTGATCCCGGATAGTCTTGCGGCCTTTTCATTCCCGCCAATAAAATAGAACCGCCTGAAGAATACCGTCCGCCTGCTGAGAAAAGCAAACAATAAAAGAATGGCAAACATATACCAGACCGGAGCCTGCAATCCTAATAATTTCGATTGCCCGATATAAATAAATGAATAAGGAAAATTCTGTATGCCGGCTCCGCTCAGCATCAGGGCCAGTCCCCGTACAACGCCCATCATGGCCAGTGTTTGAATCATCGGGTTGATTCCTGCTTTGGCCACAAGCCATCCGTTCAAAAATCCGATCAGTACTGATCCACCGATGCCCGCCGCAATGGCGATCAGGAAATTCACCTGATGATAATACATCAGATATCCTGCCAGTCCACCCGCAAAGGCAACTACGGATCCGACGGATAAATCAAACATGCCACCAATCATCAAAATCATCATGCCCACCGCAACGATCGTATCAATGGAGAGATTAAGCAATAACTGTGAAAAATTCCCGATGCTGGGAAAGCCTGAAGGGAATGCAAAGGTCAATACCAGGCAAAGTATAACAATGCTGACACCCAGGGAAAAGACCCTTTCCTGCAATCGTTCTTTTAACGGCATGCGTTTTAATTTTGAACCTCTTCCATACCCGAAGCCAGCGAGGCAATTTTATCCTCCGTGGCTTCTTCATGATGTAAAATCTTTATTATGCTGCCGTTGTACATGACGGCAATGCGGTCGGCCAGCAGCAATAATTCCGGAAGCTCGCTGGATATCATCAGAATGCTTTTTCCCCTGGCCGTCATTGCTCTTAAAATCTCATAGATTTCGGCTTTGGCACCCACGTCCACGCCATTGGTGGGCTCGTTCACAATTAGGATATCCGGATCCAGTGAAAGCCATTTTGCAATGACTACTTTTTGCTGATTCCCCCCACTCAGCTTACTTACCACATTCTTTGCCTCAGGTGTTCGTATAGAAAATTTCCGGATCAATTCTTCTGCTTCCGTTAAAGCGGCTTTCTTTCTGTACAGTCCGTGCTGCATACTGGCCGAACCGATATTATCCGCTACGGATCTGTCCATGAACAGTCCTTCCGTCTTTCTGTCTTCCGGAATGTACGCAATGCCCGCCCGCATGGAATCAACCGGATTCCGGAGATAAATTTGTTTTTCATCAACGAATAATTCTCCGCCGGTAATTTCAGCATCGCCAAAAAGGGCTCTTGCCATCGCTGACCTGCCCGAGGCCGACAAGCCCGCGAAACCCAGGATTTCTCCCCGGTTCAATTTGAAAGATATGTGGCGGAACCCTTTGCCATTCAGGTTTTTTACTTCCAGTTTTGTCCTTTGTTCTGCATGAGACCGGTATTGCGCCAGTTCCAGATCACGGCCCACCATCATCCGCACAATTTGTTCTGCAGGCGCGTGAACAGACACAGTTCCCTGGTATTTCCCGTCTTTCAAAACGGAGATCACATCCGCAATTTGTTTTATTTCCGCCATCCGGTGGGAAATATAGATAACGGCAACCCCGGCTGCTTTCAACTGACGGATGATCCGGAACAGCACTTCAGTTTCCCGGTGCGTGAGCGAGGCTGTTGGTTCATCGAGAATCAGCAGGGAAGGATTTTTGGCCAGTGCTTTGGCTATTTCAACCATGCCCTTTTGCGCGCCAGGGAGGTTCCCGACAACGGTTTGCGGCGCCAGGTTATCCAACATCAGCTGATCCATCAGCTGTTTTGTTCTGCTAAAAAGCGCCCGGGAATCAATCAGGCCAAAGGAGTTCCTCGGTTGATTAACAGGAAAAATGTTTTCTGCCACGCTCAGCGAATCTACCAAACTCTTTTCCTGGTAAACAATGCTGATTCCAAGTTCCTGGGCTGTTCCCACGGTTTTGATTTGAACCGGGTTTCCCTTCCAGTAAATATTACCATGATCCGGGGACAGGTTGCCGCCGATGATATTCATGAGCGTGCTTTTCCCGGCGCCGTTCTCACCACAAAGGGCATGCACTTCCCCCGCTTTTATTTCCAGCGACACTTCCTGAAGGGCCCTGACCCCCGGAAAATATTTTGATATGTTTTCCAGTCGCAGCATCAAAAGGATATTGTTTTTCCTGTTTCCGCAGAGGCGTAAGCGGCCCACAGCAATTGAACGGTACGAAAATTATCTTCGCCGGTTGTTTCGGCCCTGCCTCCCTGCAAACCGCTGAGGATATCCCGGCAACAATCCACAATGCTGGAATGAGCCACCGCATAAGCGGGATCAACCCAGTCGTATAATTTTGGCTGAATCACCCTGCGATTTGTTCCCTGAACCGTGGTGATCTTTATTTCGAAATCATGCCCGAGTTTCACAGAACCTTTTTCTCCTTCAATCAGTATTAAAGTCTGGGGGAAGGCTTCTTTTTCCAGCATACTGGCATAAGACATTTCTGCGAAACAATGCAGTCCGCTTTCCATTAGCATCAGCACATTCGCAACATCCTCGCCTTTAATATCTTTATTAACGCGCTGTGTAATGCAATACAGGCTTTTAGCTTCTCCGAACAAATACCGGCAAACATCCAGGATATGGGAGCCGATATCAGTAAGAATAAAATGATCCAGATCTTTCAGGAATGGCTGGTTTTCAAATACAGGAAACGCCGAGCAGAAAGAAACGCGCGCTTTAAACGGCCTTCCGATGATCCCCGATTCGAGGGATTCCTTTAATGCCCGTATCGGGACCTGCCATCGGAAGTTTTCATGGATAAACAATTTTACTTTCTGCTGCCTGCAGATGTCAAGCATGCACCTGGCATCGTTTAGCGTAGATGCCATCGGCTTTTGACAAATTACATCTACATGATGTTCCGCAGCCAGCCTGGTAAGCAGGGCGTGGGTATCAACATCGGTGATAATATCCACAAAATCCAATGCCTCACCGGTCAGCAGCTCCTGAGCCGACGTGTACACTTTGGCTATTTTGAATTCCTCAGCCAGCGCTTCTGCTTTTGACGTTGTGCGGTTGCACAGCGCCGTTATTTCCACTCCTTCTAATTCCTTCCAGGCAGCAAGCTGAAAGCGCGACCAAAAACCCGTACCGATGATTGCTCCTTTAAGCATGGAATAGATTTTTTGCGTCCTGCGAAGTTTTGAAAGGATCTTCTGTGAATACGCTCAATAGGTTTCGGTTGTAATGTCTTTTACCTGTTCCCTGATATTATCCATGTCGAATATTTTTTGCCAGTTGTCTTTAAACAGAATAGGCCGCGCACGCCGGCTGATCTTATAGGCAGCATCAGAGAATGTGCCGTTCACCTCCTTAAAAAGAACGGCTATCTGAATCCGCAGATGCCCCAGCACAAAATCCCTTGCTGCCGTTTCCGGTACACCCAGTTTAAGAATGTGCTCATATCCGTCGCGGATCACTTCCATGGAAGTCTGTGCCAGCGTTTCCACCATGGCCGGTTCCAGTATAGCCATTTGTTCCAGCGTGATCCGGTGAGTGGTCTTAATGGGTCCGTACATGTCCTGCGCAATTTTTTCACCCAGTGTATAATCTTTCTCTTTGCCGGACATCAGCGCAACAACGATGGACTGTTTCGCTGATACGCCGCCATAAAAATCCCGAAATGCGGTCTCCGTCGGCTCCCAGTTAAAAACAGAGGGGTGACAGGGATGCGCAATTACATATCCCAGATCATCCCGGTGACAAATAACATGATCCAGCGGTGCCGCCGGATCCAGCGTCATGACCAAGGCACCGGTTTTCATTTTTGGTATTATTTCATCCGATATGCCGCCAATTAATACGTCTGGTACAGAAAGAATGACTACATCCGCAACCGGTATAACCTCTTCCTGTACGCTGATCTGTATATTACGATCCCCAAGTTGTTGAATTCCCGGTTCACTTATTTCAAGATAATTCAGCAAATATTCAGGCAATTTCAGAAAATTATCTGCAATGCGAATCCCCATCTTTCCGCCGGCTCCTACCAATACAATTTTAATCATGCTATATATTTTTTAAGGTAATCTAAACTT
Organism: Chitinophagaceae bacterium; assembly: GCA_041691395.1. Classification (GTDB taxonomy): domain Bacteria; phylum Bacteroidota; class Bacteroidia; order Chitinophagales; family Chitinophagaceae; genus Puia. The sequence goes on from JBEPUT010000024.1 coordinate 11,200, forward strand.
CTGTCCACCCATTGTTTTTCTTTAAAAATCGTTTCTTCTATTGTTTTCTGCGGCTCCATCCATATTTCCAGCGTCGCCGATATGCATTTTCCATGGGCTTTCACCTCCTGTAAAAGATCAGGTATTGCCAGCATTCCGTCTCCCGCCGGCGCTCCTTTCACGAGGAAACCCATTTTATCAGGCACCCGTTGAATGGTAAAATCCTTTATATGGAGGTTGATAGTATAAGGTAGCAAAACGGGCAGAATCTGACCAAATCCTTCATTAGCTCCAATGGAGTTTGCGGTATCCAGACATATTCCTACCAGACCAGGACTGGTTCGCCGGATAATTTGTTCCACTGTCGCTGCAGCAAACCGATCATGATTTTCAATAGCGAGTACAATTCCGGCTTTATCCAGAAAGGGCAAAAGCTTTAAAATCGTGTCGACCACCGTATCTGCGTCCGGTTCAAACCCCGGCCCGTCTATAACCGCCCTGATGAAAGGAGAATGAAATCTCTCTGCGAGGCGCAGGTATAAGAGTACGTGATCAAAGGTCAATCCCCGCAAGCCTACTTCTATCTGAATGCCGTTTTCCGCCGCCAAACCCTCCATAAGACCCAACTCCATTTCGGGGAGCCGGTGTAGCGGGAGATTATCGGCAAACTGGAGATGTTTGACTTTTTTCCCTGCAGCATAGCTGATCAGTTCTCCTGTGGTCATCGGACACGGTGGAAGAAATCCGGAAATGCCGACGCTCCATGGAAACGAATATGTGCTGATGCCCAACTTCAATTTTCTACTGTTAGTTCAGATCAAATGTCAACATTAGAACGTATATTTTTTACCCCAATCTTGTCCGGAAATTTAACGATATTGTCTTAAATTCGGTAACTGTACTGCTTTTGTGAAAATTTAAGTCATATGTCCATTCCTTCTTACCGTTTAATAAATCCGCAGGTTAACCGTTGCTTTGTTTTAAAATGGGAGCCTTTCGGATTAGCAACGCCCTGGCATTACCATCCGGAGGTAGAGCTGATCTATTTTATCAAAGGAAAAACAACCGGTGTGATCGGGCAGGGTTTCCGGGAATTTAACGAAGGAGATCTGGTGATGCTGGGTGCCGATTTTCCGCATGTGTTACAGGAGCATACCCAGTTTGCGCGTGAACATCCCTTTTGTAAACCCTTCGGACTTATTTTACAATTTACGGAAGGATTTCTGGGGAATACTTTTTTCAATATTCCCGAATTGCTTCCGGTAGATCATTTGCTCAAGAGATCAAAACGCGGGATCCTCTTTGGAAAACGCGTGGTGGAGAAACTCTCCGGAACTTTGTCGAAAATGCACCGCATGAATGATTCCAGAACCCTGCTGACTTTGCTGGATGTTTTAATCACTTTAAGTGAAACAAAAGACTATTCTTATCTGACACCGAAAGACTATTCTTATGACCACAGCTATGATGAAGAACGGATGCAGCGTATCAATCAGTATATTTTCGAGCATTTTAAGGATCCCATCAGCATCAGTGATGTTGCCAGGGTATCTAATATGACAGAAACGTCTTTCTGCAGATATTTTAAAACGAGAACTTTGAAGACTTTTGTCCGGTTCTTAAATGAGGTCCGCATCTCCTACGCCTGCAAATTGCTGAACGATAGCAGCTGCTCCATAACAGATGCCTGTTTTGAATCCGGATTCAACAGCCTGTCATATTTTAACAGGCAGTTTAAGGCAACAATGAAAATGCCACCGCTGCGATATAAAAACTGGAAAAACGAGGCGACCAATAAAGCCATGGCCTGAGGTCTTATTGCAAACGCTGTATGTGCATTATCCGGTCGTCTTCAAAAGGGGGAATTTTTATTGTCAGCTGATTATCTGTGCACTCCATAATTTGTTTTCCCGTAATATGGCCGTTTGCCGGGTCCATCCATTTTACACGGTATCGTCCTGCAGGAAGGGGACAATTCCATTCAGCCAGTGAATCTTTTTTTGTTTTTAACCAATAGAGCAAATAATCTTTCCCCTTTATCCCAAGTCCGTATACACTAACTCCCTCCGGCAAGCCCTTTCTGAAAAGACTGTCAATCGGCTTTGCCTGTACGAAATCAAATTGCTGCATGGTTTGATGCAGGATCTCCAATTGTTTCCATACGGCTTCACCCTTTAATTGCTTACCGTACACGTGGAGCCCCATCCCGGTCATATCATCGTTGGCAAAGGACCAATCCAGGTTATCATATACCGCCCCTCCTGCCAACATGAAAGGCCACGCTTCCCTCCGTCTGCCGGAAGCGTTCACCCCATCAAAGGTTTCATCAAAGGAAACCGGTTTGTTTAATCCATAATTGTCGGTAACGGTTTTGGGGGGATAAGCGTAATGAAAGTTTAAAATGGAAACATTACTGTCCGGCTTTTCAATTTTCAAATAGTAGTTCGCAAAATTCTGGGCAATAAGATGTTTTTTTGACAATCCTCTTTCCGTTTGCTTTACCGTACCGGCGATATTCTTTTGCCATTCATATATTGAATCCGTCACTTGCTGTTCCTTAATGGACGGTTCCACCTCTGGGATTCCTTTCAGCCAGTAGGGCTCGTTGCAAATCTCAAAATAGACGTTATCGAATTCGTTTACCTCTTCCACGATCTTTTGCGCCATCGCCAGTTCATACCGGATCAGGTCCTTGTTTGCAGGGGAATATATTTCATTATACGGAACATCTCGCGTGAGATTAATATTGTTTTCTTTGTGAAGCGGGGATAGCTTCCAGTTGGAAGTTCCGTAATTCGCAGAAAAAAATACTATTTCAACTACGATTCCGCGGGAAGAAGCTTTCCGGCAAAAATCCCGTAACCGCTTAAAATAAAGTGTGTCCCAATGATCCAGATCAAATTTGTTGCCGCCGTTCATATAACCAGGCACATTACTCCTTGCCCAGGGTGCCAGTAATTTACCGGGTCTCACAGCCAGCGTGTTCTGGTCTTCCTCCCATTTCAGGGTTTTACCTTTATGCTCTTCATAATAATTGCTCTCGCAGTAGGAGCCGGCAAAGACCCGGGTCAGATTAAAATGATTACGCTGCAATACATCCAGATATTTTTCATAATCCGGTGTGCCGTTGATGACGACTCCATAATGCTCTGCGGAGGTAATGAGCACCGTCGGCCTTCCATTATACAGAAAATAATGCGGGTTTCCCGGATAAAGGGAAATTGGCTGCGCCGTTGCCGAAAGCGTCATGAGCAGCAGTAAAGGAAAGAGTTTCAGATAATTCATACTGGTATCTTTAATGTATTTTCCCGGAATGAAAATATCCCAACACCGGGGAACTGATCTTTATTTATTTCCTTAAAATACCCAGAGCAATATCTGTTGTATATAAACCGGTAAAAAAGCGATATTCCATTTTTTCAGGTATTTGGATTGAAAAGCTCCCTGCCCAGCTACCCTTTACAGGATTAAACCAATGCACTGTATAACTTCCCGCAGGCAGCGATAAGCTGATTGTATCCCGGAAGGATCCGTTGTTTGCCTCATACTTGCTGATAAACTGATCTCTCTTTGGAATGGCCTGTGTGGGGTCGCTGTGGTGGATATAAACGGCATATTGCTGTCCGGGTTCAGCAAGTACACGGGTAATGGCTTTGTGCGGTTTTTCTGCCAGCAGGCCAGGCGAATATTTCATGCGCACAAAACTGAATCCGCTGATAAACTGCTGCAGATGCTGAAGGTAATTCCGGATCGTATCGGCGCCCGCGGTGCCGCCCGGAAGGGCAGGGCTGTATTCCCAGCTGAGGTTGTTGTATGCTCCGCCACCGTGCAAAATGAAATCCCAGGCTTCCACCCGCACATCATTTACGTCTGCGTTCTGCAGGGAGCCCAGGGTTTCATCCATGCTGATTACTTTATCAAGCAGTAGGAGGGAGTCGAAATCGGGAATATTGGATATATGCACATAGTGATAATTTGCAATGTCTACTCTTTTATCATCCACGATGGCCTGATTCGAAGCAATAAGATGTTTCTTTGCTAATGATTCCTCTGTTTTGCGGATCAGTGCCGCCATGTGCCGATGCCATTTGTCCACTACAGACGAATCCTTCACTTCGTTATATGGCTCGTTAGAAATTTCGTAATACAGGTTATCAAAAGCATTTAATTCGTTGACCATTTTAACCAGCATGGCGTCTTGCCGTCCAACCAGCGCGGGATCTTTCAGCGATTGAAAATCAAGGAACCGGTTCTTTCCCTTTAAACCAACGCCCTGTATGTTATTATCCGCGTACAAGGGCGAATAGGAATAGATCGAATCGCCATATTGATTTCCGAACAGCGTAAACTCAATTATAATAGAGCGCCTGCCTGCCTGCTGTATGAGATCTTTTAACCTGCTGAAATATTCGCTATCCCATCTGTCCAGATCAAACTTTGTTCCGCCATGAATATACCCCGCCTGCTTGCTCCGCTGCCAGGGACCAATCAGCCGGTTCTCCTTGGGCGCCAGGGTGTTATTATATTGCATGAAATCGATATCCTTTTTTCTTTCTACGTACGCACCCGAAAAAATTCGGGAATTGTTCATTCCCTGCTTTTCCAACGCATTGAAATAGGAAATATAGTCGAAATCCAGGTTAATCAGGGCGCCGTAGTGTTCGCCGGAAGTAATCAGAACGATGGGCTTTTGATTATACTCCAGGTAATGATGATTTTGTTTGCATAAACGAATGGTATTCTGGGCAAATAAATCGTAATGAAAAAATAGTGTTGCAAACAACAAAAGGATACAGTACCTGCGTTTCACTGAATCAAGGATTAGAGTATATAATACCCATTAAAAAAGGATGGTGCTTTAGCAAAATGCAACGGCAATGCAGGAAGTCAACAGATAGCGGATTCGGGACTGTTGATTTCCTGCATTGCCATGGCATCTGGTTTTTACAAATTAGGACTTTTACTTTTATCGGTTCCGGGAATAGGGAACAGCCAGTTCTTTTTGTCACTGGGATCACCAAGAAGCTTCACGTTTTCGTTAGGACTTCTGTGGGAAAGAACCTCCGCCACCGTTTCTGTCCGCACCATATCGAACCAGCGCGTCCATTCCGCTGCAAATTCCCAGCCGCGTTCATCCAATACTGCCTTTATGAAATCATCCGCGCTCAAACCTGGCATCAACGGACCCAGTCCGGCCCTGTCCCTTACTGCATTGATGGCATCATAGGCGCCCGCATCGGGGCCAACACTTCTTGCCTCGGCTTCGGCATATACCAGCAGCACATTTGCATACCGCATCATGATGATCGGACTATTGGATGCGTAGTTGATGGAGTCCGCACTTTGAATCCTGAACTTCCGGTAATAGGGATGTTTGGTTGCAAAATCCTGCCACGGGAGAGTGCCATCGTTTACGGAGGTAAGAAAGGTACCATCCTTCCGGTTACCCGCGGGGAAGTCATTAAAGAAATTGATCTCCGCGAAATAGTCATCCCATCCGCCTTCATCGCCGGGCATTCCCGACATGCCGTAATATACGTTTGATATGGCAACATGATCGGTGTGCAACGCAAACACATCTTCCGGGGTTCCGCCGGCAAAAATGTTATTAAAATCACCCTGGTACAGATCAAATCCGTAGGTTGCTTTATTGTCCATCACCTCTTTTGCCTTTTGAGCAGCGAGGGCTGTTTTTGTGGCGTCCTTTACCGGCCATCCGCTTTCCGTCAGGTACACGTCGGCCAGATAGGCTTTCACCGTACCTTTATTGATTCTGCCGGGTGCCAGTTTTACGTCCCCCACCATATTTTCCGCTTTCGTCAGATCGTCTTCAATCATTTTATATACATCCGTTATTTCGCTGCTGTGCATTTCCAGCATGGAGGGATCAAAGTTTGCTGACGTGACCACCGGAATCTTTCCCCACCATCTTACGAGGTAATAATAACACATACCGCGGAGAAAGAAGGCCTCTCCCGCGATCTCATTGATATGGTCCTGATCTCCAGTTACCTTTGCGTAGTTGTTGATGATGTTATTGGCGGACTGAATGGATTTATAACAGCCTGACCAAACCTCATCTGCCCGGGCATCGGCAGGAGTGACCGCCAACTGATCAAACTGGCGGAAATCCTCTTTGTTTGAAACAGGGTGGGTGGTCACATCATCACCACCCATGGATAATCCGATTTGGGCGGAGCTGGCAAAACCGCTGCTCCATGCCTGCATTAAGGGAGAATAGGCGCCGGCTAACTGGGCCTCCAGGCCGTTTTCATTGCTCAGGGCAATATCTCCAATCAGGATGCCCTGCGGATTCTCCTGCAAAAATTTTTTGCAAGCGGTTAATGAGATCAACCATATCAGAAGAAAATAATATTTATTTTTCATGGCCATATTTTTAAAAATTTAAAAAGTAAGTGTAATACCTGCCGTATAGGTTCTCGGAATGGGATAGGCGCCATAATCAATATTTTGTGCCGCATCGCTACCTGAACCGGTATTTGCCGATTCCGGATCCATCCCCTTATATTTGGTGATCGTATACAGGTTCATAACACTGGCAAAGAATTTTACCGAGGCAATATTTTTTAACAGCGTTCGGGGAAGCGTATAAGCAAGACTTACATTTTTAAACCGGATAAAGTCTCCTTTGGAAACAAATCTCGAAGATTGTATGTAATTCGCCGTCGTGCCGCTGAAAGCGGGAATATCTGACGTTTCATTCACACCGGGGATATACCTTTTCTTGATATCCGTGAGCATCGCCTGGCGGAAGTCGCCGCCATTGGCCATGGCCGCTCCATACAAAAAGTTTAGTTTTTCAAATCCAAACACTCCCTGAATGAAGATATTCAGTTCAATGCCTTTGTAGGTGAAAGTATTATTCCATCCGGCGGTATACCGAGGAAGTCCGTTCCCTATTATGGTGAGGTCATTCTTTCCAATACTGGTATCTCCGTCTAAATCGGCATACCTGGAATCGCCGGGTACCGCATGGTACAGCGCTGCTTCCGCCTGGTCTTTTGGCTTCCAGGTGCCCAGGTATTTATAACCCCAGAATGAGCCCATAGATGCTCCTTCCCGTAAAACGAATTCGGGCTGGCTGGTCATCCCCCATCCGATATCCGGATCGTCGAATATGTCGCCTTCACCGGTCAGCTTTACGATTTTGTTATTTACAACGGAGTAGTTAAAATCTGTTTTCCAGGAAAAATTCCGGGTATTGACCGGTGTTGCGCCCAGAGACATTTCCCATCCTTTATTGGTGACTTCACCAATGTTTTTTTCTATGCCTCCGCCTCCGCTGAACATGGGCAATCCCACCCAGAAAAGCAGATCGCGGGTGTCCTTATCAAAATAGTCTACTGTTGCACGCAATCCGATCGCATTGAACTGCATATCCAGACCGATATTTTTCTGTTCTGTTGTTTCCCATTTCAGATCAGCATTTTCGGAGCGGTCAATCTCAATGGCAGGAACGTTGGAATTGTCTGTGTAGGTAGCCGTGGCGCTTTTGTAGGTGGCATAGGTACTATAGGCTCCAACCGCCTGATTGCCCGTTAAGCCCCAGCTGCCGCGTAATTTCAGCATTTTGAAAATGTTGAGATTGTCAATAAATTTTTCTTTGGACATCAGCCAGCCCAGCGACAAGGAAGGGAAGTAGCCGGCTTTATTCTTATCCCTGAATACGGAAGACGCATCTCTTCTGATGGTTCCGGAGAAAAGAAATTTATCCCTGAATGAATAATTCACCCGTCCAAACAAGGAGACCATGGAGGATTGGTATGTTCCTGAGCCGGGTTGTTGCGCGGTACCCAATGAAAGATTATTCCACGTGAAAGAGGGATAGATCAGGTGGCTGATCCCAACATTAAATCCTTCCCAGGTGCTCTTCTGTACTTCCAGAACGGCCGTGACATCCAGATGATGGTCCTCGTTAAAAACATGTCGGTAGTTCAGCGTATTGGTATTCTGCAATCCAATGGATGTGCCCGTGCTTCTGGAAGCATACCCGCCTTCCGGGCTCACATTCAGATCCCCGAAACTTTTATATTCACTCGCGGCATAGTCAACGCCGTACTGAACATTCAGGGAAAGGTCAGGTATTATTTTATACAGAAGGCCGCCCATGATATTTGCATTAGCGCTGTTTGTATTTGCAAGTCTTTCGTTTGTCTCTGCGATCGGATTGAACCCAACGGATCCGATGGGGTCGCTTTTTACCAGGTGATGATAACCGTTTTCGTCATATACAGGAACCGTTGGAGACCAGGCAATGGACTGTGCCACGGGATTCGCCTGTCCGGCAAGAAGGAAGGTGTTGGTATTATTCCGGATAAACCCGTTAAAATTGATGTACGTGGAGAATTTATCGGAGAGCTGGGTGTTGATGTTCGATCTTATGCTGTAAAATTTATAAAATGAATTCTTAATGATCCCCGGGAGATTCTGATAGGAACCGGATATATGATAGGTGGTTTTATCGGAACCGCCATCAATGCCCAGTTCATATTGCTGGCCGATGGCCGTTTGGTAAATTTCCTTTTGCCAGTCGGTGCCCCCATTTGTTTTGAATCCATTGATCTGTTCGGGAGTGAAGTAAGGATTTATCCCGACCGCCGCATCATAGGCATTTACCGTTTCCGCATAGTCGCCGGCATTTAATTTATCATAGGTTTTCATGATCTTTGAAGAAGACAGCCTGGAAGTGAAGGTCAGTTGCGTTTTCCCCTTGCTGCCTTTTTTTGTTGTAATAATGATCACCCCGTTAGAACCCCTGCTGCCATAAGGAGCGGTTGCTGCTGCATCCTTGAGTATTTCAATATCTTCCACATCATCCGGGTTGATCACATTGAAGTCACCTCCCACAAAGCCATCAATAACATACAACGGATCATTATTCCCGCTTACGGAATTTGCTCCCCTGATCCTGATCCGCACATCTCCGCCGGGAGCGCCTGTGGTATTGGTTACCTGAACTCCGGAGGCCCTGCCCTGCAGCGCCTGATCCAGGCGAGTTACAGCCTGTCCTTTAAAATCATCCGTCGATACGGAAACCTGGGAGCTGGTAACGGTAGCGCGTCTTTGCGTACCATAGGCGACAACGATCACATCGCTCAGCTTCGCGGCAGCGGAAGATAACACCATGCTGACGGCGTTTCTGCCATTTACATTTGCCTCGTTTGTGCCATGGCTGACGGAGGAAAAGACAAGGATGGCATTTGGTTTCACGGAAATTTTATAATCCCCGTTTGCATCCGTAGAGGTTCCATTCGGCGTTCCTTTTTCAATAACGCTTACAAATTGAAGGGGACTCCCGGCGTCGTCGGTAACCCTCCCGGTTACCCGATGATCCTGCGCCGTAGCCGCAATACTCAGCAGGAAAGTGAACAATAATAATAGTGAATTCTTCATAAACAGTTTTTTCAGTTAAAAAATCGCAATGCAATCCCAGACCAAAACTAAATTTCAACTGAAAAACTTGTTATAACATAATTAACATATAGTTGAACAAAACTATCAAGTATGAAGATTCTGGAGGGTTTATCAGAAAAATATGTTGAAAAATCAGGAAGCATCGCGGTAAAATGCCCGGCGTCAGAAACGCCGGAACCGGCTTGGGTCTCTTTTGAGAGGAAAATGTGGGAATGAAAGGCGCATTTTAAAACAATCCGTTTTATTTTGTAGATAAGAAATACTTCCTATCGACATGAAACTGGAATCGTTTGTACTCCTTTCGATTTAAAACTGGTCAAAATTTACTGCATTACTTACGGACCATCTGAGCATCGCCTGATTTGCAGTATGGTGTCCGGAAAGGGAGACCAGCGTGACTGGCAGAGTACCCGGCAATTATTTCCATTACCATTTTATTAAACTTTAATGTTAATGTAAGTTCAGGCAATCAGAGCATCTTTCGCCAATCCGATGAAGAGCTTTAGGACTGAATTAACTTCGTTTCAATTACATATCAGGAATCTGGGGTTCGACTAACTTAGTTAATTTTTCCAAGGATTCCTGCCAGCCTAAATAACACATTTCTGCGGGTATAACAGCAGGTATATTTTCCTGTACAATCTTTATTTCCGTGCCAACCGAGACTTTCTGCAGCCAAACGGAAGTAGTCATTTCGCCGGGAAGGCTGGGGTCATCAAATTTATCTGTGTACTTTAAAAACGCATAGGGTTTGATCTCCACATATTTACCGCCAAAGGAGTGACTATTACCAGTCGAAAAATTATGAAATGACATCTTATAAGTTCCTTTCACCTGTATATTCAGTTCATGAACGGTACAGAGAAAACCATAGGGGGGTAGCCAGGATGCAAGTGCATCGGCCTCCGTAAACGCCCGGTAAACTTTTTCGGGAGACGCTTTGAGAACTCTATGTAATGAAACGGTGTTTTCGGGCATAATATTTTATTTAATCGCTGCTGAATAAAGGTACAAAAAATGACAATAAGAAAGCTGTTACAGCATTTTCAGGCGTTCTTCTTCCAGGTCAATTTGATACAACTGGTTGCGGATGATTTCTTCATTAATGGATGGATCTTTATTGAGGTTTTTAAGGTATCCGCGCTGGCTTTCGAGCATCTCCAGAAAGATGACTTTCGTTTTTCCATTCATCCAGTCATCATCTACGACTTTTGATTTTTCTTCCCAATGTTGCAATATCCTTTGCATATCGGTATTGTTCTGCCATCCGTCGCCAGATCTGTTTTTGAGAAATTGATGCGTAAGCTCCCTTAGCCCCTGTTTCATTTTTTGCTTTACCTGCTCGTCCGACTTCATTCCGCCAAATTCTTCAAACAGGTGGAAGCGTTTTATAAAGTAAGGCAGCGTAAGTCCCTGCACCAATAAAGTAACCAATATCACCACGAAGCTGATGAACAAAATCAGGTTTCTGTAGGGGAAAGCGCTGCCATCAGCCAGCGTAACCGGAATGGCTAATGCGGCAGCCAGTGACACCACTCCGCGCATACCCGTCCAGCCCAGTAGAAGCGGCATCAGGAGCCTCCTTCTTCCCGAGCTGGCGCGGGGCATCACTCCCGGCCTGAATATAAGCGTAGCCAGCAAGGCAACATAAGAGCTGATGATCCGGGCAAGAATCAAAACGGCGGTAACCAGCAAACCATAGCCGACAGCGGTACGCATAGGCAAGCCGTTTGAACGCATTCCATGCACAATCTCCGGAAGCTCCAGTCCGATCATTAAAAATACGATACCGTTTAGGATAAACACGAAGCTTTCCCAAACGCTGTAACCCCTGATGCGGCTGGTACTATTCAAAAAGAAAAGCCGCCTCACGGACATATACAAACCGCCACTTACCACGGCCAATACGCCGGAACTGTGCAGCTGTTCCGCTACCCAATACATGATATAAGGCTCAATAAGGGTAAATGCTATGTCCGACGACGCATCGGTTGGCAGGCGTTTGTGTGCCTGTACGAAAATCCACGCCAGCAACAGTCCGATGCCAACACCGCCGGCTACCATCCATAAAAAACTCAGTGAGGCCTGCTGCCAAAAAAACTGGCCCGTACCCACCGCTACCAATGCAAAACGAAATATGATAAGCGACGAAGCATCATTCAGCAGGCTTTCTCCTTCCAGAATGGCAGCGGTGGATTTAGGGATTTTTACAAATTTTGTGATGGCTCCGGTACTTACTGCATCAGGCGGCGATACAATGCCGCCCAGCAGGAAGCCCAGGGCAAGCGTAAACCCGGGAATAAAATGACTGGTAACTATCGCAACAGATAAAGCCGTAAAAAAAACGACCAGGAAAGCAAAGCTGCCGATGATTCGCCACCATTTTTTCATCTCTTTAAAAGAGATGGACCAGGCTGCTTCAAACAGGAGCGGTGGCAGGAATATGAAAAAAATGAGATCCGGATTCACTTTGACAGCGGGCAATCCCGGAATGAAACTGACTAAGAGACCGGCCACTACCAACAATATGGGATAGGCAATTTTAAGTTTGGCGGCCCACATTTGTAACAGTACAATAGCGGCTATCATGGCGAGCAAAAATGGCAATATGCTATGCATCAAAATAATGGTTTGTGATGTAGAACCAGCCTGCTGCCCGGTTATGGATAAAATTAGGTCAAATTTTGTGATGCGCACTGTTCGGCCGGAATAGGCATATACAGGGTGTTACACTGCAGCAAGGAATGGCAGATTGAAGCAATATGCAGCGATAATGGCACGACCGGTGGCTAATCAAAATGGATAGCCTTATCTTTAAACCAACTCCCAGGAAATTCTCTGGTTGGTTTAAGTTAAGCAAAACCGGCAAAGAATAAATTTGAGTAAAAATGCGGTATCAAGTGTATGTTGTAGAGCTGGCAAAAAGAGTCTTCACAGAAAATACAAAATTTCGAACGGCCAATCCACAATTTAACGGAGTGCTGGAGTGCCTTTATGTAGGTATGACCAGCAAGACGCCGGCAGAACGACTAAAACAGCATAAAACCGGATACGTAAACAAAAAAGGGCACAAGCTGTCTGCCAGTATCGTACAGAAATACGGAAGCTATTTACGTCCCAGCCTGTATGACCACATCAATCTGAAAGCGATGACGAGACAACAGGCTTTGACCATGGAAGAAAAACTAGCCTTGGATTTACGAAGACAGGGGTATGCCGTCTGGTTCAATTGAAACGTTCCGGCTGGCCTGCGTAGAGCGCCGAAAGCGGCCGTGCTGGTTTGACGTCGTGCCCGAGTTGGCAAGGTTATCTGGATTTTAAATGATACTTCCGGCGGCAGAACGAGGGGGTATTGTCAGGATTTTGTTAGCTGAGCATGCCCATATTTACGCGAAACGGGTCAGTGCTATGCATCATACTTTGAGCAATTGTATATTTGTCGTTCAATTGAACGGGGGCACGAAGAAGTGTGAATTCCCCTGAATCCTTCTTTAAGGATAGTGCGACTAAGCAGAATATGGTTTCTGCCTCTTCCCCGATTCAGAAGGAAATTGGCAAATTTAAATCTAAAATATATCATCGGATGATCCCGGACCTCTATGGAAATATCGGTAAAGAACTATAAGAATATTCTGCCCAAGGATATCATACAAAAAGCTGAAAAGGCTAAAGTCAGGGAGTGTGACGAATTGGAGAAGGGGAATTTTCAGGCCTATGTTGATGTTGGCGAGACCAGCTTTGATGTTGCGATTATCATAAACAGCAAGGGCGAAGTTACCGGTCATCTATGTGACTGTAAAAGCCGCAGTGCATTCTGCAGGCACAAAACGGCATTGCTTTTATTTGTCGCAAAGGATAAGAAGGTTAAAGGACGAATAAAAGGCAGTAAAAGTATAAGCCAGGTTGAAACCTTACTGGAGGCTGCTGACCCCGAAAGGCTGAAAGCATGGATCAGGGACCTGCTGTCCAGAAATCAGGATCTCAGTCTTGCTTTCATCCATCATTTTTCAGAAAAGCAAATACAATATTCGGAAGCAGATATCAGGCGTTTTACCGCGGACGCTGTAAAAGCGGTCGTAAAGAATAAAAGGAAGTTAGAAACCGGCGAAGTTAAAAAAATTGTTGATTTATGGACGGAGCTGCATGACCCTTTTGTAAAGCAATACGTCGCGGATGTTGCGGACGAAGCTTTATTCCTGAGCTTTCATGCGCTGATGGAAGCCTGTGAAGAGACCCGGCTCAGCATCAGCACCACCAGTAATAAAATCGTCAGATATCTGGAAAACCTTTTGCTAAAGGCGATGGCAGCGATACAGGATCTGCGGGACGAAAACGCCTGGGATATTAGTACGGTGTATTTTGCGGACCGGATCCATGGAAATGGTTTTAATATCAGACTGAATTACCTGAACTTTCTGGCCCGCCTTGCGGATGCCGGCAGTATGGAAAGAAGGAAAAGGCTGACCATCCGGCTGGTAGCCCAATACGTGAAATGTAATCCGCACTCATTTTATAACGGGGAGGGATATACGTTTACCATGCTGAACATGGTGAAGAGCAGCGAATTGTTTCCCGAATATTATCATATATTTAAACCGGTCAGTTACAGGAATGAATACAACCGGGAACTTATCAGACTGCTTATCGGAACGGGCCATTTGAAAACTGCAGAAAAGTTTTGCCTGGAACAAATCAGGGGCAATAGCCGGGAGGAATTCAATGTGCTGTACCTGAAATTTCTGAAAGAGATCTATTCCATGCAGCAGGATAACCAGAAACTGGCGACCGTATTAATGCAGCTTTTTCCGGAGACCTTTGATTTTGCTGATTACGTATTTATTGAAGCACAAATGGCCGGTGAGGAAGAAAAGAAAACCTGGCGGTCGAAGATATTCGCCAGGGCAAGAGGTATGGCAGCCTATCACGAAGGCGCGTTGTTATTTTCCTTTCAGCTGCTGGATTATGAAGAGAAGTATAAGAAAATGCTGGAACTCATTAAAGAGCGTACGCCTTATGCGCTCATTATTCAGTATGCCGAAAAGATGATACATGCAGACCGAAAGAGCTTTCTGAAAGACTTAATGCATAAGCCAGACGATTTTCACAGTTGGCAGGATAAAAAAGCAGATCAGGAAGCGGGTAGCCATTTTGCAGAATTACTGGCTATTTTACGAAAACACTATTCCGGTCCCGAAATACAATGGGCGGTCAGTAATGCCGAAACGGGGAGCCGGTATTCCAGGCCAGCCAGGTTTGTTCAGTATGTGAAGGAAAACCAGGGATAAGGTGATTCCCCATGATCTTTACCGGTTGGGATAATGAAAATTATTAGCAAAGAGCTTTTTATAGAGAGAAAAGCGAAAACCTGGGATTAAGAGTTCATCTCACATCATCCTCTGAATAATATGCAGTAGTGTTGCAGGATATACCCCTATCCAAACTAATAAAACAAGCAAAAAAGCCAAGGCAATCCAGGTGGGCAAAGAGAGACGCTCATAAAAAGAAATCGTTTTTTCCTTTTTAGAAAAGAGGGCCATCACCACCCTTAAATAATAAAATATTCCTATTACAGCAGAGACAATTAAGCAAAACATCAATAGCCATATTTCCGATCCCGCACCGGCCTGCAACAAATAAAAATCGGCTATAAAACCTGATGTTAGCGGCACACCTGCCAAAGCCAATAACATGACCGTCAAGTATACTGCAAACCAGGGTTTCTGTTGATACAATCCTTTATAATCTTCTACCGTTTCAGCGCCATTTTCATTTCCGGAAAGAACACCTACTGCGCCAAAGGAGCCTATCATGATAATAAAATAGGAAGTGAGGTAAAAAGCGGCTGCCTGTTTTCCCAATACTGATGCGCTCAAAAATGCAACCAACACGTAGCCGAGATGCGCGATGGAAGAATAGGCCAAAATCTTTTTTACACTTTGTTCTCTTAATGCAAGCCAGTTGCCGATAAACATTGAGGCGATTGCAACAACAGAGAAAGCAATGAAGACGCTATGGTTTTTAAAACCTTTTATTTCAAAGAATAGCCGGAATAAAAATGCAACAATACTTCCTTTTGAAACGGTGGAAATAAATGCGGCTACGGGTGGCGGTGAACCTGCATATACATCGGGTGCCCATAAATGAAAAGGAACAATTCCCAGTTTGAAACCTACCCCTACAATTACCAGTGCAAGACCTGCTAAAAAAAGTATATCGGGTGTTTGAGTTGCGGCTAAATCAATAGAAGCAAAGCTAAAGTCCATCCTGCCTGTGTGTGCATAAATTAAAGCAACTCCAAATAAAAGAAACGCAGTGGATACAGCGGCTAAAATCAGGTATTTAATTCCCGCTTCAATAGCATTTTCTTTCTTTTTTAAGTAAGCTATCAATGCATATAACGAGATGCTCAAAAGCTCGAGGGAAAGAAAAAATGAAATAAAGTGATTGCTGATAACCATGGCGATAGATCCCAGCGTGGCGATCAACATTAAAATAAAATATTCTTCCCTGGTCGTTTCCTGTTTTTTTAAATAAGAATAGGAGATTAGCGTAATTACGAAACCCGCAGCGAGTATCAGCGCCATAAAGAATCTTCCAAAACCATCTATGATAAAGAGGATGCCTGCATTTTTGTTATCTACATTCATGAGAACAGTTGATAAGAATGCGGCCAGAAAAGCAATTAATGTAACCAAATTGGCAAAAAGATAATTTCTTTTGATAGCTACAGATAGCATTACTATTATAGCGGCAACAGCTACAATAATGAGAGGTAATAGTAAATATATGTCTGCAAAGGTTATCATACTATTGAGCCTTTTTAGTTATTGGCGCGTATTGAAAGGTATAATCCGGGAAAGTTGCTGATGCCCTGTTTCCGGGATTATAAATGGTTTGACTTCCCTTTTTTTGCAGATATGCTGTTTGAGATTTTAAAATGTTGATCGGTGGTTTTACGGTATCCAAGATTGTCTGCGGAAAAAGACCTATCCAGAAAATCACCATGATAAGACATCCCATTATCATCATTTCTCTTACGGAGAAATCGGCGATTTTTAATTCGGATCTTTCTCTTCCATCGAATATGCTTTGAAGCATTACCAGAGAATAAATCATGGATGCTATTAATCCCAATGCGGCCAAAACGGCCAGCGTCGTATAGGTTTGGAAAGTACCTGATAGAATCAAAAACTCGGCAACAAAGTTGCCCAGGCTGGGTAACCCAAGCGATCCAAGGACAAAGACGGTAGTAATGCCTCCCATGACTGGTATATGAGCCCAAAAACCTCCCATCTTATCCATATCCAACGTATGAATTCTGTCATTGATAGCGCCTGCTATTACGAATAATGCACCAATGGTAATTCCATGAGCGACCATTTCTAATACCACACCCTGGTAGGCCAATACCTGGAATGAAAATATTCCAACGATAATAAATCCCATGTGGCTCATGCTGGTAAAGGCTACTAATCGTTTTAAGTTCGTTTGAGCAAATGCCAGCTTAGCCCCATATAAAATACTGATAACACCAACTGCGACAGCATAAGGCGCTATTTGATGTGCTGCACCTGGAAACAATGGAAGTATAAACCTCAGTATTCCATAAGCGGCTGTTTTTGAAAGCAATCCGGCAAGAATAATTGTTCCGGATGTAGGGGATTCTGTATAAGCATCAGGCAGCCATGAATGAAAAGGAAAAACCGGGAGCTTTACAACAAAAGCGGCAAGGAATCCACACATCAACCAGAATGCCACTTTGGGTGAAAGCTGCGTACCAAGAAGTTCAGAATAATCGAACGTGTAAACACCAGTGGATCTTCCATGAATAAAATATAAGGCCAGGATTGCAATCAACATAAAGACACCGCCTCCCTGTGTAAATAAAAAGAATTTTACGGCAGCAGCATTTCGTTTTTCATGCCCCCATATACTGATGATAAAGAACATAGGAATCAGCATCATTTCCCAAAAGAAATAAAACAGGAAAAGATCCATTGATAAGAAGACACCTAACACAGCGGCAAGCAGCCATAAAATATTTAGATAAAAGAAACCTGGCCTTTCTATCGTTTTCTTCCACGTAACCAGTACAGCCACCAATCCTAAAAATAAAGTAAGTACAACCATAATGAGGCTAAGTCCGTCCATTGCAAAATGAAATGAAGCGCCCCATTGTGGTATCCATTCTTTTTTCACATTCACTATCCATGAACCTTCCTTTAATACACTGATGTTGTCATAATTAATGATCCAATATAGGAGCGCCATAATAAAATCAGCAAGAACGGTGAGCAAGGAGATCCATTTACAGGCAACAGGATTCCTTCTCAGGATCAAAGACAAAACGCCACCGATCACCAGCATTAGAATTATGTAAATGAGTATCATACAAATAGAATAATAGTTAACGTAATTATGGCGCCCAAAGCAACTCCCATTGTGTACCACCTTATATTTCCGTTTTCAGTGTGGCTGAATACTTTATTGAGCCATATATTTAAGCCGCCTATTCTACCATATATTTTTTCTATAAAATCTGTTTTATCAATCCTTGAAAGCCACACTACAGGTCTTACCAAAACGTGATCGTAAAGCCAATCGAACTTCCATCCTTCAAATAAAAAGTTACTTAACCTTTTACCGGCGCTTGTTTGTAAGGAGGATAACAACTGTGGCTTTTTATAAAATTGCCATGCCGTCCAAACTCCCAAAATGGAAAGGATAGCATTTATAGATTGAAGGAGCATTTCCGTATTGCCTGTAATTTTCTCAATCGAGACAGCAGGAAGCGCAGTATTTAAAAATTCGGTAAACGGAGCAAAATGTCCCATCCATTCAGGCAATTCTATAAAACCAGCAATCAGGGATAGTACCCCAAGAACAATAAGTGGGATTTTTATGCGGTTGCCGGGAACATAACTGATCTCTTTTTTCTGTTCGCCAAAAAAAGTGTAAAAGACCATCCGGAATGTATATATAGAAGTAATGAAAGCACCGCCAAAGGCTGCCAGCCAGAGCCAGATGCTTCCTTTGTCAGACGCAAAGGCATACCATATTATTTCATCTTTACTGTAAAAGCCTGCGGTAATAAACGGCAATGCAGCAAGGGCTGCTGCACCAAAGAGAAACGTCCAGAACACAACCGGCATTTTCTTTCTCAACCCACCCATTTTTCGTATATCGTGCTCATCACCTAAAGCCAGGATAACTGCACCCGCAGAGAGGAATAACAATGACTTGAAAAAGGCATGTATGAAAAAATGAAAGACTGCGGAGGAATAGGCGCCTAATCCAAGCGCTAAAAACATATAGCCTATCTGGCTAATGGTAGAATAGGCGAGTATCCGTTTTATATCATTTTGCATCAGTGCGCTGAATCCCGCAATGATCAATGTTACAGCACCAATAATAGCAACCAGCAACTGAACCGCCGGAGCGAGGTCATATAGCACGTGCATCCTGGCTATCAGATATACACCTGCAGTAACCATGGTAGCAGCGTGAATTAAAGCGCTCACGGGAGAAGGGCCGGCCATCGCATCCGGCAACCAAACCTGTAATGGAAACTGTGCCGACTTACCCAATGCTCCTCCAAGAAGTAGAAACGCACCCCAGAAAGCAAGTGATGAACCCTGGGTCCAAACAGCAGGTGCACCGTATAGAATGGCCGCAATATTCAATGTGCCGAAACTTTTCACCAATAGAAATAATCCTATAACCATCATCGTATCACCAATACGCGTTACGATGAACGCTTTACGGGCGGCAGCGCTGTTTTCATCATCTTTATACCAAAATCCTATCAGTAAAAAACTACACAATCCAACCCCTTCCCATCCCATATACAATAACAAAAGATTATCTGCCAACACAAGTATCAGCATGGCGCAGATAAACAAATTCATGTAAGCAAAAAAGCGCGCATAACCTTCACCGTGCTCCATAGATTCTGCAGAATACCAATGAATCAGAAACCCTACAAGCGTTACCACAAAACAGAAAATAAGTGATAGCGGGTCGAGGTAAAAAGTAATGGAAGGAGAAAATCCTGCAACTTTAAACCAGGTCCACAAAGTTTGAGAATAAGAATTTCCCGGAGGCGTATGAGTTAAATAAGATATTCCGATAATGATTGTAATTAAGGCTGATATTCCAACCGTACCTACACCAATAAATGCAATGGCGCGCTTTGAGAAGTTTGAACCGAGGATAGCAAGAACCAAAAAGCCAAACAAGGGCAATGCAGGTAATAGCCAGAGAAGATTTAAAATATTAGCCATCCTGATTTAATCTTTTAGTCCTTTAATAAATTCAATACATTTGAATCTAATGTTTTATGTTGACGGTGCATTTGCAGTGTCAATGCCAGGCCAAGTGCAACTTCTGCGGCAGCCATAGCAAGAATAAAAAGAAACATTACCTGGCCGTCTGGCTGCAGCCAATGAGCGCCTGCTACAATAAATGCAAGTCCGGTGGCATTCAGCATAATCTCCATTGACATCAGTATAAAAAGAATATTCCGTCTTGTTAACACACCAACCAGTCCGATCAGGAACAGGATTGATGCCAATAATAAGCCCACATTCATTGAAACGGTTACCATATTATTCTTCCTTTTTTAAAAAGCGGTGATATTCATTTTTCTTTTCTCTGCCTATGTGGAAAGCGCCGACTGTAGCGGTCATCAAAAGCATCGCTACCATTTCGACTCCTAAAATGTATGGCCCAAATAAAGACTTACTGATTTCATGCGCATCAACAATATCGTTATGTCCCGCCGGTGTATCTAATCTCG
Organism: Chitinophagaceae bacterium; assembly: GCA_041691395.1. GTDB lineage: Bacteria > Bacteroidota > Bacteroidia > Chitinophagales > Chitinophagaceae > Puia. The sequence continues at coordinate 31,412 of JBEPUT010000024.1, forward strand.
TAAAAACGTATATTAATTCTATCAGCAAAATCAAACTCAGAATGGAAGGACCTATCCAGCTTTTTATTTTAAACCATTCCTTTTCCTGCGTCAGAGATTCCTTTCCCTGGTTGAGCATCATGACCACAAAAACGAATAATATCATAATAGCTCCGGCATAAATGATTACTTCCAAGGCTGCAGTAAAAGGTGCGCCCAAAATGAAGAAAATAACAGATATGGAAAGCAATGAAACAATAAGATACAGTAATGCATGTACCGCATTGTTGCGTGTTACAACCAGAAAAGTTGCTATAATTGCTATGATGGCGGTGATGTAGAAGATTACATTCATTGGCTGTGAATTTTGGCTCTTTTTTTGCCACCGATTCCACTGATCTCCGCAGATTGAAATTTGTTACCCAATTTTATCTGTATTGTTCTTAAAGACTTTATATTAAGGCAATAAACTTTTTATATCAACTGGCGGGTTACTATCCTGTGCGCCTTCTCCGATTATTTTTTCTTTTATAGCAACACCTGACTGTTGATAATAGCTATATCCATGATATTTCCCCTGCCCGCTAATCAGTAAATCTTCTTTATTATACACAAGTTCCTGACGGTTGTATTCGCTCATTTCATAATCAGGAATCAATTGTATGGCATAAGTCGGACAAGCATCTTCGCAATACCCACAAAATATGCAACGCGAAAAATTGATGGTAAAAGTTTCGGGGTACCTTCTTCCATATTCATCTTCAGTAGCCTGAAGTGCTATACAATCTACAGGGCAGGCCTCAGCGCACAGATAACAGGCTACGCATCTTTCTTCACCTTCCGGGTCTCTTGAAAGAATAATTCTTCCCCTCCAACGCGTTGCCAGTGGTGCTTTTTTTTCGGGATACTGAATAGTCACTCTTTTTCTGAATGCGTGTGAAAATGCAATTCCTATTGATCTTAATATGCTTAACATGGTTTAATTATTTAAGTTTAAAAAATAATGCGGTTTCATGGGGTTAACAGAATAATTGCACCAGTTACTAAAATATTCAAGAGCGACAAGGGCAAAAGAACTTTCCATCCGAGAGACAATAACTGATCGTATCTTGGCCTCGGCAGGGAAGCTCTTAACAAAATAAAAAAAAGTATTAAAATAAATGTCTTTATAAAAAACCAGACTACGGGCGGAAGAAATGCAGGGCCAAGCCATCCGCCCAAAAACAGCGTTACAGTAAACGCTGAAATAAGTGTAATTCCTAAATACTCTCCCACAAAAAACATCCCAAATTTCATGCTGGAATATTCTGAGTGATAACCTGCCACCAGTTCACTTTCGGCTTCCGGAAGATCAAAAGGAAGACGATGCGTTTCTGCGATTCCTGCGATGAAAAAAATAATGAAACCTATTATCTGTGGGAAAACAAACCACATTCCTTTTTGTGCGTTTACTATATCGCTTAAATTAAATGAACCTGTCAGCATTACCACGCCCATCAGAGATAGACCCATAAACACTTCATAGGAAATCATTTGCGCCGCACCCCTCATTGAGCCTAACAAAGAATATTTATTATTGGAAGCCCATCCTGCAAGTACGACGCTGTAGGCTCCGAGCGAAGAACATGCTAAAAAGAAAAGGACGCCGATGTTGAGATTCAACACCATAATTCCTGGCGCAAATGGAATAATCGCAAAGTTCAGCAACACAAAAACCATTGTGATAGCAGGAGCAATTACAAATATTACTTTGTCGGCAAATTTGGGAATCCAATCTTCCTTGAAAAATATTTTCAGCATATCCGGGATTACCTGCAGAATACCAAAAGGGCCAATCCGGTTGGGGCCGATCCTGTCTTGCCACAATGCAAGCATTCTTCTTTCCACCCAGATCAAATTGGCAGCGATGCTGAGCACTACTATGAGTACTCCTGCAATAATCAATATATGAATCCAGAATTCACTCATCTTTTATCAATTTTAATTTTGTAAAAAATGGAAATTGAATTCCTTTAGTCGCATCCAGGCCTTTCGGTAAACCAATTATTCCTTCTGGAATTCCGGTTTTCAGGCTTACAGGTAATTGTAATTCCCGATCATTAGACTGTATAGTTACTAACGCGCCTTCCGGGATACCGGCCTTAGCCGCATCATGTATGTTCAAGGCTATATACGGCGCAGGCGCTCTGGTTTTCACTGCAGGACTCAATGCGCTTAACTCTTCCGAACCGAAAATATGATAAAGCGGAAGTACGAACCATTCTCCCTCTTTTGCAGAAAACACGTGAGGAATATTTTCAAAATAAACTGAACCAGGATTTTCTGACACGTCAAATAGTCTGATACCAGGATCTCCACCTATTAGAGGGCCTTCCATTTCAACCAGGAATTTATGGACAGCCTGCGCAGAATTCCATCCGGGACGCCAAATAAACGGAATAACGGGCGGTTGAGGTTTCCCCGGATACCCTTCCATCGTAAAGGACATCGGAGAATCTGGATCTTTTGGAGATTCTACTTCGCTTACATTTTCATTGGCATGCATAGCCGTTCTGCCGGAATAGCGATGTGGTTCACGTGGGAGTTTTTGAGTCCCTTCTCTAAAATTCGCATCCGGTGCAGTCGATTTTATAGCTTTTAATTCGGGAAAATCATTAACCAGATTGTTGATTACATTGTCGAGGTTATTGGTTGAACTGGCTGAATTAGTTTTTATTTCGTTGAGCCATTTCCAGCTACTCATTACTTCATTCCTGGGAGAATATGAAGCGAAGAAACGCTGTACCCGTCCTTCATTATTGATAGTCGTACCACTTGACTCTGCAAAAGTTCCTGCGGGAATTACATAGTCAGAATTTTTAGTGGTTTCATTTTCGAGATAATTAAAAGCGATTGTATTTCTGCTTTTTTGAAACAGATTATCAACTACATTTTTATCTAAAACCCGGTACAAATCATTTTCAAGGATGATTGTGGTGTCAGTATCACCTTTTTCTAATTTGCGTAATGCGTCTTCCAGATGATTTTGTGTCAACATTTCCAATCCCATGGAGTTTACTTCGGGAACTACATAAACCAATCCTGCATCTTTGACTTTTTCTTTTAAGGCATAAGCAATGTTTGCAGCCGCTTCGATTAGCGCAGCGCTGTAAAGTCCGGTCCCGGATACTATCAATGGTTTCGCCGAAGCAAGCAAATCTTCCGCTATTGATATTGCCAATGATTGTGTCTTGTCATCTAAACTGATTTCCGGGAGTTCGTTATTGATTATATGAGCGACTGCAAATCCTAAACGCGCAATATTATCAGAATGTGCCCTGTATGTTTTTGTGGCAATATCATCCAATCTGGTAGTGGCCGGGGAAGCTATATAAAAGGGGCCTTTTTCTTCCTGCGACATCAACCTGATTGCAGCGTCATTCCAGATAGGAATAGTAGATGATTGTGTTACTTTATTGATTCCCATTCTCCTGGACGCCTGTCGCAAAGAAAGTGCAAGCATTGGCGCAGTATTGGTCACATCTTCACCTAAAATAAATACTGAATCGAATTGCTCCGTTTCTTTTAATGGAGGAGTCCTTACTTTCCCGTTTTTAAGAATCTTGATGATCTTCGCAATCAGGTTCCCTTCCAATTTTGTAATACCTGAAAAGAAACGTTCTTTACCCACCAGGTTCATTAAGGTATAATTAGATTCCATAGAAGCTTTTGGGGAACCGATGCCTATCATTTTTTTACCGGGCGAAACCAATGGGGAAATTTCGTTAAGAGCATCTGTTTTAGCAATATTAACTCCTGCGCCATTTAGATTTCTTTGTGGACTGAGAATTCTCTTTTCGCTATTGATATATTCATATCCAAATCTTCCGCGATCGCAAATAAAATGCCCGTTTACTTCTCCGTTATACCTGTTAAGTACTCGTCTAATCATGTCATATCGTTCACCTGCAAGGATGTTGCACCCTATACTGCATCCGTGACAAATAGAGGCTGCGGAGGTGAGATCCCATTTCCGAGTATAATGCTTCTTTAATGTTTTATCTGTAAAAACCCCCGTAGGGCAAACCTCCACCAGGTTACCGCTGAATTCATTTTCTAATATGCCATCTTCATTACGGCCAAAAAAAACATTATTGGCGCCCGCAAACACATTAAAATCTTTGCCTCCGGCATAATCGTTATAGAACCTGGTACAACGATAACATTCAATGCACCGGTTCATTTCATGGTTGATAAATGGACCCAGATATTGATTGTTAAAAGTTTGTTTTTTAAAAGTGGATAAAGTAGCTCTTCGGTAATTATGCCCTGTCATGACCGTCATATCCTGCAAATGACATTCACCGCCTTCATCACAAACCGGGCAATCATGAGGATGGTTCAGCATGAGCGATTCAACAATTCCGGCACGAAAATCATAAACCTTAGGAGCATTCATTGATATTCTTAAATTGTCGGAGGTTGGTTCCAGGCAGGCCACCACCAGCTTTCCCTTTTTATCATTTTCATCTTTGTATTTCAGAATGGCACATTGGCGGCATGCACCCACAGAATGAAGTGCGGGATGCCAACAGAAATAAGGCAGGTTAAGGCCTGATGCAAGGCAGTTTTCCAACAGATTTTTGCTGCCGTCAACCTGGTACTTAACGTCGTCTATATAAAGGGTTACCATCATGATTTATAGGGACATTTATGTTCATGAACATGTTTTTCAAAATCTTCCTTAAAATATTTCAGACCACTCTGCAAAGGTTCCATAGCACCTGGCGCCAACGCACAAAAAGTATTCCCCGGTTCTATATAATGCGTATGGTATTCTAAAATCTCCAGATGCTTCATAGTTCCTCTTCCGTTTTCCAGCGAATCCAATATTTTTTCGGTCCAGGGAAGCCCTTCCCGACAAGGGGTACACCATCCGCAGGATTCCTGCGCAAAAAAGGTTTCGAGATTTTTAATGAAACCTACCGGGCAGGTTTTATCATCGAGCACAATAATCGTTCCTGTTCCCATGCGGCTTCCCGCTTTAGAAACACTTCCAAAATCCATGGCTACATCGAGATGGTCCTCTATTAAAAAATCTGTTGATCCTCCTCCGGGCAATACACCTCTGAAACGGTATCCATCCTTCATTCCACCGGCATGCTCTTCCAAAATTTCCCGCAATGATGTTCCTAAAGGCAATTCCCAGATGGCTGGTTTTTTGACTTTTCCACTGGCACCATATAATTTGGTTCCTCCTTCGTGCGTTTTACTCAAACTTTTCCAGGCATCGGCTCCGTTATGAAGAATGAATGGCACATTACATAAAGTTTCCACATTGTTTACCACAGTAGGTTTTCCAAATAAACCACTCGCTACCGGGAAGGGAGGCTTGGATCTTGGAATAGCCCGTTTTCCTTCCAAAGCGTTGAGCAGCGCGGTTTCTTCTCCGCATATATACCTCCCCATACTTATGTGCAAATCCAATTTATGATTGAACCCGCTGCCCATAATGTTTTCACCGAGATACCCTGCTTGCTTCGCTTCATGAATCGCTTCCTCCAGAATGTTTTCCGCAGGAAAATAAGCGTGTCTCAGAAATATATAACTTTGGCATGCCTGAATGGCAAATGAACCAATGATCATTCCTTCAATAAGCAGATGAGGATTTGTTTCGAGCAAAAGCCTGTCTTTAAAAGTTCCCGGCTCCATTTCATCTGCATTGGCCACCAGGTATTTTATTTTTGGCGAATCATCTTTTGACGGAACCAAACTCCATTTAACTCCTGTAACAAAACCGGCTCCCCCTCGTCCTTTTAAATTGGATGATTTAACTTCATCAATCACATCTTTTGGATCCATCTTTAAGGTCTTTTTCAAACCCTCATAGCCACCGGTCTTTTCATATTCTTTCAATGTTAACCAGGTACCGTCAGATTTAATATGTTGGGTTAATGGCCTTTCCATACTTAATTTTTCATCTTACTTTTTTATTTCTATTGATACTGTTCTAATATTTCATCTAGTTTATCTATAGTCAGATCATTGTGTAAATCCCTGTCAATAATCATTGTTGGCGCATGATCACAATTTCCAAGGCAAACAATCGGCAGTAACGTAAAACGGTTGTCTGCTGTGGTTTCTCCGTACTTTATCGACAACTTATTTTTTAATGCCTCCAGAATCTGCTCGTAGGCCATTATCCAACAGCTTATGCTATCGCAAATCATGATTACATGCCTCCCCACCGGTTTACGAAAGACCATGTTGTAAAATGTGGCTACCCCATCAATTTCACTAGGCGACATTTCTATAATTTCGGATAGTTCCTTAACAGCTTCATCTGATACCCAGCCATGATACTTCTGCACTATCCGTAAAGCGTCAATGCAGACGGCCTTTTTGTAAGGAACATTTGGAAACATATCCTCGATTTCCTTTCGTTCCTTATCCGATATTATTTTTTCAACTGCCATAAGATTATATTTTAGCGATCAATATCTGCCAATACAAAGTCTACACTTCCTAAAATAGACATCAAGTCTGCAATCGTGTATCCTTTGCTGATATATGGCACCATTTGCATGTGAGGAAATGAGGGAACTCTTATCCTTGTTCTATACGAATTGGTATTTCCGTCACTCACTAAATAATAGCCATTGTTTCCTTTGGTAGCCTCAATGCCGCAAAAGGCTTCATCCGGTGGTATCACCGGTCCCCAGGATACATTTAGAAAATGATTGATCAATGTCTCAATATCATACATTGTCTTTTCTTTTCGCGGAGGAGTAGTAAGTGGATGGTCGGACTTGTAATCTCCGTCCGGCATATTTTTCAGGCATTGCTCCACGATACGAAGGCTTTGCCTCATCTCTTCAGCCCGCACCTGGGCACGATCGTAGCAATCACCATTTTTCCCTGTTGGGATATCAAAGTCAAATTGTTCGTATCCGGAATAAGGCTGTTTCTTTCTGAAATCCCATTCAAAACCTGTTGCACGCAACCCTGGTCCGGTTATTCCCCATTCAATGGCTTCTTCAGTTGTATATACTCCAATACCTACTGTACGGGCTTTGAAGATTCTATTTCGCATTACAAATCTGTCATACTCTTTTAATCTTGCTGGGAAATAATCAATAAAAGCCTGCACCATTTTTTCCCATCCATTAGGAAGATCCTGAACCACACCACCGATCCTAAACCAGTTTGGATGCATCCTGTCTCCGCAAACCGCTTCCACTATATCAAACACCTTTTCGCGATCATTAAACATTAAAAAAACCGGGGTCATCATACCTAAGTCCTGGGCAAAAGTCCCATACCAAACCAAATGGCTTGCTATCCTGAACAATTCAGCCATCATGATCCTGATATATTTTGCTCGCTCGGGAATCTCAATGCTTGCGAGCTTTTCAACAGCCATCACATAGGGGAAATTATTCATTACTCCACCCAGGTAGTCCACTCTGTCAGTATAAGGAATGAATGTATGCCATGACTGTCGTTCTCCCATTTTTTCTACACCACGATGATGAAACCCAATGTCGGGCACTATGTTAACGATCATTTCCCCGTCAAGCTGCAGCACAAGCCTTAAAATACCGTGCGTGCCGGGATGTTGAGGCCCAAGATTGAGGAACATAAATTCCTCATCATCGCTCATTGTTTTTTTCAAACCCCATTGCTCGGGTTTGAATTGCAATAACTCCTGTTCTGCTATTTGTTTGTATTCCGGCAATTGGAAAGCTGGCAACTCGGTAGCTCTTGCGGGGTGGCATTTTTGAAGAGGGTAGCCCACCCAGCTTTCTGGCATTAGAATTCTTCTAAGATCCGGATGCCCGGTGAACTTTATATTGAACATGTCGTAAGCCTCTCTTTGGTACCAGTTGGCAGACGGCCATAATGTGGTTAACGTTGGAAGAGTGGGCTCAGCGGATGTTTGAGCAACTTTTAATCTTATAAACTCATTTCTTTCAAAAGACAACAATTGATATACAATGGTGAAACGGCTGGCAGGTTGATCGCCACGGGAATTTCTTGCCTGTTCATCAATAGCAGTTAAATCATACAACATCTTATAAGGCCGTTTGACTTCCTTTTTCAGGAATGTCAGAACCCGAATAATCTTATCAACGTCTATCCAAAGAGTAGGAAAAGTATCTTTTGTTTTTTGCTCATACACTACAATCCCATCACCAAATTTGGTTTTCAATTCAGAGATGATATCTGTAGCTTCAGGCATTCATTAATTTTAATAAAATCAATTGATCTTTTCAAAAAAGGAAACGGGATGATGTTTTTTAGATGCTATCAGGAGAGCGTATCTCCGTCATTTTCATTCTTTCTTCTCTTTTCATTTCTTTATGAGAAGGACCTTCCGACTTAATCACTCCTTGCGAGCCAATAGTCCAGCTAAGTGGCCGCTTTTCTTTCCCCACCTGGTCGCGGAGCATTAATAAACCTTCCATGAAAGCATCTGGCCGTGGTGGGCATCCCGGAACATAAACATCTACCGGTAGGAATTTATCTATCCCCTGAACTACGCTATATATATCATACATACCGCCGGAGTTGGCACATGAACCCATAGAAATCACCCAGCGTGGTTCCATCATTTGTTCGTAGAGATGTTTAATGACCGGGGCCATTTTAATAAAGACAGTTCCCGCAATTACTATCATATCAGATTCACGTGGTGTTCCTCTGATCACTTCTGCGCCAAACCGGGAGATATCGTATTTGCTGGTAATGCTTGTTGCCATTTCCACATAGCAACAGGATAGTCCAAAATTAAATGGCCATATAGAATTTTTTCTGCCCCATGCAATCAAATCCTCCATCTTTGTCAGCACAACAGATTTTTGAATTGTTTCCTCAAACGAACTATTCCCTGCTACCGGAAGTGTTGGATTATTTGCGTTCGTTGTCCACCATTTCATAAGATTACTTTTTGTCTATTTGTTTGCGATAAGCCTTCAATATTTTTTTGATGTCAGGACCAAAATCAAGCGCACCGATTCTCCATTCGTAGATAAGTAGGGAAATTAATACCCCAATAAAAAGGAGTATTGCTACATAACCTCCCCACCCCAATACCTTAACAGATATTGCCCATGCGATAATAAAAATGGCTTCAATATCGAAAATCACGAAGAGCAGCGCGACGATATAAAAATTAATAGGAAGACGAACTCTTGCAGATCCTGTTTCCAGGACTCCGGATTCGTAAGGCTCATCAGTGGCGTGTTCAGAATGACGTTCGCCCAATAAATGTGAAAGAAACAACATCCCCGACACCAGTAGAACTACAGTTATGGCATACACCAAAAATGGCCAGAATAAAATGGTGGTTAAAAGATATTCCATTGGCTAAGGAGTTTGCCAAAAACAATGGTGAAAAAAAAGATTCTTAATCCGGGATACATCAAATGTCAAACCAACTATCCATCTCTAAATAGGAAATCTCATTTAAGATGTTTTTATCTTTTATCAGAAGTAAATGTACGGATATTAATATAGAATAAATCTGACACGGAAAAGGCAGTTATTTTTTAGATATTATGTGATTACCTATACCTTCAATTTCAGTTAGTAAACAAATAGGCATTAAACATCTATTCTTAGTTTATTTGTCCCATTAAAAGTTACCCACTTTTGTATTCATCTCGCCGGCCTGGCGCCCGGGGTAATGTGCATTCACCCGGGATGGCGGCGGAAAACATATCCCATAACAGGTCTTGCTAGGAGCGTAGGCTTGAGGGTATCACAAAGACTTGCTATGGCTTCCATCGCGTTCCGGGAATCTCTTGAACTTATAGATGAAAGAAAAGCTGTTGCCTCTTCCGTTCAGTCGCAAAAGATCAGTTGTACGCGCATAATTAATCATCCGGAGAATAGCCGGGTGAACGGAGAACCTGTTCATTTTGCTTGTTGATGTTATTTTTTTAACTTCATGATTACTACGTCATTTTATTTTTGCTTTACTTGCACAGGTAATCAACTATTTATGGATACAAGAAGAGAGTTCTTAAAGAAGATGTCGATGCTTTCGGGCATGGCGGGCATGGCCAGTTTACAACCTTCCATTCTGCGGGCATTAGCGATTGACCCGGAAGCAGGAAGCACTTACCTCGATGCGGAACACATTATTTTGCTGATGCAGGAGAACCGTTCTTTCGACCACACTTTGGGCACCCTGCGCGGGATTCGCGGCTTTAACGACCCCAGGGCCATCACCCTGCCTGACAAGAACAAAGTATGGCTACAGAAAAATGCGGCGGCAGAAACATTTTCTCCGTTCCGGCTCGACATCAAAGACACGAAGATAACCTGGATGGGCTCGCTGCCCCACAGCCGTCAAAGCCAGATGGGTGCCAGAAATAATGGCCGCCATGATAACTGGATTGAGGCAAAGAAATCGGGCGACGATGACTATAAAGATATGCCCTTAACGATGGGCCATTATACCCGGGAGGACATTCCGTTCTATTATGCAATGGCCGATGCATTTACTGTTTGTGATCAGAACTTCTGTTCTTCCCTGACTCCCACCGATCCCAACAGGCTTTATTTCTGGAGCGGTACGGTAAGGCCGGAGAAGAAGGCAGAGGCACAAGCCTATGTGGATAATGATGATATCGAAAGCGGCGTGGAGTGGCCCACATTTCCCGAGCTGCTGGAGAAGCATGCCATTTCCTGGAAGATATACCAGAATGAACTGAGTGTTGACGGCGGCTTTACCGGTGAAGAAAATTCCTGGCTTGCCAACTTCGGTGATAACCCGACTGAATTTTTCAAGCAGTATCATGTAGAACTTTCCAGAAGACATATTGATTACCTGCCGGTTAAAATAAAAAAGCTGCAGCAGGAAGTGGAAGACTTAAAATCCAGGCTCCCTTCTCTAACCGCCGGAAGCGCCGGGCTGGAAAAAGTACAGAAGCACTTAAAAAAGACTGCGGATTCGCTTAAGACTGCCGAAGAAGACCTGAAGAACTGTACAGTAGAAAAATTTGATCGTCTTCCTGAATTCACGAAAACGATACATCAAAAAGCCTTCTCTGTTAATTCCGGCGATCCTGACCAGCATGAGCTGACTCCTTTGGAGTATACCGAAGGAACGACAGACCGGAAAATAAATATTCCGAAGGGTGATGTACTCCACCGGTTCCGCGATGATGTACAAAGCGGGCAGCTCCCAACGATTTCCTGGCTGGTGCCTCCCGAAGCTTTTTCTGACCATCCCAGTTCACCCTGGTTCGGCTCGTGGTTTGTTTCCGAAGTGATGGATATCCTCACGAAGAATCCCGATATCTGGAAGAAAACGATCCTCGTACTCACGTACGATGAGAACGATGGTTACTACGATCATGTACCACCCTTCACGGCACCCGATCCACGGTTCCCTTCTTCCGGAAAGGTCTCCGAAGGCATTGATACCAGCCTTGAAATGGTGAACCTGGAAAAGGATGTTACCGGACCTATAGGACTCGGGTTCCGGGTTCCGATGATCATCGCCTCTCCGTGGAGCCGCGGAGGATATGTGAATTCACAGGTGTTTGATCATACATCAACCCTTCAGTTTATCGAGCATTTCCTGAACAGGAAATTCGGGAAAGACATAACAGAAACAAACATCACCGACTGGCGACGCACGGTGTGTGGCGATCTGTCTTCCATATTCCGGCAATACAACGGAGTGCCCATAACGGGGCTGCCGTTTGTTGAAAAAAATCCCTTTATTGAAGGTATCTATAACGCAAAGTTCAGAAATGTTCCTTCCAATTACAAAGCACTATCCGAAAGTGAAATAGAACAAATAAACCATGCCCCCGGCAGTTCCGTTTATATGCCGCAACAGGAAAAAGGTATCCGGCCGGCATGTGCCCTTCCCTATGAACTGTTTGCCGATGGCAACTACGACGCTGCGAACAACCGGTTTGCGATTACTCTCGGAGCCGGCAATAAAATTTTTAAAGAACACGCTGCAGGATCTCCGTTTATTGTCTATGCACGAAATTACGGCAAGCAGGATTTTAAAGATTTCAACTACGCTGTGAAAGCAGGCGACCAATTACAGGATGGCTGGCCGGTAAATGACTTCTTGAATAACCAATACCACCTGCAGGTATATGGACCGAACGGCTTTTTCCGCGAGTTCGAAGGCGATGCCCATGATCCACTGATCGCCGTTTCCGTAAAGCATCTTTCTAATGGGAATGCGCAAATAACCCTTACCAACAGGTCTTCAGGAGATCTTTCGGTTGAAATTTCAGACAAGACATACCATAACGACGCGGTGACTAAGCACGTCAAGGCGAATTCAACCACCAACTTAATTCCCTTTGAACTCAACAGGACTTTCGGCTGGTATGATTTCGGGATAAGCCTTCCGGGGGTTAATCTATTCGCCAAGCGATTTGCCGGTCGTGTGGAAACAGGAAAAGAAAGCAAAAGTGATCCCGCTTTCGGTTAATGGCAAAAACAAAAAGGCTGTCTCATTAAATGGGGCAGACTTATGTCTCTTCGGCAGTTTTTTTTATTTGCAACTGATAAACTTATAAAATTGTCATCTTCTCGGATGGGAAAGTGATCAACCAGACAAGGGGTAGCCATCGTTTACCAGGGGTCGGGACATTACCTGCTTTCCAAACTACTCATGAAAGCAATGATATCCTCTTTTTCTTTTCCGGTAAGACCAAGGGGTTCTTCAGAAAGCGTTTGATTAGGAAGGTTGATTCTTAAACCGGCGGCTCCCCCCTTATTGTAAAAATTCATTACCTGATCTAAAGTCTGATAAACTCCATTGTGCATATAAGGAGCTGTTTTATTGATATTCCGGACAGAGGGCACCTTAAAAGCATATTTATAGGAATCAACGCCAATCACGCCATAATAACCAGGATCCGGGTCTAACGTGGAGTCTGCCAGGGAAACAGGAACACCCAATACCTCCGTTTCGCTAACGATGTATTTGGGCGGCGTAATTCCGTTAAACAAAGGAACGAAATGACAGGTAGCACATTTCGCTTTGCCCATAAATAAATTAAAGCCTTTTAATTCCTGCGCTGACAAGGCATCTTCCTTACCGCGCATATACTCATCAAACCGGCTATTGAGTTTTGTCAGGCTACGAATATAGGAGGCAAGGGCGTTCGTCACTTGATCCGAACTGATTTCTTTTTCAGTCATTACCGGGAATGCCCTTGCGAATGATAACTTATAGGATTTATCCGCCGAAACATATTTTATGATTGCATCCATAGAACCATCCATCTCCTGTTTGTTGTTAATTACATCGCGCACCTGATCTTCCAAGGTTAGCGTACGCATATCATAGAACTCATTCGATTGCAAAGTAGCGTGGAGTAAGGTGGGCACATTTCTCATCAGAAGTTTTGCAGGATCATGAATATCTGTAGGCTTCGCCAGTCCATCCGTATATGCCAGATCGGGATTATGACAGGAAGCGCAGCTCCTTGTACCAGTACCGGATAGTGATGCATCATAAAAAAGCTTTTTACCTAATTGCGCTTTAGCATCTGTTGTATGAAATTCAGGTCCGGGCGAAAATGCATCAACATTGAATGCATCAGAATCGAACAATGTTTTTGCTTCCTGCTTCAGCATCCGGTTGTACTTAATTTTTGGGCCAGGTAAGTCCTCCTCCAATTGTGCTATTCCGGTACTGATCCTATTTCCGAAGCGGGTAATAAATGCCGCTCTGTCGAAGGAGTCAAAATCAGGGTTATGATGAAGATATTCTATGGAGGCATTTATATCCTGTAATAAAGCCGTTTTCCTGTGTTTACTTATATAGTAAGACAGCATATCACGTAAGCTTTTTAAGGATACAGATGATTCTTCCATACTGTTCAAAGAAAGAGGATTTTCAAATCCGGTAATTCCCAAAGCATTTATGCTGAATACTTCTAACTTGGCAGCATCCAGAATTCGCCAATCCGCAAGCTGATGATCGGCAAAATAGGAAATCAGATACTCCGTATTGGTTATTAAATGTCGGACCTGGCTGATCAGCTCTTTTTTCCTGGCGGCATCATACTCCGGGTAGATCAATGGCTCTATCACCTGCAGGCCCATCGGGTCAATGGCGCGGGCTAAAGAAGGGTTTAACAGATCAGCATTTTCGATCTCCTGTACAGGGGGACCATTTAATCTTTCCGTCAGATCAGCAGCAAAATACGCTGCCGCCCATTCAAATTCTTTGAACAGTAATCTTGATCTTAAAAAGGCATGACGAACACTTTGCGTGTCCACATGCTCTTTACCAACCGCTAAAAAAAGAGTATCTTTTATATAATCGTGGAAGGATACTATCTGGCTGAAAACCTTTTCCTGAATTTTTCGTTCACGCTGACCGGATTGCGTTTGTGCTGTATGATTTCTATGAAAGGGGGTAAAGCCTGCAATAAATAGCGCGGTAAACAGAAATGCCACTATTCCAATCTTCTTATACATAACAGCTTCTTTCCCCAGATCAACAGTGATTATTTAAATATCAGCGCATTCCTGAACGGGTTCGCATTTTTATCTCGTTCGGCCAGCGGCTTTATTCCCCATCTATGCTCTATAAAAGAAAGAATGCTGACGGTTTCATATTGGGTATGATCTACCTGACCCTTCTTTGCAAACGGCCCAATAATAATTGCAGGAATACGGCTTCCCGGCCCAAATCTGTCGATAACCGGAGGGGGTACATGATCAAAAAACCCACCAAACTCATCGTACGTCAAGATAACCAAAGCATCCTTTGCATTGGGGCCCTCTAATACCGCGTTGATCAGGTTTACGGCCAGTTGTTCGGAGGGGTATACTGCAGAACTGCCCGGGTGTTCATCATTCCCTCCGCCGGGTTTCACAAAGGAAACCTCCGGAAGGGTGCCTTCTTTCGCTGCTTTGATGAAATCATTTTGATCCTTCATGTGTTTTCTCCCGTCTGTCCCTTCTTCGTATTGGGTAAAATAAAGGAAAGGCTCATGGTTATAAGCAAAATTATTTTCCCTCCCTGCCACCGCATCGTCCCATCCCTCCGAATACCATGCCCAGGATACATTTTTTTCACTCAGCCGGTCACCGATAGTCGGCATCGTCTGCGAGGGCAAAAATTGGGAAGTGTCCGATTTAGGAGGGTAAGGTGTATTCCGGGAAAGAATATGGTTGACAACATAGCCATCAGCAGTAACTGTACCATCTTTTATCATCCTGCCATCAGCATCCACTTTCGCGATCATGGATTCGGGGGCATTTGGCCATGCGGGAACAGCGGCAGATATCAGATAAACATGGTTAAAATAGGAGCCGCCAAAGACACTCTGAAAAAAATTGTCACACAACGTATAATTTCGGGCCATCGGATACAAAGGCAGTTTTTCAGTAGTGTAATAGCCCATGGCCAACCCTTTGGAATCGTTATACGCAGCAAACTTATCCATCTTTCCACCATCGATTTGTAACTGGTTGCGAAAAAAACTGTGCGTAACATCAGGCGTTTTCTTATCGGACGGAACGAATTGGTCTATATTAAAAAGCTGATTGGGCAGATTGGTTGGGAAAGAATTGTTTCTCGGAATCTCAGGCAGGTATTTATATGGATTTCCATTCTCATCAACCTGTACAAAGTTTCCCCTTTTGGCATTTTCAATACCATTTGCTCCTTTGAACTCACCATACAGGTTATCGAAACTGTGGTTTTCCATATAGATAATCACCAAATGGTTGATCTGGCGGATACCCTCTTCAAATGTCACTTCCTGCTGTTGTGCTTTTTTGCTGGTGCCACAACTGCTGATCCCTAAAATAACAAGCAATACAAAAAAAAGTCGCTGTACAGTCATTCCGATTTCTTTTTAGAAGATTTAATGATAAATAAAAAGGCGTATCACGCTGATTGCTGTCCCGGCTCCTTATAAACCGGACAGGTTTGTGAAGGTAGTTTAGTAGTCTTCATTTTCAAAAGGGATCGGATTATATTTCCTTAATTTTTGCTGCATCTGGAATTGGCAGATAGCGATGGATGTCATGAAGTGAGCGTAATATGAAATTCGCTGTCTTTTGAAGAGCCTGCGCGACCTTCCTGATTTTTTTGATAAATTTATCTGACAGAAACGTTTAAAATAAACACAAATAGCGCCAGATGGTTCTCCGGTTTACCGCTTCCCCGAATTTTGATTTCATTGCCCGGTTCGCCGAACAAATTAAAATGCCCGTTAGAGATGGTCTTTTGAAAATACCCAAAAGGATGGGAGAAGGATTTGTGCGCAAGCTGACATTTGCCGATGATTTCAGGCTGTTGTTGCATCGCTATACGCTGAAAGAAGACCTGATTATCAGGCGCGATCCGACGGTTGAGATGAACGATTTTCTGAGTATATTTTTTTATAACAATGAGCAGGCGATTGAAATGAAGTACAACGGTGGCGGCAGTATTCTTTTTTTACGAAATAATGATTCGGCGATACAGGTCACTACCAATGATTTCAGCTCTACCATCCGTTTTCCAGCCCATACGCATACTCAATATATGGTTATTGGTATCACTGCCTCAAGGCTTAAAACACTCTTGTCTCTGAAAGATGCCAATGCTACCCTTAGAACCATCACTACTGAAAAGGCTTCTTTCCTGTTTTTTGAAAGTATGAATGCTGAAACGGAATTGCTTCTGAAAAATATCGCCAATACAACAATGAATGATGCCCTGAGTCATTTATATGTACAGATAAAAACCCTGGAGCTCCTGTATCTGCTTTTCAGCAGGCTTTCGGTCAGGGGAGATATAAGCCATAAAAATATAAACAATGCTGATGCGGAAAGATTAATGATGATCCGGGATGAAATTCTGAGGGACTTAAGTGCTCCTCCTGTATTGTCTGAACTGGCACAGATAGCCGTCATGAGTGAAACCAAATTGAAACAACTTTTCAAACAAACCTTCGGCGATTCCATTTATCATTATTTTCAAAAAGTAAGAATGGAAGAAGCTGCGTTTTTATTAAAGCAGGCAAAGCGATCTGTTTCTGAAACCGGCTATGAGCTTGGTTTTTCCAACCTAAGTCATTTCAGCCGGTTGTTTAAAAAACATTATGGAATGACACCCAAAAAATATTCTTCCGTCGGATAGGACTGTTTTAACGTCATGCACGGTTATTTTACTTCTTCATTGCGATTCATCTTTGCTGTATCAAATTATTAAACAAAACAAAGATGAAAAAATTATTGGCACCTTATATACATGGCAGGTTCGGACTGAAAAATCATCTGGTAATGGCTCCGATGACCCGCAGCCGTGCCATTGACAATCTGCCTAATCAATTAATGGCAGCCTATTACGGTCAGCGTACCGGAGCCGGACTGATCATTACCGAAGGTACGGCACCTGCTCCCGAAGCATTGGGTTATCCCAGAATACCCGGTGTTTTTAGCCGGCAGCAAACAGATGCCTGGAAACCGGTTACTGAAAAAGTACACCGGGGTGGAAGCAAAATATTTTTGCAATTGATGCATACCGGCCGTATCGGTCATACCGATAACCTGCCGAAAGGGATCTCTTTGGTTGGTGCTTCCGGCATTAAAGCAACCGGTCAGATATTCACCGATACCAAAGGGTTACAGGATTTTTCAGCACCCGTTCCCCTTTCAAAAGAAGGAATCAGAGAGGTTATCGGGGGCTATGTAATGGCTGCGCAAAATGCCATCACTGCCGGGTTTGATGGCGTAGAAATTCATGGTGCCAATGGTTATTTGCCCGAGCAGTTTTTGAATCCGAATGTAAACAACCGGACCGATGAATATGGAGGAGGCATGATGAATCGTAGCAGATTTACCATAGAAGTAGTACAGGCAGTGGTCAATGCAATCGGAGGGGAAAAAACAGGAATTCGTTTTTCGCCCTTTTCCAAATTAGGTGATCTGGCGCCCTACGATGAAGAAGAAACAGAGAGCAGTTACACATGGCTTGCTCAAAACTTAGATGAGCTGCAGATCGCTTATATTCACGTAGCCGTCAATGCCCCTATCACCGAAAAGATTTTTCAGGGTATTCGTAACAGCTTTTCAGGAACCATCATTTTAAGCAATGGGCTTACACCTGAAACCGGCGAAGAAGCCCTTCATGCAGGTTTTGCTGACCTGGTTGCATTTGGCCGCTCTTTTTTATCCAATCCGGATTTTGTGGAAAGAATAATAGCAAACGCCGCACTTAATCCTGTTGATTATGCAAGCCTCTATACTCCGGGTCCGGCAGGCTATACGGACTATCCGGTAATGAATTCATTAATATCATTAAAAAACATGGTTGTCCGACTAAATGCCAACTGACAACCATGACTCTTGATTTCATTTGATGAGGTTTTATAATCTCAAGTTAGCATGACGAATTAAAACTAAAAAGACTGACTTTTTCGCTATCCCGGAAAAGTTGCATTCGGTGAATATGAATTCAATACCGGTAAACGTGGATTAAACCGCGCTACCGATGATTCCGATGCTTCCATTTACCCGTTATTATAATTACCTTTGGCTTTTTTTAACCCCTTACCGGATGAAATATGCGATCTCCGGCACACTATGCCTGCTTCTTGCTTTCGGTTGTTCCAGGACCAACCAGCAAACCCAAACAGCTCCGATTACCTCGTCCCCGTCATTGGACTCTGCCTATTTTTACATGACAGGGCCAAAAGAAATCATGCTGTATTCCACAAAATTTAATTACGATGATCAGGGTAGGTATTTGGGAATGGATGAATCATTTACCGATTCAACCATGGATCACATATCTGCAAGCCCCGGTACCGACACAGAGACCTTTACGTATAACGGAAATGACAGTCTTCCTGACACCTATCTTATGTTTTATCCCAGGAACTATTATCCGGGAGGCACTCCCGGACCAGGCATGTTGAAATATGATGATCGGGGCAGGATTATCCTAGACTCGCCAAGTAATACCCTGTACACCGTGCATTATACCTATGGCGATAACTATATTTCGAGGCCCGACCCTGACCTGGTGGGGCAACAGGATACCCTTTTCACAGGCGAAAAAAATATTCCGCGATTTACTATAAGTTCCGGGTTGGCTCAGCTCACGATAAGCTATTCCGATTATCCAAACCCCTTTTATCTTCCCCGGCTGGCGGCACATGCCGGAGCGCTCCTCTTTCCGGGAAGGGATATTATCTCGCAAAATCTGTTCAGCAAAAAGCAGTCCGTCGGTTATTATACTTCGGGGAGAACTTACGACTACACCTGGACCCTGAATGCCGACGGTCAGGTTGCTTCCGGAGTTGCTGTAGATGAGAGCACCGGGCAACAGATGGAATATTACCGGTTTGTATATAAAAAATGACATGAGCGGTTACCCAATTCAATCAATTTGAAAAACGCAGGACAACATCAGTATTTGAAACCATTGGTATATAACGATTTTTTTCCCCGGCTTATCCGATTCCATAAGACTTAGCGGACTTTTAATAAAGTATCAGCGGCAGCCTGCAGTCCTGAGTCTGAAGACAAGATCATTTTCAGTGGGCAGCGTTGTTGATAATTGTTTTCCTGTGTGAATATAAAGATCCTTCGACAAGTCATTTACTGGCGATCGTGCAATCTCCGCAGGATTATCAACCTGAAGCGATTCATGCCACCCAGACCTTATTGAATGGCAGGTTGGTGAGCAAAGAAGACAGGATGGATACAGAGCGGTATTTGAGTCAACTGGCTGCGGAGGTGGAAAAGCGTTGCTGGGCGATAAATCAGCTCAAAGTGCAGGCTGAGACTGGATACTCCGGAGGTTTTTGTGTAAATTGCCATACCATTCAGCCCCAAAAGGTACTTGCATGCCAGTAAAAAAAAGAACATTCAAAGAAAGCGCTTCAGATCTTCCGATAAAGAAGGATGCTGATATCGAACGCCTCCGGAAGAATATTTATCTTTCCGATATGGAGAAACTCCGTTTTTTTACAAAAATGCTTCGCAGAAATGCGTTATACAAAAAAGCTACTGTCACGCATAAATAGAAGCTGTGGATGCCGTAGATGAAGATCTGATTGGATTTTGGGCTACTCTTAATGATAACCATGTCAGGTATATTATGGTAGGTGGCTTTGCCATTCGTTTTCATGGTTTCGATAGAAACACCGATGATTTGGATCTATGGCTGGACGACACAACCCAAAACAGGAAATATTTACGGAAAGCATTTTTACAATTGGGCTACGGCGATTTTGATTCGCTGGAAACAATGCAATTTGTACCTGGTTGGACCGATTTCAAGATAAGCGGCGGAATCGAGTTGGATATACTGACGGAAATGCGGGGATTAGAACTGTTCTCTTTTGCTGAATGTTTAAATATGGCATCTGTTGCTGATCTGGAAGGAATTAAGGTGCCTTTTTTGCATATTAATCACCTAATAGCAAATAAGATGATTGTCAATAGACCGAAAGATAAAGTTGATGTAATCGAATTGGAGAAAATTCGAAAGATCCGCGAAGCAGGTAAGTAGCTCTTCTCATTTATGGGGATCTCGTTAACCTAAATCTTTTTCCATATAACGGTCCCTGAAAGCGGATTGAACTGGTAAGGCGGAATCGGTGAAAACCAAAAGAACAATATTGCTTTTGCGCCTGGGTCATGGTTTCGATAGAAACACCCAATCTCAATTTATTGTAATTAAGTTCTTTACCTGGAATAGCAATAGAGATTTTGTAAACGTGCTTTGAAAGTCAGAGGCATTGATATTTTCGAACTGATGATAAGTAAGAATATAGACCTACACAGTAACGTCTTTTTCGATTATGTGTATATATGTTGCGTTGCTCAATTTAATGATAAATTAACCTAATTGTGTCACATGAGAATTTCTCTTTATTATAGGATTGGGTTTTTGGTTCGTTTTCAAAAAGTTGCCTGTTGTTTAGCGCTTGTTTGCTTATTGTTTATTTCATGTATCGGCCAGAAAGTAAAAAACTACAATTTGAACTTTGAAGAGGTGGACAGTCTTCATCAACCTGTCGGATGGACACTGCCTCTCAAAGAGCAATCCGGACTTCTTATACATCTTGATTCCAACTTAAAACAAGAAGGCAGATACTCTTTGAGTATTTCTAAAAGTAAGGATTCTAAAAGGTTGGGGCCATCTTATATTTTGCCCGCACCCGTGAAAGGGGAAATACTTCATCTTACCGGATTTGTCAAATCTGAGAATGTTACTGGTGGATATGCTGGTCTTTGGATACGAGTGGATGATGCATTTGGTGATATGCTGGGCTTGAATAATATAAAGGAAACAAGCATAACCGGAACACATGATTGGGCGAAATATGATATTGAAATTCCATATGAAGCTGCAGATGCTAATAATATAATTGTTGGAGCTTTGATTACCGGAAGCGGTAAAATATGGGTGGATAATCTGACAGTGTCCGTCGATGATCAATTAATTCAGCATGTGGCTCTAAAAAAGAATTTGCTTAGCAGCCTAAGTGGAAAATTTGAATTACCAACCCTTAAATGTACTCCGGAGAAGATTCACGACCTTGCCAACGTAGGTGCCCTCTGGGGGTTTATTAAATATAATCATCCAAATGTGGTTGCCGGAGGATACAATATGGATGAAGAATTGTCCGGCATTCTTTCAGAAATCCTGGAATCTAAATCTTCGGCTGAAAGTAATCGTCTCCTGGAAAAATGGGTTGATGGGTTCGGTTCATTCCGACCCTGCCCTAATTGTCCAAATGCTTCGAAAGATCAGGTCAAATTAAAACCTGACTATGGGTATCTTTTTAAGCCGGGGAATTTTCCGGAAAGCTTAGCAGGCAAAGTTTCCTTTATCAGGGATAACCACCCGGCATTTACTGATCAACATTATGTTACGTTGACAAAAGGGAATGATTTTGGTTTAAATGCCAATGTAATCGTAAAGAAAGGTCCGGTTTTTCAAAATGAGGTTAAATACTCCAATAGTCCTTACCCAAATTTGAAATTGAGACTATTATCCCTTTACCGTTATTGGAATATGATCCGTTACTTTTATCCTTACCGGTACCTTATTGTAGAAAACTGGGATTCATTACTGGAAGAATTCATTCCGAAATTCATTAACGCCAAAAATAAGGGGGAGTACAGCTTGACATGCCTGGAATTGATCTGCCGCGTGAAGGATTCACATGCCGATATCCTGGGATTTAATCCTACACTGGATACACTAAAAGGAGTCCTAATGACACCCTTTCAGGCCAAGTTCATAGCAGGCAAATTGATTGTAACTGGATATTATTCCGAATGGCCAGGATTGGAAAATCGGATTCAGCCCGGTGATATCATTTCCAGGATAGAGGACACATCTGTTGATGTCTTAATGAAAAAGTACCTCAAACTTACCCCAGGATCAAATTATTCAACGCAGCTTCGAGATCTGCCTTCAAGGCATGGATTTCTTTTAAGAAGTAATGATTCAACCGCTCACTTGTACATTTTTCGGAAAGGAAAAGGCATTGAAACTTCCGTCCATAGGATTCCGGTTACAGCGATAAATCCCTTAGCTGATTATTTAGATTTTAGGGAACAGTCAGGATATCGGCTAATTAATAAGGATATCGGGTATATCTACCCTGCAAAACTGAATGCTAACGATATTGAATCGGTGAAAACCCTTTTTAAAGACACAAGAGGGGTTGTCATGGATTTAAGATGTTATCCTGCCGTATTTATGCCCTTTATTTATGGTAGCTGGCTCAAATCTGTTTCGTCTCCCTTCGCCCGTTTCAGAAATATTACTTTGGGAATGCCGGGAGCTATTCTGGATGGCGATGAGGTTTCGAATGGCGGCAATTCAGATGGAACATATAAAGGAAAGCTGGTGATTATCGTAAATTCAGTGACGCAAAGCCAGGGTGAATATACGGCCATGGCGCTAGGTGCCGTACCTGGGGCTGAAGTTATCGGTGATACGACTGCAGGAGCGGATGGGGATGTTTCGGAAATTAATCTTCCTGGTGGCATCCAAACAAGAATTTCCGGTCTTGGAGTATATTACCCGGACAATTCAGAGACGCAGCGTGTTGGAATTAAAATTGATTTAGTTGTAAGGCCAACAATCAAAGGAGTGCTTGAAGGAAGGGACGAGTTGCTGGAGAAGGCCCAGCAATTGATTACCGGGCATAATTAATGATGAGCGAATGGTATTCTAGGAACTGTTCCAATTTCAATTGGCAATTCTAAACAGATACATTCCTTATAAATATAATTTCGCCATCGGAGCCGGTGTAGATGAGAGCACCGGGCAACAGATGGAATATTACCGGTTCGTATATGAAAAATGACATGACCGGTTACAGGTAAAAGCAGGGTCCATTATGATACCGCCTGCGAACTAATAGTTGTAAACGCAATCAAATAATGCAATGACTGCGGCCGCAATAAGCACCCACCATTTATTCCGATCCTTGAATATCTTTTTATTTTGCGAATCAGGGAAAGACTAATGATAGGTGATAGGGATTTAGATAGCGGAAGGCCACACGGTTTTGGTGGAAGATATCTTTGTATACTCAACCGCCGCATGAATCCTGACGGAAGAATAATTCAATTAGCAGACCGGACATTTGTATTTTTTTAACCCTAAAACTTTAGCATGGTGCGAACATACAGTTCGTCAGTTTGCCTGTTTATTTGTTTGTCTTTTTTGTCTGTCACCGCATTTGGTCAGGACTTTCGTGTGCATCATATCCTTTACGGGAACGACTCCATTTCCTTCGCTGCGGTTCGGTATAATAAAAAGGATGATGGAATAGCCATAATTGATCCTAAAGCACGGGTGAAGTGGGAGCTGCCCGTGCCGGGCCCTATTTTAGGCATGGGTAAATCGAAAGATAATCTGCTGGTTTTCTATTCTGATTTGGCAAATAGTAATTCTGCTCCGCGAATTGAGACGATCCACGCTATAACAGTCAGTCTCAGAAAGAGAAATCAGTTGTCTGATGATATTGTTTTCACCAATTCATCCAAGCACAACGTTTCTGCTGAGGTTTTAAATGATCCGTTCGGAAATTTTAATTTTCTGCTGGCAAGGACGACGGATTTTAAAAATACCCGCTTTCTTCGGGTGGATATCGCTGTAGGCGAGAAGGAATCAAGAACAGAACGGCTTACGGTTGTTACCCTGAATGAGAGCGGAAAACCTGTTGCGACAGATGTTAATTCCGCGGCTTTGAGCGGAAAATACTTTATCAGTGTTTCGGACGCTGACAAAAATTTATATATCGTTAGTTACTCCGACGGTAAATTAATCATGGAGGCCTTTGATAAATCTTTAAAGCCGGTCAAAAATCTATCCGCTCCGCTGGATTCGAATGACAGGCCGGATTATCTATCAGTTATCAGTTGTGACAGCAATGTTGCAAATACGATTGACCTCAGTGTGTACTATGAAACTGCAAAAAAGGTATATAAGAATGCGCTCTTTCGATTTGATTTTTCAAAAATGATGATACTCACGGCGCCGGAAATAGCCCTCACTAAGGATTTTATCCGTGGAAAGCAAAACGCAGCACCGGGATCGGATTTTTCCAGCCTTAAAACGATTGATGAGTTGAAGCCGGTGCAGATCCTTGAAACACCCGACAGGATAATCGTCGTGAAGGAAATTCAATATATCTATTCCAAGTACAATCCGCAGCAGACAGTTAGCCGGTTTACCCATGAAGGAGGCGTTATTGAGGTTTATTCCAGGGATCTGCTGTTACTCCACGAGCTTTCACTGGGTAAGTATGTGGAGACTTTCGTTCAAACGGCATATGATATTAATGGCCATATACAGGGTGACAAATTATTTGTAATCTCATGTGAAGGCGCGGGCGTTGCGTCTTATTCGGATTATGTATACGTTATTGGGCTGAAAGATTATAGTATTTTGCGGAAGCCATTGGAGCGGGTAGGGGCCGGTAAAGATATGTATATGGAAGCCGCCAATGTGATATGGAATAGTAGCCATTTCATTACGCCGGTCAGCTATGTCAAAGGGTTTTTTGGCACGACTTTCAGAACTTCTTTTCAAAAGTATAGTTATGAGCAAGTTCTGAAAAAATGAAGAGGGTCAGGTTAACACCGGTAATAAAAGACATGGGAGCGATACAGCCCTTCAGGTGCGAGTCAGGATTTATTCTCACAATGATCAACCCCTGGAGAGGAATATTTTATATTTTTCGGTCAACTGGTTTTCCTGGGACAAATACATCATTCCGTTCGCAGACTCCGAGCAGGGTTCATCATCGCCGCCCGGATCGCCTGGAAGCTGACCGTCACCACCGTGATGAAGATAGCCAGCAAGGCACTGACGACAAACACCCAGGGCCCGATGGTGATCCTGTAATAATATCCCTGCAGCCATTGTTGTAAGAAATAAAAGGCAATGGGTGAGCCAATCACGCAACTGATGAGCACCAGGACGATAAAATCCTTCGACAGCAGCAGCCAGACCTGTGCCACGGAAGCGCCCAGCACCTTGCGGATCCCTATTTCTTTTGTTCGCTGCTCGGCGATATAGGCCGCCAGACCGAAGAGCCCCAGGCACGAGATGAAGATCGCCAATACGGCAAAAATGGCCGCCAGACTGCCGATCAGCATTTCAAGATCAAAATGTGCGGCATAGCTCTCGTCTACAAAATGATAGGTATAGGTAGTGTTGGGATTGTATTTGTTGAAGATGGGTTGCAGACGGGAAAGAGCCGCCTGCGTGCCGATGTTGGGCGATAAACGGTAGGTGATATTGAAAGTCCATTCCGGCTGGTATACGAATAGGGTAGGCTCGGCGGCTGAAAAAGGAGATTTCGTTAAGGCGTCCCGTACCACGCCGATGACCCGCAGGCGGTTCGGGGCATTGGACAGGGACCATCTGATGACCTGATTCAGTGGCTCTTTAAAACGCATCCTTTTGACGGCCGCCTCATTCAGGATCACATCGAGGGAATCTGTGGCATAATTGTCAGTGAAATTCCTGCCGGCTACGAGCGGCGTCCTCAGCGTTTTGAAATAGTCCGTATCGGCCAGGGCCTGCATGGCCAGCGTGAGTGGTTCATTGGGTAAACGGCCCTGCCAGTCATCGATGGTATTATGGGAATAGACATCCGTCGGGGGGCTCAGGGTCCGGGTCATGCTGGTCACGAGTCTGGCTTGCAGCGCTTCCTGTTTAAGCTCCCGGTATCCACGGGCCGCCGGCGTCACCACCAACCGGTTGGCATCATATCCTCTTGGCCGGTCCCTGGCATATTGAATCTGTTGATAGATGAGGATGGTACTGATGATCAGGGCGATGGAGCAGCTGAATTGCAGCACTACCAATACCTTGCGGGGCAGTGTGGCGGACCGGTCCATCTTCAGGGTACCCTTTAAGACCTTTACCGGCTGGAAAGAGGAAAGATAAAAGGCCGGACGGCTGCCTGCGAGCAGGCCCGTAAGCAATACATAACCCGCCATCACAAGCCAGAAGCCTCCATCGGACCAGGGAATACGGAGATGTCCCTGGGTTAGCGTATTAAACGCGGGCAATACCAATTGTACAAAGAGCAGGGACAGCAGGAACGACAGGAAGGTAATGACCAGCGACTCTATGATGAACTGAAGGATCAGGCCTCTCCGGGAGGAACCGATGACTTTCCGTACGCCCACTTCCCGGGCCCTTTTTTCCGACCGGGCGGTAGACAGGTTCATGAAATTGATACAGGCAATCAGAAGGACCAGGATACCGGTGATGCTGAAAAGCCTGATATAGTCGATGAGACCGCCGACCGCGTACCCGTTCCTGAATTCGGTGTACAGATGCCAGTCCTTCATCGGCTGGAAAAACACCTGCTGCTGAAAGGTCCGGTAGCTGTCCGGCGCATATTTCTGCACAAGCATTTTTGACCGGGCTGCCACCTCGCCGAAATTGGCATTGGGTTGCAAACCCATATACATCAGGAAGAAAGTATGGCTCCAGTTGGTCTTCGCAGCCTTTACCCAACCGCTTGCAGAAAAGGCGCTGAACGGGGTGACAAAATCGAGCTGGAAGCTTGAATTACGGGGCAGGTCCTTTATGATACCCGTTACTTTAAGGGGATCGCTGCCATAGGAAAGCACGGTCCTGTTCAGGGCGTCCGAGTCGCCAAATAAGGCCCGGGCGGTCGACTGCGTGAGCACGATAGACGAAGGGTCCTGCAGGGCAAGCGCGGCATTTCCTTCCACAAAAGGGAACTGAAAGATCCGGAGAAAATCCGCACCAGCGATTATCCCATTCGAGTTAATCTTTTTATCTCCGGCTGTCAGCGCATTGGATACCGGGCCAAAAGCCGGAGCTGTATAAGCGATCCCGGGAACATCATTTTTCAGTGCGCCTGCCAGGGGAATACAAACTTCGGCCTGCGTGCGGATCTCTCCTTTGTCGCTGCTGTTGAGTCGTACCTGGTAGGCCTGCCGGTAGCCGGGAAGAAACCGGTCGAACGAGATCTGTCCCATCACCCATAGGCCGATCAGCAGAGCGACTGCCATCCCTGTCGCCAGGCTAAGAATATTCAATGCGCTGTAACCCCTGCTGCGGATAATATTGCGCCAGGCTGTTCTGAAATAACTCCTCAGCATTGATTTACCATTTCCCTTCCGGTACCAAATAAATGCCAGCTTCTCAGATAACTACAAGTCAATTATTTATCTCAGCCAGCACCGGCCCGACTGTTCGTTTCTGGTACAACAGGTGTCTGTTTTTTGGCAGGGGTGACTCGTCCGGAAAAAACTATACAGATGAATGAATAAATCCTGAGAAGACTATACGTAGTCGATAATTAAAGGTAATTGTTTGTTTTTATGGCCGTAAAGAAGAGGCGGGGGCTTGCTCTGTGGTGGGAGCTGGAAAACCCGGCAAGATTGAACCCTTTCCACCGGTAGAAATCAGCTTTAAATCGTTGTGGTGATAGGGGGTCAAGGGTCTTGGATTTTTCAGCCTCCACACATAGATCTTTTTTCAGCAGTATCTCACCGATACCGGCATAGTATCCTTCGTTGAAAAGCAGATAGATTGTAGTCAGCACGGTATTCAGTCTTTGCTGCAATTCGTTTGCAGGTGGGAAAACGATCTTGATATCAGCTTTGCGTAAACCTGCTTTCGCCCGGAATAAACGTTTATTGATCGTTTCCTTGTTGGTGAGAAATGCGTCTGCGATTTCATCAATACCGAATCCGCAGAGAATACGAAGCGTAAGTGCAATCTGTGCATCAACCGGAATAGCCGGATGACAAATCGCGAACATCATCTGCAGCTGGCTATCCGAAATATTCTTTTCTGACAGATCAGGTTCTTCTGGTTCCGCAATCTCCCTTTTTATATGGTCTGTATTTTTTTGTACCACCCGCAAATGTTTTAACCGGTCGCGGGCTTTATTTTTCGCAACGCTGTATAGCCACGCCACGGGATTTTCCGGAATACCCTTCTGACCCCAGAGTTCTGCTGCGGTCAGAAAGGTTTCACTGGCGATGTCTTCAGCTTCGGAAAGAAATTCCAGACCGTAGTATTTCCCCAGTACGGAAATCACTTTCCGGTATTCTGTGCGAAACAAATGCGGTAAGATTTCCTTTTGATTCATCATTACATGGGTAAAATGGCACGAACTTCAACCGAACCACCTATTTTAAGAACAGGGCATCCTTTCGAAATTTCAGAAGCTTCCTGCAAACTACCCGCGCGAACAATCATGTAACCGCCGATGCCTTCTTTCACTTCGACATAGGGTCCATTTACGACCGACCTGTCCTTGTACACGACCTGGCCATCTCGCTCAAGCCGGTTTCCCGGATTAGCCAGCTTGTCCTGCGCCGCAATGCTGCCCATCCAGTCATTCCAATCTTTCATCATGCCCTGCATTTGTTCAGGTGAAGGCTGATTCTCCGGTGTGCTAAAATCTCTTCTGAAGATCAATAAAAACTCTTTCATGATTTCAAATTTATAGGTTTAAAAGATCATAACGACCTGAGGGTTGCTGATTGGACATCTTAAAGTGTGAAAACAATTGCCGATTAGCTTATATTTAATTTGGGACCGGCTCGCCGATCTAACCTGTCCCATGCATCGTCCTAATTAACTGGCTCGGCGGTCGCGATTTGTTTTCTTTGCGGAAGTCCCTTGCCTTCGTTTATCAGCTTGGCCAAACTGTCTTTGATATATTGGTCCCAGCCTTTTACACAGTTATCATAACATTCTACCTCGGGCGCTAACCCAACATGCGTAAACTGGATTCTGGCTGAATCTCCTTCAGTCGATATTTCAAAGACGATCCGGGTGTCCTTCCATTCCTTCTTGTCAGCCAGCCAGTGAAGGTAGCAGTCGGAGACATTCCAAACGACTCTTTTATCCGGAACGGTTTCCACTATTTTCATCGTTACAAAGGTTTCCCCGAAGTGGATGTTAAAAACATCGTTCAGCTTTTCAGATCTGCCATTTATATTTTCTGTCCACCATCCGGCAACATCGTTAATGCTTTTAAATGCCCGGGTTGCGGTGGCGTTGACCAGGATGCTGGCCGTATAGTCCTGCTTTTTCATTTTGTTTAAATTTTTAATTTTTAAGTTTGTTGTCTAACAGTAATTTTAATTTCCCCAGTTTTGACAGCCAGAAATTATCAAAGTAGTTTATCCATTCCTGCAACTTTTCAAACCCTTCCTGTTTGAGTATGCAATGTCTTTCTCTGCCGATGTCCTGGATAGAGATAAACCCGGCCCCGTGCAATATTTTTATGTGTTTGGATACGGCCGGCCGACTCATGTCAAAATGTTCGGCCAATGAGTTTATCGTCAGGCTGTCTTTTAACAGCAGGCGCAATATCTGTCTGCGGCTGGGGTCGGCGACCACCTGGAATACATCAAAGCTTTGTTGCTTCACGGTTTGCGGCTTTTATAAGTTCAGCGATCTTTTGCATATTTTTGAACCACCCGTCATTCATGGCCGAGAACATACTGAAATTATCTAATCCCCTGAAGCCGGTATGTTCCAGCAATAACTCCGTGCCATTGTCTTTCGGGATCAGTTTCCAGACCACTATGGAATCCAGCTCGATCTTTCCGTTGCCCGGACCGGATTTCCAGGAATAGGAAAGCGTTTGATGGGGCACTATTTCCAGCACCTTACAATAGACGATGCCGTCGAAATCAAGCTGAGGCATGGGCTTTATCCTGAACTGGAAATCATGCCCCGGAATGGGCAGAAAATTGTTGGGCATTAGCCATAGCTCCATCAATTCGGCCCTGGTCAAATATTCCCATACCTGTTCGGGCCTGTGGGGAAAGAAGATTTGGTGCTTGATGTTTTCTGCCATAATAAGTAACTTTTAGGTTACCCAAATATAAGAGTAACTTTTGAGTTACACCAAATTTAATTCGATTATTTTTGATTTATTTTAAAATATCAAATAGGAAGCTGATTGAAATGCTAAACGAAAAGATGAGTGAAGAAAGACTCCGGAGCGGAGAGCCCAAACAATAACCTTCTGGTCATTTTATTACCCCCTTCCTTCATCCCCCCGGCACCACACCATACTTCATCTTAAACGCGAGGCAAAATTCTTGAGCTGTGCTCCGGCAGGCCTTGCTAAAATAAATGCTAGTTTTACCCATTCGTTTACCAAAAATGACGCTCATGAAATGGTATAATTATATATCGTGTTTTTTTGCCGGCGCATTCCTGACTAATTTTGTACCGCACTTCATACATGGCGTTTCCGGCGACAGGTTCCCGACGCCATTTTCTCATCCTCCGGGTATTGGTTTATCCTCGCCTGTTATCAACCTATTATGGGCATTATTAAACCTGGTGATTGGATATCTTTTATTCAGGGGCGGCAAAATATCGAACGGCAGAGTACTTACGATCATATTGTTCTTCGCGGGA
This sequence comes from Chitinophagaceae bacterium, assembly GCA_041691395.1. Lineage (GTDB taxonomy): Bacteria > Bacteroidota > Bacteroidia > Chitinophagales > Chitinophagaceae > Puia. The sequence continues at coordinate 62,289 of JBEPUT010000024.1, forward strand.
ATTGTCGCCATGAGCATGAACCTGAGTATCGTATTTGTTGACAAGATGCACTAGCTCGTAGTGCTTTATAAACTTTATTTGTGGTTTTTTGCCTGATGTCACCACCGTATTGTCCAGGAAGGGCTTTCTTCCGGGTCGGGCCGGATCCTCAGAATGATGCGGGCAATCTTACTTCAAAGGCGTCCTGAGGTTTACACGACAAAAATGGGAGATGGAAGGTGCGACGGATGACTATGGGTATGTGCTCGGGGAATATGTTGTGGCCTGGTATGAATAGTGGGACATGTGCCGCCACCCAGGTGCCCCAATCTGTTAGATATTTAATGTTGTTATGCCTCCCCATGCGGGCCGGGCTCTCGGCTTTATTTTTTTCCCGAACAGAAAAAGGATACCGCTTCGATCACTGACGGGATGAAAGATAGGATACGCTCCTCCGTCATCCCAAACGGGAGTCGCTCCTCACGGTTCCTGGCCCGGGCTGCAGCGGGCCCCGTTTCGGATGCGGATCCGCGTGGAGCGACTCAAAGTTTTACGGGCGTCGGGAAACACCTGCAGTGCCGAAAACTCGCTTTGCGTGTTTTCGAATTTAGGAAGATCTGACAAATGCCGTTGGAATCAGGCGAGGAATAATCCTGATCTGTATCATCCGGTAAAGATGTTCCGTCAGTCCGCCGTATCGCCAAACCGATTGTCGGGCGCAGGTTTTGTTTTAGCGTAGTTCTCCCAATGTTGTTTGTCAATGGTCATATTTACTGCTGTCCATATATTTCCTTTTACCTCTGACTTAAATATTTTGGATGGATTCATTATAAACCCAACTTTTTCATAGCACTTGATAGCCTCTATATTCCAATCATAAACATTAAGTTCTGCTTTTTCTTTGTCTAACTTTAAAAATGATATTTTTAAAAGTTCATTTATTATTTGCTGTCCAAATCCTTTTCCGCGATTTGCCTTATCTCCAATAAGAATTCTACATATTTTCATTGTCGCATTGTCATTTGACGGAAAGAGTTCAGCGTGGCCAATAATTCTTTTACTCGATTTGTCAATCACTTTAAATGAAAGTCTTTGTTGGTCACTTTCATATTCTTCAAGTTGTTTTATTGTCAATGGGAACGAAAATAATGGTCCGCCAAATTGAACCAAAATTTCTTCATTGTCAACCCACTTAATAAGTCTTTCAAAGTCGTTGCTATCAAATGGCTCAAGTGTTATCATTGCGGAAAATATGTCCTGTAAACTTACGCCCAACAAAATGATTTATATTGTTATTGGTAGTTATTCGATAAAAAAGGACCATTTGACAATCTTAGCATCACTGTCATTGCGTTTTGATCTTTACTTCCTCCTCAATTTCTTCGTTAAGTAGCAGCCTTTATAAAAAATTCAAAGACTATGCTGGCAAAATATTTTTTATGATTGACTTCAAAAATCTAATTCGGGCCATAACCTCCATAGCTTTCTATATATGAAAGAACTAGGCCTTAAGGCCCGATTAGCAATGATGGATATAATTTTGGGGGTATCAGCTGCAATGCTGTTGCTGCTGTTTTTCGTCTTTGGGCCAGAGAAATGCAGTGCTTTGCTTTTTCCAGCCCAGTTTGGTATAAAATGGCTCTTTACCAGGGGCTGCGGTCAGGGTAATAAAACTGTAGTCTTTCATTTTTCCACGCAGGCGTTCGACAATCTGCCGCCCCAGGCCCAGCTTCTGATAAGCCGGGTTGACCAAGACATCTACGATCAGGCCGTAGTACATGCCGTCGTCAACGGTTCTCCCTGCGGCAACAATCATGTCGCCCTCCAGAATGAAACACACATGTGAGCTTTTGGCAAATGATCGCTGTACATCTTCAGGACTGCGTTTACCCCAGCCAACCAAATCAAATAATTCGGCAACCGTTGTCCAATCAATAGGGTCAGCGGTCTCAATCAACCGGAATGTATGGGTTGCTGTCATATGGTTTGCCGGTAATCGGATGAATAATGTTACGTAATGCAGCCAGCCGTTCTACAAGACGATCAATGTCCTGCTTTTCAAATTTACATTTTTTATATTCAACGCAAAACAGCATGGCACGGTTGGAAAATCCACGACCCTTGATCCCTTCTCACCACAACGATTTAAAGCTTATTTCTACCGGTGGAATGCGTATGGTATCGTTAGGCACGCAAGAGAAAGCGGATGTCATGGGCAGTACATCCGTTTTCTTTTACCGGCTACCCTTAAGGTATGCCGCAGGCTAATCCCCATCAGATCATCCATAGTAAAATCGCGGTAAGAACAATCATGACTATAAAGTTGAAGAGCCCATCTGTCATCTGCTTCCAATCCATTGACCATAGTGTATCGACAGGATACCGGTGATATATTTCTCGGAAAATGGTAACGAGGATCAAAAAAGCCAGTTGATCTGGAAGCGCCATTCTCAAAAACTGTGAGAAAGGAATATGCAGCACAAATCCGAGGCCGAACAACATGGAATTCACAATGAGCAAAAGGATAAAGACATTTTTTTTCAGCAGCCAGGCCCTGCGAAGAATGAAGATCCACCAAATATTCATTCCGACAATCATCAGTAAAACATTGGTAAAGTCCATTCTCGAAATTAATGTATTTGGATATTCCGCGGAAACCAGCCCATTTTACCGGGACCCGATGCCGATAGTTCCCGGTATAGCAATTTTAGGACGAGCCATCCTTCTTAAAATCGCTCCTAATTGGTTTATATTTGAAGTGTAAGGAAGGTTTTTAGACAAACTTCCGTTAGCGGCAAGGCAAAAACACGACACCACTAAATAATGAACTACTTTTATCGAAAGACAGCCGCACAACGTTATTCAAAAGGACGACCTGACTTCCATAGCAACACTATCAGGCATATCAAAGATTATTTGCATCTTGACAAAAAACTCAATAGTGCCTTAGATATTGCCTGCGGAACAGGACTTTCAACCAAAGCCCTTTTAGAAATTGCAACAAATGTTTACGGAACAGACGCTTCACAAGAGATGTTGAATTTTGCATCGCATCCCGACAAAATTCATTATTCAATTGCTTCGGCAGAGCAACAACCGTTTGCAGATAATAACTTTGACTTAATCACAGTTAGTTCGGGTGTTCATTGGTTTGACATTGATAAGTTCCTCATAGAGGCAAGTCGGCTTTTAAAAAGTAATTCGTGGCTTGTGCTTTACGAGAATCACTTTATTTCGGAAATGGTTGGCAATGACAATTTTAGTAATTGGTTTCCGAATAGTTATTTGAAAAAATTTCCTTCTCCACCTCGTAATAATGCTTACGCTTGGACAAGTGAAAAACTAAATCCAAAGAATTTAAATTTTATAACAGAAGAACGTTTTAAGAACTCCGTTACACTAACCAAAAAGCAACTTGCTTTATATTTTACAACACAGAGTAACATCATTGCGGCGGTAGAGAAAAAACAAACAACTTACGAACAAGTTGAAAATTGGTTAGACCAAGAGCTTGCTTCATTTTTTGACAATGACGACACGGCTCAAACAATTAACTATGGGAACTGGATTAAGTATATTCAAAGGGGAAACTGACTACGACTGCCCTGCCGCTAACAATAGTATGCAATAGTGCTACGATGACCTGGTTAAGCAAGAACAAATCTGATTTTTATCTTTGCCTCATAAATTTACTTGGCTTTGTGTGGAGTATGGTTTTGTTTTTTTTAATGACTTCAAATCTTAACCCGTACTATGGAAGGGTATCGTTTTTTGTGTCTTTTGTAGGTGGCCTGTCGCCGGACGAGGAAAAGATACTGCTGATTCCATTAGAAATTCCCGCCATGGAAACAGGCCATAGCTTCAGAATCCTTTCGCGTTTGCGTTCCTCCTGCAAAATGCGGTCGCGGGCGGTGAGCAATTCAGACTGTGTTATCAGCCCGCAAAGTTTTCCATTTTCCAGGCTGTCTACAACCGGGAGTACACCTACGTGATTGGCTGCCATCCTGTCTGCAATGATGCGGAGCGATTCCTCGGGTAAAGTGGTGATCACCTCTTTTATCATAAAGTCATCTACGGTGCCAGAAAGTTCGCCCTGTAACGATTTTTCCATTATATCCTGCCACGATATGACGCCCAGGAGGATTCCTTCAGAAGTGACCACAGGCAACAGGCGTTGTCTTCGCATGTGAAGCTGTTCCTGGATCATGGCCTTCACTTCCTCCATGCCGGTACCTGTGCTTATCGTAAGTACTTCTGTCGACATTACATCCTCGGCAAAAAGCACCTCAAGTGGCTCAACGGCATACTCTCTCAGTACATGAAACCCGCGCCGCGCTACTTTCTCTGTAAGAATTGACCGCTTTAATGTGAGAACGCTTATAAGGTGCGCCAGTGTAACCGTTATTAATAAAGGAAGGAACATGTCCGTGGTGTGCGTGAGTTCGATAGTAAAAACAATAGAAGTAAAAGGCGATCGCATGACGCCGGCCAATGTACCCGCCATTCCCAGTAAAGCCCACTCGGCAGCAATGTTACCGGGAAAAAGCAGTCCCAATAGCCCGCCTAACGCGGCCCCCATCATTAAAATAGGTGCAAGTATCCCGCCGCTTGTTCCCGAACCCAAAGCAACGGCCCACACAATTAATTTAACAACAAAAATACTTATCAGAGTACTGATGGCAAGGTTTCCGGCAAGCTCATCGGCAATCGTATCATAACCCACTCCCAGCGCATGAGGTTCAATAACGCCTCCGATCCCCACAATTAAACCGCCCAGCACAGGCCACCACATCCAATGGAATGGTAATTTCCCGAAAAGGTCTTCGGCGCCATACACAGCTTTTGTTAACAGCCATGCCATTCCGCCGCAAACAATCCCTAATATTACCGCATCCAATAATCCTGCGCTGCTTAAAGCCAGCATTTTATGTACAGGGAATAACGGCTCTCCGCGCATCCATCCCTGGTTTACAAATAACTGCCTCACTGCATCTGCTACTATGCTGGCTACCGCTGCCGGAATAAAAGAACGTGGCTTCCATTCAAACAAGAGTAACTCGACGCCCAGGACTAAAGCGGCTACAGGCGTCCCGAAAACGGCGCTCATTCCGGCAACAGCACCCGCCACCAGCAGGCTCCGGCGTTCAATAGCGGTGAGGTTAAGAAATTGCGCCAATACCGAACCAATAGCGCCACCGGTTAAAATAATCGGCCCTTCGGCGCCAAACGGACCTCCGGTGCCGATGCTCACTGCGCTGGCTATGGGCTTAAGAATGGTAAGGCGCGGTTCTACTTTGCTCCCGCCCACAAGGATGGTTTCCATAGCTTCGGGGATTCCATGGCCCCGGATGCGCTCTGATCCGTAACGGGCCATAAACCCTACTATTAAACCGCCGGCCATCGGAATTAAAACCGCCAACCATCCAAGGGTATTACGGCGCGGGGAGATGAGTGTAAGGTCAAAATGCTGGTAGTATAGCAAATTGGTAATGAGGGCAATCAGGTCGAGAAGGATAAGTGCGATAAAAGCGCCTGCGATGCCAATAATTATAGCAAGGGGAATTAGTTTCAGGACTCTTGGCGGCATGGTAAAGTCGCTGAGCCCCCGGGCAGCACCCGAAGATGGCGTTTGTTTTTTTCTGTTTGTTTTCGTTTTACTGTCGCTGTCTTGACTATTCATTGATCATTATTCGTGCCGTTGCAGGTGGCCGTTGCCGGTAAAGGTATATTAGCGCTAGATGAGGCATTTATCTGAGTAAAAATACTATTTTTAATCACTGTTGTCAGACTAAAATCGGCATATAGGAAAAACAGTATGGCTTCTTCGCTTATTCCGCCAATGAAACACTGCATGCGGCACAATGAATAAAATTGACAATGGCAGAAATAATCTTTCCGACCGGATTACACCAGCAGGCAATTGAAATGATAGAACAATTTTTTCATGATCAGCAGCATATTGACACTATCCTAATTGTAAACTCACTTGCCAGAGGAAAAGCTGTATCTGAAAGCGATATAGATATTGCTGTATTAGCTTCGCAGGCAATATCAGATTCAGAGCTGGTCAAACTTGAAAGCAATTGGCTTGCCTTCCTGAATGTTAACTCAACACTGAAGCAATATAAAAGCCTGGGCAAATTTGCTCAAATACATGTAGACATTTTTACCGGCATTTTTGAACCACCGGCCTGGGAAGATGGCGGTGCTGTTGACTTTTTTGAGGTTGAAATTGGAAACAGATTATTGTATTCGGTACCATTGACCGGTGAAGGTGAATATTTCAAAAAATTAAAGTTGACATGGTTGCCATACTATGACCGGACACTTCAAAAGCAAAGACTGAAATTAGCAAAGCTGGCCTGCCTTTACGACTTGGACCATGTTCCCATTTTCGTTAAAAGAGAATTGTATTTCCAGGCCTTTGATAGATTATATATGGCCTTTCAAAAATTTCTACAAGCTCTTTTCATAAAACACAGGACATATCCGATCGCCTATAATAAATGGATAAAAGACCAGATTTTAGAAATTTTAAATTTGCCGGCATTATATAAAAAATTACCAAACATCATTTCTGTGAATAAAATTGAAAGTACTGAAATGGTTGACAAAGCAAAGAACCTGAAACAACTTTTAGACCAATACTGTTGAACACCTCCTCCAGGCCTTATAGCCGCATGCCGCAATTAATTTAGAACTTCCGGCATCCCACGAATTTAACAGAACCAAAATTTCTTCGTCATGATGAAATTTCAGGAACATTTCGGCCTTTCCCTTTGAATATTTGAAACCACAATCCTGTTTTAAAATAAAAAAACAACCTCTTATGGAGTTGTCAATGACGTCCCGGCATAGTAATTTAAATATATTTTTACAGTAGTGTCCCGTTAAATTAATGTTCAGTTCTTTGAAATCCTTGATACGCTTG
>JBEPUT010000025.1:0-69186 GCA_041691395.1 Chitinophagaceae bacterium
CGGTGGTGGTGGCAGCTTCCGTCCTTCGGGCGGCGGCGGTGGAAGCAGGCCTTCGGGCGGCGGCGGTGGTAGCAGGCCATCTGGTGGCGGCGGTGGCGGCGGCGGAAGACGCGGAAGATAGTTTTTAGTACTTACCTGCCATACACAGAAAGACCTGGCCATTTGGCCAGGTCTTCTATTTTATTACCACCCCTTGCTAAACATATTGATTTCTTAAATCCCTTATTTCGTCGTGGGAAGCTTTCAGCGTTTGTTGCTGGTGGCTGAGCATTTCCCTTAAAAAGGAAGGCAATTTTTCAGTTTCCAATGCCTTTTTATATGCCTTCTGCGCGGCATCTTCCCCGAATTCACAGTTGGACAGGATAGCTTGCCTGCTTTCCCCGGAAAATATGGCCTTTAATCCCATCCAGCCGCGGTAAATTTTACCCATTTCTGTGGTTCCCTTCTCCACATCACCATGCAGTACCTGCAGCTCCTGCACCAGGTCGGATTTTATTTGCTGACTTTCTATAACCATGTGGTCAAAAAGGCTCTTCAGATCCTGATCCTCGTCTTTTAGCTCTTTAACCGCCCTTTCATACCCGACTATACGGTCGTTATTGATCAGCACCAGATCATTCAATACTTCAATAATTTCCTTTGACTTTTCCATAGTATAATAATTTAAGTTAGAGAACCTGCATAAAAAACCATACCAGCCAATAACCCCGCAGAGAACCGGGAAGGGTTTTCCATTTTATGATTAACTTGCACCACTTTTTAAATCTATTTCTGCATTATGGAATACTCCAAGATCATCGCGATTACCGGCCTTACGGGTTTATATGAACTGATCAGCAGCAAATCCGATGGCGGCATCGTCCGTTCGCTTGAGGACAAAACAACCCGCTTCGTTTCCAGCCGGGTACATCAGTTCTCCCATCTCGAGAGCATCGAAGTATATACGAACCGGCACAATGAAAACCTGGTTACGATTCTGAAGACCATGGAAGCCAGCAATGAAAAATTGCCTGACGAAAAAGATCCGGCGGCCCTGAAAGCCTATTTCGAAAAAGTGTACCCTGAACTGGATCACAGTCGCGTGTATTCCAGCGACCTGAAAAAAATGATCAAGTGGTTTGCCGTGTTGAAGGCAAATAAAGTAGACATCAAACTTTCCGAGCCGGTTGCTGAAGCCGTGGAAGAAGATGCCGGGGCAGAACAAAAACCGGAAGCGAAGCCGGCAAAAAAAGCAGTGAAGGAAAAAGAAGAGGCCGTAAAAGAAAAACCAGTGAAGAAAGAAGCCGAAACGAAGAAGCCTTCGAAAAAAGCTTCCGCGGAGAAAGAAAAAACAGGGAAATCCACCAAAAAGGCGCCCGCAAAAAAGACAGCAGCTCCAAAAGCCAAAGACGAAAAAAAATCAGCGCCCAGGGATAAACCCAAGGCTCCGCCGGCAAAAAAGAAATCAAAATAAATTCCGTATCCTCCCAAAAATTTTTTCATACAGCATGAAAACATATACTGCAGATCTTCCGAAGCCGGTGCGTCGGTTTCTTCCTGAAAACTTTGACCTCACCGACTGGGAATCCATTGCGCCCTATTTCATTGATCTCGAAGAAAGATCCATCGATACAACAACGGAAATGGAGAAATGGCTACACGATATGAGCGAACTCGAAGCCATCATCAGTGAAGACGTTTCCTGGAGGCATATCCGGATGACCTGCAACACGGAGGACAAACAGCTGCAGGAGCGGTTTACCTATTTTATGATGGAGATCCAACCCAGGATTCAGCCTTATGCGGACCGGCTGAACCGCAAACTCGTCGCCAGCCCGCTCACCGCCACGCTAGACCATGATAAATACTTTACTTACCTGCGCTCCGTAAAAAAGAGCATAGACCTTTACCGGGAGGAAAATATCCCGATCCAGTCGGAATTAAGCGTACTCGCCCAGCAGTTCGGAACCATATCCGGTAAGATGACCGTGTCGGTTAACGGTAAGGAGTATACGCTGCAGCAGGCCATGAAATTCCTGGAAAGTTCCGACCGCTCCCTCCGCGAAGCAGTTTACCGCAAAGTGCAGGATCGCCGGATGCAGGACAGGGAGCCGCTGAATAACCTGTACAGTGAACTAATAAAACGGCGCCACCAACTGGCAAAAAACGCCGGATTCGAAAATTTCCGGGATTATAAATTCGTGGAGATGGGCCGGTTTGATTACACCAAAGAGGACTGTTTCCGTTTTCATGATTCCGTGAAAAAACACGTGATCCCTCTGGTCACCCTGATCAATGAACACCAAAAGAAAAAGCTGGGTTTGGATACGCTGAGGCCCTGGGATACCGAAGCCGAACCCGCCGGCGTAAAACCTTTAAATCCGTTTAATTCCGGGAGTGAACTGCTGGAAAAAACAGAGATCTGCTTTGGGGAACTTCATCCGTTTTTTGCCGGCTGCTTGAAGACGATGAAGAAAATGAATCGTTTTGATCTGGAAAGCCGCATCGGCAAAGCACCTGGCGGGTATAATTGCCCCCTGGCCGAATCCGGCGCTCCTTTCATTTTCATGAATGCTGCCGGTCAGATGCACGATGTAACCACCATGGTGCACGAAGGCGGACATGCCATTCATTCCTTTCTTTCCCATCACCTGGAACTCAGTGCATTCAAGGAATATCCCATGGAAATTGCCGAAGTGGCAAGCATGGCCATGGAACTCTTCAGCATGCAGAACTGGGAAGTATATTTTACTGATCCCGGCGACCTGAAACGCGCAAAAATCCAGCAGTTGGAAAGGGTGATCACCATTTTCCCCTGGATCGCAACGATTGATAAGTTCCAGCACTGGGTTTATGAAAATCCCGGACATACCCTGGAAGAAAGAACCGAAAACTGGTACCGCATATACCTTGAGTTCTCTTCCGGAACGGTGGACTGGAGCGGCCTGGAGGATTATCAGAAGAATTTTTGGCAAAAACAACTGCATTTATTTGAAGTCCCTTTTTATTATATTGAATACGGCATCGCGCAGCTTGGCGCCATAGGGTTATGGAAGCAATTCAAAAAAAATAAAGAGACTGCTCTCAACAATTACACGGCCGCTTTGGAACTCGGCGGCACGAAAACATTGCCCGCGTTGTATGCTGCGGCCGGACTGAAGTTTGATTTTTCCGCGGCATATATAAAAGAACTCATGGACTTCGTGGAAGAAGAAATAAAATTGGTTTTTTAGTTGTTAAAATCCGGAATACCACAAAAATGGTATCCTTCAATCTTGCGGGATTGAACGTGTGCCCCTATATTTGCCTGTCGAAAATAAACAAACAGTCCAAAGCTGATTTAAAATAGCTACTAATCAGAGCCTTAACCAAAAGTCCCGGTGTTTCTACATCGGGGCTTTCTATTTTATTTCTGTGGGGACCTGATTTCCTGCCGGTCAGTGTCAGAAGCTGATCTCGATTGATGTTAAGGTTGCAGCGGATGAATCCCGCGCAATGAGCTTAACCCGGAATAAGATAGGGTGATCTGGATAAATGCCGGACAGGATCCTCCTTCAGCAGCTGATCGATGGCCTCATCCATTTCCCGAAGCTCATCTTTCTTCAGGCCGTCTATGATCTTACGCACGTTGCCGCTTTTATCCACCAGCGCAAAGAACTGGGTATGAATGAACTGTTCCGAAATGGGCGTAACGTTGTTCTTGGGGTCATCCAGCAGATAACTCTCGCGTGCCGCCAGATACAAAGAATCCTTATTCCCGGTAAGAAAGATCCAGTGATGCACATCAACCCCGAGAGAATCCGCATATACCTTTAACCTGCCCACACTGTCCGTTACCGGATCAACACTGTGTGAAAGGATCAGGAATCCGGGTTCACGCTTATATTTTTCATAAACCGATTTCAGGTTGGTATTCAACTTGGGGCAGATCCCTTTGCAGGTGGTAAAAAAATATTCTGCCACATACACTTTACCCGCCACATCCTTGTTGGTGATCGTATCTCCGCGCTGGTCAATAAAAGAAAAGGGCCTCACATCGTTGAGTACAGGAAGGGTGATTTTCCCATATCCGGGAATCAGCCGGGTAATTACAAAATAGAATCCCAAGAACAGGATCACAAAAAACATGATATAATACCGGGTCCTCCTTTTCATAATCGGTAAAATTACTACACCTAAGTGGGAGCAAAAAGTTTAGTGTATTTGTCTATCTTTGCCAGTCATTCATGAAAGTCAAAATCAACCGGGATGCTTTGGGGATCAGCGCTTCGATAGCCTGTGCGATCCATTGCGCCATACTACCACTTTTTCTGAGCAGTTTCTCCCTGCTCGGCATCAATATCATCCACAACAGGAATTTTGAATATGGTATGATCCTTTTTGCGTTCCTGGTGGGATTGCTGGCTTTGCGTCATGGTTTTGTGCAACATCACCGGAGCTATGTTCCTTTTATGCTTTTTTCCGCCGGCATGCTCTTTCTGCTGGCCAAACAATACTGGCACTATTATGAATTGTTTTTGCTGCCTTTTGCCGTGATTTTGATCGTGACAGCGCATGTGTGTAATTTGCGGCTTAAGAAGCATGAGAAGCAGCCTGCGAACTGCAATCGTTGATTTTATATGGTTAATGGAGACTCAAACCTTACTTAATCGTTGATAATTAACCCCCAATGGCTTCCAAACCATCCACCATATACCATCCACCGCACCAAGTGTTTCCCGAATTCACAACCATTCTCCCGGGATAAATGTTAATTTTGCAGCATAAACAGTGAAATATGATTAAAACCGGCAACCCCGTCATTAGTATTTATACCGAAATGACACCCAATCCCGAGACCATGAAGTTTGTAGCCAACAAACTCCTTTACCCCGGGAAAAGTATTGATTTTCCGGATGTTGAGAGTGCAAAGCCCTCTCCGCTGGCCATCGAATTGTTTGGATTTCCCTTTATTAAAAGTGTGTTTATCGCCAGCAATTTTGTTACGCTTACCAAAATCAACGATACCGACTGGACCGATGTGATCCCTTCCATCCGCCTGTTCCTCAAGGATTACCTGGAAGACGCGAAACCGGTGATCAACGAAGAAGAAATTACCGTGGCCCATATTGACGGAAATGCCATAGGCGCCGATGACGATGATGTGGTTAAACGCATCAAGGAATTGCTGGAAAGCTATGTAAAACCGGCCGTTGAAATGGACGGTGGCGCCATTCAGTTTAAGAGTTACAGTGAAGGTACCGTGAACCTGATGCTTCATGGTTCCTGCTCAGGATGTCCTTCCTCCATGATCACCCTCAAAGCCGGCATTGAAGGCATGATGAAACGCATGATCCCGGAAGTGCGCGAAGTGGTTGCAGAAGCAGATTAAAAATTCTGCCGCATATTTTTATTCCCGCCCACCGGCGGGATTTTTTTTAACTTTCAATTCCCCCAATTCATTTCCCATTGCAGCAGATCGCCCAGCAATTCCTTTCGGACATTCAGCAGACCACCTGGATTGAATTTATTGCCGTCATCACGGGAATCGCCAGTGTGATCTATTCCCGGAAGGAAAACATCCTGGTTTATCCGGTAGGTATGGTGAGCACCGGTATTTTTATTTATCTCTATCTGAAACACGGCCTATATGCCGACGCGTCTGTCAATTTTTATTATACCGTTATGAGTATCCTCGGCTGGCATATGTGGTCGCGGAAAACAGGAAGCAGGCCCGCAGAAGATATCCGGGCAAATCAGATGAACGCAAAGTCAGACCTCCGGACGGGCAACTCCTCCCATCAACCTACCTTCGCTTCGCTCCGGCGGCTGAGGCCATCAACCATCAACCATCAACCTAAAAAAAAGGCCGCATTAAAAATTACCGCATCCACACCAAAGGAATGGCTGAATGCTTTTATTTTTTTTTCCTTCTGCTGGGTGCTGCTTTATTTATTCCTGAAACATTTTACTGACAGCACGGTACCCGTCGCCGACAGTTTTACCTCCGGCGCTGCATTCACCGGCATGTGGCTGATGAATAAAAAGAAACTGGAAAACTGGACCTGGTGGATCATCACTGATCTGGCTTCCGTTCCGCTCAATTTTTACAAACACCTTGTTTTTACCAGCTTCCAATACCTCGTTTTCCTGATTCTTGCCGTTATGGGATATATTTCCTGGAGAAAAAAAACCGGCCATGCAGTCGCCTAAAAAAGTGGTGGTCCTAGGGCCCGAATCAACTGGCAAAAGTACCCTGTGCGATCAACTCGCCGGTCACTATCATACCAGATGGGTGCCGGAATATGCCCGGAAATATTTAACGGAGCTCGGCAGGCCGTATAATTATGACGACCTGCTCACCATAGCGCGGGGACAAGTTCAATCCGAAACGGACATGCTGAAAAATTGTCACGGGCAAATCCTGTTTATCGATACCGATATGTATGTGATGAAGGTGTGGTGTGAATTTGTTTTTGGAAAATGTCATTCCTATATCCTGGATCAGATCGTGGAAAGAGACTACGATCTGTACCTGCTTTGCAACACCGATCTGCCCTGGACCAGGGATGAATTAAGGGAATATCCGGATCCCGTAAACCGCAATAAACTTTTCCGGATCTACAAGGATCTGATGATCAACCAGCACACTCCCTGGGTGGAGATCACAGGTCTCGATGAAGAAAGATTCCGACAGGGCGTTCACACCGTGGAAGAGCTATTGTAATAATTTGATGATGTCGGGATCGTCCTGCAAATGATTCATTTGGGTCAGGATCCAGGGGTAGCGCATAGAAACGTGTCTGGATAAGGGTTTAATGGTATACAGTCTGGGATTCGGGAGACAACCGGCTATCATCGCCGATTCACTGCGGGTGAGTGTTCTGGCGTGTTTGTTAAAATAAACTTTTGCTGCAGCTTCAATACCAAAAACGCCCTTACCCATCTCGCTCACGTTGAGGTACATCTGCAGGATGCGTTTTTTACCCCAGAGCTTTTCAATCATGAAAGTAAAATAAGCCTCCAGTGCTTTTCTCATCCAGCTCCTGCCCTGCCACAAAAAAACATTTTTGGCCACCTGCTGGCTGATGGTGCTGGCCCCGTGAAGCGATTTGCTTTTCTGATTGTGTTTCATGGCTTTTTCGATGGATTTAAAATCAAACCCATCGTGGTCGGGAAACAGCTGATCCTCTGATGCGATAACACCTAGTTTGGCATACGGGGAGATGTCGGCCATAGAAACATAGTCCCGTTTCAGACCATCGCCGTGAATAAAACTGCTCAGCTGGGTAAGCGTCACCGGGGGATTTACCCACTTTAATATGAGCAGATAAAAAATATGGAGGAAAAATAAAAAGATCAGGATGCGCTTAAGCCACCTCCAGGTGCGGGGCACCAGTCCCTTTGTTTTAATGGCCATCTATTCGCTTGGTTAATGTGTATCTGCCGGAGGATGATCCCTATGCCCCGGTTTATATGAATGGAGGTCAAGATAATGCAAACCATATTTCTTTCCGAGTGGAAAAGTTCTGATCCGGGCTTTTTTTAATAAAATACCTCCTACGATGAGGGCGCCCGCCGTGATCCAGCCAGTGGTGGAAAACCATGTAGCCGGTTTATCCTTTCTGTATAGCCCGTTTACTGAGTTCAATACCAGCACGCCGGCACCCGCGATGATCAGCAACGTGCCGTCTGCCCCATAATTTAATTTGCTGCGCTCCAACCGCATGGTCTTAATTTCATTGTAATGAAAAGGAATGCCGTTCACAAAAACACTGTCATTCCTTAATTCTGTGAGCGTGCCGTCAAACCATTGCTGATACACGGTTTCAAAAATGATGGGTTGACCCGGCGCATAAGTTTTAATATTTCGTCCGTTCTTCTGCAGGATGAGCACATCCGTCTGAGAAAGGCTGATCAGCGGAATCAGAAGAAATAATACCGCCATGATTTTCCGCATAAAAAATTGTACTGCCGGCAGAATGTTCAATATCATTACCTGATCCTATTTTCAAGAAATATCACCCCATAGAGTAAAGCAATCCCGAAAGCTATTAAAATACCGCCTGAAATTTTGTTAATGATATTAAGATTATGGACCGTCAGTCTTTTTCTCAGTTTTCCGGCCATCATCACTTTACCCACGTCTGCTGCCATATTGATGAGCAGACAGGTGGAGAAAATGATGATCCTTTGTTTTAGGGTATGGGTAAGCGCCAATACGGTGGCGTTGCCGAGCCAGAATGCCAGCACGCCGGGGTTCAGGGTATTGATGATGAATCCGGAAGCAAAGATTTTCAGCACGTCATGCATGCGGAGCTCCTCGAGGTGTTCGGTTCCGGAAGTTGATTTGAGATGAACCTTTTTGAAGAAAAAGAAATATACACCCAGCATGATCAGGAAACCGCTCCCACCGTAACCGATGAGTTTTTTATATTCGAGCAGGCGGGTAACCCACTCGGTAAATACATTGCTGAGAATAACCAGGATGATATCGCTCAGCCATACGCCGACAACAAAACTAAAGCCGCCTTTATGGCCGCTGGTCATGCTTTGTTTGATGATGGTGAATATGATTGGCCCAACAGATAATGCAAGCACAATCCCCAGCGCTAAACCTTTCCAAATGGCTTCAATCATAAGGCTGTATTACTAATACCGGACTTGCTCTGTTTTCTGATCCAGGAAATTTAACCAGTCTTTTAACATTTTACCCTTAAGCACGCGGGGAAATTTATGCTGTCCTCCTTCTTTACCGGTCGCCCGCATAAATTCCATGAATACCTCCAGGGCGAGCACTTTCACCCGTATGTCTTTCAGCGCACTTTTCCTTTCCACAGCATAATCATCATTGAGAATCTTCAGGTTTTCATCAATTATGTTCCGAATGATGTCCGGATCCAGTTCTGTTTCACTGGCCACATACCACTGATGGGCAAAGAAAAGTCCATGCGGCATTCCCGCTACCGTAAATTCCGGAATGGATATATTCAATTGCTCACTCACCACCTGGATGGCCTGATTCATGTTGTCCACACTCAGGTGCTCCCCGACCAGACTCAGATAATGTTTGGTGCGACCGGTAATGATGATCTCGCTTTTCTCTTTATTTGTAAACCGGATCGTGTCGCCGATCAGGTATCGCCAGGCTCCTGCACAAGTACTGATCAACAGGGCATAATCTTTTCCTTCCTCCACTTCATGGATCTGCAGGGCCACCGGAATCTCTATTATATTTCCATCCTGGTCAAAATTATGGGCATCGAATGGAACAAATTCAAAGAACAGATGCTGATTCGTCACCAGACGCATTCCTCTTTCATCCTGCCGGTCCTGGTAAGCGATAAAACCTTCTGAGGCCAGGTATGTTTCAATATACGTAATTGGTTTCCCCAGCAGTTTCTCGAATCCCATTTTATAGGGTTCAAAGGAAACGCCGCCATGCACAAAAAACCCGAGGTTGGGCCAGATCTCATGAATATTTTTCAGCTGGTGCTTTTCAATGATCTTCTCCATACACATCTGTATCCAGGCCGGAACGCCCACAATAAATCCGATATCCCAGTTGGGTGCCTGTTCCACGATTTCTTCCAGCTTCTGGTTCCAGTCCCGGGTTTTGGCAATCCGTTTTCCGGGTTTATAAAATGGGGAAAACCAGAACGGAACTTTTTTAGCAGAGATGCCACTGAGGTCTCCTTCATAATACCCCGGTCCCTTTTGAAGATCCGTGCTGCCGCCAATCATCAGCCATCCTTTGCCGACGCTTTTCATGGGAATATCCTGGTAATTGCGGAGGCTGAGTAACTGGCGGACCATCACTACCCGGTTGCCCCGCAACAGATCGTTGGTTACCGGAATATATTTGCTTGCTGCTTCCGATGTGCCTGAGCTGAGGGCGAAGTATTTTATTTTTCCAGGCCAGCAGATGTCCGGTTTTCCCTCCAGGGTTTTATACCACCATTCTTTATAGATCTTACTGTAATCGTAAACGGGCACATTTTCCTGAAAACTTTTTACAGTGTGTTTATTCAATAATATCCTGTCGAAATGGAATTGCTGCCCGAATTCCGTAAAGCGTGCTTTTTTCAGTAATTTTTTGAGAACCTTCAATTGCTGACGCCGCGGGGATTTTTTGGGCAACCGCAATGCCCTGGCCAGTGAATTGGGTAATTGTACGTCAATTAACGCCATTGAAAATGGGAGTATTGATTGTTCTCAAAATTAAGCTTTTGCATACATAAACCAGCGATTGGGGTCAACTGTATTTACGGTGCGCTCACGGTTACAGGATACAGCGGAACGGGTTCGCTTTCATTATTTGTTCTACTGATGGCCGTAATATAATACCGTTCATTTTTGTGCTGCTGCAACGCGGCCACGCGGAATACCATTTTCGGCCGGTCAGCGTCCGGAATAAACAGGAACACCCTTTCGGAATCGATTTGAATGGATCCGGTTGAATCCACCGGAAAATTTCCGGTGACCTTATACACGGCAAATCCCCGCAGCGTGTCTGCGGGATTTCCTTTTTCAAAGTTATAAATCAATGAATCTTTTTTATCCGTGATCTTCAATACCGGTGGAGATGGTTTCAGGCTGTCGATCCAGGGCATGGGACGGATCAGCGCAGGGTAATTATAATAATGCTCCCGCAGGGTATCATTCCAGCCAAAAGGGTTTTTAAAAAATGATGTGCTGCTGAAATAAACCTCTCCATCGATATGGGGCGTATTCCGTATGGCCGTTAGCTGCCTGGGTAACTGACTCTTATCCCGCCAGTATACGTTGGATCCCGCACGGTAATAACCCAGACCCACATAACAGGGACGGCCATAACTGTGTTTGCTCCACCAGTCCAGCAAAATCCCGAAGGGCGCATTTCTATACTCAAATTCCCAATACAACTGGGGTGTTACATAATCTATCCAGCCCTTTTTCAGCCACAACAGAATGTCTGCATACAGATCATCATAGTTTGTTTGTCCCGCATGGGTATCACTGCCCAGGGAATCCTGCGAAAGGTTTCTCCAAACGCCAAACGGACTGATCCCGAATTTGCACGATTTTTTTTCTTCACGGATCGTCCGGTTCAGCATAAGGATCACGGAATCCACATTGCTCCTCCTCCAGGTTTCCTTATCCATGCCCGCTCCGTATTTTGCATAAGAAGCGTCGTCCGGAAATTCCTTTCCAGCAATCCGGTATGGATAAAAATAATCGTCGAAATGTACGGCATCAACATCATACCGCTTCAGCATATCCCGGATCACGGAAACCACATATTGCTGAACCTGTTTGTTTCCCGGATCCAGGTATTTGGTATCTCCATAGGTAATCACCCATTCGGGATGAACCCGCGTAACATGACTGGGCGCAATGGATGACTTGTTTACGCGGAAAACGGCCCGGTAAGGGTTACACCAGGCATGAAATTCCATGCCCCGTTTATGGGTTTCCCTGATCATAAATTCGAGTGGATCATAAAAAGGCACCGGCGCCCTGCCCTGCTGACCCGTTAGCCATTCACTCCAGGGTTCATAGTCCGAGGGGAAAAAAGCATCGCACGCCGGCCTCACCTGTACCACCACGGCATTCATTCCGTTCCGCTGGTGCAAATCCAGCTGCCTGATAAATTCCTCCTTCTGCAAAGCCGTATTGTAATTCCCCCGGCTGGGCCAGTCAATATTGTCAACCGTGGCGATCCAGACCGCCCGGAATTCATATTTCGGCTGCGCGTAAGCAATTGAGGAAAATAACAAGGGTATGGAAAGGGAAATAAATCTTTTCATGATTAAACACAGGTTCTGATCTTGTCCAGCAATTCGTTTAATAGTTTGGCTTCTTCCTGGGTCAGGCTTTTAAATACCGCATCAAATTCCTCATTCAACACATCCATGCGTTGTAATAATTTATTGCCCTTGTCGGTAAGTTCCACGTCCACCAGTCGCCGGTCTGCCCGGCAAACTGATTTTTTTACCAATCCCTTTTTAATGAGTCGCCCCACGATCCTGCTGGAGTCACTCATTTTATCCAGCATGCGCTGCCGGATCTGGAGCGTGGATATCGGATGACCCGCACCCCGCAGAATCCGCAAGATATTAAACTGCTGCTGGGTAATTTCAAAGGGTTCAAAATGCCGGTTCAGCTTTTCATTCATCCAGTTGAATGTATAGATGAGGTTGATGGCCGATTTCTGGTATTCGTTTCGGAAAACATGCTGGTTTATATCGTTTTCTAAAGCCATAACAGCGCGTTTTAGGATCAGTCGCCCCACACTTTTACCCCCTCACTGCAATTGGCGCATATGTCTATATGCGAGCGGCTCTGAAGGATCTGTCTGCGGAATTGAACATAATCGGTATTGTGCCAGATCTCTTTGAATGTTTTTTCCCGCAGATCACCCATGCGGTGTGTGGCATCCTTATCAAAACAACAGGGGACCACCAGGCCATCCCAGGTAATCACCGGCGAATGCCAGAGCCGCCAGCAATGATTATTCATTTTATTTTTTGCCTCATAACGCCCGTCCGGTTTCTTCCGGTAACGCGTCAGCATGCTGTGTTGCGGGATCAGTTGGTTGGGGTCATTTTCGTAATCGTAAATCTGCGCGGTTTTAAAACGAATCCCATTCACGCCGATCTTTTTTGCCAGGTCCCTGGCTTCATCCATCTGATGCTCATTGGGGCGCACCACCAGGAACTGGAAAAAAACATAAGGGGTCCTGCTGTGAAGTTTTTCTTTCCATTTTACAATATTGGCTGCTCCTGCCAACACCTTTTCCAGATGACCTCCCACCCGGTACTGACTATACACCTCCTGCGTGGTTCCGTCTATGGAAATAATCAGCCGGTCCAGGCCACTCTCTACCGTGCGGCGCGCATTGTCGTCATTTAAATAATGCGCATTGGTAGAGGTGGCGGTATAAATATTTTTCCCTGATGCATGGCGGACCATATCCAGAAAAGTCGGATTTAAATAGGGCTCCCCCTGAAAATAAAAAGTGAGGTAAAGCAGTTCCGGCGCGAGCTGGTTAATCATGTCCCGGAAAAATTCCTTTTCGAGCATGCCCGTGGGCCGGGTGAACGCGCGCAGGCCACTGGGACATTCCGGGCAACGCAGGTTGCAGGAGGTGGTGGGTTCAAAGGAGATGGAAACGGGCATTCCCCATTGCACGGACCGGCGGGTCCATTTACTCACATAATAACTCGAAAGCACCTTAACTCCGTTCCACGCACGGCGCAGACTAAGTTTGGAAAACAGGTTTATGGTATCATTCCGGTTAAAATCTGGCATATCCGGCATAAAATTAGTTTTAAAAAACGGAAAGTGCGAATTGCAGCCGCCGGCGTTTTCCTGGAGTTTATATTTGCAATCGATTAAACAAGCCGATGGCCAAAAAGAAGAGTAAGGTCTGGAGTATCATCCTTTTTGTTTTGTCCACCTCCATCATCATCATGCTGATGGTGATGCTGTACCAGTGGCTGGCCGTTAAAAGGGCCGGATTCGTACACTATCCGGCGTTCGGCATCGAAATTCCGATGAACTATTCCATTCATGGCATCGACGTTTCCAAATACCAGAGCACGATCAACTGGCAATCGGTTAAAGAGATGCGGGTGAATGATGTTCATATCAGTTTTGCTTTTATCAAAGCCACGGAGGGATTGGGAAATGAAGATGCCCTGTTCGACCGCAACTGGCGTAAAATCAAAAGCGCCGGTATCATCCGCGGTGCCTATCATTTCTTCCTGGCGACGAAAAGCGGAAGGGCCCAGGCAGAAAATTTCATCAACTCGGTTACCCTGCTTCCGGGTGATCTGCCGCCGGTGCTGGACATTGAACAAACTTATGGGGTGCCCACGGATAAGTTAAAGGAGCGGGCAAAGGAATGGCTTGAAACGGTGCAGGCCTATTACGGAACACCACCCATCATATATACCAATGTCGATTTTTATAAAAGATACCTGAAAGATGATTTTGACGGATATTTATTGTGGGTCGCCCACTATCTTCAACAGGCTCAACCCCAGATTTACCGTCCCTGGACCTTTTGGCAACACAATGAGCGAGGCCGCGTAAACGGGATTTATACCATCGTTGACTTTGATGTGTTCAACGGTGATTCCACGGCTTTCAGCAAGCTCTTATTGAGAAACTGAACGGAATAATGTGAAAATGTGTAAATATGGACCTGTGATTTTAATGCAGTCAATAAAAGATTAGACTACATAACAAAATTATTAACGGATGAAAAAAGCATATTTTCTTTCTACCTGCAGCACCTGCCAGAAGATCATGAAAGAAACGGGGCTTGAAAAAAAGGGATTCGTTTTTCAGAATATTAAAACCGAAAACATCAGCCCGGAACAGCTCGACGAAATGAAAAAGCTCATTGGTTCTTATGAAGCTTTATTCAGCAGGAAGTCGTTAAAGTACAGATCCATGGGATTAAAAGATGTAAAGCTCACCGAAAAAGACTACCGCAGGCTGATCCTGGCGGAATATACGTTTCTGAAGCGTCCGGTTGTGATTTCCGGAAAGAAGATATTTGCCGGTAGTGAAAAGAAAACCGTGGAGTTAATGTGTAAATGTGCTGATGTGTAAATGTGGAAATAGGTTGTAATGCGGTTGCCAAAACTGAGTAATCTGCCTTCGATGAGGCTTCAATAGGCAGATCATTTACCTATTTGCACATCAGCACATTTACCTATTTCCACATTAACTAATTATCCTCAGCTTCGCATAATTCAGCATGATCTTTTTTTCGCCGCCCAGGGCAAAATTCACCGTTGCCACCGGGTTGTGGGCTGATCCTTCCATACGGATCACTTCGCCGAACCCGAATTTCTGATGTTCCACTTTATCCCCCGCAGACAGGTTGCCGGTGTCGCTGGGTGCAAAATCCAGGGAAGGAATATGTTGCTGAACAGGTGTCTTGCTGTTTAGCGGCAAGTAGGACGGCTTGGCAGATTTTGTGCTGTTACCAGCCTGGTCCCCCGAAGCATATCCACGGTTTAACCGGTCAAAGGCCGGACGGTTGCCCCAGCCGCTCTGATTTTTTACACTTCCCCCCGCATAACTTCTGTCCAGCTGTTCTTCCGGAATCTCTTCAATAAACCGGCTGGGATCATTCTGGATAACACTTCCAAAGCGATAACGGCTATTCGCGTAGCTGATCCATAATTTATGCTTGGCCCGGGTGATGACCACATAAAACAAACGTCTTTCCTCTTCCAGTTCCTCCCGGGTATTGATGGACATGGCATTGGGAAAAAGAGATTCTTCCAAACCCGCAGCAAACACGCAACTGAACTCAAGACCCTTGGCCGCATGGATCGTCATGAGCTTAACAGTATCTGCGTGGGGATCTTTCTGATCCGCATCCGTTAGTAAAGTGATCTGTTGTAGATACGTGGAAAGGTCCGCCTGCCCCCGGGCATTGTCCTGCTGCTCGGGATTCACGATGATGCCGTCTTCATCTATCAGCGCGAGATTCTGCTGGTTATCCACCCATTCTTTGATGCTGTTCAGCAGTTCCTGGATATTTTCATACCGTGCCAGGCCTTCGGTGGTTTTGTCCGTGAACAGATCCTTGACAATATTGGTCTGCTTCCCCACATGAATGGCAACCTCGTAAGCATTCCGGCCAGCCAGCATGCTGGAAAAACTTTTTATCATCTGCACAAACTGTTCAACGGCCTCCAGTGTTGCTCCTTTGTATCCGAGGGACGAGGCTTGTGTAAGCGCTTCCCACATGGATATATTTTTTTCATTGGCCAGCAGCACGGCCTTATCGATAGACGATTTTCCAATGCCACGGGTCGGATAATTAATAATCCTTTTCAGCGACTCTTCATCAACGGGATTCACGATCACCCGCAGGTAAGAAATGAAATCCTTGATCTCCTTGCGCTGATAAAAACTGATGCCCCCGTAAATAGTATAGGGGATGCCCATCCGCCGAAGGCTTTCTTCAAACGCACGGCTTTGGGAATTGGTGCGGTACAGGATGGCAAAGTCACGGTTGTTAAAATGATTGCGGAGTTTTTGTTCCTGTATGGTATCGGCAACATATTTCCCCTCATCGTTGTCGGTCATGGTGCGCACCAGTTTTATCTTTTCCCCCACTGCATTTTCAGTCCATAAATTTTTTGGAATCTGCCCCTTATTGCGCCTGATCACTTCATTGGCTACGGTAATGATGCTTTGGGTGCTGCGGTAATTCTGCTCCAGCTTCACCACTTTCACATCGTCATAATCCTTTTGAAACTGTAAGATATTTTCAATGGTGGCACCGCGGAAACTGTAGATGCTCTGGGCATCGTCCCCCACCACGCAAACATTTTCATATACGGCACCCAGCAGCTTGATGATCTCATACTGTGCAGGGTTGGTATCCTGGAACTCATCGATCAGGATGTATTTGAACTTATGCTGGTACTTGTGCAGGCTCTCCGGAAAATGTTTCAGCAACTCATAAAATTTCAAAAGCAGATCATCGAAATCCATAGAGCCGTTTTTGAAACAGCGTTTGGCATAGGCATCATAGATCTGGGCGATGGCAGGCCGGTTACTGCGTGTGTCTTCCTGCTGGATATAATAATCCGTGGCGTATTCAGCGGGCGCTATCAATCCGTTTTTGGCTTGGGAGATCCTATTGTAAACGATGTTGGCCTTATAGTGTTTGTCATCCAGATTGAGCTCATTAACCACGGTTTTGATCACCGCTTTCGCATCGTCGGTATCATAGATGGTAAAATGATGCGGATAGCCGATTTTGGTTGCTTCGGCCCGGAGGATGCGGGCAAATACACTGTGGAAAGTGCCGATATACAGATTCCGGGCCTCATTATTTCCCAGAATGTGCTCGACGCGCTCCTTCATTTCCCGGGCAGCCTTATTGGTGAACGTGAGGGCCAGAATATTAAAAGCATCCACGCCGCTCTTCATCAGGTGGGCGATCCGTGTGGTGAGCACTTTTGTTTTTCCGCTGCCGGCGCCGGCAACAATCATCAGCGGGCCGTCGATATGCAAAACCGCCTCTTTCTGCGCATCATTTAATCCCTGAATATAATCCTGCATGCCTGCAATTTACGAAGACTGCTTTTGCCTGCAATTATGGAAAGGGGAAAAGAGGATAAGTATTAAAACCCTCAGATAGATAATATTTTAGCGGGTCTGATTATTTCCCTGCTCCACCGGGAGATCACATTCCCGTCCACCATCAGGGTCAGGTTCCCGTTCTGTATTTTGAAACCGTTCACGCGGATCAGGTTTTTTAAAAAGGCAGCTTCATTGTACCCCACACACATTATTTTCGTGGTGATGATTCGTTTATCAACGATGAGGGTAGAGTTGGACAGGTGGAAATTGCCACGCATGGAATTGCAGCCAGTGTTGCCGGTAAAATTCCTACCGGCAACATCAAAATTAATTTCGGGCACTTTGCCCGCAGCGGTATCGCCGGAGAGGACGGCCTGCAGGTACCATTTTCCCTGAATGGTAGCCTTTCCTGAACGGCCCCCCGCGAAAGGGCTTTGCGCCTGCAGGGAGGACGACAGCCCAAATAGCGCCGCGATAAGTATAAAAGATTTTACCTTTGCCTGCATTGATATTTTTCCATCCATAATCATACCTGACCATGCCCGGATTTGAATTTTTTGGAGAAGAAGAGAGAAAAGAAGTGAATGATGTATTGCAGACCGGCATCCTGATGCGGTATGGCTTCGACGGCCCCCGCAAAGGTATCTGGAAGTCGAAAGAACTGGAAGCGGCCCTTTGCCAAAAGCTTGGTTGCGGATATGCCCAGCTCACTTCCAGCGGCACCTCGGCCCTCAGCACCGCCCTGGCGGCCCTGGGTATCGGATCCGGGGATGAAGTAATCATGCCCACGTTCACTTTCGTCGCGAGCTTTGAGGCCGTGCTGAATGTGGGCGCCATTCCGGTGATCGTGGATGTGAATGAATCGCTGACCATCGATCCGGCCGCCATACGGAAAGCCATTACGCCGGCAACAAAATGCATTATGCCGGTCCACATGTGCGGGGCCATGGCCGATCTGGAATCCATCCTGGCCATCTGTGCGGAACACAAACTTCTTTTGCTGGAAGATGCCTGCCAGAGTATCGGCGCTTCCTACAGAGGGAAATTCCTGGGTACCTTCGGGGATGCCGGCACTTTGTCGTTCGACTTCGTGAAGACCATCACCTGTGCGGAAGGCGGCGCTGTGCTCACCAACGATAAAACCATTTATTCCCATTGCGACGGTTATTCCGATCATGGCCATGACCACCAGGGCACGGACCGGGGTGCCGAGCTGCACCCCTTCATCGGATATAATTACCGGATCTCCGAATTACACGCCGCAGTAGGCCTCGCCCAGATCCGCAAAATCGACCGGTTCCTCGCCATTCAGAAAAAGCATCACCAGTACCTGAAAGAAGCAATATCCGGGATTCCGGGCATTTCCTTCCGCCTGATTCCCGATCCGGAAGGGGATAGTCATACCTTCCTGAGCTGGATGTTGCCCACGGCCGAATTAACCCGGGCGGTGATAGCTGAAATGAGGGACCGCAATATCCTGGGAGGCAATTTTTACTGGTTTGAACACAACTGGCACTATATCCGTAAATGGGATCACCTGAAAAAGGCCGAGACCCTGAACCGGCTGTCCGGTGAACAGACCCAGGCGCTTAAAAACCTGCAGGGGCAGGATTTCAGCCGGAGCGACGCCGTGATGAGCCGCTGCATCTCCACCGCCATATCACTTTCCTGGACCGAAGCACAACTCCGGGAGAAAGGAACCGGGTTGGCAACGGCCATAAAAAAAGTGCTGGCTAATGCTTCCCCTCAAGCGCATTACAGTAATCGAGTGACCCCAGTCTGAACCGGAAGGGGATATGGGTCGCTTTTTCCAGCTTCCACTCTTTTTTGCAGAAAAACCCGGACTGGCAATAATAAAGATCCGGGGAAATGATCGTTTCCGGACCTTCACTGTGGGTGAGTGAAGGTATTCCGGTATAGGCAGAAAGCGCATAAAGAGCCGGAAAGGCAGGAGAATCTCTTTTTTCATACTTTAACGTCTCCCCGGGCAGATTCAATTGCCTGAAATCCGCTTCCCAGGCGGCTTTTGTCTTTTCCTGGCCCCTAACCGGCAGAAAAGACAGCAGGTAAAGGGGCACAACAAGAAAACTTATTTTTCGTTGGGATTTATTTTTCATAATTGTATGTAAATTTACGGCGCGGTTTTTGTGGAAATGGCGGATTTTTTGAAAACTTCCGTTTTAAAGCGACGATCCCCTGAATATAAAATGGCATTAAGTCAGTCCTTACAGCAAAAGTTACTGCAAAAACTGTCCCCACAGCAAATTCAATTGATGAAATTGCTGCAGGTACCTACTGCCAACCTCGAAGAGCGGATCAAGGAGGAGCTGGAAGAGAACCCCGCCCTGGAAGTGGCCGAAGATGACCATGACGATGGTTTGACGGAAGATAGCAAGGATGAGTTTGAAGATAAGGACGAAGAGTTCGAACCCGAAGGCACGCAGGAGGAATACGACAATATAGACATCAGCGATTACGTGAATGAACACGATGATGAGGTATCCGACTATAAGCTCAGGGACGACAACTACCCTGAACAGGACGACAACAAGACCATTTCTCACAAAGTGGAAACCAGTTTTTACGAGTTGCTCCAGGATCAGCTGGGCATGCTGAAACTGGACGACCGGAGCCGTAAAATAGCGGAACAAATAGCCGGAAGTATTGATGACGATGGGTACCTGCGCCGGGAAACGGCGTCCATCGTGGATGACCTGGCCTTCCGGCAGAATATGGAAAGTACAGAGGCGGAGGTAGAGTCCGTGATAGCCAAGATTCAGCAGTTTGATCCGCCGGGTGTGGCTGCGAGAAACCTGCAGGAAAGCCTTCTCCTCCAGTTGCAAAGAAAAAAGGCCGAAGGCAAAAGTGTGGAGCTGGCCATCCTGGTGCTTTCAGATTACTTTGACGAGTTCACCAAAAAACATTACGATAAAATTCAACGGGGACTGAACATCTCGGAAGAGGAATTCCGAGATGTGATCCGGCAGATCGTTAAACTTAATCCCAAACCCGGCGGCCACGTGGGCGGCACAGGGAAGGGGGAAGGTTATGTGGTTCCTGACTTTTTTATTTACAACAACTCGGGCATGCTGGAGCTCACCCTGAATTCCAGAAACGCTCCGGATCTGCGTATCAGCGACGGCTACCGGGATATGCTCAAGGATTATGACCGGGGAACCAAGAAAGATAAACGGCAGAAAGAAGCCGTGCTCTTTATCAAACAAAAAATTGATGCCGCCAAATGGTTCATCGACGCCATCAAACAAAGGCAGCAAACCCTGATCAATACCATGCAGACCATCATGGATTACCAGCATGAATTTTTCGTGACGGGGGATGAAACATCTTTAAAGCCGATGATTCTTAAAGATATTGCGGAAAGAACGGGACTGGATATTTCCACCGTAAGCCGGGTGGCAAACAGCAAATTTGTGCAGACAGAATTCGGAACTTACCGGTTAAAGTTTTTTTTCAGCGAATCACTCAGTACGGACAGCGGGGAGGAAGTGTCCACCCGCGAGGTAAAGAAGATCCTCAGCAACCTGATTGAAGGAGAAAGTAAAAAGAAACCACTGAGTGACGAACGGCTTACCGAACTTCTTCAGGAAAAAGGGTATAATATTGCGCGGAGAACGGTGGCCAAATACCGGGAACAACTGAATATCCCCGTCGCCCGTCTCCGGAGAGAACTCTAATACCAGGCAGATGGATTTCGCTTTGAAGCCTTTGACAGAAAATTCGGGACAGAACCAGCCCCATCCCGCGCGCGCGCTCCGGGTGGCCGCTCATTTTTTTTCGATCCTTTTTCATCCATTGTTACTCAGTTCCTACACCATTGCTTTTTTAATCTATCTGCACCCCTCGGCATTTGTGGGTGTTGACGCACACACCTGCCTCCTGCGCATGTCCAGTACGGTGTTGTTCACTTTCTTATATCCGGCCATTGTGATCTTCCTGGCCTGGCGGCTCAAGCTTGTCCGCTCCCTTTCCCTCAACAACATGCAGGACCGCATCGTGGGCTTTATGGTTACGATGTTTTTTTACTGGTGGACCTGGAACGTGTTCCGTAACCTGCAGGATGTTCCTCCGGTGGCCGTTCACTTCGCGCTGGGTTCCTTCCTGGCGATCTGCGGGGGATGGATGTGTAATATATTTTTCAAGATCAGCATGCATGCGCTTGGTGCTGGAGGCCTCTGTGCCTTTTTCATAGCATTTGGGATGCATGATGCATTTGCCTCCGGATTATATATTGCCGTACCCCTCCTTCTTACCGGCCTGGTTTGCAGCTCCCGGCTGATCCTTGGCCAGCACACCCCGTTCGAAATATATATCGGGCTTCTCGTAGGAGCCCTGGCCCAATGGTTTACCTGGTTATTGTAAAAAGAAAAGCCCAATCATAGGGTACGAACCTATATTGAGCCTTTTCACCTTCAAACCATCGGAAGTTTACGTCCGCTTAACCATTGAGTATCTTGGAAGCTTTTAAATACTTTTTTGCAGGATAATAAATAAACAGGCAGGACCCGCCTTTTATATCCTCAATAACATCAGAAACATCGCTGATGGGAACCGCCGGACAGCCAAAACTCCGGCCATTGACCCGGTTTGATTGTAAAAAACCTTCTCCTACATATTTAGACCCATGTACGACGATATTCCGCCGGTCCGCTTTATCATTAAACCCCTTCTCCAGTCCGTGGATCTTTAACGACAGGCCGTGCTTGCCCATATAGGTCTGTTCGGTTACATAAAATCCAAGACTGCTTTTATGTGAACTGGCGCTGTTGGAGAAAGTCTTCGCATACTCACCCCCCGAACGTCTTCCGTGGGCTACAAAAGTATTAACCAGGATTTTCTTATTCTCCAGATCAACAACGTAAAGGCGGCGGCTCCGGGATGACTGGCTGAAATCACAGATGGTAATCACATTGCTCCTGGTCAGCTTGTGCTGCTGCAGCAAAACCAGGTAACCTCTATACGCATATTCGAAAACAGACCGCCTAAGACCGGATTCTTCGAGGTCAGTCTCATTATAGAATCCGCTCACTTCAGCCTCAAATTTGATGGAGGATCCGCCAATATTGAACCGGGATGGAAATGTTTTCAGGGAAGTGGCTCTTAACGCATTGTTCGTTTCTAAAACGGGCGCAAGCAACAAGAGTAAATTCAAAAAGGCTACGGCTAAAACACGCGTTTTTTGCATAGGGTATACGGATGTTGGATTAACGGGTCAAAGGACTAAAATATTATCTGATATTGATTTATGCAATTAATTTGAGCTTCTTTATTTATTGTGTGGTGAAAAAAAATAACCGCAAGCGGTTTTTTCGCAAATTACCGTCATTTTAACCCCTTTCCCTGCATTCTGCACCGTGTCGTGTAAAATAACTTAGTAATTTCACTTAGCAGACAATCTACACCGGAATGGCAAAATTATTCATTCCGGATAACCTTTTCCAACAGATTAACTTAAAAAAGCCTTAATTTATTACCGGTTACGACTTCTTATTTTACCTTAGAAGCAGCACTGGTAAAATTGTAAAACAAATGAAAACCATATTTCTGGTCAGGCATGCTAAAAGCGTAACTCATTCTTCGGCGGCCTCGGATTTTAATCGCGCATTGAACGAAAAAGGAATCAGGGACGCTGCAGAAATGGCCAAAAGACTGATCAGGAAAAACATTTTGATTGACCAGTTTGTTTCCAGTCCCGCTGTTCGCGCTAAATACACCGCAGAAATTTTCATTGGCCAGTACAACCGCAAATCTTCGGAGATCAAATTGGTTCCGGCTTTATATAATGCCTTGCCCGAAACTTTCGACGATGTAATTTCCGGCCTGGATGATCAGTTCGACCGCGTGGCCGTTTTTGCGCATAATCCCGGGATCACGGAGTATGCCGGTTCCCTCACCAGCACACTCGTTGCCCATATGCCCACCTGCAGCGTGTTTGCTGCAGCTGCGGAAATTAAGAGCTGGCAGGATTTCACCCTGGCTGATAAAATATTTCTTTTTTTTGATTCACCGGGGGACGCCGCCGAATAAAGGACTGTCAAAAAAATTATCCATGAATTTTTCCAGAGAGGTTTCCGGGAATGCGGGAAATCCAAACGACTCCCCGTGAAATATTTGCATGCATTTCTCCAGATCAAAATCTTTCTCTGAAACAGTAATCGCCCATTTCTTATCCTGCAGCCAGGCCCCGAGATATTCCTGTTCGGGCTGACCCGGAGTCGGAATCAAAATTGCTTTTTTCTGCAACCGGGCCAGGTCCATCAGTGTGCTGTATCCGCTTCTGCATATCACAAACGCTGAAGTATTCAATAAATCGTTTAGGGGTCCCGATTCGAGGTGATTGAAAAGACTAACCTGCCGGTTGGACAGACTGAAGGTATCTTCATTCCCTGGCAATCCGCGAAGCACCACGGCCCTTCCCTGATAATTTTCCAGCTCCCGGAAAATATTGTTTTCAAATGCCGTACGGTTCGGCTCCGGACCGGAGATCATGATCAGCAGGGGATTGGAAATGATGCTTTCTTCTTTCCTGAACCGGGATAAAATGCCGGCATATCTTACCGGGATGCCGGGTAAACAGGGCGGGTGTGATAATATGCCTGCCAGGGAATCCGCGTTTTGAAAATCCGGTATCCAGCATTCCGAAAAACGTCGGATAAAATGATGATTCAGGTTCATCAATATCCTGTTCGCCCGGCGGCCAAATCCCGACTGTATAAATAACTGATGCGTTATGAAAATGCCGGGAATGCTCCGGTGATAAAATCCATACCGGTTATCTGAAATGATGAGATCTATCTTCCTTTGGCTGCACAGGATCTTCAACCAGGCATTTTCTTTCCGGATGCGGTTCAGAATGGACGGAACCCGGAAGATCAGACCCCAAACCAGTTTTTTACCCCTCCCTGACAGTCGGATTTCATAGCCCGGGATATCCAGGAATTCGAGCTCCGGAAATTCATTTTGCAATAGAATTTTCTGGGGTCCTCTCACCGCAATCAATAGGTGGATACCCCTATCTTTCAAGATCTTAATTATTGGAATACAGCGGGTTGCATGGCCCAGCCCCCAGTCCAGCGGAGCAATGAGCACAGTACTGGGAAAATGAGGGGGCATGTTAATTTTCTAAATATGGGACATAAAAGCTAAGAATAATCACAAAGTTTTTCTAAATTAGTGTAAAGAATTCTATGAAAACCCCGCTTACCCTATTGATTTTTGTATTATTAATGATTAGCATTGTAGGCGCAAGCTGCGCTTCGAGCAACCACATGGGTGGTACCAGCAAGAAATGCGGATGCGGTCTTAATAAGGGCATGGTTGGCTATTAAAATCTAATTAAATGAAAACACCGGATAGAGATTTACTTGTCCTCATGAAAGATGAATTTGTAACGGAGCAGTTCATGGCCTGTGAATTGGAAAAGTTAAATGATCTCCTCTACCGTTATGAAACATTGGAAAACTTCTGTTCAGCCCACGAAGTTTTTGATATCAACAAATACAAAATTTTAAGGGGCAGTCGTAATATACAGCGTGTCGCCAGACAACGGGAATTAAAACCCTTTCAGTTTCTCTGCAACAAAAATTAATTTGATTTTCTTCTTTAACTACCCTAGCTGTTCAGCATCAGGGGCATCACCAGCATCAGCAGGTCTTCCTGTTCATCCTGTTCAACGGGTTTGATTATACCCGCTTTGGTGGATGTGGATAATTCAATCCTGATCTCTTCAGATGCGGTGGCATTCAGCATTTCAATAAGGAACCGGGCATTAAAGGCAATGGACATATCCTCGCCATCGTACTGGCATTTCATGCGTTCATTTCCTTCAAAAGAAAAATCCACGTCCTGCGATGCCAGCTGAAGTTCACTGCCATGGATGCTGAGGACAACCTGGTTGGTGCTTTTATTACTGAATACACTTACCCTGCGCAGGGCATTCTGAAAGTCGGTTCTGTTTACCACAAGCTTGTACGGATTATCTGCCGGGATCACCACTTTATAATCTGGAAACCGGGCATCAATCAGCCGGCAGCTCATCTGTAGTCCACCATAGTTGACAAACAAATGATTGCTGTTGTAAGAGATTTTTACCTGTTCATCCGAGGAAGGCAGAGCGGATTTCAACAGGTTAAGCGGTTTTTTTGGAACGATCAGGGATTCATTCTTGGCGCATTCAATATTTTTCAATTTGTACCGGATCAGGCGGTGGGCGTCCGTGGCCACGAACTGGATCCCGGATGTGCTCATTTCCACCAGAACGCCGGTCATTGCGGGTCTTAGATCATCACTGCTGACGGCAAACAGGGATTTGTTAATGGCCGTAGTGAGGGCAGAAGCGGGCATTTCAAACAAGCTGGTCTCGTCTGCAGAAGGATCTTTTGGAAAATTATCCGGATTTTCACCCAGCACCTTGTATTTCCCATTGTCACTCGTAATCTCCACGCCAAACTGCTTATCGATCGTAAACGTCAGTGGCTGATCCGCAATATTCTTCAGCGAGTCCAGCAGGATCTTAGCCGGAATGCATACCCTACCGGTTTCCTTGGCTTCAGCATCCATCTTAACCTTCATCACGGTTTCCAGATCGGTGGCCACAATGGTCAGTTTGTTCTTCTCCACTTCAAATAAGAAATCTTCCAGAATGGGTAGAACGGTATTGGCGCTGATGACACCGCTGATCTGCTGCAGTTGTTTGAGCAAAGCCGAGGAGGAAACAATAAACTTCATGAATCGGGACTTTGGGACGAAACTACTGATTTTTTCTTACAGCAACAGCCGAATATCGCAGGGTGAATATCTTGATCCGGGGTGTGCAAAAAACTGATAAAGCGGATTGAAAATGCGGTTTAAAACCGGGAACCGAACACCGGTTGTTTTATATTTGGACCAAATGGCCATTCAGGGTTCATCATTCAGGCCGGGCAGGGTTTCGAAGGAAAAAGCGTTTCAGAAGCTAAAGCATTATTGCAGCTACCAGGAACGCAATCATGGCGAAGTGAAACAGAAACTATATAGCCTGGGTTTATTCAAAAAGGAAGTGGAGGAGTTGATCTCCGATCTCATCCAGGAAGACTATCTGAACGAAGAACGATATGCCATTCAGTTTGCCTCCGGCAAATTCAGGATAAAAGGCTGGGGAAAACAGAAGATCCTGTATGCGCTGAAACAAAAAGGTGCCAGCCCCTATTGCATCAAAAAGGCCCTGGCAGGTATTGACGAAACCGAATATCTCCGGAGCTTTAACCGGCAGGCGGATAAAAAATGGGCCTCTCTCCAATCGGAAAAGAATATTTTTGCAAAGAAAACCAAGTGGCGGAACCATCTGCTGCACAAAGGTTTTGAACCGGTGCTGGTGAATACTTTTTCATTTTGCCAATCTTAAATTATATGCGGAACCTTACCGTATCCTTAGTGCAGACTGATCTTTTCTGGGAAGACAAATCCCGGAATCTCCGGCTGCTGGGCGAAAAAATACTGGGCATCAAAGAAAAAACGGAGGTGGTTATCCTTCCGGAAATGTTCAGCACTGGATTCAGTATGAATCCCGTCCTGCTGGCCGAAACTATGGGGGGCCCTACCATAACCTGGATGAGAAAAATGGCTGCAGAAAAAAAATGCATCGTCACCGGCAGCATGATCGCAAAGGATACGGCCGGGATCGAACCGCATTATTATAACCGTCTCATCTGGATGCTTCCGAATGGCGATTACGGACACTATGATAAAAGACATCTTTTTGCTTATGGTAAAGAGCATCAGGCGTATACCGCCGGCAAAAGCAGACTGATCGCTTCGGCAAAAGGCTGGAAAATTAATCTCCAGGTTTGTTATGACCTGCGGTTTCCCGTTTGGCTCCGGCAATCCAATCCGGTCCCGTCCCTGTCTGGCGGCGAAAAAGCAGAACCGGAATATGATGTCCTGATTTTTGTGGCCAACTGGCCCTCCGCCAGGAGCCAGGCCTGGAAAACTTTACTGATGGCGCGTGCAATAGAGAATCAGTGTTTTGTTATCGGCGTGAACCGCACCGGCACCGATGGTAACGGACTGGATTATCCGGGGGAATCCCTGGTGGCAGGACCGCTCGGCGAGATCCTGCACAGCAGCCCGGGAAAGGAAGAAATTACTACGCTCACCCTGGACAAAGAAATCCTGGAATCCGTTCGCAGGGAATTTCCTTTCCTGAAAGATGCGAATCATTTTTTAATACAATCCTGATCCATGAAACAGGCTTATTTGGCAGCTGCAGTTTTTACCGGTAAGGAAATGATGGAGCGGCATGCCGTGCTCACAGAGAACAACAGCGTCACCGGAATTGTGGAGGCGCGCCAGATCCCACCCGAATATGAAGTTGCGGAACATGTGGACTGCCTTATTGCCCCGGCATTGATTGATCTTCAGCTGTACGGCGGACTGGGAAAATTATTTTCTCATTCTCTGGACATTGCTTCGCTGGAAGCCACATATACCTACTGTCTTTCGGGGGGCTGCACGCATTTTATGATCACCATGGCCACCAATTCCATAGAGAATTTTCTAAAAGGGATTGAGGTTGCAGGAGAATATATGGCTTCGGGGAAAAAAGGGTTACTGGGGATACACTTAGAAGGGCCCTATATCAACCCCGCGAAAAAAGGCGCCCATATAGAAAAATTCATCCGGAAACCCACCCGGCAGGAAGTGGAAGTATTCCTGGAAAAAGGCAGGGGTATTTTTAAAATGGTCACGCTGGCGCCCGAACAGTGCAGCGACGAGGTGATACAACTGCTGATGGATGAGGGAATCCTCGTTTCCGCCGGACACAGCAATGCGACCTATGCGGAAGGCATGCATGCTTTTGATATAGGCGTACCCACGGCAACCCATCTTTTCAACGCCATGTCCCCTCTCCAGGGCAGAGCACCGGGCATGGTTGGCGCCATTTACGCCCATTCAAAAGTTATGAGCAGCGTGATCTGTGATGGGGTGCATGTTGATTTCGATGCGGTAAGACTGAGCAAAAAAATAATGGGAGACCGGTTGTTCTTCATCACCGATGCAGTTACCGGAATCTCGGAAGGTTATTACCATCACGTATTTCAGGGCGACCGTTACACACTACCCGATGGAACGCTTTCCGGATCCTGCATGACGATGATGTCGACATTGAAAAATGCTGTGGAAAAAGCCGGTATTTCTCTTATTGAGGCGCTGAAGATGTGCTCCACATACCCTGCTTCCCTGTTGCATGATCCATCTCTGGGTAAAATCCGAATCGGAGCCCCGGCCGATTTCATATTGATCAACAGGCCGTCCCTCACGCTTAAAGGAATTGTGCATTGATTTACCGCATTACAGATTGCCCTGGCTGAAAGAAATCGTCCGGCACTAAGGATTGACGTGATGAATGGAAATCAGTTTCTGGTAAAAGTAATTGTCGCTTCCGGCAGACCAACCCGATTGCTGGAAAACAATTCTATTCTTATAGACGATCATGGTCTGCGGAAGGTTGTTGGAATGGAGCGCCCTTCTGAACTCCCCGTAAAGATCTGAATAAACATCGAAGGCCCAGGAATTCATGTTGTATGTCGGCCTTAGTTTATTCGCCAGCTTTCCTTCATCCACACAAACGCCCATGAACCGGAAGGGTATGGATAATCTCCAGTTGTCGATCTGACCGTTGAGGGTATTCATCTCCGTTATACTCTCATCCGAAGTGGTGGACCAGAAACAGATCAGAAACAGAGAATCTTTTTTTGCAATAACGGAGAAGGGGGATACAGCACCGCGGAGTGTTTTCAGTCTCGCCTGCAACAGTGAATCCTGCGCCTGCGCCGCTACCGCACTGAAAACGAGCAGGAAGAGAACGAAGTTTTTCATCATAACGCTATAGTGAATGGATTACTGGTGTGGCGGCTTCCGCTGTTCAATGAGTTCTTGGACTTTCTGTGCCTTAAAATCCATGCCCAGCCGGATGGCCCTTGCAGAAGGGAGGGCCCATACATCCGGCATGATTCCGCGGCCGTCCTTTTCACGGTTTTTGTCGATCACCATCCGGAACCTCGGCAGCCTGAACCGCACGCCCGTATACGGCAGGGTTACATCCTGAATGATCCATGCGGAATTACCGTAAAAGCCGCCCCCCGTTTCCTCTCCGACCAGGGTCACGTTTTTTTGTCCTCTTATGGCGCCGGCAAACAGCGTGGTTGCGGAAAAGGAATTACCGCCAATCAGCACATATACCTGACCGTTAAAATGATCTTTCTTTCCGGGCGAAAATTCATGCCTTTCAAAATATCGGAAATGGTATTTCCCATCCGCTTCCCTGTGGGTTACAAAATGGGTAAGCAGATTGTACCAAAAATCTTTCTCGATGTATTTGTTGTATTGGCGCGGTGCTTTCACTGTATATAAAGAATCCGCCAACCTGAATTTTTTATCAATCAGATACTGGGTGAGCAGGGTGGAGATGCCCGCATCCCCGCCGCCATTGGATCGCACGTCGATGATGAGATCGGAAATATGATCCCGCTTAATTTCTTTAAAGGATGTTCTGAAAAATTTTCTCAGGTGATTGCTCCGGTCAAAAGTGCCCAGGGACATAAACGCGGTTTTCATGACTGTATCCAATTGCAGGTTTATAGAAGAAAAATAAGTGAGCCGGGGTCGTTTCTTTTCACGTTTTTTATTACCGGGAACAATGGCGGAGTGAATTTTATACAGTGTGTCCGCTTTAAAATCATACAGCGGCACGTAAGCCTGTTTTTCCATGCCGAGGCTGTCTATGTAACGGACATCAAAACTTCCCTGTTCACCCATCACTTCCTTAAACAAATGGGCAAATGTAAACCCGGTGCTCAGGGTCTGGAATTTCCCGGACAGGCTGTAGCCATCCGTAGTAACATAATTAAAAAGTGTGTCCGTAAGCTGACGGGCGTCATAACCATCGATGCTTCTTAAAATGGTTCCCCTTTTGAAAACGGGATCCTGCCGCCAGAGGTTGGCCGTGATCACCATGGAATCGGACCAGAACTTCAGGGCAAAGGGAAAGGTACTTTCCGTTGCTGTATCCATAAAGCGCGTGCAGGCTTTTGATGCTTTTATGCTGGTATGGCCGCAGTTTATTTTGGCGATCACATAACTCAGGGTGGTCCGGAACTGTTGTTCCGTCATGGAATCCCGCAAAGCCGAATCGCCCTCATTAAAAAAATAATTCATGCTGTCTTTGGAAGTGTACCAATACAAACCGGGATGTGCGGATTCCAGGATGCCGCGGAATATACGGTAATCGGATTGCAGGGCGGCAGAAGCAAACTTCTTATGGGGGTCAAACGATTCCCGGGAAGCCATGCAGGAAACAAGCAGACAGACCGGGATCAAAGGGAGCAAAAGCTGTTTCAGGATACGGCATGTTGTCATAAGTGGCGAAAAAATACTCATTTTGTAAACGCATTCCAACCCTGTGCCGTAATATCGAACTTATTTCCTCCTTTGGTGATGATCTTTGTTCCTTCTTCCGGATCAGTCATATAGCCAATTACGCTGACCTTTTCATTTAAAACCAGTTTATCATAATCTTCCTGCCTGATGGTAAACAGTAACTCATAGTCTTCCCCACCGCTTAGTGCGCAGGCTGTGGGATCCAGCTCAAACTTGTATGCTGCATTGCGGGTTTCTTCCAGTATCGGAATCTTCTCTTCATGGATTACACATCCGAGATGACTTTGTTTGCAGAGATGCAGGATTTCCGAGCTTAGTCCGTCGCTGATGTCCATCATTGCGGTTGGAACGATCTCTTCTTTTTCAAAAAATTCAATCACCTCTTTGGCGGCTTCGGGTTTCAGTATCCGCCCTATAACATATTTTTCCCCTTCGAGGTCGGGCTTTATTTCGGGGCTTTCGAGAAAAATCTTTTTCTCCCTTTCCAGGAAAACAAGGCCCAGGTAAGCCGCTCCCAGGTCCCCGCTGCAGCAAAGCAGGTCGCCTTTCCGTGCGGTGCTTCTCTGAACGAATTTGTCCGGGGTCACTTCTCCAATGGCCGTCACCGAAATGATGAATCCTTTTTGGGAGGAGGACGTGTCGCCGCCAACCAGGTCCACCCCATATTTATCGCAGGCAGCGTAAACCCCGTCGTAAAATTCATCCAGCGCCTCCACACTGAACCGGTTACTGAATGCTAGGGACATCAGGATCTGGGTAGGAACGGCGTTCATCGCATAAATGTCGCTCAGGTTAACCACTACGGATTTATACCCGAGGTGCCTGATCGGGG
Source organism: Chitinophagaceae bacterium (assembly GCA_041691395.1). GTDB lineage: Bacteria > Bacteroidota > Bacteroidia > Chitinophagales > Chitinophagaceae > Puia. The sequence continues at coordinate 31,328 of JBEPUT010000025.1, forward strand.
TATACATCAGATCGAAATGAATGTTTTCAATGAGCAGATCCGTAGTCAGCACCGTCTGTTTCCCAAAATGATCTATTACCGCAGCGTCGTCCCCCACACCCAGGATCGACGAAACATTTTTCAACTCAATGTTCCGCGTGAGGTGGTCTATCAGACCAAACTCTCCCAGGGATGAAATTTCCGTGCGCGGTTCCATAATACATTTTACATTTTACAATGAATGCGTTTCCTTTTACCCGACTATGCCGGCAGGCTGCCATCGATCCATTTCAACAGCTCGTCATGGATCTTGCCATTAGTGGCAACAATCCGGGGTTGATAAAGAGAATATGGTGAACCGGTAAAATCACTTACTCTTCCGCCGGCCTCTGTCACCATTAAAAATCCTGCGGAACTGTCCCAGGCATTCAGCTTGTGTTCAAAAAATCCGTCAAACCGGCCGGCAGCTACCCAGCAGAGGTCCATGGCTGCGGAGCCGAGACGCCGGACCGGGACGCCCTTCCTGATCAGGCGGGAGAATACTTCCAGGGGGCCGTTCGGCTGATCAAGAAAGGAATAGGGAAAACCGGTGACCAGGCAGGCGCTGGAAACAGAAGTCTCTTCCGACACGCTGAGCCGGCGGTCGTTCAGCGTGGCCCCACACCCTTTCTGGGCAAAATAGAATTCGTTAAAAAACGGATTATATACGACGCCCATCAGCATCTCCCCTTCGTGTTCGATGCCTATGGAAACACAGCAAATGGGGAGCCCGTGGGCAAAATTAACCGTTCCGTCCAGCGGGTCAATGATCCATTTGTACTTTGAATCCGTTGGCATGTCCCCGGATTCTTCACTAAGGATATGATGATCCGGATATGACGACCGGATGATGTCCATAATGGTTTTTTCCGCGGCATGATCCGCTTCAGTAACGAGGTTGTTTACGCCTTCCTTATTGGAAATCTTAAAATGGCTGCCGTAATACTGCTGAATCACTTTTCCCGCAGCTTCAGCGGCTTTGATCAGGGTTTGTTTTAATAACATGGGGCAAAGATAATAAAGGGGAGGGAGTCCCCTTCCGGCGATGTATTTTGCGGGCTACCTGAAAAAATCGTACTTCGCGTGAATGTTTATCCCGGATGATCCTGTCTGTTGTCATCGTTAATTTCAATGTTAAATATTTCCTGGAACAATGCCTTCATTCCGTAAAAAAGGCGGTTACCGGAAGTAGCCGCCTCCGGGGAAATGTGGAAGTATTTATTGTGGATAATGCGTCTTCGGATGGAAGTGTTGCTTTTTTGAAACCTCTTTATCCGGAATTTCATTTTATTGCAAATACCGGAAACACGGGATTTGCCAAAGCCAATAACCAGGCCCTGGATGCCTGTTCCGGGAACTATATTTTATTTCTGAACCCGGATACCCTGGTCGCAGAGGACAGCCTGGATCAATGCCTTTCTTTTTTTGAAGAACGGGCGGATGCCGGCGCCCTGGGCGTTCGTATGATTGATGGATGCGGCCATTTTTTAAAAGAATCCAAACGGGGATTCCCAACGGCTGCCGCCTCCTTTTTCCGGATGAGCGGGCTGGCCGCCGTCTTTCCTTCTTCCCGGGTTTTTGCTGCCTATTATGCGGGCCATCTGGATTCCCGCTTCAGTCACCAGGTAGAGGTCTTATCCGGCGCTTTTATGATGATCCGTAAAGAAGTATTGGATAAAACCGGCGGCTTCGATGAACAGTTTTTTATGTATGCCGAAGACATAGACCTCAGCTACCGGATCCTGAAGTCGGGATTCCGGAATTATTATCTGGCTGCCACAACCATCATTCATTTTAAGGGAGAGAGTACGCGCAGGGACATTCGTTATGTGCATCAGTTTTATATTGCCATGAAGCAGTTCATGAAAAAACATTTCCAGGATGCATCCCCGTCGTTTCTTCTTTATGTGCTGAATCTCGGGATTTCCCTGCGGGAGCGGATAGCAGCAGCCAGCCTGAAGTTTCAAAAGAAAGCTGGTCCGGCGGCTACTCGTGGTCCGGTTTTCATTAAGGGAATCAGGGATGATCCGTACGGTATTCAACAGGCACTGCAGCATGCGGGGCTAACGGTGACAGACAACGAAAGGGCCGCGCGGAACCGGCTATTTTGTGAAAATGCGGATCTATCCATTAAATCCATCATCCGGGAGATGGATGAGGCAACCAGTAAAATTCCCTGCTTTATCCATGGCGAGGGAACGCATGGCGCCGTGGGAGGTAGCCCGGGAGGACTAAGGGGAGACAGCATTATTTTTGTAAACCAATAAAAAAAGAGGTATGCCGAGCCTGAAGGACATCAAAAACCTGTTGCAGAATAACCGCATAACTGATCTGGTAAAGTTCAATAAACTTTCCTCCCGGGATATTATTGAATTTACGAACCGTTATACGAACTGGGCGGGTAAACTGTTCCAGCACCTGGACGTAAAACATGCTGCGCGGGTTTTTAAGTTTATTCGGCGCAGGAAACAGGAGATCATTATTAAATCCCTTCCGGATGAAAAAGCAGCTGAATTGCTGAATGCGTTGCAACCCGATGACAGAACGGCCTTCCTGGGTATGCTGCCCGGCAGCGCGGTTAAAGAGTTATTGAAAATTCTTTCTCCCGAAACACGGGTAGAAACACTCAAGCTGCTGGGTTATCCCGAAGGGTCCGTCGGCCGTTTAATGACCCCGGATTATATGGCCATTAAGGCCACCAATACCGTACGCGAAGTGCTGGATATGATCCGTACACTGGGACAGGTTACCGATACGCTTAATTTTCTCTTCGTGATCGATGACCATGGGGTGCTCATTGATGATATCAACCTGAAAGAGTTTTTAATAGTTGATCCCTCCCTTTCGGTAGAAAAACTCATGGACCGCCAGTTCCTGGCCCTCTCTGTAAATGATGCGCAGACTGAAACGATCACCATTTTCAGGCAAAACAGCCGCTTTGCCTTACCGGTAACCAATGAGACGGGCGTGTTGCTGGGTGTTGTAACGGTGGATGATGTACTGCGACTGGCTGAAAAGGAAAATACCCGCGAGATCCAGCGGATAGGGGGTTCTGAAGCTTTGGACGAAGCTTATACATCCATCTCTTTTGGCCACCTCGTGAAAAAACGTGCGGGCTGGCTTGTCATTTTGTTCCTTGGTGAAATGCTAACGGCAACGGCCATGGGATTTTTCGAAGGAGAGATCAGTAGAGCGATTGTATTGACGCTGTTCATCCCGCTGATTATTTCGAGTGGTGGTAATTCCGGGTCTCAGGCATCCTCTATTATTATCCGGGCTATGGCCCTGGGAGAAATTAAATTTCGTAACTGGTTTTATGTCATGCGCAAGGAAATCATGTCCGGCGTTGTACTTGGCTCCATACTGGGCTCGGTGGGGTTCCTGCGTATTGCTATATGGCAGCGCTTTCACCTTCATGATTACGGGGTACATTGGCTTAAAGTTGGATTAACCGTTGCGTTTTCCCTGCTTGGCGTTGTGTTGTGGGGAACCCTGGCAGGTTCGATGTTGCCCATCCTGTTGAAAAAACTCGGAGCTGATCCGGCCGCATCCTCCGCTCCCTTTGTCGCCACCCTGGTAGATGTAACCGGGTTGATCATTTATTTTTCGGTTGCGGTTCTTATTTTAAAGGGCAGCCTGCTTTAGAGAAAGATCATTTGCTTTTGAAAACGGGCACGGTGCTGCAAGGCTCACCATACATAATGCTTTTGACTACCGGACGGAGCAGCCGGGTGATTTCCAGATAAGCATATTCTCCGATTGGCTTTTCGCCACAACCTTTCACCACTACCCTTTTATCGCTGAATTCCATCGGATCGATGGCGCTGATCCTTTTGAGCAGGATCTGCCGCAGTACCATTTGTTCATCCCCCTGGATCACATCTTTGGCCACCGGCTGAAGATAACTGGCCACCAGCATATAGGCCCATATCGGGATGATGGCATCGGCGGAACAATACACACCAACGATCTGATCCCGGTATTGATTCCAGTCCGTGGTCTGCAGGGCCGCACGAAAATCTTTTTCCTTAAGAATGAGTTCCATAAAAAGAAAAGATTTCAGATCAAACATCACGATCTTTTCTTCCGGAAAATATTTTTCCAGGTCCAGGGTCAGCAGCGCACTTTGACTTACTTTATTTATAATCTCTTCTTCCATATTCTCCGATCTCACCCGCAAAGTTAAGCAGTCATCCGTCAACTATTTCCAACAGAGAACCTTAAAGAAATTTAGCGCGGCTATCCTTAACCTTGGCTGTTTTCTCGAGGGCATCCAGTGCTGCACGCTGAATAATGGATTCCTGGCTTTGCAGCATGTTCTGGCGGCTCTGTTCTATATCGCCATTATAACTGGCTTTAGCGCCAACCTGATCCACTTTCAGAACATAGACTCCTTCGTTGCCGCTGACCGGCTGGGATATGGCCTTTCCGATCAATTGCTTGTCAAACGCATAACCCACCACCTTGGGCTCCGGTCCTACATTGGGTATATAGGGAGAAGAGAACAGCAGGCTGTCCGCTTTAGCAATGGTCCGGCCCGTTGCTGAAGCGGCAGCTTCCAGTGAAGTGGCAGAAGCGATTTTCTGACTGATCATGTCCGCTTTTTTCTGATTTCTCAGGATGGGCTCAATGATCGGCCTAGCTTTGGCTACAGTCATAATGCCTGTTTTATTGATCTCGGTTAAAATAGCCACAACATATTTATCCCCCACAGAAAAGGATTCAGACACTTCGCCCAGTTTGGCATCATAGATCCAGCGAACCAGCGAGCGGCTTGCGCCCAGGCCCGGGATGCTAAAATCAGTCGGATGAATATCGTTCGCGGGAATTTTCTGAAGATTTTCCTTTTTCGAGTTTTCATCAAATGCAGCCTGGTTCCGGCTTTCTCCGGCAAACTGGCTGGCCAGCCCGGATTCGTTGTCATCTGTTTCCGTACTCGGCTCTATCTTGCGGGCAAAATAGGCAATCTTATAAGCGGGTTCAAAATTCTTCTGGTCCTCGATCTCTACATAATGATACCCGAACTGGGTTTTTATTATTTTTTTATCGCCCACTTTGCCATTAAATGCGAAGTCGCCAAATTCCTTTACCATCATCCCCTGCGCAAAATAACCGAGGTCGCCACCCTTTAGCCTTGATCCTTCATCATCAGAAAGATGAAAGGCCACACTGTCGAACTGGGCACCATGGTCGATCAGGTTTTTAATACTGTCTATTTTCTTTTTAGCGGTAGTGTCGTCGACCGTGGGCTGGTTGGTTTTCAGATCAACCGTTGCCACCAGGATGTGCCGTGCTTTGACTGAATCAGGCATTGTTTTCACATCCATGATCCGAGCGATTACATAATTAGGACCATCCAGATAAGGTCCGACCACGGCTCCCTTGGAAAGCATACTCAGGGAGTCTTTCCTCGCGCCGGTTAATTTCGATTTGGGAACGTACCCGTCGTGATAATTGATTTCCGTGCCATTTCGTGCCAGGAAACCTTCCACATCGGTTGTGGTGCTGAACTCCTGTTTCAGATTGTTAACCTGTGTTTTCAAAGCGTTGCTGTCTGCGGACGTAGGACCGGCATTGAAAACCACATAGCGGACGCTTCTGGATTCCTCCTGCTTGTATTGATCCTGGTGTTTATCCAGGTAGGTTTCTATTTCCCCATCAGATATTCTGATTAAACTGTCTGCAATGGTTTGATAAGGTACGCTGACATAAGAAATGGAAGACACGAGGCTGTTGTCGGCATTGCTTTTTTCGATCATCCATTTGGGAATATAGGAGCTCTTGACCAGCAGGGAAAGATATTTTTCTTTCATCCTAACTTTTACGAACTGTGGCAGAACCTGCTCGAAAAAATTCTGCGCCATACCATAATTCTGATCGGTTTTTTTGTTGGATTTATAGATGGTCCTCAACTGGTTGATCCGGGCAGCCGCCTGTTGCGGGTCAAAAACACCTGTATTCGGATCTGTAAAGGCCCGCTTGATTTCAGGAACGGCATTCGGACCCACCAGCATGTCGTTAAGTTCTTTATCGCTCACCTCAATGCCCAGTTTCTGATATTCGCCTTTCAGCAAGGCTTCTTCCTTGAATTGTTTCCATACCTCTTCCCGGATATTCTGCTGCATCATATCATTTACCGGATAACCCTGACTTTTATACTGATCTTCGCGTTCAGAAATCTGTTTTTGAAAATTGGCATACTCCAGTTCCTCCCCATTTACTGAACCTACATTTCCCGAACTGGAAGCCAGCCGGCTGTTGCCGACGGAAGAATCCATCAGAAGAAATCCGATAAGGCTCACTCCGATAAGACCAAAAACCAGCCATGCTGCCTTATCTCTGATTTGCTGAATAATAGACATATTATATTTGTAGGGTTTTTGAAAGGATGGCAAAAATAGTTGAAAAATGGTTATGAACAAATTGTGGAAAACAGGCAAAGGCACAGCCATCCTCATTTTAAGAGCCTCCGGGAATCACCTGGACCTAAATGCTGAAAGTTTTAACCCATCTGCGTGAAACAAGTTGGAAATGGTGGAACCTTAGCTAACAGGCTCAGGTGTATAAACCCTATTTTTTGGTGTAAAAAACCGGTTTTGTATCCGGATTTCTGTGCAGGGAATGAGTATAGATTATGCGAAGGGGGTAATCCATTTTGTTTTTAGTGAACAAACAACTACTTGTTCCGTTTTTTATTATAGGAATGTTATTAAATACTTATCCTGATCCGGAAATCCCTGATCGGATGTGCTTGATGAAAAAAGGCAATGGCGGCGGGGATTTCCCGGTGTTGATCAGATGTGAATAGTGGTGGAGAATAATATATTTAGCTGAAAACTATAAGTTTAACGAAGGGTTTTCCACTTATTCAGGTCTATAATAGTAATAGATCTATTTAAATAAATAATGTATTATTATATACTATGGTAGTTATGAACATCGATGAAGCCAGGAAAAAAGTGGCCCGGAAAGGCTTCCTGGATATCCCGGTAAATCCGGAACTGGATCTTTTTAAGGAGATTGACCGCCTTAAAAAAGAAAAGAATGCCGTGTTACTGGCGCATTATTATCAGGACGCAGATATTCAGGATGTGGCTGATTTTATAGGTGATAGTCTGGGGCTGGCTCAGGAAGCTGCCAGAACGAAAGCGGATATCATTGTGTTTGCCGGTGTTCATTTTATGGCAGAGACTGCCAAGATCCTGAATCCTGATAAGAAAGTGTTGCTTCCCGATCTCAATGCCGGTTGTTCTCTGGCTGATTCTGCGCCGGCCCCCTTGTTCAGGGTATTCAAGGAAAAATATCCGGATCACCTGGTGATCTCCTACATCAATTGCTCGGCGGAAATAAAGGCCCTCAGCGATATCATCTGTACATCTTCGAACGCCCAGAAGATTATCGAGAGTCTTTCGGAAGAACAGAAAATAATTTTTGCGCCGGATAAGAACCTCGGGGCTTATCTGAATAAGAAAACAGGACGAAACATGGTACTCTGGAACGGCGCCTGTATGGTGCATGAAATCTTCAGCATCCGGAAGATTTCCGAATTAAAAGCCAGGCATCAGAAAGCCAAATTCATCGCTCATCCGGAATGTGAAGAGGCTATTCTCCGCATGGCGGATTTTATAGGTTCCACCACGGCGCTGCTGAAGTTCTCCCAATCGGATCCTGCCATGGAGTTTATTGTGGGCACCGAGTCGGGAATTCTGCATCAGATGAGGCTTGCGTCACCCGAAAAATTATTTATTCCAGGCCCGCCGGAAACAAATTGTGCGTGTAATGATTGTCCGCACATGAAGCTGAATACGCTGGAAAAACTTTATCTCTGCATGGCGTATGAAACACCGGAGATCCGGATGGAAAAACATTTGCTGGATGCGGCCAGAAAACCCATTAACCGGATGCTGGAGATCAGCAAGCGGTACGGACTCTGATTTTATATGTCCCGTCACCGTCCCATAAAGACCATCAGAATCTGGATATCGGTTGGATTTACCCCGCTGATCCGGCTTGCCTGACCCAGGGTTCCGGGTTTTATTTTTTTAAACTTCATCAATGCCTCTGTGGAGAGCGCGGACACCCGGTCATAATTGAAGGTTTCGGGAATGGCAAGTTGTTCGAGTTGGGAAATCCTTTTGACGAGTTCTTTTTCTTTTTTTATATAAACATCATATTTCAGCTGGATTTCTGCCTGCTCCAGGCTATCCTGACGGTAAGGCGCCAGCTTTTCCAGTAATGCGGGAATTCCTCTGCTCATGACTTCAATACTGATGGCGGGTCTTAAAAGCAGGCTGGAGGCCTTTTGTTTTTGAAGCATGGGCGACAAACCTCTTTCGCTGAGAAAGGGCGCTGCTTCTTCCGGCGAAATGGAAAAGTCACTTAATATAGTAGAAATTGATTTTACATCATCTTTATTGATATTGACAGCCTGTAACCGCTCCGTTGAGGCAAGACCGAGAGCGTGGCTTTTTTCTGTCAGTCGCAGGTCAGCGTTATCCTGGCGTAAAAGAGTCCTGAATTCCGCCCTGGAAGTGAACATCCGGTATGGTTCGTCGGTGCCTTTGCTGATCAGGTCATCTATCAGGACGCCGATATACGCTTCACTCCGGTCGAGAACAACGGGCTCAAGATTGTTGATTTTCTGATGGGCGTTTATTCCTGCAATCAGGCCCTGACAGGCCGCTTCTTCATAACCGGTTGTTCCGTTGATCTGGCCTGCCAGGAATAGATTTTTCAGCAGCTTGGTTTCCAGGTTGTGTTTTAATTGGGTTGGCGGGAAATAGTCATATTCGATGGCGTAACCCGGACGGAATGGCTTAAAATGTTCAAATCCGGCTATCATACGAAGAGCTTCGTATTGTGTTTCTTCGGGCAGAGAGGTGCTGAATCCGTTTACATAAATTTCGACAGTATTCCAACCTTCGGGCTCAATAAACAGCTGATGCCTTTCTTTGTCGGCGAAGCGGTTGAGTTTGTCTTCTATGCTTGGACAGTATCTTGGTCCCGTTCCGTCGATCCGCCCGGTGAACATCGGGCTTCGGTCGAATCCGGTCCTGAGTATATCGTGAACCCGGGTATTCGTATAGGTTATCCAGCAACTTTTTTGATGATCGGGCAGGGGTATATCCAGGTACGAGAATCCTGTGGGATTTTCATCGCCCCGTTGTTCTTCCATTTTACTGTAGTCCAGGCTCCTGCCATCTATCCGCGGTGGCGTTCCTGTTTTCAGCCGGTTGCTTTCAAAGCCTTCTGTCCGCAATTGCTCGGTTATTCCGGTTGCCGCCTTCTCGGCCATTCTTCCGCCGCCGAATTGCTTTTCCCCGATATGGATGATACCGTTTAGGAACGTGCCGTTGGTAAGCACAACCGACCTCGATTTGATCTGGTTTCCCATACCCGTAATGACGCCGGTTACGGCATGATTCTCAATAAGCAATCCGTTGACCATATCCTGATAGAAATCAACATTTGGTGTATTTTCCAGCATATTTCGCCAGGTGGCCGCGAAAAGCATCCGGTCGTTCTGAGCCCTTGGACTCCACATGGCCGGGCCTTTGGATTTGTTCAGCATCCTGAACTGGATCATGCTTTTGTCTGTCACAATCCCGGAATAGCCACCCATGGCATCTATTTCCCGCACGATCTGGCCCTTGGCAACACCTCCCATGGCCGGATTACAACTCATCTGGGCGATGGTCTGCAGGTTCATTGTGATCAATAACACGCTAGAACCCATATTAGCAGCGGCAGCAGCAGCTTCGCAACCGGCATGGCCCCCACCCACAACAATGACATCATAAGATGAAAACATGCCGCAAAGGTATATCAGATGGAGAGTTTCGGAGGAACGATTTTAAAGGACCCGGGCGCGCCAGCCCTTGATAGCCGAGGAGATTAACTCCGACACGCGATTTTAAGGGTTGAACAGGATTCCCATGAAGAATTGCCTTACAATTTTGCCGTTTCACGTGGAACATGCTTTTTGTGAGTCGGAACTGAAATTCTTGGTAGGCAACAAACCAACATGTAGCAGGTTCCATTGGGTTTGATAGCCTTAAAGCATGGTTATTTCGGTTTATTGCCAGTAAGAATAGAAATATCCTCATTGACCTCTGCTGGTAATTCGCTACTCTGGAGAATTGACCGGTCTGTTGCACTTGTTTTTTCACGGGATACCGGAGTGGATGCCGGAAACCGCAACATAAATAATTGGCCGGCCAATATAATAGGAAGGGGGAATCTGTTTCTGAATCGCAATTATGATGCACAGATGGCCGCCTTCTATGCATATTACGCACCATACCTATCGTTTGTCGTTAAAAAGCGCAATAATAGCAAACCTTTACAAATGCGGAGGCATCCTTGGATTGTTTCACGTGGAACCTTATTTGAGATACCGCTTCAAATATTCATCTTCCTTGGATCTCATCTGATCCTGCTCCTTTTTAGTTTTATCCTTGTAATGACAAAGGTGGAGCGCCCCATGAAAAATCACCCGGTGAATCTCCTGTTTGAAAGAGGTGCCCAGATCCACGGCGTTTTCGCGGACCCGGTCAACGCTGATGTAAATTTCGCCAGAAACCTTCTTGTTTTCGTCCTGGAGGGAGGGAAAGCTGAGGATATCGGTATAGAAATTATGTTTAAGAAACTTACGGTTTAAGTCCAACAGATACTTATCATCACAAAAAATGTATTTAAGCTCCCCCAGTTGCTGTCCTTCGCGCAGGAATAAACCCGCTAAAAAAAGCCGGAGTCCGTTCCGGTGAGGGAGCGTAGTACGTATCAGAAAATGAAAGCTAACCAGTGGTTTGTCTCTATTCATGCCATTTCCGAAAATCGTAAAGTCAATTCAGAGAACAAAGCTACTTTTGTTCCTACACATGAAACGACTTTCAGAGCTAAGTACAGGGGCGAGGGCCAGAATTCATTCATTCGAAAAAAACGATCTCTTCCTAAAACTTATGGAAATGGGTTGTGTTCCGGGAGAGATTATAAAGGTGGAAAAAGTGGCTCCACTAGGCGATCCGATGTCTATTACTGTGGCTGGATATCATCTTAGCCTGAGGCTGGATGAAGCCGACAATATATTTGTGGATCCCATTTTTTCCTGAAGGAGAACACCTATATGTTTATTAATTATATATTTAACTCGCTTATTTATAATTAATTAAATGAAAGTTGGTCTATATTTTGGTTCCTTTAATCCGGTCCATCACGGTCATCTGATTATCGCCAACCACGTGGTTCAATCGACAGATCTCGATCAGGCCTGGTTTATTGTTTCTCCACAAAACCCCCTCAAACCCGCCAAAGGACTGCTGAACGAATACCACCGGCTATTCCTGATCAGGGCCGCAATAGAAGGAGAAAATCAGTTGAGGGCTTCCGATATCGAATTTAAGCTTCCAAGGCCATCCTACACGATCGACACCATCACCTACATAAAGGAAAAATATCCGCAACATGAATTTTCCATCATCATGGGAAGTGACGGGTATCAGAATCTGACCCAATGGAAGAACTATACCCAGCTACTTAAAACGGTGCCGTTTTTTATTTACATCCGGGCCGGGTATGAAAACCTTCCGGAATATCCTGATGCGCGCGCCCATGTTTTAGATTCCCCACTGCTGCAGATCTCGGCCTCCCATATACGCAACATCATCAAAGCCGGAAAATCCATCCGCTACCTGGTGCCGGACGTAGTGAAAGAAGAAATAGAACGTAACCGGTATTATTTATGAGCCTCCAGTTTTTTGCGTTCTTTCAGCGGAAGTGATTTTACAACAAGGTCGTAAGAAGCGTCAATCATTTCCCAGATCAGGTGCGCCGGAACACGGCCATTTAACAGGACGCTGTTCCAGTGTTTTTTATTCATGTGGTAGGCAGGGATTACCGAGCTGTATTCTTCCCGGTAATTTTCAGCCAGCTCCGGATCGCACTTCACGTTGAATTGCAGGGGGGCGCTGTCCAACGCCAGCAGTAAAAAGATTTTTCCGCTCACTTTAAAAACCAGCGTGGATTCTCCAAAGGGAAAAGATTCGGTCACCGATTTTTTTTTCAGACAATATTTTCTGATGATCTCCGGATCCATATCTGTTCAAATGATTTACATTTAGGAAAGTTCCGAATAAATGACGTATATATTATGAAGTGCCTGTGGGGATTTCTTTTTATTTTTTTTCAACTTACGGCCAATGCCCAGTCGTATAAAAAAATTCATGCAAAGGCTATCCTGGTGGATACGCACAATGATTTTCTGAGCAAGGCCGTGGAAAACCATTATGCTTTTGATTCCGACCTGAAGGGGATCACGCATACTGATCTGAACAGAATGAAAGAAGGGGGAGTTGATGTTCAGTTTTTTTCGATTTTCTGCGATGAACACTATGGCAGGGGTTCAGCCTTCGCCTATGCCAACCGGGAGCTGGATTCCCTCTATGCTATAGCCGCCCGCAACCCGGACCGGATGCAGATCGTATATTCCTACCGGCAACTGATGAAGGCCGTGAAACACCATAAGCTCGCCGCCTTATCGGGCGTAGAAGGCGGGCATATGATGGAGGATGATTTGTCCTATCTCGACAGCTTCTACAAGCGCGGGGTACGTTATATGACGCTGACCTGGAACAACAGCACATCCTGGGCTACTTCTGCTTCCGACGAATCAAAACATGCCTTTATTGCAACGCCATACGGATTAAATGACTTCGGGAAACAGGTGGTTAAAAAAATGAACGAGATGGGTATGATGGTCGATGTATCACATACCGGAGAGAAAACTTTCTGGGATGTGATGGCAACAACCACCAAACCCATCATCGCGTCGCACAGTTCGGTTTATGCCCTTTGTCCGGTTTTTCGAAACCTGAAAGATGATCAGATAAAGGCCATTGCAAAAAACGGTGGCGTTATCCAGGTGAATTTTTATTCCGGATTTATAGACAGCCTGTACCTGCCACGGCTAGATCATTTTCTAAAGCGCCATGAGGCAGAACGGGATTCCATGCATCTGCAAAAGAAAACGCGGGACGAAATCCTGGATTATTTGTTTTCCCATTACAAGCCGGAAATGGACAGTCTCCGTCCACCACTGTCCCTGCTCATCGATCACATTGATTACATCGTGAAGCTGGTGGGCGTCGATTACGTGGGGATCGGATCCGACTTTGACGGCAGTGAATCCGTTCCCCAGGAACTGAACGGGGTAGAAGATTATCCAAAAATCACCAGGGAACTGGTTCAGCGGGGGTATAGTAAACGGGATATATTCAAGATACTCGGAGGGAATATTTTACGGGTTTATAAAGCGGATGAAGTGATTCCCTGATCATCTTTGTACGGATACAGCGAGATTTCCTTTTCAGAAATCAAGCAATTTTCTTATGCTTTCATCCAGGCGTGCATTCGCGAGGAAATTCTTTTCCAGGTCCGGGTTAAAAGGAATTGCTGTATCCAGAGAAGCGCAACGGGTCACCGGAGCATCCAGTGCCTCAAAGCAGTGTTCGGCAATCCAGGCGCCGATTTCTCCGCCAATTCCCCCGGTCAGGCTGTCTTCATGCAGGATCAGGACCTTGCCGGTTTTTAAAACGGCCTGCCTGATGGCATCGAGGTCCAGCGGAAGCAGGGTCCTCAGATCGAGGATATGAAACGAGGTGCCGCCCTGTTTTGATGCAGCGGCCATTGCCCAGAGAACACCCGCACCGTAGGTAATGATGCTGATGTCGGTTCCTTCCATAACAATTTTTGCCTTGCCGATCTCCGTGGAGTAGTATTTTTCCGGCAGGGGCCCCGCAACACTTCTGTAGAGGGCCTTGTGTTCAAAAAAAAGAACGGGGTTGGGGTCGTTGATGGCAGCTATCAGCAAACCCTTAGCGTCTTCCGGGTTAGAGGGATAGACAACCTTCAAACCGGGAACATGGGTAAACCAGGCTTCGTTGCTTTGGGAATGAAAGGGACCCGCGGCAACACCGGCTCCGGTGGGCATGCGGATCACCACATCGGCATTTTGATTCCAGCGGTAATGGATCTTTGCCAGGTTATTGACAATCTGGTTAAAGCCCACTGTTGCAAAATCGGCAAACTGCATTTCCATCACGGATTTAAATCCTTCCAGGCTCAAGCCCAGGGCCGCGCCCACAATGGCGCTTTCGCAGAGGGGGGTATTGCGGACCCTCTCCCGTCCGAATTCTTCCAGGAACCCTTCCGTTATTTTGAATGCCCCTCCGTATTCGGCAATGTCCTGACCCATCAGGATCAGATTATCATGAACGGCCATACTTTGGAAAAGGGCTTCCTGTATGGCATCTATCATCCTTTTTTCGCGGACGACGGATGTGTTTTCTGCCACGGACATCTCTGCATCCGCCAGAGTTTCCGGCACGGGAGCATACCTGTCGCCGAGTTCCTTAATAGCATCAATCCGGATGGGATCTTCCGTATGCTGGATCGCCAGTTCTATTTCCTTTCGGAACAGATCACGGATCTGATTTATCTTATCCGAATCCAGAATTCCCTGCCGGAGCAGGAACATTTCAAAGGAAGACAGCGGATCTTTCTGTCCCCACTGTTCAAACAATTCCGTCGGAATATACTTTATACCGCTGGCTTCCTCATGGCCACGCATGCGGAAGGTCATGCATTCGATCAGATAGGGTTTTTGTTCCCTGATGCAGTATTCGCGCACGCCTTTCACGGTGTCATACACGGTGAGTATGTTGTTTCCCTCAATCTGCACGGATTCCATCCCGTAACCAATCCCTTTATCGGCCAGCCTGCTGCAGCGATACTGCTCGGAGGCGGGCGTGCTCAAACCATAACCATTGTTTTCTATAACAAAAATCACGGGAAGATCCCATACCGCAGCCAGGTTCAGCGCCTCGTGAAAATCGCCTTCGCTGGTTGCGCCCTCGCCCGTGAATGCGAGGGAAACTTTATTTTCTTTTTTCAGTTTGTGGGCCAGAGCCACACCGTCTGCCACCGCCAGCTGCGGGCCGAGGTGTGAGATCATACCGCAGATATGATGTTCCCGGGATCCGAAATGAAAACTTCTTTCCCTTCCCTGGCTGTATCCCGAACCGCTTCCCTGCCATTGCATAAAAAGTTTTTGCAGGGGCATGTGCCGGCCGGTAAATATGCCCAGGTTCCTATGCAGGGGCATGATCCATTCGTCCTGCTGTAAGGCAGATACCACACCCGCGGAGATGGCTTCCTGGCCGATGCCGCTGAACCATTTGCTGATCCTGCCCTGGCGCAGAAGCACCAGCATTTTTTCCTCGACGAGCCGCGGGAACAGCATGGTTTCATAGAGGCCCGTCAGCTGGTCATCGGTTAAATCTTTACGGTCAAATTGCATACAAAAACCTTCTGGTTAACGAATATGTCGGATAGAAAAACCCCTAATCATTTTTTTTCACGGAAGTCTTATAGAAAAAAGAAGTCAGCACCGACAACAGCAGGCTGAAAAGGAGCGCCCACCAGAATCCATCTACCCGGAATCCGCTGATGAATTTTGCGGCCAGCAGAATGATCAGGGCATTGATTGCAAATAAAAATAATCCGAATGTAAAAATGGTGATGGGTAAGGTGAGGATGATCAGGATGGGTTTCACAAAGATATTCAGCAGGCCCAGCACAATGGCCAGCATACATGCAGTTACGAAGGAATTGATGTGAACGCCGCTGAGCACGTAAGACAGGCCAAAAGCAACTACGGCAGAAATGACAATTCTTAGGAGTATGTTCATAACCGCAAATTTGTATAAGTGAAAATACAGATATTAGCGCCTCATATTACGACCAGCTCATAAAAATCATCCGGCCTCAGGTACTTGTTGGCGAGCTCCTGAAGGTCTGCGGCGGTAACAGTTTTGATCACATCAACACTGCGATAGAAGTAATTTTCGGTAAGCCCGTTCAGCACCAGGCTTTTCCATCTTCCGGCAACCTGGAAAGGTCCGTCCAGATCCCCCAGCAAAGTGCCTATCATAAAATTCCGCGAAGTTTGAAGTTCTTCTTCCGGAACCGGTTCATCGCAAAGGCGCTTCATTTCGAGATAGACTTCTTTAATGGTTGCCTCGGTCACTTCCTTGCCCGCCTCGGTGGAAATCATCAGATCGCTCTCCTGGATCAGGTTGGTCAGATAGCTGTGAATGCCATAAGTATATCCCTTGTTTTCCCGGATATTGGCCATTAAGCGGGATCCGAAAAAGCCGCCAAAAAGATTATTTAACACCAGCATTTTTTGAAAATCCGGGTGGTGTCTGTTGGGGAAATTACGGGAGATGCGGATGGCACCCTGAACGCCATCGGGATCATTGGTGATCTTGTATTTTTTTTGTTTTGCGGGTTGCAGCGAATATTCGGGAAGCGCCGGTTTAACAGACCCGCGAAGGGGTAATCCGCCAAAATATTTTTCAAGCTGGCCCTGGATGTTTTCCGGGAGCAGTCCGGCCACAAATATCATACAGCGGCCCTGCTGGTAAAAATCCTTATAGAACGCTCTTACCTGATCCACCTGAAGGGCCTCATAGTCGGCCATGGAACTGTACCGTCCATAAGGATGGGATTCGCCAAAAAGATAAGTGTCGATCAGTCTGCTGGCGACAAAATCATTTTTCCGGAGGTTGACCTGCAGGCGCTGCTGCATATTCTTTTTATAGATCATCAGCTCTTCTTCCGGTAAAATGGAATCGCTGATCAGCTCCGCCATGGCGGGCAGCAGTTCATCCACGTGTTTATTCAGGCAATGAAGCGTGAGCTCGGCGGTTTCGTGGGCCGCATGACGGCTCAGAAAAGCTCCATAATATTCAAAATATTCGTTGATCTCATAAGCGGTTTTGGAACGGGTGCCATTCTTCAGCAGGAAATTCGCGGCCGAGGCTACCAGGTTGGCAGGCTCAAAGTAATTTCCCGCATAAAAAACAACATTCATCATCAGGGTATCCAGGTTGCCCATGTTCACCAGAAAAACATCGACGCCATTGCTAAGCGAAATTTTTTCGTGTGGTGGCAGGTCAAGGTGGAATTTTACCGCATCTGTAATTACCGGCGCGGTTTTTCTGTTCAACATGGGGTATCCGGTTATAAGTTAATTGTTGCTGTAATAAAACAAGCTGCTGCTGTTTTTTTCATCAAAGATGGTTTCACTTTCACGCAGGATCTCTTCCTGGGTCACTTCTTTATATTTCTCCAGTTCTGTATTCATGTATTCCGCATCCCCCATCAGTTCATACATGGCGAGGTTTGATGCGCGGTTCATCAGGCTCATGTCTTCGAAAAGAATCGCCGATTCGGTTTTGTTTTTAACCTTGACCAGTTCTTTTTCTTCAATTTTACCAGCCTGTAATTTTTTAAGCTCCACGTCAACCGCTTTATCCGCATCGTCCATCCGGACCCCTTTGATGAGCTTGCCTTCAATCACCAGCAATCCCGGATCGGTTGATCCCAGGTGATAACAATCTATATTGCTGAAAAGTTTTTTCTCTTTTACGAGGGACTGAAAAAGCCGGGAAGATCCACCCCCGCCCAGGAGTTCCGTAATGAGGTCCATGGCGTAATAGGTTTTATCCGTCCGGGACCCGACGTGATACGCCTTGTATAAGGCATCCAGGGGCACGTCGGCCTTCACTTCCATCCTTCGTGCAGCATGCTGGGCAGGCTCTTCGGGCAGATGGCGGATGTATTTTTTCCCGGCCGGAATGCTGCCAAACCATTTTTCGGCCAGTTCGAGAGCCTTTTCCGTTTTCACATTGCCGGCCAGTACGAGGATCGCATTGGCGGGACAGTAGTGTTTGAAGAAGAACCTTTTTACATCTGCCAGCCGGGCGTTTTCAATATGTAATAATTCTCTGCCGATCGTCATCCACCGGTAGGGATGCACCTTATAGGTAAGTTCACGCAACTTGAACCATACATCGCCATAGGGCTTGTTGATATAATGTTCCTTGAACTCTTCCGAGACCACTTTGCGCTGCACACCCAGGCTTTTTTCACTGAAGGCCAGCGACAACATCCGGTCGCTTTCCAGCCAGAACGCGGTTTCAATATTTTCTGCCGGGATCTGGATATAATAGTTGGTGAGGTCGTTGGTAGTAAAAGCATTGTTTTCCCCGCCGGCCATCTGAAGCGGTGATTCAAAATCCCTGATATTCACCGAACCGCCAAACATCAGGTGTTCAAATAAATGGGCAAATCCTGTCTGCGCCGGATCCTCATCCCGCGCCCCCACATCATACAGCACATTCAACACGGCCATCGGGGTGGAATGGTCTTCGTGCACCACAAAACGCAGCCCGTTGCTTAAAGTGAATTTTTTAAATTGAATGGACATGAGAAATGCTTTCGTTTCGGTTGAAAAGAACGTGCAAGTTAATAAGACTTCAATAACCGGAAAGGAAAGATTTACAGGATGCTTCTTATTTTCATATTCAGTTCCACCATGCCCTCGGGCCTGCTGATCAGAAATTTAATTTTGCTCCCGACATCCTGCATCATGGATTTATAGAGCTGCAGATTCTGCGACATATTATTGTTGACGCCAATCACCACATCATCAACCTTAAGGCCGGCCTGCTCTGCGGGTGAATCCTTCATCACGTCCCCCACCCGGATCGCACCGTCCGTCCAGTAAAGGGCCAATCCCGTATAAGCATAGTCAAAGCCCTCCCGGAAGTGGGTGTTCGGAATCAGGTAGAAAGTTTTCTTTTCGTAGTTCAGAATGAGGTTGAACCTGCGCAACAGATCGTTTCCTATCAGGCCGGCGAGATAGGGATACGACGTGATATTGAATTCATCGTTGAATACATGGGTTGGAATATTTTTAAAACGGTAGGGGCCCAGCCGGAACTCTTTTATGGTGGTGATTTTCATGTTGGCCTTACCACCCATCCCCTGGGCCTGTGTGGGCCACATTCTTTTCCCCGGAGGGAAAATGCTGCTGTCATTGGTGAAATCAGTGGAAAGCAAAAGGCAAAGCCCGGCACCTGTGTCGAAATAAAAACGGCTGTGACTTCCTCTTTCATCCCTGAGAATGGCGCTTATTACCGGGATATTCACTATGGAGGGTTTTAAAAAAAATCCCCCTTTGGGATATTTGATACTGCCCTTGCTATAAATGGAAACCAGGTTGCTGTCGTAATCAATATAGACCAGGTACCGGGAAAAAAAGCTAAAGCCAATAATGCCATCTATACGGTCACCGTAAACACTGCTCAGGATGCTGTAATCGCTCACATGCAGATTCAGGCTGTCCACTTGGAGGGATCCGATTTTCACGCCCTGGTTGTAAATAAATTTGACTTTTCTGGCGCCACCGATACCAATGATGTAGCGGTCGGTGGGCGTGGCAATAATTTTCATCTGGTCACAGGTGGTTGAATCCAGTGAAATGCCGCCGCTGCCGGTATCCATGATAAAATTAAGCGTGTCCGGATGGCCTTCCAGTTCCACTTTAACCACCACCACCCCGCCGGTGAAAGTGGTGAAGGGCAACTGGGTTATTAACCTTGAACGAGGTAAGAAATTTGATCCCTGGGCAGAAGCAAAAAGGCTGCATAAAGTCAGCAGTAACAGAGAGCCGGTGAGTTTCCAGCCGGCAGCAACAGCAGGTTTTTGGATGTTACGATGAATGATGCTCATATAGGCAAATGCGGATACTGATCAAAACAGGTCCGGAAATCCGCTTCTGTTTACAATCTACATATTTTTTACCGGCCTTCCTTGCAGCCTATATAATTTCTACAATTAAAATGGCGCTCCCATACCTTTGCAGATTCAACCATCCCGGGATCCATGGATTTGTCAAACTTATATATCAAGGCGCTCGACTTCGGATTTTTAACCGTGGAAGAGGGGGTTGCCCTTTTCCGTCTGGCGCCGCTGACCGAGCTGATGTTTGTGGCTGACACGCTTCGTAAAAAGCAGGTGGAACACGGAAAAGTGACCTGGCAGATCGACCGCAATGTGAATACGACCAATGTTTGCATCGCCAATTGTAAATTTTGCAATTTTTACCGTATCCCGGGTCATCCGGATGCCTATATAACGGATATCGAAACGTATAAACGGAAGATAGAAGAAACTTTCCGCTGGGGTGGGGACCAGCTATTGCTGCAGGGCGGACATCATCCGAAACTCGGTCTGGATTTTTATACCGATCTGTTCCGGCGTTTAAAAACCCTCTATCCCCGGTTGAAACTACATACCCTCGGACCCCCGGAAATAGCCCATATCTGCAAGCTGGAAAAGAAACCGCATCGCGAAGTGATCCGCGCCCTCCGGCTGGCCGGAATGGATTCTTTGCCGGGGGCGGGTGCCGAAATCCTGGTTGACAGGGTGCGCCGGCTGGTAAGTAAGGGCAAATGCGGGGCTCAGGAATGGCTGGACATTATGCGGGAAGCACACCAGCAGGGTGTAACCACCTCTGCAACTATGATGTTCGGTCATGTGGAAACCATTGAAGAACGCTTTGAGCACCTGGTCAGGATCAGGGAGGTGCAGTCTGCCAAGCCACCTGATGCCAAAGGATTTCTGGCTTTTATACCGTGGACCTTCCAGGATGCTGATACCCTGCTGGCGAGGGTCAGGGGGGTACACAACCTCACCACGCCGGAAGAATATATCCGGATGATCGCCATTAGCCGGATCATGCTGCCCAACATCAAAAATATCCAGGCTTCCTGGCTTACTGTAGGTAAGGAAACAGCCCAGATCTGCCTTCGTGCGGGCGCCAACGATTTCGGCAGCATCATGCTGGAAGAGAACGTGGTCAGCGCAGCCGGCGCACCACACCGGTTCACCAGTAAAACCATTCAGCAGGCCATCCGGGAGGCCGGATTCGAACCCCAACTCCGCAATCAGCAGTATGAATTCAGGGGATTGCCCGCCGTCATGGAGGAACAGGTGGTAGATTATTAGCCGGTTTCGCCAACGTGAACAGTTGTCGACCACATCCCTAAGCGTTTACTCTTAGCCGGGAAGTAAAGATTGATCTTTTTGCTTTTCACATAAGTTAAAATCAATATTTCTGCGTTAAAAGGACGAATCCTTTACCATGCAGAGCCCCTTCAGGAAGCTAGTACGAATATCCATCATTTTATTTGCCATTGTTTTACTGTGTAATTTTTTCGGATATTACCTTGGAAATAAGAAATCGGCTGAGAACGAACAATTTGTTGTTGCCAGAACCCTTTCGGGACGACAACAAACACTTTGCCAGACGATTGCGAAACAGGTGGCCATCATTGAAGGATCAGTTTACGGATATACAGAAACCCAGCGCATCCGGGACAGCCTTGGCTCCACGCTGAACAGTTTCCGGGCTCAGCAGGAGGATCTTCAGTCCAGAATGGATCATTCCAGAATGCCGCTGCCGACCCAGGTTTTTAAGATCCGGCTGTTATTTTCCTATATCAACCCTTATTATAAAGGTATTCTGACTATCGCCAAACAGGTGCTGGTGGAAGATTCCACTATTCTCCAGATCAATAAAAGGATGTACCTGCAGCAATTGCTGGAGAATGAAGCCAGGTTCCTTCCCCTTATGCGGGATATTACAGCGCAGTACAGCCTGATCGTCAATGAAAAATCTGAAGAGACCTCCGCCATTGAAGCGGGAAAATTCATTTCCCTCATCGTTGCGATCATTTGCCTGATCATCCTTGTACTGGAGCCGGCATTTAAAAGGGGAGAACGAAATTTCAAGGACCTGCAGTCTGCAAAAAATGAATTAATGCAGGAAAAAAAGCACCTGGACTCCCTCCTGCAATCGCAAACCAATTACCTGATCCGGATAGACCGGGAAGGAAGGTTTACTTATTCCAACCAGGCCTTCTTAAAAGCTTTCGGATACCAGGAAGAGGAGATACTAAATACCTTATTTTTTGCCACCATATTCCAGAAAGACCTTGTCCGTTGCCGGGCAGTAGCCGAAGACTGCTGGAACAACCCGGGAAAAATTGTGAAGTTGCAGATCCGCAAACCATTTAACCATTCGAAACTTTTTGTATGGACCGACTGGGAATTTCTGGCACTGAGTGATGAAACGGGCGAAGTAAAGGAAATTCAGGGCATCGGACTGAATGTAACGGATAAGGTGATGGCGCAGGAAGTAAAAGAAGAGGCCATACAGACCCTTTCCTTTGCCATGACTTATGCCAAAATGGGTTCCTGGAAAGTTGATTTTGAGGGTCAGGGTATCGTGCTCAGCAATGAATTCAGCGCCCTGCTGGTTATTGAAGAAGAAGCGAAGGAGAAAATGTCCTTGCAGTCTTTTCTCGAAGAATTTGTAGTTCCGGAAGACCAGATGCTGGCACAGGAAAGATTCGGAGAAATTTTACTGAATAAAAATAATATCGGATTTGAAACCAGTTTTTCCTTCCGGGTAATAACGCGCCACGGCTGGATGCGATATCTTTTTCTAAAGGGAAAAGTGATGGATAATCAGGGATGTTTTGGTATCGCCCAGGATATGACCGCACAAAAGGAATCCGAAAATGCGCTGGTCAACAGCGAACAGAAATTCCGGCTGCTCGCGGAAAATTCGGAAGACATCATCAGCGTACATGCGGCCGATGGTACCGTCTGGTATCTCTCTCCTTCCGTAACCCATGTACTTGGTTACGATGTGGAAGAAGTGATTGGCGGAGCCATACTGGAATATGTGCATCCGGAGGATCGCTATAAATTTTTCAAGCAGGATAAACAGGATACCCTGCACCACAAGGAATCCATCATCGTCCGTTACCGGATCTGCAAAAAAGACGAAACCTACCTGTGGCTGGAAACCATCATCAAACCGATTGTGGACCAAAATGAGGTGATTAAACTCGTCTGCACATCCAGGAACATAACCGGCCAGCGGGTGGCACAGGAGAAATTAAAAAAGAAGGACCAGCTGCTGCATGCCGTTTCCCAGGCCACGCATTTACTGCTGAGCAATACCGATCTGAAGCAGGCCATCAATGCCAGTATAGAAATACTGGGAACAAAAACGCAGGTGGACCGTGCCTATGTTTTCAAAAATAAACTCGATAGTGAAAATAATCGTTGGTATACGGGCATCATCAATGAATGGAACGCAGGTAATGCAGCGAGCCGTATAGACAAACAGCGCATGCAGCATCTCGATTTTGAGGACATTGCGCCCATAATCGGACCGCTGAAAGAAAATAAACCATTCGTCAGTTACCGGTGGCAGGAAAATGACCGGGAACTCCAGAACATCTTTGAAAAAGAAGGCGTAACGTCCACGCTTTCCATTCCCATCTTTATAAAAGATTATTTCTGGGGCTTTGTAGGATTTGATGAGCTCAGCAGCCATCGGGAGTGGGCCGAAGGAGAGTTCTCCATACTTCAGTCTTTTGCGTCATCCCTGGGTGCCGCCATTGAACGGAAAGACATAGAGGATGAACTGGTTCAGGCCAAAGAAGTGGCTGAATCGGCCAGTCGCACGAAGAGTGAATTCCTGGCCAATATGAGCCACGAGCTGCGCACCCCGATGAATGGCATTATTGGATTTACGGATCTGGTGCTGACCACAGAGCTTCAGAAAACGCAGCGTGATTATTTAAAGAATGTAAAAAAATCGGCCTACGGATTACTGGAGATCATCAACGATATCCTGGACTTCTCCCGGATTGAAGCGGGTAAGCTGATCATTGACAATACCCTGTTTAAATTGGACGAGCTGGTAGAAGAGACCATTGATATACTGACCCTGAAAGCATTCGAGAAAAAGCTCGAAATGCTTTACCGCGTGGACCATGATATTCCCTCGCAACTCATGGGGGATCCCGTACGCATCAGGCAGATCATTGTCAACCTGCTGGGGAATGCCATCAAATTTACCCGCGAAGGGGAGATCTATGTTTCCATCCGGAAGGAGGGAGATGTGTACTGGCACGAAGGAAAGAAATATCTGAATTTTGTGATCCAGGTAAAAGATACCGGCATCGGCATTGCCAGGGATAAGCTGCAGAAAATTTTTGAAAGCTTCACCCAGGCCGATAATTCCACCACCCGCAAATACGGAGGTACCGGTCTCGGGCTTGCCATTTCCAAGAGCCTGGCGGAGCTCATGCATGGGAATCTTTATGTGGAGAGTGAACCCGGATCGGGGAGTGTGTTTTCTCTCAGTCTGCCTTTGGAAGTGGCCAACGACCAGCCGGAGATTCAGCTGCAGCCAAAACCCCTGTTGAAAAAAGTACTGGTAGTGGACGATAACATCACCAACCTGCAACTGATGGAGGAAACCCTGGGTTATTTTCAGATTTATTGTGAAACCTGCACGAATGGCCAGGATGCCCTGATGAAAATAGAAAGCGCAAATATTTCCGGGGAACCCTTTGACCTGATCATCACCGACCATCACATGCCGGGCATGGATGGGATCAACCTGGTGAAAGAGATCAAGCAATCCATTCCGGGTGCGGTGCAGCCTTTTATATTGATGCTCTCTTCCATCGAGAAAAATTTATATCAGACAGACGCCGACAAAACAGGAATCGATAAATTCATTTCCAAACCGGTGAAGCTGCATGAACTGAACAGTACCCTGCTTTCCCTCTTTGAAAAGAATATGCAGAATGACGTGCTTCATCCGTCTTTTGAGTCCATTGAGAAAATCTCTCAGTCTGCCAGCATCCTGGTTGTGGATGACGACCCGGTAAACATGATGCTGATTTCGGAAGTGCTAAAAAGAATGGGATTTGATATCATCCAGATGCAAAACGGCAAGGAAGTGATTGAGATGCTGCCACATTATGACCCCGTATTGATTTTCATGGACGTCAATATGCCGGAGATGGATGGTTACACCACCACGCGGATTATCCGTAAAATGCAGACGGCACAATCCCGGATCCCGATCATAGCGCTGACGGCCGATGCCATGAAAGGCGATAAGGAAAGATGTCTTGATGCAGGCATGAATAGTTATATATCCAAGCCGTTTAAACTGGAAGAGATAGAAGCAGTACTGAGGGAATATGTATTGCTGGTATGAGTTGAATTACTGGATAGCTGCCGTAGCGCTTTCCATTTTATTCCCGTCGAAAACATGCAGTTTAACTTTCCAGGAAGCCAGGTCCTTTTCCAGGCTGAGCTCAATTCTCAGGCTTTTCATTTCGCCAACCGCGGGAAGCAGTTCAAAGGGAATGGTATTCCTGTTCCTCATTTCGGTGGGGGTATGGTACTGACCGCTTAGAATGAAAGGCTTTTGCCCGTCCACCTTGATGATGGTGTTTTCGATCTGCTCGTAAATCTCTTTAAACTTCCCCCTGGCGATCGTAAAATCCTTTGTGTTAAGGGCTATGCAGCTCCAGCTGTAGATATCGCTGCTGGAAATATTTTGTTTGGAAACTGTGCAGGAACTGGCTCCCGGAACCACGATAGTGGACCGGTATTCCGCGGTGTTAGCCTGCTGGGAGATCATCTCTCCCTTTATATTGTGAAAACGGTTGGGATAGTCACGGATCACTTTCTCCAGCGCCTGGTTGGTTTTGTTTGAAAAAACATCATCCTGGGAAAGGAGGCTGGAAGCGCTCAGCATCAGGGGGATGGCTATTAAGATACTTCTCATGGAATGGATTTGAGGTCTAAAGTAATAAGAAACCGAAAGAAGTACAATAGCAAAAATACGGGCTTCGTTTAACATCTTTTTACAAAATAAAACGGCCGGAATTGCGTTAAAAAGCTTCATATTTACTTTCTAAGACGCATTGAAATGAAAACACAAGTAAAATTGGAGACCCAGCGGGCCTGGGTATATCGGAAAAGCTACCGGCCATCGGGCAATATTTATCATTTTTTCAAGTCTGTCATGGTCGTTCTGCTGGAAGGACAATCTACCTATGGTTCTTCCCATCCCTATTCCCGAAAGAAAAAGTAGCTGTCTTATTAAACCTTATTCACCTCAGTTTTAGGGTTTCCCGGTTTTAGGTACCGGTGCAGGTGCCGGAGCAGTTTTTAACTGGTCCATCTGGCGTTGCATATTCCTGGGCATTCCTGGCATCCCCTTATTATTCCTTGTATTAACTCCAGCCCTGTTCAGATTATAGGTGAAGGTCAGCATGAAATACTGTTTGAGCACCGTAGAACGGGTATCCAGGGTGTAGTAATCGCTGATGGTGCGCGTAATGCTTTGATTCTGATTCAGGATATCATTTACTGATAACTTGATCTCCGCATTCTTTTTTTTGAGGATTTCCCTGGCGATGCTGGCATTCCATAAGGGTATGGTCTGGTTGAATCCGCTTGTGCGTCCGCTATTGATATACTCATTGAAATCGGTGTAGAGGATCCAGTCCCTGATAAAATACCAGGAAATATCGGCAGTATAAATCTGCTGGTAATAGGTATTGTTCTCGCTGGCCTGCGCCGAGTAACTCGCCTGATTATAAGCCACACTGGCATTAAGACCCAAGTTCAGCTTGTCATTAAAATCCAGGTTGACGCCGGCCGTCTGGGTGATCACCAGCGTGGAAGAATAATTCGTCAGGCCATACAGGAGACTGGGCGTATGATTGAAAGAAATGGAGTTATTAAAGTTGAGGTTGCTACCCTTGAACCTGCCCTTTAGCGGAATACCCAGGGTGATAAAAGAACTGCCCGAATAAGTGCCATTCATGTTCACCGGCCTGGTGATCAGTACCCCCGGTTTCAGGGAGTCGATGCTATTCACGATATTATTATATTGGTTGTCCAGTATGATATTGACGGACAAATACTTGTAGGTAGAAGGATTGAACGTATTGTACCGGATATTCAGATTGTTTTCAAACTCCTCCTTCAGGGCAGGGTTGCCTGTTTTGACCTGCAGTGGATTTGAAACGTCCTCTACATTCTGCAATTGCGCGATGCTGGGCTGGTTCGTATGGCCCCGGTAACTGATACGGAGATTTTGTGTTCTGCTGAACTTATAATTGAAATTGGCTACCGGAAACAGATTGACAAAATGCTGCCTGATAACGGTGTCCTTCGCCGTGAGTGCCTGTATCGTATGGCTTTTAAGCTCGGAGAATTGCACGCCCATGCCAAACTGGAAATTATATTTCGTTTTCACCACCCGGAAATTGAAGCCTATGCGGTTTGCATAAAAGCCATTCCCGAAATAATTGGTCAGCGGCGCATTGATGGCCGTGTATTTCTTTGAGGTGGAATCGTAGTTGAACGCTTTATTGTCCGAGGTGCCATAGTTGTTGGTATAAGCATAGTTAAATTCAAGGAGTTTTCCGACGCCCATCGGCTCTGTATAGGACATGCTGATCACATTATTGTTCGCCTTTATCGATTGTGAATTTTTCAGGTCCTGCAGATTGGTGCTGTCGAAACTTCCGTCGGGATAATAGAATTGCAGGGGAGAGAAGTTGGTTCCGTTCCCCCTGCTGTTATTTATGGTATTGTTCAAACCGATCGTAATGGTACGACCCGGCGTATGAAACCGGTGGCGGACCAGGAGCTGTTCATTGAAACTGGTGCCGTTTTTTACACTGCTGTTGTTTGTAAAGCCCTGGTTGGCGATGTAGTTCAATGAATCCTTGATGGCCTGGGTGGACAGGGTATCATAATTATAGGACTCGGAATGTTGTAATGTCAGATTGGGGATATACAACAAAGACGTATTGCTATCCAGGGTATATTCCAGGCGAAGGTTGATGCGGTGGTTCCGGTTGATGCTCTCGCTGGCGCTATTCTGAGTAATATTCGTAACGGAATCGCCGTCATTCGGAAAGAAGCTATGCTGAAGACTTGATTGACCAACAACGTTATCTGTATTGGCATAGAAATAACTACCCGTGATCTGCAGCTTTTCCCCGATCTTGTCAGTATAGTTGAGACCACCTGAAATGGCCCTGGTGATACCGGTCTGACTGGTGCCGCTGCCGAGCGACACAATATTGCCGCGGCCTCCGCCCCTGTATCCACCACCAAAGCCGCCATTGAAACTACCGCCGCCGCCACCTGCTCCCCTGGATCCGTATCCACCCATGGACGTTATGATATCGGAAAAATTGAAGCCCTGAACATTGATGTTGTTGGCGGCACCGATCACCGAGAAGCGCCGGTCCTCGTTGAATTTGTTGAAGGTGAGTGTACTCTGAAACCGCCCATCTGTACCATAGCCACCTACACCCCGTCCGAAATATCCGTTCTTTTTATCCTTTTTCAATTTGATGTTGAGGGCTTTTTGCCGGCTGCCATCATCTATTTTGGTAAATTTTGCCTGGTCGCTCATGTCATCAAAAACCTGAACGGATTCAATCATGTCCGCAGTAATATTTTTCGTGGCGAGTTTGGGATCTGTTCCAAAAAATTCCTTGCCATCCACATACACTTTTTGCACCTGTTCACCCTGTGCCGTAACATTTCCTTCCTTATCCACCTGCACGCCCGGAAGTTTTTTCAATATGTCCTCTGCAAGAGCATTGGGCTTTACTTTAAATGCACTGGCATTGTACTCCACCGTATCTTCTTTTATTTCAATGGGGGGCCTCTCTACAATAACCGCATCCAGCAACTGGCTGGATCTTTTCAAATATATTTTACCCAGATCAATCTGGGGATGTGCATCATCCAGGGTAAACCTTTTCACAATTTGCTCATAGCCCTGAAAACTGATGATGATGCGGTAAGCACCCGGCGGGAGATCCTGCACCTGGAAATTACCGGTGCGATCGGTAATGGTGAATCCGGCGGTACTGGAATCAGTGGTTTTTTTTACGGTAACGGAAGCATCGGAGAGTATTTGTTTCGAAGCGGAATCGGTGAGCTGACCCCTGATCAGTCCGCTATGTTTTTGCTGGGCAAAACCGGAAATACAAAAACCCGGTAGAAAGAGCAAAAGCATCAAAAAACGGGTATTCATACTCCGGCTTATGTATTCAAGGTAGGGAGAATAGACAGGCGGTAAAAGGAAAGAAGGACTAAAGGCTGAAATCCGGCAACAACGGGTGAATGGGAATCCGTTAACTAAAGAGATATTCCACGTCTTCGCGGGAAAGGCTCTTGACAAAGCCGTCGTCATCGGCAATAAGATCCTTGGCCAGCAATCGCTTTCTGTCCTGGAGCTGGAGGATCTTGTCCTCAATACTGTCTTTACAGATCATTCGATAGGCAAAGATGTTCTTGGTCTGGCCAATGCGGTGCGTGCGGTCAATGGCCTGCTGTTCCACCGCGGGATTCCACCAGGGATCCACGATGTACACGTAATCTGCGGCCGTGAGGTTAAGCCCAACGCCACCCGCCTTCAGTGAAATCAGAAACACGCGACAGCTTTCATTATCCTGGAAGGAGCGGATGGCTTTTTCCCTGTCGATGGCCGTTGTGCTTCCGTCGAAATATTCGTAAACGATGCCCAGGGAACTGAGCTTTTCCCTGATCAGGGCAAGCATGCCCAGGAACTGAGAAAAGATCAGGGCTTTGTGGTTTCCGATATTTTCGGAAATTTCGCGGGTCA
The DNA here is from genome assembly GCA_041691395.1 of Chitinophagaceae bacterium. Taxonomy (GTDB): domain Bacteria; phylum Bacteroidota; class Bacteroidia; order Chitinophagales; family Chitinophagaceae; genus Puia. The sequence goes on from JBEPUT010000025.1 coordinate 60,801, forward strand.
GTTCATCGAGCTTGATGGAATGGTTGGGATATCTTTCCGTTTCATTCAGGATGGCCGGGGAGTCGCAGATCTGCCGGAGCTTCATAAGGCCCTGCAAAATGGTGAGCTGCGATTTTTGAATACCCTGGGATTCGATGGTTCCGAGAATTTTATCCCTGTAATCATTGCGGTAGGCATCATATACTTTCCGCTGTTCCTCTTCCATTTCACAGAATAGGATGGTTTCTGTTTTATCCGGAAGATCGCGGGCCACCTGTTCTTTGGTTCGCCTTAAAATAAAGGGATATAATAATTTTCGCAGATGATCCTTCCGGTCCGGCTCGCCGAACTTATCAATGGGAATGGCAAACTCCTGACGGAAAAATTCGATACTTCCCAGCATGCCCGGATTCAGGAAATTCATCTGCGCGAAAATGTCGAACGTATTATTCTGCAATGGGGTGCCGCTCATGCACAACCGGTGTTTGGCACGAAGCAGGCAGGCGGCCTTGGTGACTTTACTGGAAGGATTTTTTATGGCCTGGGATTCATCCAGCACAACATAGTCAAACGGAACGTCCATGAGCATTTTGATGTCGCTCCGCAGGGTGCCGTACGTGGTGATGAGCACTTCAAAACTATTCAGTGATTCCTTGTTCCTCAGCCTTTCCCCGCCATGGTGAATGCGATAGGTCAGGCTGGGTGCAAACTTTTTAATTTCGTTCTCCCAGTTAAAGATCAGGGTGGTTGGACAAACCACCAGGGCCCGTAAGTGTTTGTACTGATGTTTGTAATGATGCAGGAAGGAAAGTGCCTGGACGGTTTTACCCAATCCCATATCATCGGCAAGAATTCCGCCCCAGTTTACTTCGTGTAAGTAATTCAGCCAGTGAAAACCATGCACCTGGTAAGGGCGTAAAATATGGGCCAGGTGTTCCGGTGGATCAATTTCCTTAATGGTTTTAAATTCTTTGAGCTGTTCGTATTTTTTTTCCAGGTGAATGATCAGCTCTTCCTCGTTTCTGTTTTCGTATAACTCGTCAATAACGCTCAGGTGATAGCGGGAAAGGCGCAGTTCGTTGCTTTTGCCTTCGCCTACCCGGAACAGCAGGGCGTATCGTTTTACCCATTCATCCGGCAGAACGCCCAGCGTACCGTCATTCAGGGGAACAAACTGCTGTTTGTTGGCCAGCGCTTTTTTAACGTCGGCAATCGTTACTTTCTGATCACCAAACAAGATATCCACGCGCGCATCAAACCAGTCGGTGCTGCTGCTGATGTGGATTTTTGTCTGGGGGCGGGAGGTATTGAACCGGAAATTTTTGAGGGCGTCAAATCCCTGTACATTCACTTTCATGTCCTGCATGGCGTCCATAAACAAAAAGAACCAGTTGTTCTTCAGCACGTCACCTCCCCGCAGAGCGAGCCCCGGCGACCCCTGGGGTTGTATGAACTGAGAATGCAGCGATTGAAGCTGGGCCAGGAATGCGGATTCTTTTTCTTTGTTGCGCTGGATAAGTAACACCTTATCGCCATCCGCCACCACCAGTTCATCCTTACCCGATGCCGTGGTTTCAAATCCCTTGTATACAAAAATGGGTTGAAACAAGAGATAATCCCCTTTTTCCTGGAGCAGGATTTTTTTCTCGGGATCCCCGCTTTTGATTTCTTTTACCAGCTCGCTGTCAAATTCCACATGATATTCCTTCTGCAGCGGGAGCACCGTTTTTCGGAGCTGTACCGGCCATTCTGATTTCGGAATCAGGAGCTTTCCATCTTTAAATCCCGAAAGGATGGCAATGTCCTCCGGTTTATTCCAGAGGTATAAATTGTTGTTGTAGAAAAACAATACGTGGCTGCTGCACTTGTTAAGGTTCAGGTCAATGGATTGCCCCGTGATCCGGGTAAAGCATTTTACCTCCACCTGATTTTTCTGAACGGAGACTTTGAAATAAGGCGTTAAAGCATCCGGTGAGATGTTGACGGACTCGAGATTGGCGGACTTAAACGGTTTGTGCCCGTTCAGAAAAAAGATAAAAGGGTTCTCGTACAGTTCGGCAAACAGTTTCCTGAATTTGGGATGCAGGTATTCGATGATGAGCGCCTTGGTGTCGTCAGGCAACTCTTCCCCTTCTGCATGAATGATATTTTCCCACATACCACTGAAAGGGGAATTTCGGTTGAGGTATTTATTTACTTCCGGTTCCTGGGTTTTGCGGATGGCATAAACAAGCTGCCGGTCGGTTTCATTGTACCTTTCCGTGTTGACAAACTTGGCCAGCTCCAGCTTTTCAACTTTTCCAACATAAGCGGTTTGCTGGTCATTGCTTTCGCCGGAAACGGCCTCGAGCAGAAAGCCGGGATAAGCGGGATGGTTAAAATTGAACACCACACCAACGCGCTGGGCGGAGCCGGCACTGATTTCAGGTTCCATCACCTCTGCAATCACTTCCTTTTCCTGCTGTATCCTGGGCCTCGCCAGAAAAGCCGGGTTCACTCTTTTGATGCTGGTATCCAGCAGTCGTAGAAAAGGTTTTCCTTCTTTATAGCTAAACTCAAATTTTCCGCTGAGGTCATCGGATAAAGAATACCCGTAAGCTTCCAGCAATTTATTTTTTTCTTTATCCCAGTTGCGGATCGAATCAAAATAATACGGGCCGTAGGACTGTAGTAATTGCAGAAAGACGATTACTTTGGGAAGGCAAAGCGGGTGGCTGGTATCCGGATAAGAAGAGCTGGTATCAAAATTACGCTCTTCATTTTTCCTGATCAGCACAGGATAATCTTCACCCTGAATGATCACCTGCGCCTTGACCGTTTCATCGGCGGCGTGTTCAATGACGGCCTTGTCTGTTTGCAGATATTTTCCGGCTTCTTCATAAACTTCCGGCGAACAGAGCAGCCTTATGGTTTTGAGATCAATGGCCTTCATTTTGACGACCGTGTGCGACTGATCATAATGCACTTCCTCGGCCTTCAGCATATTGCGGTCCAGCAATTCCTGCAGTTGAATAAGGGCCGCGGCTTCATGGCGGCAGATATCCCCCAGGTTATACGGGCAACTGCACCGGACCGAAAGGGATTTTGCATCCCGGAACTTTTGAACGAAAACTTTATAATAGGTTGCGTAGCTGTCGTCTTTTATACGAAAGGTTACCGATTCAAATAATTCATCGTATTCAATGAGCTCAACATATCCTATGGCGTGGATCTTTTTTCCGCGCCGGATCACTTCGTCAGTCCCATTGGTATATACGTATTTAATAAGGTGCGGTAGCGCCATGCAACTTGTCTGTTTACCATCAGCGCTTCACGAAAGGAAGTAATTCCGTTCAAAAAAGGCTAATCTGCAAAAGTAAAGAAAAAATCCTTGTGGTAAAAGTTTTCAACCGGCTTATCCCTCCCGGAATGGCTGATTCCGCGTGTTTACCGGTTGGTTTCCGTTTTTCGGGGGAACCGCCTTTTTTTGTGCAAGGATAAGCGCCGTTAAGGCAATCAATCCAGCGCCAATGAATAAATATTTTTTTGGAAAAACAGCATGTCCGGGATGACTGATTCCGTTGCCCGGGAATTCGCGGGCGCCGATATCCGCCGCTACACCGGAGGGCCGCGGAATACCTGCTATATCCGTTTTGATGAATGGTTCCGGAAAGGCCTGATCAATGGCTGGCCCGGAAGGGTTCAGGTGGCAATCCACCGTATCAGATAAAATGCCGGACGTTATAGGATCTTTTGCGTAGATGTTATTGCTGGTATCTGTTAACGGGTCTCCGGTATTTTGTTTTACCAGTGGATTCGCATTGTCAGTGATGTTGTTAAAGCTCAGGTTATTTCTTACTTCCAGCGAATAACCACTTTTTGAAAAGAACTGACCAGCTACTACCAGCACGGAGACATAATGGGTGGCGTTTCTTTTATTTCCCGAGGTATTATTCAATACATGCATGTTTCCGCCGCGGCAGAAAGGGATGTTGTTGCCAGTGCTGGTATCGGCCGCTGAAATTCTGGTATCTATGGTACCGTAAGCATCGCTGCTCAGGTCGATGCAATTATACATATAGCTGTTTGCCCGGTCATTTAGACCGACATTCCAAATCCTCCATAAATAACCAAATCCTCCGTGCCGGTATATATTCCGCAAGGTACCGTTGCCCGTCATCTGGAAAATGCCGGCATCATGTTTTCCGTTGGCACAGGGACCTGTGATCCGCCAGTCGCTGGCGAGCATCCGGTAGATGGATTGCCCGAGAACCTGGCACACATCGCTGTTTGTGGAATCAACAATTACATGTAGGAAAGCAATGCTGTCAACCACATTCTGGAAACTGGTGGTGGAGGCCCAGCTGCCGACAAACAGCGGTCCCGAATGGACGAGCTTCTGATGAGAGATCGTGGTCTTATACAAAGCCATCGTAGCTGTGTCGCCGTTATAGCTGGTAAAAAAGTGACTGGCATCCAGCACATTTCCATCCAGGTTGCGGTACTCACACCAGGCAAGGGATAAATGATTGCAGGGCGCCTCCACAAAAAACGCATTGCCCTTCATCTGCTGAAAACGGATACCGTATTGAAGTCCGCGCATGCCGGCTCCGCTGATGGTTACTGCGGCCAGGTTCCCGATGTCGACCGATTGGCCAAAGTCAACAATTCCTCCGTAATTGATGATCGTTATGTTCCGGAGGTTGGAAAAAGAACCGCCTCTTTCGTAAGAACCGGAGCGGATGGCCAGGGTATCACCGGAATGAAGTCCGGCCATGTCTTTTTTAACCACCGCGCCCGTTCCGGCTCCTATATACAGGATACTCGGGAATGCATCCTGGAATACCAGTAAAAGCATAAAGCTGTAAAAGAATTTCATATCCGGGAATATATTGTAAAGTAAATGTAATTTTCAGGAGGGGGGAAATCTGTTGCCCGGGATGCGTAAAATGTATTTTTCTAAAGCGGATTTATACTTTTTGGAATAGCATTTGCCACACATACCTTTGTTCCCGGAATTCCTTCGTAAAAAGACCTCCATGACGCGAAGCTTTTTTCTCTTGCTGCTGTTGTATGTTTCTCTTCCCCGCGTGCATGCACAAAAGCTGCGGAAAGCGGACCGCTTGATGATGGCTGAAATTCAAACGGATATCCGGTATTTGTCCAGCGATAAACTGGAAGGAAGAAGATCCGGAACTGCAGGAGAAAAACTGGCATCGGACTACATCATTTCGTCCTTTGAAAAAACAGGATTGAAGCCGTTGGGTGATCAGGGGAGCTGGTTGCAGACTTTTGAAATTTATGATGGCAGGGATATCAGCCAGAGTCATTTTTCCATTAACAAAACGGCGCTAGAGTTGAATAAGGATTATTTCCCGCTGGATTTCAGCGCCAGCGAGAAAGTAACGGGCTCTCCGGCTGTTGCGCTCCAGGAAAGCGGTTCGCCCTGGTTCTATGATCTTAAGGAGATTTTGGAATCCACGCAGAACAATCCGCATTTCGATATGGAAAAGGCATTACGGCAAAAGGTAAAGGTGTTTGCCGGCAAGGGTGCCTCGGCCGTTATTTTCTACAACAGTTCTAAATCGGATGATGGGATTGAATTTAATCCGGCGGAAGGCATACTTCCGGAAAAGATCCCTGTTATCTATGTTACCCGGGTGGGAAGAAAAAAATACCTGGCGGATATTTCACAAACCCTGGATGTGGATATTGACATTAATATGGTAGAGAAGAAACGATGGGGACACAACGTTATCGGATATCTCGACAGGGGCGCTCCCAATACGGTGGTTATAGGGGCGCATTATGATCACCTGGGTTATGGGGAAGACGGGAACTCCCTGTATCGGGGATCCGAAAAAATGATCCACCACGGGGCAGACGACAATGCCAGCGGCACCGCGGCCCTGATGGAACTTGCCCGCATGCTGCACAAATCGAAATCATTGAAAAGCAATTATCTGTTTATTGCTTTTTCCGGCGAGGAATCCGGACTGCTGGGTTCAAAATATTTTACCCTGCATCCTGAAGTAGACCTGTCCAAAATCAGCTATATGGTAAATATGGATATGATCGGCAGGTTGAACGACAGTTCGCATGTCCTCGTCATCGGTGGATATGGCACGTCCCCGCAATGGCCTGCGCTGATCAGCAGTACGGTGAACAAAAAGATATTTTCGGTCCGGGCAGATTCCAGCGGGGTAGGTCCGAGCGACCATACGTCATTTTATCTCCGGCAAATTCCCGTCTTGTTTTTCTTCACCGGCATGCATGCCGATTATCATAAGCCATCCGATGAAGCAGACAGGATCAACTACAACGGCGAACTACAGGTGGTTAAATTGATATACAGCATAACGGAGAAGATGGATGGCCTGAATAAACCGGCATTTACCAAAACGCGGGATGTGCAATACGGCGAAACTCCCGCTTTCAATGTTACGCTGGGATTTATGCCCGATTACAGTTTCAATGGGAATGGCGTTCGGGTAGACGCGATCAGTGCCGGAAGGCCGGCAGAAAAAGCCGGTATGCAATCGGGGGATGTGATCATCCGTCTGGGAAAATATCCGGTAAGTTCACTGCAAACTTACATGGAAGCACTAGCCAAATTTAGCCGGGATGAAAAAACCACGGTGGAATACAACCGAGGGTCCGAAGTTAAAACAGCGGAAGTTCAATTTAATTAAGAGAAAAGTATGAAGCTTAGGCTTGACAATGAGCATCTGGAATGTGACTTTTTTGAAGGATCCCGTTTATTGGGCATTGTGGCTCCCCTGAAAGGTTACCGCTTTTGCTGGCTGCTGAACCGGCAAATGAGACTGGATTTCCGGATCACCAACAAAATTGAAATACAACTGGCAAAAAAAAACCGGGAATATTTTTTTACGGTGTATGAATGTGTGCAACCAAATAAAACGCTTATTCATTATCTCTATAATAACCAGAACGACGGGGAATTCCTATTGCCTGAATTCAGGCACCTTGATTTTTTCTGGTTGCTGAAAGGAGATTCGGTTTCTGACGGACTGATGAATGAACTTTTGGGAAATATCCGGTCTATTACCGGCGTGCAGCTGGTAACGGAACTTACCCGGACAAAAATAAAACACAGGGAAAACCTGATATTCTGATCAGCTGTTCATGCTGGCCAGAAACTCTTCATTGCTTTTTGTGCCACGCAGCCTTTTCAGTAATTCATTCATTGCTTCTTCGGTATTCATATCGTTGAGGTATACCCGAAGCAGGTTCATTCGTTGAAGTACTTCCCTTTCCAGCAGAAGATCATCCCGGCGCGTGGATGAAGCCACCAGGTCGATCGCAGGGAAAATGCGGCGGTTGGCCAGGCGCCTGTCCAGCTGTAGTTCCATATTACCCGTACCCTTGAATTCTTCAAAAATCACTTCATCCATTTTAGAACCGGTATCTATGAGGGCCGTAGCCAGGATGGTCAGGGATCCGCCATTTTCGATCTTTCTGGCAGCGCCAAAAAACTGTTTGGGTTTCTGCATCGCATTGGCTTCCACACCACCACTGAGCACTTTGCCGGAAGCCGGCGCAACGGTATTGTGTGCACGGGCCAAACGGGTAATGGAATCCAGAAGGATCACCACATCGTGTCCGCATTCCACCAGCCGTTTTGCTTTTTGCAAAGCTACGGTAGAAACTTTCACGTGTTTTTCAGCTGGTTCGTCGAACGTAGAGGCAATAACTTCCGCGCGAACGCTGCGTTCCATATCGGTTACTTCTTCAGGGCGTTCATCCACGAGAACGATCATCAGGTAGCATTCCGGATGGTTTACGGCGATGGCATTAGCGACTGCTTTCAACAGCATCGTCTTACCTGTTTTCGGCTGGGACACGATCAGTCCGCGCTGGCCTTTTCCGATCGGGGTAAATAAATCAATGATCCGGGTGGAGTATTCACTTGGATTTACAAAAAGATTCAGCTTCTCGAAAGGGAACAGCGGAGTGAGGTAATCGAAGGGAACGCGGTCGCGCACTTCTTCGGGTGACTTATTATTTATGGTCTCCACTTTGAGCAGCGCAAAATATTTTTCTCCTTCTTTAGGAGGCCTCACCGAGCCATAGACCGTATCGCCTGTTTTTAATCCGAAGAGTTTTATCTGAGAGGGGGAAACATATACGTCGTCGGGGGAAGAAAGATAGTTGTAATCGCTGCTGCGGAGGAAACCATATCCATCGGGCATCATTTCCAGCACGCCTTCCGCCTGGATAACCCCATCAAATTCGATGTTAAACACATCGTTCCTGCGTTGCGGATAAACTTTATTTTGCTGCTGATCGCCATTATTCTGACGGCCTGATTCCATCGCCGACTCATTTTCGTCGGTATTGGATTCATTAGAACTTCCGGATTCCTCATCCTGAATTTCCTCATCCTGGTCAGCGGACCGGGGCTGGG
>JBEPUT010000026.1:0-57874 GCA_041691395.1 Chitinophagaceae bacterium
TCGGTGGCAGGGCAAAGGCAACAGCGTCATGTTCAAAATGGCCCTTGTGAGAACCATCGCAGAAGGGTTTGTTTTGCGACAAACCGCAGCGGCAAATGGAAATGATCTCCCTTCCTCCCAGATCGTAAGCTGATCCGCGGGCATCCACAATCTCAAAATCTCCTTCTAATTTCAAAGAACCATTGCTTTTCACGGTAATCCTCGTAGTCGCCATGCTGTTTTACTGATTTTAAAGATGAAATTAGGCAAAGTTTGCGATTTGTAATTTCCTCCTTTTCCTAACGTACACGAGGACCCTGGTTAATTGATGGTATCTCCGTCCCTGATATCTTCATCCGGATGAATAATGATCTGATCGCCGTTATGTAAATCTCCATACACTTCAATTTTTCCGGCCGCCCGATTGCCCGTAGTTACATCCACTTTCGATGCCTTTTGATTATGCGCAATGATCACGTATTTTCTTTCCGTGCTGGTTATTACCGCTGATATTGGTACCAGCCAGGCATTGGGATTTCCTTTTGAATGAACAATTACATCCGCGTACATGCCCGGGGAAAGATGTCCCGCATTATTGTTCACATCTATTTCCATCCTTTCGGAACGGAATTGTGGATTAACATTCATGGATTTTCGGCTGATGAACCCTGTTAGTTTTTTCTCTGGCCACGCACTCGTATAAAACGAAATACTGTCCCGGTCATTCAGATTCACCGCTATATTTTCAGGAATATCCACCTGGAGCCGCAACTTGGCAACCTCCCTGAGTTCCAGCATGGGTTTGTCTTTTGCCGCCGCGCTGATGAGGGCGCCAGGGTGCACATTCCGGTCCGTAATTACCCCATCAAAAGGTGCGGTAATTTTAAGATAAGACAGCATGGTTTCCTGCATTTGCCAGTTGCTCTTTACGGCATTGCTCAGGGCACTGTCTGCGGCCATCCTGGATCTCAGGGTAGAAAGATCCAGGGGTGATATGGCGCCCTCCGTGCGGGATGCCTCCAGTAGTCTTTGATAATGTTCGCGGTCAATCGTAAAATCGGCCTGACTGCGTGCATATTTTTCCCGGGCTTCCAGGCTGGCCTGCAGCAATTCCGGCGCCTCGAGCACCATCAGCACCTGACCCCTGGTAACACGGGAGCCAATGTCTACCGGAACCGATTTTACATAACCATTGACTTTAGGATAGATGCTCACTTCCTCGTATGCCGCAAGTTGTCCGGGAAGTTTGATCTCTGAAGATGCTCCTTTTTGTTCAATGGCAGTTAATTCGAAATGCACGGCCACCTTTGTTTTTTTTTCTGCATTTTTATCTGCGGCAGAACCCGATGAGCAAGCCTCGAAAAGCATGAACGGAAAGACGATCAGAAGATAATATTTCATGATGGAATATTTAATGGTTTTATAAGTTCAGGCAATAAGGAGACAGAACGGAAGGAAGCCTTTTGACGCACCCAGCCGTAAACCAAGGGTACTATGAACAACGCCGCAAACGTGGATGCGGCAAGGCCCCCGATCACGGCGGCGCCCAGTGGCGCGGACTGATCCCCCGCATCACCGATGCCGCTGGCCATCGGGATCATGCCGGCGATCATAGCCATGCTGGTCATCAGTATGGGCCGCAGCCGGATGCCCGCACTCACCCAGGCTGCCTTGAATGGATCTTTATATTCGAGCCGCAGCGTTTCGGCATTCGTTACAATGAGGATGGCATTGGCTACCGATACTCCGGTGGACATAATTATACCCATATAGGATTGCAGATTGAGCGTGGCTCCTGTTGCGAGCAGCATCAGCATGGCGCCCAACAGTACCGCCGGTACGGTAGCCAGAACCGAAATGGCCAGTCCGAATGACTGATAGTTAGCCGCGAGCAGCAACAGGATAACCACGATGGCGACCAGCAGGCCCGTCTGCAAGGAATTTAATGTTTCCGTGAGTAGTGAAGACATGCCGCGAATACCGGCAACCAGTCCTGTGGGTGGTGTTCCCAAAGATTCGATGGCTTTCTGAACGGCAGCAGTTGCGGTTCCCAGATCCTGGTGATTGATATTGGCGCTAACCGTTAGAAACCTCCGCGGCCCGGAACGGTCATATTCGCCCGGCAGGGTATCCATGCTGAATTGTGTGATGTCAGACAACACAGGCCTGTCTTTACCCTTTACGAGCGGAATGGATTTTAATTGTTCTATGGAATTCATCAGGTATTCCGGCACTTCCACCTGTACCTGGTAGGTATAGGCCACCTTAGTATCCAGCCATTGCACTTTTTCTGTAAAACGACTGGATGAAGTGGCGTCGGTAATGCTTCGGGCAACGTCATTTAAGTTTAATCCCATCTGCGCAATCCGGTATCGGTCGATGTGCATGCTGATGGTGGGAAAATGCAGGGGCTGCGCAATCTGCACGTCCCGCAGGTAACTGATTTGTTTCAGTTTGGCAACAAGCTTCTCAGAATAATCCTTTATATGATCGAAATTTTTTCCTGCCACGCGCACTTCGATGGGGGTTGCCGCCCCCTGTGCCATAATTTTTTCCGTGAGTTCAATCGGTTCAAACGAAATGTCTACCGCCGGATAAGCGGCGTGAATATTTTCCCTGAGTCTGTCTTTTAACTGATCCAGGTTGGTTTTGTAAGATTTGTCCAGCGCTATTTCCATCAGCGCCTCATTGGTGCCACTGTTGAAAATATACAGGTTGCTGCTGCCATAACTGCTGGGAACAAGCCCTACGTAGGTTGAACTGATGGCCACGTGTCCGTTTACCGTTGAATCCAAAACGCTTAATATGCCATTGACTGTTGAAGCTGTTTTTTCCAGCCGGGTTCCATCCGGTTCCCTGATGCGGATCTGCAATTCACCGGCATTGGATTTTGGCAGCAGGTCCTTTCCGATGATCACAAAACAAATGCCTGCTGCCGCAAGGGAAAGAACAACATATACGGAAACGATCAGCTTGCGTTTCGGCATCCATTTTTCCAGTCTCCGGGTCAACCTCATTTTTATGCGCTGGAAGAAACTGTTCTCCTTTGCATGCTGGCTGTCCTGCCGGGTATGCGCAGTAACCTCCTTTGTTTCGCCTTCGTCCAATGCGAGTCCGGCATGCGCATGAAATCCGGTATGCTGGTACCGGAACATATCCTCCTTCAGAAGCCAGTTGGATATAACAGGAACCAGGGTCTGGGCCGCAATAAAAGAAAAGATCATGGCAAAGCCGATGGACAAGGACAAGGGAAGAAACATGGCCCTGGGTACGCCCGTCATCACAAACGAAGGAGCGAAGACGGCCAGGATACACAATAAGATCAGTAACAACGGAAATGAAATCTCTTCGCAGGCATCCAGGATTGCCTGGCGTTTCGGCTTGCCCATCTCCAGATGCTGGTGAATATTTTCGATGGTAACGGTTGCCTGGTCAACCAACACCCCGATAGCCAGCGCCAGTCCGCTCAGCGTCATGATATTGATAGTTTGTCCGAACAGGTTCAGAAACAAAACGCTGCTTAATATCGCTACCGGTATGGTGATGATCACCACCAGGCTGCTCCGCCAGTCACGAAGGAACAGCAATACCATTAATCCGGTGAGTATGGCGCCGAGTATGCCTTCTGTCATCAGGCTCATTACGGAATTCATTACAAATACGGACTGATCAAATTCATAACTGATGTTTACATCATCGGGCAACAGGCTTTTCATTTCGGGCAGCTTCGATTTCAAATGCTGCACTACGTCCCAGGTAGAGGCTTCGGCCGTTTTTACCACGGGGATGTAAACGGATCGTTTGCCGTTGATCAGCGCGTAATCGACGGTTACATCAGAAGCATCGGCCACGGTGGCAATATCATGGATAAAAACCGTGGACGTGCCGTTGGTTACCAGCGGGATGTCTTCAAATTCCTGCACATGCTCCTCCAGGGAATTCACCGTAGTAACATACATCAGGCTGTCGATGCGCAGATTACCGGCAGGCGTCATGGAGTTGTTTTTCGCAATGGCCTCTACTACCTGGTCGGGTGAAATATTGAAACGCCGTAATTTTTCCGGATCAACACTCACCACGATGGATCTGGAGTTGGCCCCAAAGGGTGGGGGCGCCGACAATCCCTTAACGGAAGCAAACATGGGCCGTATACGGGTTGCCACCAGGTCATAGATTTCCTTAAGGGATTTGGTTTTGCTGCTGAACACCAGTTGACCCACCGGAAGCGAAGAAGCATCAAAACGGATAACCTGCGGAGGCAGGGCGCCCGGCGGGAAGAATTTGGAAGCGCGGTTCACCTGCAGAGCCACCTGCGCAGAAGCCTCAGCCATATTCGTGGTCTCATAAAAGGAAAGCTTGATGAGCGTTAGTCCCTGTATGTTTTTACTCTCAATATTCTGAATGCCGTTAACATATAAAAACTGATCCTGCATGCGGGTTGCAAAAAAGCCTTCCATCTGCTGTGGCGACATGCCACCAAACGATTCGATCACATAGATGGTGGGCAGGTTCAGTTTGGGAAAGATGTCTATGGGGATGGTGCGGATGGCGGCTATGGAGAACAATAATAAACCCATGAACAATACCAGCACGGTGATGGGCCTCTTTAACGCTGCTCTGACCATTGTAATTATTTTATGGAATTGATGAATGGATCGATCGTACCGCCGGACCAGGCTTTATCCAGCTCCGCGAGGTACCAGTCCGCCAGGGTTTCAATGAAATCATTTTGCGAGCGGTCCAGCACAAATGCCGCATTGGTCAGGTCCACCAGATTGATGATGCCGGCTTTGTACTGCGCCAGTTCCTGATCATATACATTCCGGGCCGCTTCCAGCTGTACCGGCAATTCCGACAGATTGGTTTCAGCCGTTTGAATGGCGCTTTCCGCCTGAAGGGAAGCCGAGTGAAGCGCCAGCTTTTCCTGCTGCAGGGCCAGGTCGCTGGCTGTGGTTTCGGACTGATAAATCCGGACCTTATCGTGCTTGTGTATTCCGTTGAACAAATCGTATTGGAAAGAAAGACCTGCCAGGTAATTATACCGCTGATATCCCATACCCTGAGACAAGGCATTATACTGGTCATTATAGGAAATGCTGGATCCCCGTGCCCAGGTATCTGCCGTTAACACAATTCTCGGCAGGTAGGATTTGGCGATCAGTTTTTCCTGCGCCAGAAAAGTGTTTTTTTGGCTCTCGTAATAATCGACGTAGGGATTGCGGGCACTGTCTGGCTGTTGATTTTCTATATCCGATTTGATCCGCATAAAAGAGTTTGTGGTGGTATCAATGAACAGGTGCTGTGGGGGTATTCCACTTAGAAAAGACAGCTGCTCTTTAACCTGCATAATCTGACCCAGCGTTTGATTATAAATGATCCTGCTTTTCGACAATTCCGCTTTGGCCAGAGAAGAATCGGAACCAGGCTTTATACCGGATTGCGTCAAAGCCCGGATCACCTTAAAGATTTCTTCATAGCGATCCACATTTTGTTTATTCACCAGCAGCCGGAACTGGTTTCTCAGCAGGTTAAAATATAATTGTGCCGCGCGGATCTTCAGATTGTACCGTTCCATTTCCCGGTCAGCCCGATACAGGTTAACATAGGAATTTGCACTTTCGATGAAAGCCTGCCGGTATCCAAAATCGATCAGGTCGTACTGTGCAGCCAGTATAGCTATGTTTTCGCTGGCGGACTGGCCGTTATTATCCTTGCGGACCCCGGAAGAAGAGGAGGGAATGATCCCGTAGGAAACATAGCTGCCGGGGAGGGAGTTGTCGGTGCCCAGTCCGATTTGTTCGTTCACCTTCAGAGAGGGCAGGAATGTATGCTTCGCGTCCGTAACCGCGGCTTCCGCACTGTTCAGCAAAGCCTGTTTTTGCATTAATTGGGGATAGTAATGCTGTGCGCTGTCAACCAGTTGACGCAAAGTGTAATTCGGTTGTTGGGCGAATACCGAGAGCAGCGGAATCAATAATATTAGACCGGTTAAGGCAGGGAATTTCCTGTCGTGTTCAGTAAACATATTTATCGGAATAAGAAAAGGATGAAAAATGATTTCTATAAAAAATCATTCATCGGTGGAGGTCCGCGAAGGGATTGCGCCTCAAGAAGCGGGGAACAAAAGAAGTGAACGGAATAGGGGGTTTGTTTATGGCAGTCTAAATATTCAACCGGTCTTTCAATCACAAACAGATTGTAGGAGGGGAGGCTTTCCGGTTGAAAATGTTTGTTTAACCGGAAACCGGTGCGATGATGAGCGGTTCCTGCGTTGGATTTAACCGCATGGGGATTCTTTACGGCATGGGTTCCAAAAAAATAATTATTCTTTACCAACGGATTGCCGGTAGCGCCAAAATTGAAAAATATTTGTACGGCAAGGAATACAGGACAAAGCGTTACCAGCATGGCCCTTGAAAAGTAGTGGTATGAAGGTTTTCGTTTAAACACCAATGGTTCCGCTAATATCCGGGTTTTATCATTCTGGGTGAAAAATAGCAAAAATGTTCACAAATGTATAAAGAAAGCGGAGTAAACTAAATATAATTAACATTCATATAATCCGGGTTGCAGGCCCGTATTATATTTGGCCAAACACGGGAAGCTGGACTATATTTGGAAATAATATCTCCAAATGAAGAAGATCCTTTCAGCCTGTCTGGTCGCCTCAGCCATACTCCTCCTGTCTTTTTTGCCCGTTAAAAAAATCAAAGTGATATTTTTTGGAGATTCCATAACCCAGATGGGGGTCCAGGCGAACGGATATGTTACGCTGACTAATGGGTTGTTAAATCCCGGGGGTAATGGCGACTACGATGTGTCCGGCGCCGGGATTGGTGGCAACAAAGTGTATGATCTTTATTTGCGTATGGACGATGATGTGATCAGTAAATCTCCCGATATCGTGGTGATTTGGGTTGGTGTTAATGATGTCTGGCACAAGAAAATGGGTACAGGAACGGATGCGGACAAATTTGAAAGATTCTACCTGGCCATCATTAAAAAGCTGAAAGAGGCCCATGCAAAGGTGATCATCTGTACGCCATCAACCATTGGAGAAAAAAATGATTACAGTAATGAGCAGGATGGGGATCTGAATAAATATTCCAACATCATCCGGAAAATTGCCGCTGAGGAGCAGGTAGGACTGATTGACTTGCGGAAGGAATTTCATGAATACGAGGTTGATCATAACACCGGCAACCTGGAAAAAGGAATCCTTACTCTGGACGGGGTTCATCTCAATGACCAGGGAAACCGCTTCGTGGCCAACCTGATGGCTGACGCAATTAAGAAAATCCACTGATTCCAGCCTAATGGCATCCACAGCTCCGGATCCTAACTGTGGCTTTTCCCCGCGGGCATGTGATAAGCGATGGAAGGGGCCGAGGGTTCCCAGAAGTTTCCCGAGATGATCAGCAGGCTGATCATCTTGATGCTGTTATCGTAATAATCGAAGTCGCTCAGTTTGAATTGCAGCAGGTAATCCCAGATGCTGTTCAACCATTTTTGATTTTTGGCATCCACCATGGCGGCCACGGCAAAGGGACCTATAAAACTCAGGGCCTCATAGTTCCGCCTTTTGATATCGTTCCCCTGCAGGGTATATCCGGCTGAAATATTATCCGGGTTATCAGAACTGGTCTGTCTTATCCAACGGTTGATCCTGTTCACCATCTCAGCAGAACGCTTGTCGCCCGTGAGCAGATAATCCGTGGCGATCCGCCAGGGAACTCGGCAGGCGTTGTAATTATAACATCCGTCGTACCGGGACTCCAGGTATTCCGGATGCGCCGGCTCGGCCGTTTTATTAATCCCGATGATGAAATCGGGAACCAGTCCCGCGTCGTGACTATAATTGTTCTGAAGATCAGTAAAGAGTTTATAGTTATTATCCACCACTTTTTTCCATTGCGGATCGTCAGTAGCCAGTTCAAACATTTTGCAATGAAGGGGCATAAAATCAGATGACCGCATGTCAAAATAATCCTTGCTGTCCGGTTCCACGGCATCACTGAGCAGGATGCTGTAGGTATCCCGGTTGATTTCAAATTGCATGATGGACCGGATCATGGATCTGGCCTCCGAGAGGTAATTGAATTCCCCGGCGGAACCCCATTGTTCATGGGCCAGCAGCAAGGCGTAAGCAATATCCATATCCCCGTCTGTAGCCGAAGTCTGGTCTTTGTTCCGGCTGTTGCTGAACTGCGACCAGGCCATGAGGGGGGAATCAGGTTTGCTCGGATGGGCAAGCACGTAACGGTAAAGGCTGTCAAAAGTCCCCCGGGCCACCGGATCTGCTCCTGCCATCAGTGCAACGATCAGCATGCCATATCCCTGACCCTCCGACACACTTTGCAGATTGGATCCTTTTTCTTCAAAAAAAACATAAGCCTGATCCAGGCCGGGTGATGCATGGATATACTGCTGTTTCCAGTTTTGATAAAAGTGTAAAACCTGGGCATCCAGTTTCCGCTGTGGCATGTGGTTGGGCTTTATACATCCCTGATGATAGGAAACATGCTGGGGGAACGGACGGTTAGCCATCTGGGAAAAAGATATTTTTGTTATGAAAACCAAAAAGATTATTGCTGACCCTGATTTCATCATGTTCGGGAACGAATTTCTATTGCCCGCTTCATTACCGCAAGATTCAGGCCCCAATATCTTCCAGGTCTCCGGCTCCGGTATTTTTCTGTTAATTTAACCCGGAAACGTGAACCGGCTATAGGTAAACAGGAAAAATCAGATACTGGTTGATTGCCGGTTTTTTGTAAATTGACCCCATGAAAAGACCTTCTTCAACGTGCTATCTTCCTTATTATTTGTTTTTTCTTTTAATGATTTTCGCCCGGTTTTCCTTTGCCCAGGTGCATCAGATGCCGGCCTATCCCTTAATCAGCCATGATCCATATTTCAGCATCTGGTCCTTTAGCGACACGGTAACCAGTTCTCCGACCAAACACTGGACGGGAGCCGATCAGCCGCTTATAGCCAGCATTACCGTGGATGGAAAGAATTACAGGGTCCTTGGCCAGGTAGCGCCGTTGTATGAAACAATACTGCCATCCGCTGAAGAAAAGGATTATTCATTGAAATATACGGAAGCCACACCTGAGGGAAGCTGGATGGATGAAGATTATAAAGACCAGGACTGGAAAACGGGAAACGGGCCTTTTGGCGACGATGTTGCATTCGCTAAGACCAAATGGGTGAGTCCGGATCTTTGGACGCGCCGGGTTTTTCCAGGCGTAAAGCAGGAGAAAGGTAAATTGTTTTTAAAGATCAGGCACGACGATAACGTGGAAGTCTTTTTAAACGGGGTAAACATTTATAGACTGAAAGGATGGACGCATAAGTATTTATATATTCCGGTTCCCGACTCCCTGTTAAAGAAAACCGGGGAAGGAAATAACATACTGGCCATCCATGTAACCAACACTGCGGGAGAGCAATGGCTGGATGCGGGTTTGATGAGACGGGTAGAAGTTGCCGATCAGCCCGTTGATGCGGAGCAAAAACAGGTAACGGTAACGGCCACACGAACAGTGTACGATATGGCCTGTGGTCCGGTGAACGTCACCATGAGTTTCATTTCCCCGTTGATCCTGAATGATCTGCATTTGTTGTCCCGCCCGGTGTCCTATATTGCTTTCCGGATCAGTGCCAACGATCAGAAGATACACCAGGTGCAGCTGCATGTCATGGCTTCGACAGACCTTGCGGTAAATGTTCCCGGCCAGGAAGTGGTCAGTTCAAAACTCGCTACTGCTGCTTTGGATATGCTGAAGACCGGGACAAAAGACCAGCCCATACTGGCAAAAAAAGGAGATGATTTGCGGATTGACTGGGGGTATTTGTATGTGGGGGCGTCAAAAAAGGAAAAAGCGGTGCAAAAGGTTTCCGGCAGTGAACTGAGAACGGATTTTCCGGTGGAAACCATTTCCGGAAAAACTAAAGATCATCTGATTTTGGTGGGTTATGATGACTTGTATTCGATCCAGTATTTTCACAATAACCTGAAGCCCTGGTGGAAACTGGAGCCTGGCAGCAGCATCGAAAAAGAAATGGATGCGGCGTTGAGGGATTATTCATCCATACTCAAAACATGCGACAGCGCCGATCACCGGGTTTACCAGGATGCACTGGCAGCCGGCGGTGAAACGTACGCAAAACTCTGCGTGGCGGCCTACCGCCAAAGCGTATCTGCGCACAAACTGGTAAAAAGTCCTGATGGAGAAATTCTTTTTCTTTCCAAAGAAAATTTCAGCAATGGTTGTATCAACACCGTGGATGTAACCTATCCCTCTGCGCCCTTGTACCTGATGTATAATCCGGATTTGTTAAAAGGTATGCTTAACGGAATATTTTATTTCTGCGAAAGCGGCCGATACGCCAAACCATATGCCGCGCATGACCTGGGCACTTATCCGCTGGCCAACGGGGAGATTTATGGAGAAGGCATGCCGGTGGAAGAATCCGGCAATATGATCATCCTCACCGCAGCCATTGTGAAAAAAGAGGGGAATGCGGAATTTGCAAACAAGCACTGGAAAATATTAACGCAATGGGCAAACTACCTGGTTCAAAAAGGACTGGATCCGGCGGATCAGTTATGCACGGATGATTTTGCGGGGCACCTTGCGCGCAATGCCAACCTATCGGTGAAAGCCATTGTCGCGCTGCGTTGTTTTGGTATGATGGCAGGCCTGAAAGGCGATCAGTTCTCTGCGAAAAGGTATACGAATATGTCTGAACGTATGGTGAGCCAGTGGGAGAAGCTGGCAGGAGCCGGCGATCATTATGCGCTGACCTTTAACGACAAAAACACCTGGAGCCAGAAGTACAACCTGGTCTGGGATAAAGTGCTGGACCTGCACCTGTTCCCGGATTCGGTATATCATAAAGAAATAATATATTATCTCGGCAAACAAAATGCATTCGGACTACCGCTGGACAGCCGGAAAACCTATACCAAGTCGGACTGGATCATGTGGACCGCCACCCTGGCGGATAACCAGGAAAATTTTGAAGCACTTATTGATCCCGTTTATAAATACCTCACCGAAACGCCCACCCGTGTGCCCCTAAGCGACTGGCACGAAACACTGGATGGAAAACAGGTTGGATTTCAGGCGCGCAGCGTGGTGGGTGGCTATTTTATGAAGGCCCTGTATTGGCAGTTGCATCATTGAAGAAGGGACCGGGTACCTGTCTCATCATAAAAATTCCTCTTCAGAAATTCGTTCCGGAATTTGCCGTCGCACCCCTTGATTCAGCGGGGATAACAGGGGATGCGGAAGTTAACCGGATGAATGTTTTTCCTTGCATTTGTACATGGCTGATACTATGTAATAATTTTAAAGGATACGCAGGCCGGGCGTTGTTTTCTTATCTTTGCCCCATGCACTATGTTTCTGCTGAGGGCCTTGGGAAATCGTTTGGAATTAATCCGTTATTTAGCAATATTTCCTTTCACATTGAGTCCGGCGATAAAATTGCCCTGATCGCCAAAAACGGGACGGGCAAGTCCACTTTGCTGAAAATCCTGGCCGGGAAAGAAACGGCGGACAATGGCAAGGTCTGGATCTCTAAAGACATAACCGTTACCTTTTTTGAACAGGAGCCGCGTTTCCAGGAAGACCTTTCCGTTTTGGATAATGTATTTCACCACAAACATCCGGTCATTACCGCCATCAAAGCGTTTGAAGCAGCCAGCGAAAGCGGGGATACCGATGCGCTGATGGAAAGCATCGACGAGATGGACCATCTCAGCGCCTGGGATTTTGATGCGAAAGTGAAACAGATCTTCAGCCGCCTGAACATCGAACACCTGATCCAGCCGGTTAAAAACCTGAGCGGCGGACAGCGCAAAAGAGTTGCCCTGGCCAGGACCCTGATCGATATCGGGTTCGGAAACCCTGAAGTGCTCCTGATCATGGATGAACCGACCAACCACCTGGATATGGAAATGGTGGAATGGCTGGAAAATTACCTGAACCAGCAGAACATTACGCTGCTGGTGGTTTCGCATGACCGGTATTTTCTCGACAATGTGTGTAATGAGATCTGGGAAATGGACCGCAGTTCGCTTTATGAATACAAGGGTGATTATGAAAATTATCTGGAGAAAAAAGCCGCCCGTATAGAAAGCGATGTGGCCAGCATTGATAAGGCCCGGAATCTGTACCGCAAGGAGCTGGAATGGATGCGCAAGCAACCCAAGGCGCGGACCACCAAATCCAAGAGCCGCCAGGATACTTTTTATGAAGTGGAAATCAAGGCTAAACAAAACCTGGATGAACAACAGCTCAAACTCGAAATGAAAATGAGCCGTCTGGGCGGAAAAGTGGCCGAATTGAAAAAAGTAAATAAAAGTTTCGGCGATAAGGTGATTCTCAAAGGATTTGACTACACATTCAAACGCGGGGACCGCATCGGGGTAGTGGGGAAGAACGGTGCCGGCAAAACCACCTTCCTGAATATGCTACAGGGCCTCGAACCGGCCGACAGCGGCAAGGTCAATGTCGGCGAGACCGTCGTATTCGGCAATTATTCCCAGCTCGGCCTGGTGATCAAGGAAGACAAACGCGTGATCGAATTTGTAAAAGACATTGCAGAAAGCTTTCCGCTGGCGGGCGGCGGCTCGCTCGGTGCGGCCCAGTTCCTGAATCTTTTTCTATTTCCGCCAGACAAACAATACACGTATGTATCCAGCCTCAGCGGTGGTGAAAAGCGAAGGCTGTATTTACTGTCCATTCTCTTCCGCAATCCGAATTTCCTGATCCTGGATGAACCGACCAACGATCTGGATCTGCCCACGCTTTCCGTACTGGAAAATTTCCTGCTGGATTTCCAGGGTTGCCTGGTGATGGTGTCGCACGACCGCTATTTCATGGATCGTATGGTTGAACATTTGTTTGTTTTTGAAGGCGAGGGGGTGATCCGGGATTTCCCGGGGAACTACGGATTGTACCAGATATGGTTAAAGACAAAGGATGCTAAACCGGCAGCGGAAGTACGCGCACCGGTCGTTGCAGCAGTCAGGGAGCCGGCAAAGTCTGAAAAACCCAAGCTTTCCTATAAAGAAAAAAAGGAATTTGAATTGCTGGAAAAGGAAATTGAAGCCCTGAACCGCGAAAAAGAATCGCTCACGGAAAAAATGCGGCAAGAGAACACGGATTATGCGGAGATCCAGAAATTCTCCGACCGGTTTAATCACATTGCGGAGGATCTTCAGGCAAAAGAATTCCGCTGGCTGGAACTCAGTGACATGCAAAATTGACCTTTTATCCGGCACAGGCAGAAGGCTGACTGGCAAAACCGGAACATGACAGTACATGACAGCTATTCTGTCGTCATTCCCTAATTTTATAGCCAACCTATCTGACCTATATGCAGGCCATCATTGGAATCGTCTTTCATTTTATAGGCGGGTTTGCTTCGGGCAGCTTTTACATGCCCTTTAAAGGAGTAAAACGCTGGGCCTGGGAAAATTACTGGATCGTCGGCGGTCTGTTTTCCTGGCTCATCGTGCCACCGCTGGCTGCCTGGCTGACCATACCGCATTTCATGGAAATCATCCGTGCAGCACCAAAAGCAGTATTGACCTATACGTTTATGTTCGGACTCCTGTGGGGTGTTGGCGGGCTCACTTATGGACTGGGCGTACGCTACCTGGGGATGTCACTCGGAAATTCAGTGGTGCTTGGATTTTGTTCCGCTTTTGGCGCGCTGGTTCCATCTATCTATTATAATTTTTTTCCGTCAACCGGAAAAACTTCCTTCAGCGATATGATCAGCAGCAGTTGGGGACGGGTTGTGATTGGCGGTGTGGCCGTATGTCTGTTTGGCATTTATCTCTGCGGAAGGGCAGGTGTGGGTAAAGAAAAAGAAGTACCCGATGCGGAGAAGAAGAAATCCATTGCAGAATTTGACCTGACCAAAGGATTGGTGGTCGCCATCATTTCCGGTATCCTCAGCGCCTGTTTTAATTTTGGTATCGAAGCCGGTAAACCGATGGCGCACCAGGCGTTGGCCATGGGGTCAAATCCACTGTATCAGAACAATGTAATCTTTGTAGTGCTTTTGTGGGGCGGACTGACCACCAATTTCATCTGGTGTTTTTTTCTGAACCTCCGCAACAAAACATTTGGCAACTATACTGACAAAACCACGCCGCTGTTAAAAAATTATGTTCTTTCCGCCATAGCCGGCACCACCTGGTTTCTGCAATTCTTTTTTTATGGCATGGGGGAAAGCAAGCTGGGCAACGGGGCAAGCTCCTGGATCCTGCACATGGCCTTTATCATCCTCGTGGCCAATATGTGGGGGTTGGTATTAAAAGAATGGAAAGATGTGAGCCGTAAGACAAAAATGACGATCATCACCGGTATAGCCACCATCATCCTCTCAGTTTGTATGGTGGGATATGGGAATGCACTGAAGCAATAATCAGATTAATTAATTAAAAAAAAGATATTGACATGACCGATTCGAAACAATACAAACAGGTAAGTTATTTATGGGATGAAAATACCGCCGCTGCATTAAAGGACGACGAGGTCGGATTGCTCATTTATCGCTCCAACCTGTTGGGCGCGGATCTGCGGCTCACCAATTATGGCGGGGGAAATACTTCCTGTAAAGTGCTGCGGCCGGATCCGCTCACCGGCATGGAAACAGCAGTGATGTATGTGAAAGGATCCGGGGGCGATTTGGGGACGCTTAAAAAAAGCGGGCTGGCCGCTTTGTATATGGACCGCCTGCTTGCTTTGAAGAAAGTATACCGCGGCATTGAACACGAAGATGAGATGGTGGAATTGTTCAATCATTGTATTTATGATCTGCAATCCAAGGCACCGTCGATAGATACGGCTTTGCATGCTTTCCTGCCATTCAAACACATTGATCACCTCCACCCGGATGCAGCGATTGCCATTGCCGCTTCCAAAGAAGGGAAAAAAATAACGCAGGAACTCTTTAACGGTGCCATCGGATGGGTGGAATGGGAAAGACCCGGATTTGACCTGGGATTAAAACTGAAAGCCTGTCTCGATGAAAATCCAAATATCCGCGGCATCATGCTCGGATCGCACGGACTGTTCACCTGGGGAAATACGGCGTATGAAAGTTACATCAACACCCTGGACGTGATTGAACAGTGTGCGGATTATCTGGAGAAAAATTTTGGTAAAACAAGACCCGTTTTCGGCGGTTCTAAAATAAACGCACTGCCGCCTGCAGAAAGAAAGGAAAAAGCCGCGGTCCTGATGCCTTTGCTCCGGGGTTATGTTTCCGGATACAACCGCATGATCGGTCATTTCTCGGACTCCGATGCCGTGCTGGAATTCATCAATTCCAATGATCTGGAAAAACTGGCGCCGATGGGAACCAGTTGTCCGGATCATTTTTTAAGAACGAAGATCAGTCCCCTGGTGTTGCCACTGTCTGCCGGAGACGATCTGCATGCAACCGCCTCCCTGCGTGAAAAGTTGCAACCGGCCTTTGAAGGGTACCGCAATATGTACAGCGCTTACTATGAACAATGCAAACATGCTAACAGTCCCGCGATGCGTGACCCCAATCCCGTCATCCTGCTTTTTCCCGGCGTAGGCATGTTCAGCTTTGCCAAAGACAAGCCCACGGCCAGGATCGCCTCGGAATTTTATACCAATGCCATACAGGTGATGAAAGGCGCGGAGGCTATTTCCTCGTATACGGCATTACCCCGGCAGGAAGCATTTAATATTGAATACTGGTTGCTGGAAGAGGCCAAACTGCAGCGCATGCCCAAACCCAAACCGCTAACCGGCAGGATAGCGCTGGTTACCGGAAGCGCTGGTGGAATCGGCAAAGCCATCGCGAAAAAAATGGTGCAGGAAGGCGCCGTGGTATTCATCAATGACAATGATGAGAGCCGCCTCGAATCTGCCACGCTGGAGTTTAGAAAACATTTTGGTAACGATGCATTTGCATCCGGCTTACTGGATGTTACCCGGGCAGTCACTATTCAAAATGCTTTTCAAAAAACAGCCATTGCATTCGGAGGCGTGGATATTGTGGTCAACTGCGCCGGAATTTCCATATCCAAACCATTGGAGGAACATACCGAAGCGGACTGGGATAAATTATATGATATACTGGTGAAAGGACAATTTCTCATCACCCAAAAAGCCGCGGACATCATGCGCAAACAAAATCTCGGCGGGGATGTATTGAATATCGTGAGCAAGAACGCCCTGGTATCCGGTCCCAACAATGCCGCCTATGGTTCGGCAAAAGCGGCACAGCTTCACCTGAGCCGGCTGAATGCAGCGGAACTGGGCAAGGATCATATCCGGGTGAATGTGGTGAATCCCGATGCGGTGATCAGCGACAGCAAAATATGGGCCGGTGAATGGGCAGCGGGGCGCGCCAAAGCGTATGGCATCACGGTGGAGGAATTACCTGGCTATTATGCCAAAAGAACGCTGCTGAATGAAGTGATCCTGCCCGAAGATGTGGCGAATGCCTGTTTTGCATTTGTCGGCGGATTGTTAAATAAGTCCACCGGCAATGTATTGAATGTGGATGGAGGTGTGGCCGCGGCCTTTGTCCGTTAAAATTTGATAGTACCTTAGTTCATTAAAGCAACGATGGCATGCGTCTTGAAAAAAAGAATATAGATCGGTACAACCAGGAAGGATTTACTGCCCACCGGAACAAACTCGGAACGCTTCAGCCGGAGCTTGCCGGTGCGGAAAACATCATCAAAAAGCTGGAAGAATTTCAGGTGGCCATTCCCAGCTGGGCCCTCGGTACCGGCGGCACGCGGTTCGGACGATTTCCCCGGGGCGGTGAACCGCGTGACCTGGAAGAAAAACTTGAAGACATCGGACTCCTTCATGCGCTGAACAGATCCGGCGGAGCGGTTTCGCTGCACATTCCCTGGGATATTCCGTCGAACCCGGCCAGGGTGCGCGATCTTGCCGCTGAACTCGGATTGCGGTTTGATGCGATGAATTCAAATACTTTTCAGGATCAGCCCGGTCAGCTGTTGAGTTATAAATTTGGCTCGCTGCAGCATACCGATAAGACAGTGCGGAAGCAGGCCGTGGACCACAATCTGGAAGTGATCAGGCAGGGCGTTGAACTGGGATCGGAAGCGCTGACGGTGTGGTTGTCAGACGGATCCTGCTTTCCCGGTCAGCTGAATTTCAGAAAAGCATTTCAGCGTACGCTCGAAGGATTACAGGAAATTTATGCGCATCTTCCGGCAAACTGGAAAATGTTTGTGGAATACAAAGCCTTCGAACCGAACTTTTATTCAACTACGGTGGGTGACTGGGGACAGTCACTGCTCTATACCAGTAAACTGGGACCAAAGGCTTTCACACTCGTGGATCTGGGTCACCACCTGCCCAATGCCAACATTGAACAGATCGTTTCGCTTTTGCTGATGGAAGGAAAACTGGGCGGCTTTCATTTCAATGATTCCAAATATGGGGATGATGATCTGACGGTCGGCAGTATAAAACCCTATCAGCTCTTTTTAATCTTTAATGAACTGGTGGAAGGCATGGATGCACGTTCCATGGATCATAACCGTGATCTGGGATGGATGATTGATGCCTCACACAATGTAAAAGATCCGCTGGAAGATCTGTTGCAGTCGGTGGAAGCCATCCTCATCAGTTATGCGCAGGCCCTGCTGATAGATCAAAAGGCATTGGAATCCGCCAGAACGCAAAATGATGTGGTGCTGGCGCAGGAAATATTGCAACAGGCATTCCGGACGGATGTTCGTCCCCTGGTGGCCGAAGCGAGATTAAGGGCCGGCGGAGCGCTGGATCCCTTAATGGTTTTCCGCAAAGCGGGCGTACGGGAAAAGCTACTGAAAGAAAGAGGCAGTAAATCAGTGGCCACCGGATTATAATCATGCAAGTACAGCCCGTCATAGCCATATTTGATATCGGCCGCACCAATAAAAAGCTGCTTCTGTTCGATGCGCAGTACCAGATCGTGGATGAACGCTCCGTGCAACTTCCCGAAACAACTGACGAAGACGGATTTCCGACAGAAGACCTGTCTTTACTCACCCAGTGGGTCAAAGAAAGTTTTGATGACATACGCAGGCGGACAGATATTCAGCTAGAAGCCGTAAACGTTTCTGCCTACGGGGCTTCCCTGGTGCACCTGGATAAAGAGTTGAAACCTTTAACGCCCCTTTACAGTTATTTAAAACCATTTCCTGCTGATCTGCAATCGGAATTTAGCAGGATGCACGATGCACATGGTCAATTGGCCAAACAAACGGCTTCCCCTGAGCTGGGAAATTTAAATTCCGGTATGCAATTATACCGGTTGAAAAAGCAGCAACCATCGGTTTTCCGGCAGATCGGATACTCCCTTCACCTGCCGCAATACATCAGTTTTTTATTGTCCGGCGTGTGTGCCACGGACCTGACCAGCGTTGGTTGTCATACCCGTCTTTGGGACTTTGAAAAAAACGATTATCATGCCTGGGTCAGGAAGGAAGGACTAACTGGAAAATTCGCCGCTATTGCTGCAGGAGATTCCGTTTCCGTCCGTCCGCAGGATGGAATAGCTGTTGGGGTAGGGTTGCATGACAGTTCCGCAGCATTGATCCCTTATTTATCGGCCTTTAAAGAACCCTTTGTCTTATTATCCACCGGCACCTGGTCCATCAGCCTGAATCCCTTTAATCATTCCCCTTTAACGGATGCGGAATTACAGCAGGACTGTCTGTGTTATTTGTCTTTCCTGGGGAAGCCGGTAAAGGCATCGCGGTTATTTGCGGGATATAACCATGATGTATATACGAAGAAACTGGCAGCCCGTTTTCTTTTCGCGCCGGATTATGGCCTCTCCGTAAAACCAGATTTGCACATCCTGGAAAAATGGGAGCGGAAGGGAAATGCTGAAATTGATACCGGCTGCGAATCCCTGGAACCGTTTGAAACGTATGAAGAGGCGTACCATGTGGGAATGATCCAAATGATGCGGAAGCAGAAAAAATCCACGGAAATGATCATGGATTCTGCCCGCACTAAAAAAATATTCGTGGATGGCGGCTTCAGTAAAAATCTTTTATTTATGAACCTGCTGGCCCGGACTTTCCCGGAAACCGAAGTATATACCGCCTCCCTGGCGCAGGCATCTGCCATGGGCGCGGCACAGGCAATACAGCAGCACTGGAACGCCGGACGCTTACCGGAGAATTTTTTTGAATTGAAACGGTATATTGTCTGAGTTTTCCTGGAACCCCAATGCTAATCTCAGCCGGATGACATCTGCTTAATTTTAGGTTAACAGTGTGTCCGTTCCTGCACAATCACTGTATCAGAAAGGAACACCCCTTCCGCGCGAGTCTGTATAAGTTGCTGAATATCACAATGGTATTATTTGGCACTTCATTGGAAATACAAAGTTCAGGCCTGGCATCTTTTCATTTAATTTTAGATGTATGTTCAGCATCAACCTCCGCTTTGCTTACCGGAATTTGAAACGGCAAAAGTTTTATGCATTTATCAATATAGCGGGGCTCGCCGTAAGCCTGGCAGCATGCTGGATGATTACCCTCTACATTTCGGATGAAATGAGTTTCGACCGCTTCAATAAAAAAGCAGACCGGATTGTGCGTGTTGTACAACATGCGCATTGGGATGGTGGTAGTATGAATATTGCAATGACCTCAGCACCCTTTGCGCCGGCATTAAAACAAAATTTTCCAGAAGTGGAAGAGGCCGTACGTATTGATCCTGAAGGGGGCGGAATGATCCGGCATGGGAACGGCATCGTGAAAGTGGAAGACATCATAGTTGCCGATCCATCGTTGTTTAAAGTATTTACATACGATTTTTTGGAGGGTAATGCTGAATCTGCGCTTGCCGGTCCGCAGTCCATGGTAATCACGGAATCACTGGCCCGTACGTTGTTTGGTTCAGCCGGAGCGTCGATACACCAGCTGGTTGTTTTCCCCGGCATTCCCGCCTTCCACGTTACTGGAGTGATCCGGGATATCCCGGAAAATGCGCATCTCCGGTTTCGTGCCGTTCGGCCGATGCCGGAGGGGTTTACCAGCGGATGGCAGAATGCTAATCTGTACACGTATCTGCTATTGAGAAATTCTGCAGGCATCCATTCCCTTCGCGCCGGGATGCCCGCGTTTGCTTCCCGAACCATCGCAAAGGAAATGCGCGTAACGGACTATACCATTGAACTTCAACCGCTGCTTTCCATTCATTTGCATTCGGCTCTCGATTATGAGATCAGCGCTAACGGCAGTATCAGCAGGATTTATATTTTCAGTGGTATTGCCCTCCTGATTTTACTGATCGCCATCATCAATTATGTCAATCTCGCTACCGCCCGTTCTTCCAAAAGAATAAAGGAGATCGGCATCCGGAAAACCGTTGGTTCCGGGAGAAAACAACTGGCGTTTCTCTTTATTACCGAAGCCCTGCTCGTCACGGTGCTGGCTGGTTTGCTGGCCCTTGCCCTGGTACAGTGCGCCATGCCTTTGTTCAGAACGCTCACCGGTAAATCCCTTTCCCTGGAGGACATTGGACTGGCACCCATCGCAGGATTCACGCTGGTATTTTGTTTGCTGGTTGGTTTAGTCAGCGGCATTTATCCCTCTTTATTTTTGTCCCGGTTCAAAACCATTCCTGCGCTCAAGGGCAATATGGGCAATATGCAGGGTACTATCCGGTTCCGGAAATCTTTGATGGTGTTGCAGTTTGTGATTACCGTATGCATGATCTCCGCCTCTTTTGTAATCTATGCGCAATTGCAATATGCCACCCACAGTAACCTGGGTTTTAATAAAGATCAGGTAGTTACTTTCCACCTGGATAACCCGCGCCTGCGGTCTGAAATCCCGTTCATAAAAGCCAGACTCCTGCAGAATCCGTTAATAGAAGGGGTTGCGGCTGCCGGAAATCCGATCGGCAACAATGATCTGGGTGAACAGGGATATCTGTATGAGCAGAATGACGGTGCCCTTTCGCTCAATACCCAAACGGTACAGGTGCTGATGGTGGATGAAGATTATCTGCCGACCATGCAGATCAAACTGGAATCGGGCAGGAATTTTTCAGACCGGTTTTCGGCGGACCTCTCGAATGCTGTACTGGTGAACGAGACCCTGGTAAAACAACTGGGATGGACGCATCCCCTCGGCATGAAAGTGCAAAAGGCCGATGAGCCGCCTCCCGGCGCCAGAACCGTTATTGGTGTGATTCGGGATTTTCATACTTATTCTTTGCAGCATAAGGTGCAGTCTTTGGTACTCATTCTGCCACCGAATGACAGAGAGAAAGACAATCTCTATGTGCGACTGGCCAAAGGAAAATCAAAACAGGCACTGGATTATCTCGACCAGGTGTACAAAAGTTTCGATCCGGGCAATCCGGCAGAATATCATTTCCTAGATCAGAATTTTGCGCGGCAATATGCTGCTGAAGAAAAACAGGGCACGCTGGCTTTTTTATTTACCGGGCTCGCCGTTCTGCTATCTGTTCTGGGATTATTCGGACTCGTTACGTTCACCGCGCGGCAACTCACCAGGGAAATCGGGATACGGAAAGTATTGGGGGCATCTGTTTTAAACATTGTGCGGCTGGTATCCAAAGATTTTCTCAAACTCGTTGTGCTGGCCGGCCTCATTGCCGTGCCGCTGTCCTGGTACGCCATGCACCGCTGGCTGGCTGATTTCGCATACAGGATATCGCTATCATGGTGGATTTTCTTGATGTCCGGCGTGATTTCCGCAGCCCTTGCGCTACTCACACTGAGCATCAGGGCCATCCAGGCGGCGCGGGTGAATCCGGCGGAAAGTCTGCACGCGGAGTAAGAAGGCTATGAACTGTACCTTGCCCGAGAAGGATTTGAGGTGCCGGGGTGACCGGCTTTTTTTAGCGCTTCTGATGCTTCTTCCGGTTTAAGTGTACCGATAAGAAGTTTTCTATTGTCGTTGAAAATGATTTGTATTCCCTTATTGCCCGAAATATTATATGCTCTGCCCTTTCCCAAAAATCCAAACCGGATTCCCCGTCCGCCATAGTCACCGATGGGATTGTACTGGCGGACGAAGGCTGCCTGCATTTCGTTCCATGTATACTTCTTGAAAGTCTGTTGAAAGGGGTAGAAGCGGACGTAGATCCCATCGCTGTTAATTTCCGTATCCAGCCGCAAAACAAAAAACAGTAAAGTCAAAACAACCAGGAGGACCAAAGCAAACAGCAGGTCGTTGTTACTCATGGGTCGATTACCAAACTGGTGCCTGTTGATCACCTGGTTATAAAAGGCATAGAAGGAAAAGGCATCCAGGCTCAGTAATACCACCCAAAGCCAGATTTGTCTGAATCGTTGTTTTTCGGAGAAGAATATTTGCGTAGCCATTGGTAGGGAAAGTTACGCATTGCCTAATCGTGATTCTCAATAAGTTATGGAATCCGATGGCCACATCATTTCCGGGTCACCCATCTTCCTGATTTCCAGCATGACATCTCTTTCAAATTCCTTTCTGCAATCCGGTCTCCCTATTGATTTAAACCTTATTTTTAAAATCCCAACGATTGTTAAACCCACAAAACAGCTATATGAACGCCGAGCAAAATCCCGTAATCATTAAAGATATGCATGCCAATCCCGCACCGCTGGGATTATTCGGTTTTGGCATGACCACCGTTTTACTGAATCTGCACAATGCCGGGTGCTTTGAAATGAATTCGATGATACTCGCCATGGGCCTTTGTTACGGTGGCGCGGCACAGATCATTGCAGGCATCTTTGAATATAAAAAGAACAATACATTCGGCATGACGGCCTTTATCTCTTATGGCTTTTTCTGGATAAGCCTGGTTGCCCTGATCTTGATGGGTAAATGGGGCTGGATATCCGCGGCCTCCGAACCGGCCATGGTGGCCTATCTCATTCTCTGGGGCATTTTCACGTTGCTGTTATTTTTCGGCACCCTCAGGTTAAACAGGGCGCTTCAATTCGTCTTCGCCAGCCTTACCCTGCTTTTCTTCCTGCTGGCCTTCGGCGATGCAACCAAAAATCCTTCCATAACGCATTTTGCCGGCTACGAAGGGATCATCTGCGGCGGTTCAGCCATCTATGCTGCAACGGCGGGTTTGCTGAATGAAGTGTTTGGCAGGGTAGTGCTTCCGCTGGGTGTGGTAAAGTAAGGTAAGTCATTTGATCTCTTATTTCCTTCCTGGCTATATTCGTAATCGCTCTTGCTGATAATTTGTTTTCGGTGCGACCGGTTTATACCTCATCAACCGGTCTGCTTAATAGGGAACCGTCTGTAATTCACGGGCTGTCGGGCAACTGTAAGTTACTGCCAGGCTGATTCGTTTAATCCATTATCATATCAGTCGCAATCCCTGAATTTATTTGTTGACCATCCCACTTCCGGCAAGCTTACCTCTATGCATTTTTATGCCTGGAAAAAGGGCCTTAAGACCGGCATGTACTACCCGCGCACGCAGGCTGCCAGCCGCGCCGTTCAGTTCACCTTGGAAAACCAGGGCAGTGTGGCCATGGAGCCGGTGGTTCCTAACGGTAATGACGATGTGGTGGCGAAAGCGACCTGCAGTATGAAGGAGGGTTGTATTAGTTGCAGCGCGTAAAAAGAACGGAATTGTGGTGAACGGTTTATGCTGATGGCGATAGACTTTGTGCCGGATCTGCTTAATTAAGTGTGTTCACTCGCACGCGATATCTATCCACCATCCACCATATACCATTCACTATAATATGGCCCCGATCAACTAATTTTGCCCCATGAGCAATACTCCTTCGGGCGGAATGCCGCCAAAAAAACTGGTCATCATTGGCGGCGGATTCGGGGGTGTAAATCTGGCCCTCCAATTAAAAAATAACCCGCATTTCCAGATCACCATCATTGATAAGAATAATTATAATTTCTTTCCTCCGCTGATCTACCAGGTGGCCACGGGGTTTTTGGAAAATTCCAATATCAGTTATCCATTCCGAAAATTATTCCGCAAATACCGGAACATACAATTCCGGCTGGGAGAAATGCAGAAAGTGGATCCGGCAAACCATATCTGTCACCTGGACAATGGCGATATTTCCTACGATTACCTGGTTATTTCCACGGGCGCCGAAACGAATTATTTTGGCATGGAGAATGTTAAGAAAAATGCCATTCCCATGAAGAACGTAAATGACGCATTGAATATGCGCAATACCGTTTTGCAGCGGCTGGAACTGGCGAGTATCAGCACGGATCCGGTGGAAACGAAAAAATTACTGACCCTGGTGGTTGCTGGTGGCGGCCCCACCGGTGTTGAAGTATCGGGCATGTTTGCCGATCTGCGTGCGCATAGTCTCCGCAAAGATTACCCCGAACTGCATGGCGTGAGAAGTGATATTTTCCTGGTAGACGGCGGTTCGCATTTGCTGGCGCCCATGAGCGCGGCATCTCAGCAGGATACTTATCATTCGCTCCATAAAATGGGCGTTATCATCAAACTCCATACACAAGTGAAAGATTATGTTGATGATAAAGTGATATTGTCAACCGGAGAAATCATCGAAGCGAAAACCCTGATCTGGGCCGCGGGTGTTACCGCCATGCAGTTTGAGGGCATTCCCAAAGAAAGTTATGGCAGGGCAAAACGCATGATCGCCGATCCGTATAATAAAGTGGCCGGCGTAGAGGATATTTATGCCATTGGTGACACCTGTTTTCAAACACATGAGGCCGCTTATCCGAACGGTCACCCACAATTGGCACAGGTGGCCATGCAGCAGGGCAAACTCCTGGCAAAAAACCTGGAAGCGATTTATAACAGCAAGCCCATAAAACCATTTCACTATCACGACAAAGGCACGATGGCCATCATTGGCCGCAATAAGGCGGTGGCGGATCTGCCGGTGCCTAAACTGCATTTCAGGGGATTCATTGCCTGGGCCATGTGGTTATTTATCCACCTGATATCACTGATCAGCTACCGTAACAGGATCAAAACCTTATACAACTGGATGGTAGCTTATATCAATAAGGATCAGTCGCTCCGTTTTATCGTTCGCCCCAAACACAGTGAAACGGAATTATGGTAAGTGGGATCCGGCCAAAAAAAAAATTAAAGGAAAAAGGATGAAACTGTATCGTTATCTCATTGGCGGATCTTTGATGTCTTTATTTTTTCTGGCAATGGGATCCTCCGGGGAAAAAAATGCCTCGTTACTGCAGAGAATCTCCCGGGATACGCCTGTAGTTGCTTATCCCGGCTATCACCTCGTATGGAGCGATGAATTTAACGGGAAAGCATTGCGTGCGGGCGACTGGAACTATGAAACGGGAGGCAGCGGCTGGGGAAATAACGAACTGGAATATTACACGGCAGGAGATTCCAATGCCTGGCTTCAGAATGGCAACCTGGTGATCGAAGCAAAAAAAGAAAACCGGGGCGGCCGCCAGTATACTTCCGCCCGCATAACCACGGCGGGAAAACATGAATTTCAATATGGCCGTATCGATATCCGGGCCAGACTTCCCGTGCTGCCGGGCATGTGGCCTGCCTTGTGGATGCTGGGCAATGACATCAACAGCAGGGGCTGGCCCCTGTGCGGAGAAATTGATATCATGGAACTGATCGGTAAGAATCCAAAACAGGTGGTGGGTTCCTTCCACTGGAAAAACGATGATGCTGCGGAAGGCACGCTGAATAACCGGTATGATCTGAAACAGGGTGATTTTTCTGCCGGGTTCCATGTATACAGCCTGATCTGGGAGAAGGATCAATACCAGATACTGGTGGACAATCAGGTGTACGTCACGGCAAAAGCTACGGATATCAAAGCTACTTACAATCCTTTCCATCATCCTTTTTACCTGATCTTCAATGTGGCCGTCGGTGGCGACTGGCCAGGGCCGCCGGACAACAGTTCCCTGTTTCCGCAAAAAATGCTGGTGGATTATGTCCGCGTATACCAGCACTGATCCATGGCATAATATTTTATATAAAAAGAAAGATTTCAATTCAGTCCCCAGAATCACAAAATAATATGGCTTTTCTCAGCAGGCAGTTGTTTGTCAGGGTATCTTCCGTACCCCGTTCCGGCAAAGGACTTTTTACCAAAAAAGACATACGCAAGGGCGAACGCATCGTGGAATACAAAGGCAGGAAAACCACTTGGAAGGAAGTAAAGCACCAGCATTTTACCAATGGGTATATTTTTTATATTTCCCGGAACATAGTAGTGGATGCCCGGAGTTATAAAAAGGCTTTAGGTCGTTATGCCAATGATGCGCGGGGGCTTTCCCGTAAAGCGGGTCTTGGCAATAATGCCGAATACATCGCTGAGGGCGGCAAGGTTTATATTGATGCCATAAAGCATATTCCGGCCGGTGCTGAAATCCTGGTGGGCTATGGAAAAGAATATTGGGATGTGATCCGGCACAATCAAAAACTGACTAAAAGCAAGGTATGATCAACGGCACCATCCTTCAGGCATTTCACTGGTACCTGGAAACCGACGGAAAACACTGGAGCCGGTTAAAGGAAATGGCGCCCGGTCTGGCGGAGATAGGCATCACGGCGGTCTGGATCCCGCCCGCAGGAAAGGGAACAACAGGAGGCTATTCCATCGGATATGATGTGTATGATATTTACGATCTGGGAGAATTTGATCAGAAAGGATCGGTAAGAACAAAATACGGAACGAAGGAAGAACTGATTGCTGCTGTAAATGCTTTGCATGACGCGGGCATAAAAGTATATGTGGATGTCGTGCTGAATCACATGGGTGGCGCGGATGAAACGGAAAAGGTGATGGTCCGGCGCGTGAATCCGGACAACCGGAATGAATTCGTGAGCGATCCCTTTGAAATTGAGGCCTACACGAAATTTACTTTTCCCGGGAGAAAGGGGAAATATTCGCAGTTCATCTGGGACTTCCATTGTTTTACGGGGCTTGACTATGCCGCCAACCTGAATGAAAATGGGGTTTACTGCATTGTCAGTAATGAATATGGCGAAGGCTGGGAAGAAGTAGTGGATGATGAAAGAGGGAATTATGATTACCTGATGTACGACGACATCGAGTTCCGGAATCCGGGCGTGCGCGAAGAATTGAAACGCTGGGGAAAATGGTTACACGATACCCTGCACTACGATGGCTGCCGGCTGGATGCGGTGAAACATATTTCTCCGAAATTCTTTAATGAATGGCTGGACGAGATGCGGTCTTCCATCGGCCCGGAGCTATTTTCCGTTGCCGAATACTGGTCGCCTGGAAATCTTCCGCTGCTCCTGAAATATATTGAAGCGACGGGGGGAAGGGTGAGTATGTTCGATGCGAGGCTGCAGAATAATTTCCATGAAGCCTCGCGTGCCGGCAAAGGATATGATCTCAGCACGATTTTTAACGAATCGCTGATTTCTGCGCGGCCGGATCTTACGGTCACGGTGGTTGCAAACCATGACACCCAACCCCTCCAGGCGCTGGAGGCCCCCGTGGATCCCTGGTTCAAACCCATTGCCTATGCGCTTATCCTGTTGCGGGAGCAGGGCTATCCCTGTATCTTTTATCCGGATTTGTATGGTGCGCATTATGCGGACAAAGGGAAAGACGGCCAGGACCATGAGATCTTTTTGCCGAGGGTGGATAAGCTGGACCTGCTGATCCGCGCACGCAACCAATATGCCTTTGGTGAACAGAAAGATTACTTAGATCATGCAAGCTGTATTGGCTGGACGCGATCGGGCGATGGGGAACACGAAGGTTGCGCTATACTGATAACTAATGACCAGGAAGGGTTCAAGGACATGGAGATGGGAAAACGATATGCGGGGCAGGCATTCACGGACTTTCTCCAAAACCACGATGGCACGGTTACGCTGGATGAAAATGGGAAGGGGAAATTTATGGTGTCTGCAGGATCGGTGAGTGTTTGGATACGGAAGGGTTAACGGATGACAGTTGACCGATATCAAGTGCGAATTCGCAGCTAAAGGCCGTCATTCGTCAACCCTTTCAAAGTCTTCCATCATCCGCCTGCTTCCTGCAAAAAACGGAATCCGCTGATGCAGGGAGGATGGAATGGCATCCAGGATTTTCTCCGTTCCGTCCGTTGCAGCGCCGCCGGCCACTTCCAGGATAAAGGCAAAGGGATTGCATTCGTACACGAGCCGCAGTTTTCCGTTGGGGTTTGAACTGTTGCCGGGGTACAGGAATATACCCCCCTTCAGCATGTTCCGGTGGAGGTCTGCCACCATGCTGCCCGTGTATCTTTGCGCATAAGGGCCGCCGTTATCATTCGTTTTGCGCTGGCACGACTCAATGTATTGCCGCACTTTTTCGTTGTAGCCAAAAAAGTTCCCGTGATTCACGGAGTAGATCTTTCCCAGTTCCGGGCAGCGGATATCCGGATGGCTCAGGGTGAATTCGCCAATGGAAGGGTCCAGGGTAAATCCGTTTACACCCCGGCGGGTGGCATAGACCAGCATAGTGGAAGAGCCGTAAATGATATAGCCTGCGGCCACCAGGTTCCTGCCCTGCTGTAAAAAGTCTTCCAGTGAACAGGGCCCTCCCTTTTCGCTCTTTCTTTTGTAAACGCCAAAGATGGTGCCTATGGAGATGTTCACGTCGATGTTGCTGCTGCCATCGAGCGGGTCCATCACAACCACGTATTTGGATTGATTGCAGAGTTCTTCATTGAAAGCGACGAACTCATCCAGCTCCTCCGAGGCGATGCCGGCGCAGCTCACGCCCCTCTGCAGTACGGCCATGAATTCCAAATTGGCGAATTCATCCAGCTGCTGCACAGATTCTCCCTGGATGTTCACGGTACCGGTTTCGCCGAGAATGTCCACCAGACCGGCCTTGTTCACTTCCACATTCACCCGTTTGGCAGCCAGGGCAATGTCGCGGAGAAGGTTGCTGAGCTCCCCCGTAGCATTGGGCAGGGATCTCAGTTCCTGTTTTCTGAATTCTTCGAGTGTGAGGATGGCGCGGTTGATGATCATAACCATGGGATAATAGCAGTATTCCTGTAAAAATAGGTTTTTATGGAGGTTTTGGGCGGCAGGGAGAGTGAACATCCGGGTTGACCCGCACAGGAATGCGGCGGGTCCGTTGGGCAGCCGGACCGCGAGATGCCGTTTAGGACGGTATTTTACTCCGGGAGATAAAGAAAGACATGCTTTTTTAATAAAAACAGGCCCGGACTCCAAAAAACATTTTGTTTTCGTGAAAATGTTTTTAATTTTATGGGACCCTCTCCTTTGAAACTTTCTTTTCACGCAAACTCCTTCTAAGCATTATAAGCGGCTAATGACTTAACGGACCCATGCGATCTGTGATCCATTCCTATGAATGCAATTTTTTGCACGACTAATAAACAGATCAACAGATGCAGTTCCCGGGCAAAATCGCAGGCCTCGACGAGAAATTAGATGGTTTACTTTCCTTGATGATCAACGAATATGAAGAAGCCAGCACTGTTCCGCTGGCCCAGTTTCAGCGACGTTACGGCGGATTATTCGGCGCGGATCTGAATGACCTCCAGGAGATCCTTTTTGAAGATGGTCTGATCCGCGGATACGTGAGCCCGGAAGGGCTTTCCATGGAGATCACGCCCAAAGGGTCCGAATTTATGGCCAAAGGCGGTTATTCCCGCGAGATCCGGGAGGAAATGATCAGCCACGAGGACGCCCTGCGAACCCAGAAAACAGCCAAAAACTGGAACAGGATAATGGTTGCCGGATTTATTGTGGCCATCATCATCTGTTATTACCTGCGGCACCGGCCCGGTTGAGGGGACGGCGATCCCGGTCCCAGCGACCCTTATTTCGAAATTTTAACAAATCCATCTAATTCAAAAGGATCTTCCGGCCGTTTTATTAGAAACGCGGCGGGATAGCAATCGATCAATAACTAACTTTGCCGGGTGAAGAAATTTTAATTATATCCCATGCCCCGAAAAATTTATACAAGCTTACTTGCATTTTTTATCGTGTTTTCAGCGCTGGCCCAGCCGCACCTGACGCCCTATTCCTGGAGCTATGGAGCAAAGAAAGTGGGCGGCAATGTGTATGAGCTGCATTTTACAATGGATGTGAACAGTCCCTGGCATACCTATTCCCAGTTCACGCCGGATGGCGGCCCCGTCCCGACCTCATTCAGTTTCACAAAAAATCCTTTATACACGCTGGATGGAAAAGTAAAGGAAAACGGAAAATTGCTGAACAAACACGAGGCGGTGTTTGGTGTTGACGTAAAATATTTTAATGGTAAAGTGGATTTTGTACAACTGGTTAAAGTAAAGGGCAACGCCAAAACCAATTTCTCCGGCAGCGTGGAATTTATGGTTTGCAACGACAAGCAATGCCTGCCGCCTACTACGGAAAAATTTTCCATCCCTTTGAATTAGCGCCCCGGTATTGCGTGGCAAATAAACCGCGAAGGCAGGAATCCGGCGGCCGCCGGATCTTCAACTGAAAAATTAAATGATTTTTATCAGGCATGCCGGTGACGGCATCGCGGACACTATTCTCATGTGAAAGGGTTTCCTCTGAGATCCCTAAGGGTTTGTTTCTACAAACCCTTCAATCCTATTCAGTCTGTTTTGCTTTTTTGTAAGCAGTAGTTTCAAAACCAGGGATTGAATCTACTCTCCCTGTTTTTATTTTCTCTAAAAGATCGGCAGCCCCCATGGAATTTGCAGGATCTTTTAGGGTTTTTCCGTTGAAATGACCATGGGAAGATTAATTTCTTTTTATTTTTTAAATCCGCGCCTTAAAAAAATTCCGGTGCTGAACAGATTTCGGTTTTGTATGCTTTTCTTTGCCGGGGGAAGTCTGATTTAAAAAGACGAAGACAGTTATTTAAGACCTGGTATGGAGGATGCGCAAAAGATACTGGTGATCGGCGCCTGCGGGCAGATCGGAACGGAACTGACGCTGGCCCTGCGTCAGCGGTATGGGGGTAATGCCGTAGTAGCTGCGGATCTGAAAAGGGAATCTGACCTGCTCAAAGGCACGGGAACCTTCCTGCCCCTGGACATCATGGATAAAATGACCCTTCAGGTGCAGGTGCGCCGTCATAACATCAAATCCATTTATTTACTCGCGGCCATGCTCTCGGCTTCCGGTGAGCAGCAACCGCAACTGGCCTGGAAGCTGAATATGGAGAGCCTGCTCAACACGCTGGAAGTGGCCAGGGAGGAAGGCGTGCAGAAAGTATTCTGGCCGAGCAGCATCGCGGTGTTTGGTCCCGATGCGCCCAAAGTGGATTGTCCCCAGGATGCCTGGTCCACCCCGGCTACGGTTTACGGCATCAGCAAACTGTCCGGCGAGCAATGGTGTCATTATTATTTCACCCGATACGGCGTGGATGTACGCAGCATCCGTTATCCGGGGCTGATCAGTTATAAGACCCTGCCCGGTGGCGGAACCACGGACTATGCCATTGAGATATTCCATGCCGCGGTCCGCGGCGAACAATACCCCTGTTTTCTTAAGGCAGACACGCGGTTGCCGATGATGTATATGGACGATGCAGTGCGGGGCACAATCGCGCTGATGGAAGCGCCGGTTTTCCGCATCACCGTGCGTACGGCGTATAACCTGGCGGGAATCAGCTTCACTCCCGCCGAAGTGGCCGCGGAAATCAAAGGGCTTGTTCCCGGCTTTTCCATAGCCTACAAACCCGATTACCGCCAAGCCATTGCCGAAAGCTGGCCGGAGTCTATTAATGATCAGACTGCCCGCCACGACTGGGGCTGGACGCCGGAATATGACCTTCGCAAAATGAGCGAAGAGATGTTGAAGAATATCAGACCGGAACTGGCGATGAGTACGAAACAATAGGCATGCGGGATTAAATTCTTTAAATGGGGTATTAGTCTTTCATACAGCCAGCCAGTACAATTTTCATCTAAAATAAGTCCGGATTTTATTACTTTTGCAGCCCTTGGCGAGGTAGCTCAGCTGGTTAGAGCATCGGATTCATAACCCGAAGGTCGGCAGTTCAAGTCTGCTCCTCGCTACGCTTTAAAGGTCCCTTCGGGGACTTTTTTTGTGCGAAATGATTTTATTGAAATTTCCGATAGTTTTTTGATTTTCCCAGATGATTCTCTCATGCAATAAAGGGAGAATACCAGTTTACCCCCACCGTATTATTTTACCATTATCCCTATGGGTCGGCCAGCACAGTTATTGTACAGCTATCATCCATGACTGTAGCCGCAGTAAAAAAGACCAACAAGGATAAAGATATTCCTGAAATAGCCGTACTTTATGTAAAAATTTTATGCCCAACTGGTTGAGAGCCCTCATAGCTGGTTTAGTCGCCAGAAAGCTGGGATGCGGCTGCCTGAGTACAATCCTGATTTTTGTGTTTATTTATTATGCGCTGGGTCAATGTAACCATTCGGCCGTTCGTCATGCTCACCTGCCATCGGTTTCACCTGTTCAGACGGCATTGATTCATCACGGGAAGGCGAAATTATACCCCCTGGCATACCATCGTGAAAAATGAGAGAAATTACTGGCCCGGATTCAGATCTACATACATGAACCGAATTTATAGAGATTTCCCGCGCGGGAATGGCGAATTATGAATCCGGAAATTTTTATGATATCCGATTGAAAACCCTGTTGAAAATCATTGATGGGCTCGAAATGTCGCCAAAAGAATTTTTTTCAGAAGGGGGTTGATTAAACCGACACCTGTATAACCGCGCGCGCTCTCTCTTTTTAGAATCTCCTGTACGAGGATGGTTGAATTCTCTTGGAATTTATAAATCATTGATCATAAGTTTATTGCAAAGTTAATGATCGTCCATCCGCTCCATGTGGGCGCCCTCCATCGTATTATTACGAAAAATAAACAGGAGTGTTTCTACGTTGTACTTCTGGTTTTGATGACCTACTTTTAAATGTTAATAATCCAATCCTATAAAAATTAAAACTATGGAAGCCATTATTGATTTATTGCGTACCCTCCAGCTGAACATGCTGGAAGTGTCGATTGCTGGACTTTTTATTTTTGGAATTGGTTATCTGATGGGCAACAAGAGAGTTAAGAAACTAACACGCGAAGTGTATGGTTTACAAAAGGATGTACTCGACCTGAACGAAGAATTATTATACGGGATCGGCGTTAGCGATACCCCGGTGATCGGTCTGAACCACG
This sequence comes from Chitinophagaceae bacterium, assembly GCA_041691395.1. Taxonomy (GTDB): domain Bacteria; phylum Bacteroidota; class Bacteroidia; order Chitinophagales; family Chitinophagaceae; genus Puia. The sequence continues at coordinate 33,166 of JBEPUT010000026.1, forward strand.
ATAACCTGAAACAGGCCAAAATGGCCAAATAAAAATCTCACCCTATACGGTTTATTTTACATTTCAGATTTTAACAGGATATCAAGACAATGGGCCAGACTGGTTTTCCATTCCGGAATGCTCAGCGCGTAATCCCTTTTGATCTTCGACTTATCCAGTAATGAATAGGCCGGCCTTTTGGCGGCCGTAGGATACCCGGAACTGGCTACCGGCACAATCGTGCAGATGCTTCCGGTTATTTTTTTGATCTCCTCCGCAAATCCAAACCAGCTCGTTTCTCCGGTATTGCTGTAATGATAGATGCCTGGAATAAATTTTTCCGCTGACAGGATTTCCAAAATCGCCCGGGCCAGATCGGCAGCATAGGTCGGAGATCCCAGCTGATCGCTTACCACCTGGATACTTTCTTTTGTTTTCATCAGCCGTATCATGGTTTTCACGAAATTATTGCCGAAGGCGGAATACAGCCAGGAGGTGCGGATCACCAGGGTGTCGGGATTGTTCGTCATCGCCGCCTGTTCGCCTTTCAGTTTGGAGGCGCCATAAATATTCACCGGCCGGGTGGGCGCCGATTCATCCAGGGCTTTGTCAGATTGTCCGTCAAATACATAATCCGTCGAGAGCTGGATCAGTTTGCCACCCTGTTGGGCCAGCAACCGCGCCAGTATGCCCGGCGCCTCTCCGTTGATGCGATAAGCCATGGCGGTTTCGGACTCGGCCTTGTCCACCGCCGTATAAGCGGCGCAGTTGATCAGGCAGTCCACCGGATTTTCTTTTAGCCAGGTTTCCATTATTTCCGCATCGTTCAGCGGAAAGTCTTCCCTTGATAAGAATTGAACACGGAATTGAGGAAAATGGGGAACCAGCAACGTCAGTTCCTTTCCCAGTTGTCCGTTCATGCCCGCGACCGCAAGGGAATATGATTTGTTTCCGGCCATGTTATCCCATGAATTTGAAATAGGAAAAACGGAGATCGAAAGGCGGCAATACCGCGTCCTTCTCCGAAACGAGTGCCTTGTCTGCCGGCACCTGCCAGTCGATCTTCAGCTGCGGATCGTTATACCGAACCCCGCCCTCGCTTTGTTTATTGTATAACTGGTCGCACTTATAAGAAATCTCGGTGGTTTCGCTCAGCACGGAGAATCCGTGCGCAAATCCTTTCGGGATGAAGATCTGCTTTTTGTTGTCGGCCGATAGTTCAATGCTGAATGTTTTTCCGAAGCCCGGTGATCCTGTACGCAGGTCCAGCACCACATCCAGGATCCTGCCCTGCAAAACCCTGACGAGTTTGGATTGTGCATGGGGTTCCTGCTGGAAATGCAAACCGCGGATCACGCCATAACAGGAAAAGGACTGGTTGTCCTGTACAAATTCTTCGGGAATATGATTTGCCTGGAACAGCCGCTTGTTATAAGACTCGAAAAAATAGCCCCGGTCATCCGGATATACCGTTGGTTCAAAAATAAACACACCGGGTAATGGAGTTGCAGTGAATGGCATGAAAGTAAAATTATTTTTGATATTGCCTGTCGTAGTAATGCTGGTATTCCCCCGAGGTCACCTGCTGTATCCAGGCTTCGTTCGCCAGGTACCAGTCCACCGTTTTTTCCAATCCTTCCTCAAACTGCAGCGAGGGTTTCCAGCCGAGTTCCTTACTTAGTTTGCCGGCGTCGATGGCATACCGCAAGTCGTGGCCGGGGCGGTCCTTCACATAGCTGATGAGTTTTGCCGACTCACCCGGCGCCCTGCCCAGTTTTTTATCCATGATCCGGCAGAGCAGGTTCACAATGTCGATGTTTTTCCATTCGTTGAACCCGCCGATATTGTATTTTTCACCCACCCGTCCTTTGTGAAAGATGGTATCGATGGCCCGTGCATGGTCATCCACATATAACCAGTCCCGCACATTCTCCCCCTTGCCGTAAACCGGCAGGGGACGGTTATTTTTAATGTTATTGATCATCAGCGGGATCAGTTTTTCCGGAAAATGATTTGAACCGTAGTTGTTGGAACAGTTGCTCAGCACAACGGGCAATCCATACGTATGATAGTAAGCCATCACAAAATGATCGGAAGAGGCTTTGGATGCAGAATACGGGGAACGCGGATCATAGGCCGTTTCTTCGGTAAAGTATCCGGTGGGTCCTAAGGAGCCATAGACTTCATCGGTGGACACATGATAAAACAATTTGTGTGCAGGATCCTTTTCCCATTGCTGGCGGCATATATTCAGCAGCACACAGGTACCCATCACATTGGTTTTCACAAAGGCCAGCGGGTCCAGGATGGAGCGGTCAACATGACTTTCCGCTGCCAGGTGGATCACGGAATCAAAATGATATTTTTCAAAAAGGCCGGTGATCCTTTCAGCATCTGTAATATCCCCTTTTTCAAAAACATAATTTGGTGCATGTTCCACATCCCGGAGGTTTTCCAGGTTGCCCGCATACGTGAGGGCATCCAGATTTACTATGATGTACTGCGGGTATTTATTTACAAACAACCGCACCACATGAGAGCCAATAAAACCGGCCCCCCCCGTAATCATCATCGTCCTTTTAAATGCGCCCATGATAAAGTTCCTTACTTAAAATAAACCATTTCCTTCTATTCCCGCCCATGCCCACTATTCTTTCTCCATTGTCAAAACTCTTTCGGCTTCTTATACCATTCTTCTGGTGGCAGCGATTTAAAGTATTCATACGTAATCTTCAATCCTTCTTTTCTGCCCACCTTCGGTTCCCAACCCAGTATTTTTTTTGCCTTGCTGATATCGGGTTTGCGCTGTTTGGGATCATCTGCAGGCAGGGGTTTATAAACGATCTTGCGGTCCGTTCCCGTCAGCGAGATCACTTCTTCTGCAAACTCTTTCAGGGTGATCTCGGAAGGATTGCCCACATTCACCGGCATGGCATAGTCACTCAGCAACAGCCGGTAGATGCCTTCAATGAGATCATCCACATAACAGAAGGAACGCGTCTGGCTGCCATCGCCGAATACGGTCAGGTCCTCTCCGCGCAGCGCCTGCCCGATGAATGCCGGCAGTGCACGTCCGTCGTTTAGCCGCATACGCGGCCCATATGTATTGAAGATGCGGATGATGCGGGTTTCCAGTTTATGAAAGGTGTGATAGGCCATGGTGATGGCTTCCTGGAATCGTTTGGCTTCATCGTATACGCCACGGGGGCCCACCGGATTTACATTGCCCCAGTATTCTTCTGTTTGCGGATGCACCTGCGGATCGCCATAGACCTCGGACGTGGAGGCAACGAGGATGCGCGCGTTCTTTGCCTTGGCCAGTCCGAGGCAATGATGCGTTCCGAGGGAACCGACCTTTAAGGTTTGGATGGGGATCTTTAAATAATCGATTGGACTGGCCGGAGAGGCGAAATGCAGGATATAATCCAGCGGTCCCGCCACATGGATATAATTACTCACGTCCTGGTGATAGAATTCAAATTGCTCCAGCTTGAACAGGTGCTGGATGTTTTTCAGGTCGCCGGTGATCAGGTTGTCCATGCCCACCACCAGGAAACCTTCTTTGATGAACCGGTCGCAGAGATGGGATCCTAAAAATCCGGCGGCGCCGGTGATCAGTACGCGTTTTTTACTCATGCCTTGTTTTTGGATTTGCCGGCCGGCACGGCAATATCACGGCCGATGCTTTCATAATAAAATCCAAGCTCCCGGATGGCATGGATGTCGAACAGGTTCCTGCCGTCGAAGATCACTTTGTTCTTCATCACCGAAACCATCTTCAGGAAATTCGGCGTGCGGAATTCGTTCCATTCCGTGGCGATGATCAGGGCGTCGGCATGGCTGAGCACATCGTACTGGTTCTCCCCGTAAGACACCAGGTCCCCGATCTGGTTTTTCACATTATGCATGGCTTCCGGATCGAATACCGCCAGGCTGGCGCCTTCTTTTGTCAGGGCATCAATAATGAACAGGGCCGGGGCCTCGCGGATATCGTCCGTGTTGGGTTTAAAGGCCAGTCCCCACAAGGCAAAATGTTTACCCTTCAGCTGCCCGTTGAAATATTTTTTGATCTTGGGAATGAGATGCAGTTTTTGTTTTTCATTCACATCCATCACGGCGTTGAGGATCCGGAATTCATAATTCACTTCTTTGGATGACTGCACCAGGGCCTGAACGTCTTTCGGAAAACAGCTTCCGCCATAGCCAATGCCGGGGAAAAGAAACCGCTTTCCGATGCGTTCATCGCTGCCCACTCCGCGCCGTATCATATCCACATCCGCGCCTAGTTTTTCACACAACACCGCGATCTCATTCATAAAGGTGATCTTGGTGGCCAGGAAGGAATTGGCGGCGTACTTGGTGAGTTCCGCGGAGCGCTCGTTCATAAAGATAATGGGGTTTCCCTGACGTACGAAAGGTGCATACAGGTCTTCCATCACTTTTTTTGCCCGGTCCGACGAGGTGCCGATCACCACGCGGTCGGGTTTCATGAAATCTTCCACCGCCACGCCTTCCCGCAGGAATTCCGGGTTGGACACCACATCGAATTCGCCCGTATAATTTTTTCTTACGGTGGCATGCACTTTCTCAGCCGTTCCCACCGGAACGGTGCTTTTGTCAACGATTACTTTATATCCCTTTAAAATCTTCCCCAGCTGGTCGGCAACGCCCAGTACAAACCGCAGGTCGGCAGAACCATCTGCGCCCGGTGGTGTAGGCAGCGCCAGGAAAATGATCTCGGCATCTTTCACACCGGCATCCAGATCCGTGGTGAATTTCAGCCTTTCCTCCTTCAGGTTACGGAGGAACAATTTGTTAAGTCCGGGTTCATAAATGGTGATTTCGCCCTGAGTCAGTTTATTTACTTTCCCGGCATCAATGTCCACGCAGGTCACGTCATTTCCGGTTTCGGAAAAACAAGTTCCTGTCACCAATCCTACATATCCTGTTCCTATTACGGCGATCTTCATAAAATGTTCCTGTTTTGAGACTTGCTTTCTATATTCAGTTCAGAAATTCGAGTAGGCTGCGGCTGATATACGCGACCTGTTCCTCATCCAGTTCGGTATGCATGGGCAGAGAAATCACCCTTTCGGTTAGCCAGTCGGTCACTTCCAGTTGCTGTTTATCCGACCCGAATGCCGCAAACATTTCCTGTTTGTGGGCCGGCACCGGGTAATAAATCATGGAGGGTATTTGCTTCGACGCGAGGTATTCATTTAATTTGTTTCGGTCGGCGCCGTTCAGCACCAGGGTATACTGATGAAATACGTGTCTGGAATAGGTCGCCCGGAAAGGGGTGCTGATATTGGGGTTACCGGCAAAGGCGCGGTCGTAAGCATCTGCGGCGCGAATCCGGCTGCTGATGTATTCGTCCAGCAAAGGCAGCTTCACATTCAGGATGGCAGCTTGGATCGAATCCAGCCGGCTGTTGCAGCCCACCAGGTCGTGGTAATATCTTTTTCTTTGTCCGTGGTTGGCAATCATCCGGAATTTTTCCGCCAGGGATTCGTCCGCCGTGTAAAGCGCTCCGGCATCTCCGTAGGCTCCCAGGTTTTTTGACGGGAAAAAAGAAGTGGTGCCAACGGTCCCGATGGTTCCTGTTTTCACTATTTTACCGCCGGGGAAATGGTAGTCGCCTCCAAGGGCCTGCGCATTGTCTTCCACTACGTGCAGATGGTATTTCCGGGCGATGTCCATGATTTCTTTCATGGGAGCCGATTGTCCGTATAAATGCACGGGCACGATGGCCCTTGTTTTTTCAGTGATTTGTTTTTCCAGCGAAACGGGGTCGATGCAGAAGGTTTTCGGATCCACATCGGCAAAAACGGGTTTGAGCCCAAGCAGGGCAACTACTTCCGTGGTAGCGATGAAGGTAAAAGAGGGCGTGATCACTTCGTCGCCTGGTTTCAGGCCAAGACCCATCAGCGCAATCTGCAGGGCATCCGTTCCGTTGGCGCAGGGGACCACGTGGGGAATATTCAGGTAGGCGGACAGGCTCCTGGAAAAATCGGTCACCTGTTTTCCGTTGATAAATGCCGCAGTTTCCAAAACCTCCCGGATGGCAGCATCCACCGCCGGTTTGATCCTGGCATACTGTTGCTGTAGATCCACCATTTGAATAGGCCGCATAAACTCTTTATTAACGGGCACAAACCTACGCTAAAATAATGGTTCAGGCAATGGCTCAATCAGTTATGAACGGTTTGGGGAAAGGGTTACATTTGCGGGATAACCCATTCCACTTTCCTTTGAGTATCGTTTTATATAACCTGTTTCTCTGGCTGTATCAGATATCCGTAAGGCTTATTTCGCCATGGAACAAAAAAGCGGCTGCCTGGGTACGGGGAAGAAAGGGACTTATTGAAAAGATCCGCAGTTCCGGCATCGGTGACAGTAAAAACCTGGTCTGGATGCATTGTGCCTCTCTCGGTGAATTTGAACAGGGCAGGCCCGTGATAGAATCTCTCCGCAAAACAAACCCGGAGATCACTGTGCTGATTACGTTTTTTTCCCCTTCCGGTTATAACATCCGGAAGGATTATGCCGGGGCCGATTATGTTTTTTATCTGCCTGCAGATTCTGCACATCATGCCCGTTTTTTCCTGGATTATCTTAAACCGGTACTGGTGTTGTGGGTTAAATACGACTACTGGTTCTATTATTTAAGGGAACTGCATAAAAGGAAGATTCCCGTGCTGCTGATCTCCCCGCTTTTCCGGGAAGACCAGCCTTTCTTTAAATGGTACGGGAACCTGCACCGGCTGATGCTGGATAGTTTCCACGCCTTTTTTGTGCAGAACGAACAATCTAAAAAATTACTGGAAACACTGGGCGTCCGCCATGCCGTAATCGTTAGCGGTGACACGCGGTTCGACCGGGTCATCGACATTGCCGCCGGTTTTGAGTCCCTTCCGGAAATAGCCGCTTTCTGCGGAAATAGCCGGGTGATTGTGGCGGGAAGTACCTGGGAAGAAGATGAGGAGGAGCTGGATCATTATGCCAATACCCATCCGGACGTGAAGTTCATCATTGTCCCGCATGAAATTGAAGAAGACGACCTGAAAGATACCGGGGCCCTGTTTCATCACAGCATTCGATATTCCGCGTGGCTGAAAGGACATGCAGCCCGTCTGGTCTCCGCACCGGTACCTGCCAGGCCGGAACAATCCCCGCACGTGCTGATCATCGACAATATAGGCATGCTGTCCAGTCTCTATCATTATGCCACGGTCTGTTATGTGGGCGGCGGCTTTGGCGACGACGGCGTGCACAACGTGCTGGAAGCGGCTGTTTACGGAAAGCCCGTGATCACCGGTCCGGTAATCGAAAAATACGTGGAAGTGGTGGAGCTGTCGGAAGCCGGCGGGGTCATCATCATCGACAATGCCCTGGAAGTGGAATCGGTACTGGAAAGGCTATTTAAGCATCCGGAAGAATATGCGTTTCACAGCAAGGCTGCGCGGGACTATGTGTATGCGCGACAAGGAGCCACAGCAAAAATTCTGGAATATATTCAGGAAAACCGTCTGCTGACCAGCTGATAGAAATGTTTGACGATCTCTCTGGAATCGTCCCACCCCAACTTGATTTTCAACTCCCTTTCCATCCAGTATTCCGCTTCGGGCAGGATCCTGAAATTATTGATCGTTTTGATGCTGCGCTCATACATGGGTTCGTCGCCGCGGAACAATTCGTTGATAAATACAAAACGGTCGTTCACGCCGATGGCTTTTCTCAATTCTTTTACCGGCGATCCCTTCAGCTGGGAACCGCGGTCGACCGATCCGTTTTCCTTGAGCCTGTCGTTGACGGAGGGGGATCCCGAACCGATCAGGTCATTGAGTTCCTGAGCTACGGCCTGGTGCGACAAGGTGGGCACTTCCACCAGCGGGTCTCCCATCCAGGGCTGTTGCACAGACGTGGATTCCGGCCGCGGTTCAAAAATATCCTTCCGGATTTCGGCAACCGGTTCTTTTTCTTCCGGCGGGCTGCTCATTACGCGATGGGTGATGTTCAGCGAAGGCATCACCACGGAAACGCCGGGATTCTTTCTGCCCGTAGCGATTACGGTATGCATGCGCGTGAGCTCGGATTCAATCTGCTTGAGGGTGACAAGCATTTGCAGGGGACTGTCCTTTTGTTCGGATTGTTCGTTTAACTTGCTGATCAGATGTTGTAGTCTTTCCATCGTGTGGCCTCAGGCAAAGCGGGTATTAGTGAATGAGCAGATGTATAAAATTAAAGCAAATATTCAACCAAACTGATTTAAGACAGGATGTTTATTGAACCTGCCATGACTTTTGAACGCCGGGGATGGATCGAAGTGATCTGCGGCTCCATGTTTTCCGGGAAAACGGAAGAGCTCATCCGAAGGCTGCGCAGGGCGCGGATAGCCAGGCTCCGCGTCGCCGTTTTCAAACCCGCGGTGGAAAACCGGTATCACGATGAAAATATTGTTTCCCACGATGAAACCAGTTTGCTTTCCATTCCCGTTCCCCGTGCCGCCGCCATGCTGGAACAGGCCGGGAATGCCGATGTAGTCGGCATTGATGAAGCCCAGTTTTTTGATGAACAGCTTCCCTCAGTTTGCGATGCGCTGGCCCTTCGGGGAACCCGGATAATCGTTGCGGGGCTGGATATGGATTTTCTGGGAAGGCCCTTCGGACAGATGCCTGTACTTCTGGCGAAAGCGGATTATATAACCAAGTTGCATGCCATTTGTATGCAATGTGGGAATATCGCCCATTATTCTTACCGCAAAGACGGAAATAAGGAACTGGTGGAACTGGGGAATGGCGAATTATACGAGCCCCGTTGCCGTTCCTGTTATGAAAAGGGAGATTTGTTAAAATAATTTTAAAGTATTCATTTGACCAGCATCCGGCACATATTTACCCTCTTCCGAAAGGAAATTTTACTGGAATTCCGGCAGCAATACAGTTTTTACGGTGTGCTCCTGTATGTGGCGTCCACCATTTTTGTTTTATATCTGGCCATGGGGCAGCCGGAAAATACGGTGTGGAACGGATTGTTCTGGATGATGCAGTTATTCATTTGCGTGAATGCGGTGGCCAAAAGTTTTTTGCAGGAAAGCAGGGGCCGGCAGTTGTATTTTTATTCCGTTTGTCATCCGGTTCATTTCATGCTGGCCAAAATGATTTTCAATGCCTGCCTCATGTTGCTGATGAGCCTGCTGAGCCTGCTGCTTTTCCAGCTTTTCCTGGGTAGCCCCGTGAGTCATCCCGTTCTTTTTATCGCCATATCCTGTTTTGGTGCGATCAGTATCAGTCTTGTCTTTAGTTTTCTGGCAGCCATTGCAGCCAGGGCGCAGCAAAATGCGGCCCTGATGGCCATCCTGGGATTCCCGCTCATCATCCCGGAACTGATGTTGCTGATGCGCATGTCCAGCATTGCATTTTCCGATGTTTTTCAAAGCGGGCTGATGTCCATAATTCTTTTGCTTTTTTGTTTTGATATCATGGTGATCGTGCTTTCCGTTATCCTTTTTCCCTTTTTATGGAAGGACTGATAAAGGTAGTTTTTCGGATTTGGGTACCTTGTCCTATTTTTGTACGCCGATTGATGGCTGCTATATAAGTAAATGATTATGCTCCGTAAGAACTGGTGGAAAATTTTAAGCGTCTTATTTTTACTGTACACATTTACAGCAGGTTTTTTAGGGGGCGTGCCCATAAAACCCATTCTCAACGAAACCATCCGCAACCTGTATTTCCATGTGGCCATGTGGATGGTGCTGATGATCTTTCTGATTATTTCCCTGGTTTACTCGTTAAGATATTTAAGGCACAACAATCCCGTAGATGATATTTATGCCGTGGAATTTGCCCGCGCAGGTGTTGTATTCGGTGTGCTGGGATTGCTTACCGGTTCCGTTTGGGCCAGGTATACCTGGGGGGATTTCTGGAGTAATGATCCGAAGCAGATCGGAGCCGCCATTGCCCTCCTGATCTATCTCGCTTATTTTGTTTTACGGAATTCCCTGACGGATCCGGACAAATCGGCCAGGATCAGTGCCGTTTATAATGTGTTTGCCTTTGCCATGCTTTTTCCGACCCTCTGGATCATTCCCCGGCTGGTAGAGAGCCTGCATCCGGGCGGCATGGGAAATCCCGCTTTTAATACCCGAGACATCGACGCCCGTATGCGCATGATATTTTATTTTGGTGCCATTCCCGGCTGGGCCCTGCTGGGTGGCTGGATTTGTACTTTGCGCATCCGGATTCAGCTTTTAACCTTAAACCAAGAGAGTCATGCCTAAACATTTCCTGCGTTTATTCTTCAGCGTTACCGGAATCCTCATGATGTGTTTTGTGCAGGCTCAGGACAGCCTCAGCAATGAAAAACCGCAAATGGCCAGTGCCATGCGTTCCAACGGCAAAATCTACGTGGTGGTGGCCGTACTGCTGATCATCCTGGCCGGATTATTCCTGTATCTTTTTCAAACGGACCGGAAACTGAGTCGGCTGGAACAGAAAATCAAATGAGGCTTTATGCGCACAAATCTTATCCCTTCATTTAAATATATTGTATGGCTGCCCGTAATGAATATAAATTCTTTGAAGCTGTAGAAAAAAGCTTTGACAAGGCCACTCCATTTACCGACTGGGACCCCGGCATCCTGGAACAGATTAAGCAATGTAATGCCGTTTACCGGATGTTCTTCCCGGTGAAGATCGGCGACAAGATAGAAGTGATCAAAGCGTATCGGGTTCAGCATTCCCATCATAAAACGCCCTGCAAGGGCGGTATCCGTTTTGCCCTTTCAGTGAACCTCGACGAAGTGATGGCACTGGCTGCCCTGATGACCTATAAATGTGCTATTGTGAATGTGCCTTTCGGCGGCGCCAAAGGTGGCATTGCGATCGATCCGAAAAAATATTCCGCCTACGACCTGGAAAAGATCACGCGCCGTTATACTTCCGAACTCATCAAGAAAAATTTTATCGGCCCCGGTACCGATGTGCCCGCGCCCGACTATGGAACCGGCGAACGCGAAATGGCCTGGATACTCGATACCTATATGAGCATGCGGCCCGGGGAAATTGACGCCCTGGGATGTGTTACCGGTAAACCCGTCACCCAGGGTGGGGTGAGGGGCAGAAAAGAAGCCACCGGACTGGGCGTTTATTACGGAATCCGTGAAGTCTGTCATATTCCGGATGTGATGCAGCGCCTGGCCCTGAAGCCGGGCGTAGAAGGGAAAACCGTGGTGGTGCAGGGTCTCGGCAACGTTGGTTATCATGCGGCAAAATTTTTCCGGGAAGGTGGCGCCAAAGTAATCGGCCTGGCTGAATTTGAAGGGGCCATTACCAATCCCGCGGGACTGAATGAAGAGGAAGTTTTTCAGCACCGGAAGAAAACGGGATCTATTTTAAATTTCCCCGGCGCCACCAACCTTCCCCAAACTTCCGATGCGCTCGAACTGGAATGCGATATCCTGGTCCCCGCAGCACTGGAGAACGTGATCAATGGGAAAAACGCACCCCGGGTGAAAGCAAAAATCATCGGTGAAGCGGCCAACGGACCGCTTACACCGGAAGCCGATGAAGTGTTTATAAAAAAAGGGGTGCTCGTGGTGCCGGATATGTATCTGAATGCCGGCGGGGTAACGGTTTCCTATTTCGAATGGCTGAAAAATCTCAGTCACGTCCGCTACGGCAGGATGGAAAAAAGATTTACCGAAAACCTCAATACCCAAATCCTGAGCCAGCTGGAAGAACTCACCGGCAAAAGTGTCAAAACCAAGGAAAGGGAATTCATCATGCACGGTCCCGAAGAAGCCGATCTGGTATACAGCGGTCTCGAAGAAACCATGATCGCCGCCACCCACGAAATCATGAATTGCTGGAAAGCCAATCCGAAGATCCCGGACATGCGCACCGCCGCATATGTGGTGGCGATTAATAAGGTGGGAACGAGTTATAAGGAGTTGGGGATTTTTCCATAATTACCCTCACTCATCATACGTCGGCAACACCCCCATCTCCTCAAAATCAATGTCCGCCTTTTTATAACCATGGCATTCCTGGCCATTGGTGATCACCAGGTATTTCACCGGTATCGCGATATTATAATGAAGCGCCTGCCAGAGTACGGTTTTGTCGAGGGGTTTGTGCATTGCCTTGCATTCAATCATCATCCAGGGTTTTGCCGCTTTATCATACACGAGGATGTCGAAACGTTTATTCATTTCGCCCAGTTTCATTTTCTTTTCCACGGCAATATAACTGGAAGGATATTTTTTAACCTGTAACAGGTATTGAGTAAAATTCTGGCGCACCCACTCTTCTTCCGTGAGCCTCACCCATTGCTTGCGCTGTTCGTCAAAAATAAATTCTTTACCGTATTCCTCTTCCTTAATCTTGAAAGGATAGGGGGGGTAATAGATTTTAATCATACCTGTTATTTGCTAAATTTACAGAAGATCGCTGGATTCGTTGATGGTTTATGGCTGATGGTTGATGGACTTTGTTGAAAATCCGCACCTGATTTCCATCACCCATCCACCATATTCCATCAACCATAAAATAATGAAAACGAAAGAAGAGATAGTCTCCAACTGGCTCCCGCGTTATACCGGCGAGCAACTGGAGAATTTCGGAAAGTATATCCTGCTCACCAACTTCTCCCATTATGTGCACCTGTTTGCCGATTTACATCAGGTGCCGGTGGTGGGAGAAGATAAGGCCATGAGCTGTGCCACGTCCGGGGACATCAGCATCATCAATATGGGCATGGGCAGTCCTTCGGCGGCAACCGTCATGGACCTGCTTTCCGCCATCAGTCCCAAAGCTGTTTTATTCCTGGGCAAATGCGGAGGATTAAAAAAAAGGAATAAACTGGGCGACCTGATCCTTCCCATTGCCGCGATTCGCGGGGAAGGAACTTCGAATGATTATTTCCCGCCCGAAGTGCCCGCCCTTCCTGCCTTTGCGCTGCAGAAAGCCATTTCCACCACCATCCGGGAATACGAGGTGGACTACTGGACGGGAACCGTGTATACCACCAACCGGAGGATATGGGAACATGATGAAAAGTTTAAGGAATATCTGAAAACCATACGGGCCTATGCCGTGGATATGGAAACGGCAACCATCTTTTCCGTTGGATTTTTTAATAAGATCCCTACGGGAGCCCTGTTGCTGGTGAGTGACCAGCCCATGATTCCGGATGGGGTAAAGACAACGGAAAGCGACCGGAAGGTAACCGACGAATTTGTGGAGATCCATTTGAAAATTGGCATTGATTCCCTGAAACAGCTGATCAACGGCGGACTAACGGTCAGGCACCTCCGCTTTTAAATTTCCAGATTGCGTCCATTACTTCAAATAAATCATTTATCCCTTTCCTTCCGGTCGCCCGGCGGATTTACAGCAGCCCTCCAGGATATTTCCCTGGAAGTGCATGCGGGGGAAATGCTGGCCGTGGTGGGAGAGTCGGGATCGGGGAAATCAGTTACGGCACTGTCCATCCTGCATTTACTGCCGGGCGGAGGAGCGGCCCGCATCGACCAGGGAGAAATACTGTTTTCGCCGGACGGGGAAAAGGCAACCGACCTGCTGAAACTGTCGGAGACGGACCTTCGTTGCCTGCGGGGAAACCGCATCGGTATTATTTTTCAGGAACCCATGACCTCCCTGAATCCTGTGATGACCTGCGGAAAACAGGTGATGGAGCCATTGCAGATCCACCGTAAAGCCGGCAACCGCCAGGCAAAGCAGGAAGTGCTTCAGTTGTTTGAAAAGGTGAGACTGCCCGACCCGGAAATATTGTTCAACCGTTATCCGCACCAGCTGAGCGGGGGACAGAAACAACGGGTGATGATCGCCATGGCCATCAGTTGCAAACCAGCCCTGCTGGTCTGTGATGAACCCACCACCGCCCTGGATGTGACCGTTCAGAAAACCATCCTGGAGCTGCTTCAGGATTTGCGGCGATCTGAAAATATGGGAATGGTTTTTATTACCCATGATCTGGGACTGGTGGCCGATCTGGCGGACCGCGCCCTGGTGATGTACCGCGGAAAAATTGTAGAAAAGGGAAGGGTCAAAGATATTTTTGCTCACCCGCAGCATCCCTATACTCGGGGTTTATTACTCTGCCGGCCGGTTCTCCATCACAAAGGAGAAAGGCTTCCCGTGGTAAGTGATTTCCTGAATGAAAAACAGGCTGCGGAAAGTCCGGTGTCGGATCTGACTGCCCGGGATCCTTCAAAGGGAAAGCCGGATATTGCTAAAGATCTTTCAGGAACAGCGGCTTCCGGAGTCACAGAGCGTAGTGCAGGAAAGAAAAGTGTTTCTGACGTAAGGCCTCCGGTAGAAACTTCCGGGATCCTGATCGGCGTAAAAAACCTGGACATCTGGTATTCTTCCGGAAAAACCTGGCTGGGTCGTGAAAAACGCTGGGTGAAAGCGGTTCAGGATGTCAGTTTCGACGTATTTACCGGCGAAACGCTGGGGCTGGTCGGCGAATCCGGCTGTGGAAAAACAACCCTGGGCAGGGCCCTGCTCCGGTTGAATAAACCGGTAGCCGGCAGTATCCGTTTTGGCGATCATGACCTGCTGGCCATGCCCGAACACGTGCTCAGGCCCTTCCGGAAAAATATACAGATCGTATTTCAGGATCCTTATTCTTCCCTGAATCCCCGGCTCACCATCGGGTCGGCCCTAATTGAACCCCTGAAAATCCATGAACCTTTTCTGAGCGCCTCCGGAAGAAAGGAAAAGGTTGGGGAGCTCCTGAAAAAAGTGGACCTGAAACCAGAATACGTTAACCGGTATCCCCATGAATTTTCCGGAGGCCAGCGGCAACGCATTGTAATTGCCCGGGCACTTGCCCTGAACCCGGAATTCGTGGTATTTGACGAGTCCGTTTCAGCCCTGGACGTAAGCGTCCAGGCCCAGGTGTTGAACCTCATCAACGACCTCAAGCGGGAATTTGGTTTCACCGCGGTATTTATTTCCCATGATCTTTCGGTTGTCCGCTACCTGTGCGATCGGGTGATGGTGATGGAAAAGGGCAGGATTGTGGAAACAGGCGATGCGGAAACGCTTTACCGGAATCCGGGAACGGATTATACAAGATCGCTGGTCGAGGCGATACCAGGGAGAAAAGGGGTTGACGGATGACGCATGACCGGCTTTTCTTCACCCGGCCATTGCTTATTCCACAATCTTCGCTACCTTTGCACGCTTGTAAAATCATGCCGTAACATGAATCGAATCGGGTGCCGTAAGACCTGGTTTGAACGATCAGTCCTGCGTTGCCCACCTTCGACTCATGTACCGGGAACTTATAAAAATTCTGACTGAATGAAGCTTTCCCAGTTCAAATTCGATCTTCCATTAAATCTTATTGCCCAGCACCCTGCCAAACGGAGAGAAGACAGCCGGATGATGGTTGTGCATCGCAAAACCGGACATATAGAAAATAAACATTTCCGGGACGTTATGGAATATTTCAACGACAAGGATGTGTTTGTCGTGAATAACACCAAAGTATTTCCGGCGCGCATGTACGGCCGTAAAGAAAAGACCGGCGCAAAAATAGAAGTATTTCTGCTTCGTGAACTGAATAAACCCAACCGGTTATGGGACGTGATCGTTGATCCCGCCAGAAAGATCCGTGTGGGAAATAAACTCTATTTCGGAGACAACGACGAACTGGTGGCAGAAGTGATTGACAATACCACCAGCCGGGGGCGTACGATCCGGTTTTTATGGGACGGCACCGATGATGAATTCCGCCAGGTGCTGGAGCTGCTTGGTGAAACACCGTTGCCCAAATACATCAAACGCAAACCCGATGAAGAAGATAAGGAAAGATACCAAACCGTTTACGCCAAACATGAAGGCGCGGTAGCGGCACCTACTGCCGGCCTCCACTTCAGCAAAGAACTGATCAAGCGTCTTGAGATCAAGGGTATCCGGTTCGCGGAAGCCACTTTACACACGGGCCTGGGCACTTTCCGCCCAATAGAAGTGGAAGACCTCAGCAAACACAAAATGGATGCGGAATATTACCGGATCGACGATGAAGCCTGCCGGATCGTGAACAAGGCCCGGATGGGCGGTCACCGGATTTGTTCCGTCGGTACCACCACCATGCGCGCACTGGAGTCCTCTTTTACGGCTGAAAAATTATTGAAACCTTCAGAAGGTTGGACAAATACGTTTATTCATCCTCCCTATCAGTTTAATATTGCGGATGCGCTCATCACCAATTTTCATCTCCCAAAAACCAGTCTTTTGATCATGGTATGTGCTTTTGCCGGCTATGATCTCACCATGGAAGCTTATAAAAGAGCGATCAAGGATAAATACCGGTTTTTCAGTTACGGAGATGCCATGTTGCTTATTTGATTTTTTACGTAATTTCAGTTTCCGGAAGGAAAAATATATCTACTGGGGCGTATCCTTTGACAATCGGGTTTACTCCGGATATTTTCTTTACCCCTGGCAGCTTATGAAATTTGACTTCCCAAATAAAATCAGAAGCGGTTATTTTTTGGCTTTTGCACTATTGCTGTTATCCTATTTTCTTTCCATTTCCACGCTCTTACAACTCCGGAAACAAAATGAATGGGTGGACCATACCCATGACGTGATTCATAAACTGGAAGTGCTCACAGCCTACATCAAAGACGCTGAGATCGGCTGGAGAAATTATGTCATGATTGGTGATGATCGTTTTCTGGAGCCTTATTTCAGGAGCCATCAGGAAGTGGATTCGATATTCAACATACTATTCGTTTCCGTTAAAGACAGTCCCCAGGAAAAAGAAAGGGTCGGCCTGATGCAGGGATTGATCAGCCGGAAATACGAAATTAACAGGGAGCAGATAGAGACCTTTAAGACCAAACCCTTTCAGGTGAATGAATCTCTGCGAACGAAAACATTCAGCAGCAAGGTGCTCATGGACTCCATCGGACTCATGTCTAAAAACATCAGTGACCATGAAAACGAATTGCTGAATCTCCGGATGGACAAAGTCTATTTCTATAATAAAATCGTGTTTTGGATCATCGTGGCGGCGGGGACCGTTTCGGTGCTACTTATTATCTATTCGCTGATCACGTTCAATATGGAGAGCAGGGCTAAAAGGGCAGCCACCCTGCGGGCGGAAAGTTATCATGATCAACTGGAAAAACGCATCAGGGAACTGGACGCAGCCAACCGCGAACTGATTGAACTGCGCAGCCTCGAAAGATTTACCAGTACGGGTCAGATAGCCCGGGTGATTGCCCATGAAGTGAGGAATCCGCTCACCAACATCGATCTTTCGGCCAGCCACCTGGAAAATGCAACCCTCAGCCCGGAAGATAAAAAAATGTTTCTGGAAATCATCAGCCGCAATTCCAAACGGATAAACCAGCTGATCAATGAATTGCTCAGCGCCACCAAATTTTCCGAGCTGAAACAGGAAAAGATAAACGTTGTAGCCCTGATGGAAGAAACCCTGCAGGAAGTGCAGGACCGCGTGCGACTCAATCACATCAGCATTGAAAAAAAATATACTGACATTCCCATCTGGATGAACGTGGACAGGGGCCAGATGAAGATTGCGCTGCTGAATATCCTGGTGAACGCTATGGAGGCCACGACTCCGGAGAAAGGTATACTGACTGTGCAAACGGCCATCGCCGATGGTTATTGCCGCATCACGATACACGATAATGGGAAGGGCATGGATGCAGAAACACTTTCTAAAATATTCGACCCGTATTTTACCTCCAAATCAAAGGGCAACGGTCTTGGTTTGACAAATACGCAAAATATCATTTTGAATCACAAGGGAAGAATCCAGGTGTTCAGCTCCCCGGGAGCGGGCACTGAATTTATAATTTCTCTGAATTATATTCAGGCAGGAAATAAAGAATCAGTTTAAGTGGATCTGCTGATCCTCCGTCCACCGGTCCTTGTCCCGGAACGGATCGGTGTCCCCGAAAATGCCCTGCAGGTGTTCCATCCAGTTTACCAGTTGTTCATACAACCGGGTCATGTTCACGTCGGAAATCGTATGTTTTTGTTCTGCTTCAATTTCATTCCAGAGATCCAGTCCGTTCTTTATTTCTTTTTCGTACAGCAATACCACCCGCGTGAGAATCTCTGCCGATACCGGCATGTACCGGTCCATTTCCGTATTCTTCCAGGAAAGGATCCCATTGATCACTTTAAACTTATACCTGCCTTTGCCGTTCATACTCATAGTAGTAGAAAATTCATGCCACCGTTACACAATATTTACCAAATCAAGATACGGGTTTGTTTAATAATAAAATATTATTGCAGCCGTTCTTTGCCGGTTTCCAGAACTGGGAAAAAAGAATGAACCATTGACCATTGACAATGGGAAATGGGCAAAGTCATCAACCCTTCTCCGAAGGGCTCCATTGAAACCACCTGATCCCGAGTACCGAAAAAATTATCGCATATCCCAACGTGAGGAGGAGTGCCCTGGTGGCGGAAAGATCCCAGGATCCGGACTGAAAACTGCTGGCCAGAATGTGTTTTACCGTTCCATAGGGTGACCATTTTACCAGATGGCCGATTGGTGTTCCCAGAATACCCAGTTCCCCAAACATGCCCACCATGATGAAAACAAAATAAACCAGGCGGCTGGTGGAATGCACGGTTTCGGCATTTTTAATGAGTCCCACGATCATTTGCCCGATCCCCAGGTAAACGGCACCCCCGACGAGGGCGGTTACATAGCCCAGCAGGTAGCCGCCCGCAGAAAGCGAAATGTGATCGAAATAAAATCCCGCTATGAATACGGTGCTGGTGAGTAATAAGATCATCAGCATCTGAACGAGCAGCCGGCTGGTCATGATGGACCAGGCAGGCAGGGGCGCCACACGCAATCTTTGAAATATGCCTTTATCCCGGTCACGCGCCACGGAATTGGAATACCCCATTAGCCCGATGGTGATGAGACCGAGGGTGATGCAGGTTCCCAGTACAAAAGCGCCGCCGCGTTCATCGATCACTGTTTTCCAGGAAAACAGGATCACCACAGGCACGATGAGGATCAGCACAAAGGATTTTCGGTTGCGCCATTGCGTGAGCAGGTCCGCGCGCAGAAGCGAAGTAAAAATGGCGGAGGTGGACGGTATCTTTTGCATAATATCTTGTTTGAAATCGACTAGACCCTCACCTGGTTACCGGTAAGCCCGATGAATACATCTTCCAGCGTAATCCTTCCTTTCCGGGAGGCGCGGATCACAGCCGGATCGTTGCGGTGGGAATCTATAAGCGTCTGGGGTGTATCAGTGCTGATCACCTGGCCATGGTCGATGATGGCAACCCGGTCGCAGACGGATTCGGCTTCTTCCATGGAGTGAGTCGTAAGCAATATACCGTGTCCCTGATTTCTCAGGGCCTCTATCCTTTCCCAGAGCTGGCGTCTTGCCTGGGGATCAAGGCCGGTGGTGGGTTCGTCCAGCAACACCAGTTTCGGTTCATGGATCAGGGCGATCACCAGTGAAACCCTTTGCTGCTGTCCACCTGAAAGTTGTCCGAATTTTTTGGCGCCTGCTTCCCGGAGGTTGATATTTTCCAGTATAGCATCCAGTTTTTCCCGTGTCAGGATCACGCCATAAATACCGGCATATAAACGAATGATCTCGGCAACGTTCAGTTCCGGCTGGAAACTGGTGGCCTGCAACTGCACGCCCATATTTGCGCGCGCATGACGGGCGTGGGTCTTTACATCAAAACCCGCTACCCGGATGCGGCCTGATTCCGGCACCAGCAGCCCTTCCACCGCACTCAGGGAAGAAGTTTTACCGGCGCCATTGGGCCCGAGCAATCCAAAAATTTCCCCTGCCCGTACCGAGAAGCTAACATTTTTCACTGCCTGGAAATCCCCGTATTTTACGTTGAGGTCAATCACTTCCAGCACAGCATCTGACGGATTATTCATGGTGAATGCTTTTTAGCCAACCGGCAGCGAAGATATTGTGATCCGTGCAGATCCTCTATCCTCTAAAGGCATTGCGGGGCCGCTTTTTAATTTAGCTTAAGTTTGAACCTTAAACCTAAGCGTCAGTCAATGAATCGGGTACAGCATATTTTATCCGGAAAAACAGCGGCCATCCTGACTACGGTCCTGGCCATTATCGCCATCAATTCCTGGCAGATGATTTTGAGCAATATTGACAATGACCTTTCTTTTATCATGGCCGCGGCAAATAATCTCTCGGAGGGCCATGGGTACAGCATCAAAATGGCTTCCCTGCAGGATCTCTCTGACTCATCTTATATCTTTTTGAATCAATGGCCGCCGGGATATTCCTGGTTGCTGGTGATTACGCACCGGCTTTCGGGAACGGACTGGATGCATACCGCCTATCTCCTGAATGCCTTTGCCCTTACAGCACTGGTGCTGATATTCCGGAAACTGCTTTATCAGCTGGATTTCCCGGCCTGGGTCATTTCTGTTTCGGTTTTGTACTTTGGTTTCATCCTGCATGATTTCCTTTTTGAATTTGCTGATATGATGGGCACGTTGTTCTACCTGGCCGGATTCAGTCTGCTGCTGTTCTACGTTAAATCCGCATCCCGCCCGGCGGGGATCGTATTGCTGGCCGCTCTTTGCTTTTCGTTTTGTGCCTATCTGAAATACCTTTACCTGGCCATCGCTGCCGTTCCTTTTTTAAGCCTTTTCTGGTATGGTTATAAACTGCGCATAAAGGAATTCCGGCAAATGGCCATTGCAGGGTTTCTGATGGTGCTGGTGTTGCTTGGAGGGCTGTTGGTTTACCTGTATTCCCGTTCGGGGCAGGCCTTGTATTTTAATCCCACGAAAACAGGATTTTTCCCTGAACAATTGCTGCGTCTTGGACCCATGATCCTGACCAGTTTCATCAACCTGAACTTTTACAGTATGCAGGTTACTTTGCATAGCCGCCTCAGGTACCAGGATATGACCCATTTCTGGTCGGTGCTGAACTGGGGTTGTGTGATCTGGCTCACCTATATCGGTTTTACCCTGATCCGCCGGAAGGGATTCGTGCGGAAAGATTATCGCGCTTATTACGCGCTTCAGGCCTTCCTGGTCAGCGCCTGCCTGATTCTTTTCCTGGCCGCTCTCACCGTAAGGATGAACGAATATTACTCCCTCAGAACGCCTTCCTGGGTATATTTCGAAGAGACCCGCTATTACGCGGTTTTTTCCATCCTTGTTTTTCAATTTGTTATCTATCTGTGGGTGAATGGTAAACCTTTTTTCGGAAAAACGGGACTGCTGATCTTCCGTCTGCTGTTTTGCCTGATCCTTACGGGAGAGGTTTTACATGGCGGTTATTTCCTGTTTAAAAAAGTGGTAAAAGAAAAAAAATACGGAACGGCCAGGGACCTGGAGCGGATCGACCTGAAGGCGCTGGCCCTTACCCGGCAGGCCCTGGATGAAAATCAAAGGGTGGTGGTTTGCACGAATTCACCCGAAATAGCCAATATTTGTGGTCTGGCCGGAGTTGCCACTGTACAGGACATCAGTCTGCTGCCTGAATCCATTCCGACCTCGAAACCTTTGCTGCTGATAACAGTGATTGATATCCGGGTCCCCTATCTGTTCCCTCCTTACTTTAGAAAGAACGAAACAAAACTGGCGTTTGCCACACCCGACGTTTTTTATTATACTTCGCGGATTTCAAAGACCATGGGAAATTGAGCGTTTATCTGATCATACCCGCCTTCAATGAGGCCCCTGTTGTTCATGAGGTGCTGGAATCCCTGTTGACCCTGGGTTATCCCATCATCGTCGTGGATGATGGTTCCTCGGATCACACAGCCCAAATTGTTGCCGAACTACCGGTAACCCTTATACGCCATGTGATCAACCGGGGCCAGGGTGCCGCGCTGGAAACGGGGATGGAGGCCGCCCGCCGCATGCATGCCGATTATGTAGTGCATTTTGATGCAGATGGCCAGCACGATGGCAGGGAGATCATCCGTTTACTGAAACCCTTGCTGAACGGGGAATGTGATGTTGTTTTTGGTTCCCGCTTCCTGGAAAAAATCCATCCCGGTTTGCCCCTCACAAGAATGCTGGTGCTTCGCGCCGGACGTTGGCTGAATTATGCGCTGACTGGTATTTTACTCACCGATGCACACAACGGTTTCCGGGCCATGAACCGGAGGGCCCTGGATCTCCTGCATTTTACGCAGCCTGGCATGGCCCATGCCACCGAAATCCTGGCCGGCGTTCGTTCCCATTCCCTGAGGTATAAGGAAGTGCCGGTGCACATTCAATACAGCGCCTATTCAAAAAAAAAGGGTCAGCCCGTATGGAACGCCGTAAATATTTTATTTCATTTGCTCTTTAAAAAAAACTGATATGAAAATCATCCAGGTAATTCTCATTGTGGCCATTATTTTTATAATGATCAGTTATTTGCGCCGATTCCGCAGTGCCGCCATCGATAAAATTTTTGTATCGGGACTATTTCTGCTGGGCATAGTGTTTATTCTTTTTCCGGACATGACCAATAAACTGGCGCGTCTTCTGGGAATTGGCCGCGGCGCCGATCTGATTTTTTACCTCGCCATCATGGGCTTTGGTTATATTGTGGTGATCCTGTATGCAAAAATTAAAAAACTGGAAGACCTGCTCACCACTCTGGTCAGGAACCAATCCCTGGCCAGTTTGAATAACCATAAAGAAAAGGCTTGATGGACACTTCGATGGAAAGAATTGTGCCGGACCAACTGGATCTTGGGGATTCTTTTGACAGACTTTCCTATGAACTGCACCTTGAACGATACCGTTTTGCTTCCCGGTTGCTGCCTGCCGGAAGAATACTGGATATGGCCTGTGGTGCCGGATATGGCATACACGGACTGGCCAGCCTGGAAAAGTTTCAGCAAAGCCGGTTTACGGGAGTGGATATTTCAGCAGAAACGATTGATTATGCGCGGGGGCGGTATGCCCATCCCGGCATTCAATATATCCGTTCGGATGTGCTGGATTATACGGATGAACACCCATATGACGGGATCGTTTCACTGGAAACCATTGAACACCTGAAAGATCCGGCGGCCTTTGTACAAAAGCTATATGGCCTGTTACGGCCAGGGGGTATATTGGTCGTTTCGGCGCCTGTTACACCGTCTACCGATGGAAATCCCTTTCATTTGTCCGATTTTTCCGAACAAAGTTTCCGCAGGCTGTTTCCGCCACAATTATTTACAGAAACGGAAAAACTGTTGCAGGTTCAGCCTTATGCTTTGTCCGGTGTTATGGGTTCCAAAAAAAATAAAAGAATATCCGGGATCAGGGATCATATATTGAAATTTTACCTGATCCATCCACGTCTGTTTTTCATGCGCCTTGTCTCTCTGCTGAAAAATGGGTTTACCAATAAATACCTCACCCTCGCGCTGGAGCGGAAAATATAAGGATTGATTTTCCGGTGGGCCGTTCCCTTCAGTTCGCTTTCAGGGAACGGGCGGCCAGGAATTCCTTGGTGATGTCCGGATAGATGGCGATCCGGTGCGTCCTCACCAGATCGGGCGTTGATTTGCTGGGATCATCCATTTGCAGGAATATTTTTTTAGAGGGCAGCAGGGGCATGTGGCAGTCAACACAATCATCACGCAGCACCAATCCTTTCGGAGGAATCAAAGTGCAGGTATCGGGTCCTTTTTCCTGGTGACAGGTGATGCAACGACTGGAAAACAGAACAGGATCATTCAGTTCGGTCCGGTGCACATTATGGCAGGAGGAACAATCCATCGGGGAAGATTTAAAGCATTTGCTCGCGGTGAGGAGTCCATATTGATTACCGTGAACATCCAGAGCGGAGTTGGTTTTGTCGTTAAACGTTGCCGTTGAAAAATCATCCAGTTTATCTCCTTCCTGAAAAGAGAAGGCAGGAAGTTTTTCTTTTCGGAAGCCGGAATGACAAAGGGCGCAGGCATCGAGCCTTTGCTGGCGGTCCAGCCATTTCGGATTGATGACGAACCGCGCAATTTTTTCATCCGGGTTTTTCAGGTGAAAGGCTACGTGCGCCGCTGACGGGCCATGGCAACGTTCGCAATCTATTCCGTAGATCAGGGTGCTGCTGTCGAACGACACCGTGCCGTTCGGATGCGGTGCAGTTTTGACAAAACTGGCATGGCATTCCATGCAATTGGGTGGAATTGTTTTATAGAAATAAATTAGGGCCGACGGATAACCAGGGCTCACGCACCAACTGTTCTGTGGAGTATAATAAGATATAGGCAACTGGAAAAGAGTACTGTCTTTCCAATACAGATAGGTCTGCCCCTTTCTTCCGGAACCAATCACCATGCCGAAGGCTTCCCTTTGAAATAAAACATCATTTACATACGCCGTTTGGTAAAAACCGCTGTCGGTTTTATCCATCACCACATCTGTAAACTTATTAAATCTGAAATGATTACGGGAAGGGGAAAAACCGCCTTTAATGTATTCTCCGAGCGGAGGACGGGAAGATAAATAATGAGCGGTGAGGATATGGGTATCGTAAATCTCTTTATGGCAACCCTGGCAGGAAGCAGAACCCGCATACGGATTCTGGCTATCACCCGCATGATTCACTTGGGATTGCCGGGAACCAAAACCCGCACAGCACAGGCTTCCCAGGCCCACCAGCATAAAAATAACAAGAACCGTCAGATTTTGCTTTCTAATCCTCTGTAAGCAAATCATTTTGGCAAAAAATTTATCAGGAACAATTTAA